>JAIPJY010000067.1 GCA_021733925.1 Prosthecobacter sp. | reverse complement strand
GCGACATTGATTTCCATGCCCACTACCCTCCAAGGCGCGGCTACACCCAACAACTCTTCCCATGCTTTTGTGTCCATTCTGGCTACTTGGTTCTCTTTTCGTCACTCCGCATCACACGGAAATGTTTGAATGGCCATTTTGTTGTGACAATGGCTTTGGTATTCCAAAGAATGTCAAATTAGCCTCGAAGTGGTATTCTCTGGCGGCAGAGCGAGGCAACTCTGATGCCCAGCACTCCCTTGCTTTAATGCATGAAGTTGGCACAACTCTGCCAAAGGACTTCGTCAAGGCGCACATGTGGTATTGTCTCGCAGTCAGTTCGGGGTTCAATGAGCCAAAAGATGACTTCTTGCCGAAATTGGAAAGCCAAATGAACGCAAGCCAAGTGTCAGATGCCAAAACAATGGCTGAAACTTTTAAGCGTGAAAAATTGCCAAAAAAGAACTATTCACAGAATTCCTCCACTAGTTTTCGGCTGTTGAGTTTGAATGACATTGTAGAACTTGCTGAAGTAGGTGATGCCACCAGTCAGTTCACTCTTTCTGCCGTGTACGCTTCGGGTGAGTATTGGGCTGAATCATACGCATTCCGCAGCGGGCGATCATTCGAGGATGAAGATTTCCACAAGTATGAAGTCCAAAAAAACGAGACTCTTGCCATCGGATGGCTTCACAAAGCGGCAGATCAAGGTCTTCCCGAAGCTCAACGCCAACTTGGGCTTTTGTACCAGTTGGGAAAAAGGGTGACGAAAAACCCAGCAGAGGCAGTTAGGTGGTTGAGGCTTGCGGCTGACCAAAATGATGCGGTCTCCCAGTATTTTCTAGGCCACTGTTATTCAGGCGGCAATGGAGTGCCGAAAGACTTTGACGCTGCCATGAAGTTGTACCGTGCATCTGCAGATCAGGGTTACGTCGACGCACAGGTTTGGCTGGGTGATTACTATGCATCTGCAGATTCAGACGGTAGAAATCGCACGGAAGCAATGAACTGGTATCGGAAAGCGTCTGAGCAAGGAAGCAAAGAAGCCGAAAAGCAACTTGCCGAGATGAATAGCCAATCAAATTCAGTTGGAACGACTGGCGGTCCTGCCGGATCAATGGAGAAAGCACCAGTATTGCCCCATGCGTTCCCTGCCGAAGAAAAAATGCATCTACCATCGGACGTAAGGCTTCAAAGTGGCTCTGTTCTGATGGATCGGATTTCGGACAAGGGTGGCAGTGGCCGGCTGATTCTCCAAAACGGATTGGCCGAAGACGCCCATGTAAAAATTCTGGAAAATAATTCGCTCGCTGCGTCTTTCTATGTCCGGGGTGGAGAGCAGTTTTCTTTCGATCAGATCCCAGATGGAAGCTACCAAGTTCTGTATTGTACAGGGTATGGATGGAACTCCACTAAACGAGATTTCCACCGAGGAAGAAACGCATCTCGCTATGATCAATCTTTGATTTATACCACAAGGCAAAAAAAAGAAGGGGAGCAAATTGTCATCACGACAGATGTCCTAACTCTGACATTGCACAAGGTAATCAATGGCAATGCCAAGGCATCCGACATCTCCCTGGATGAGTTTGACCGCTACTGAGGAAGATTCACATGACCATTCTTATCTTGAGCGGCCTCTCCAGCTGCTGGGTCTGAAATATGCCTGAGAATTCAACAATGAAAGCTCGTCTACGGAGGTGAAGTCAATCTCGTACTGGTCTTCATTAAGCGAGGTGATGTAAAACCTTGCACCCGAAAAACGGCCTTCTTGTCGCATCTTGAAGAGCTCCCGGGCATGTGCTGGCTGGCAATAACAGCCAACTCTGATTTCTTGAATGGCTTCGTCACCAAAGGGCGCCAAATCTCTTTCTGTAGGTTTATGGAAGTCGCTATCAAATCTTGCCCGAATCAGACCGCCTCGATTTGCTGTGGCTAAATCATACACGAACCGTATTTCAGATTCATATTTCCAGCATTCATGCTTGTGCTGGAGTATCTGATGGGCAGCGGCATAGATTTCGTTGTCCAAGTGAGATGAATGAATAACGACCCCATTGTGCATCACTTCGCCTTCAGGCAAATGTGCGCTTTGCCGCTGACGAAGCACTTCGAAATAATAAGCATGCTCGGGGAGCTTTGGCCTCTCACCCTTTGGTACATATAAAACTGGAAGTCCCGCTGTATGCATTCCTCTTGGAAAGCTCCCCTTGGTAACATCAAACCCTATCGCTATCCCTTTGTGAGATTCACCATAATGAGACCACATGAGAATATCTTTCGGATTTTGGCTAAAGCAGATGACTCTAATCCGTTCGGATATTCTTCGGTAAAATAGTTCGTGACATTCTTCGATCAATCCAGGCATGCCTGGGTAGTCGCGGGATGCAGCTTCTGAAATCGTCCCAATGTCTGGCCCATGATCAATTCTGCCAAATTCATCTCTTGATTCGCGCGCGGTTTTTCTCCGGCGTTCATCAAAACCGGGAAGGATTTCAAATGGATCATTAAAATCCATCGGGTCTATGGCCCATAGTTGACCCGACTCAAGGATTTTGAGTGCAGCTTTGGCCGTGTTGAACTTGTAATAAATGGCAGACATGAGTACTCCTCAAAGACAGAGACAAACACTTCACGCTGTGGCGGGCATGCCTACTTCAGCGCCGCCTCAATCGCCGCCATCAGCTCCGGAGACTCCGGTTCCACATCGGAGCCAAAGCGCTGCAACACCTTGCCATCCTTGCCGACAAGAAACTTCTCAAAGTTCCAGCCGACCTCACTGCCGGTGGCAGATTGCAGCGCAGCATACAGCGGGCTTTTGCCGTCCCCCTTGATCGCGACCTTGGCAAACATGGGAAACGTCACCTTGTACCTGAGCGAGCAGAAGCTCTTGATCTCCGCCTCGCTCCCCGGCTCCTGACCGCCGAAATCGTTGCAGGGAAAACCCAGCACCACCAGCCCCTTGCCGCTCATCTTTTCATACAGCCCCTGCAGTCCGGCATATTGCGGCGTGTAGCCACATTCGGAGGCCACGTTCACGATCAGCAGCACCTTGCCTGCGTAGGCTTTCAGCGCGGTCTCTTTGCCATCGATGTCCTTGACCTTGATGTCCTGAACGTTGGTGTCAGCAGCGAGAGCCATGGATGTCATGAGGAGGAAGAGAAGTTTTTTCATAAGTTGAAAGGAATGGGAGATGTGAACGCGGACAAATGACGAAACCAGAATGTCGAATGACGAATGATGTCACAATGAACAAACGCATTCTATTTCGGGCTTCTGGCTTTGTCATTCATTCGTCATTCCTCATTCTGGTTTCGTTATTCTTGCTCCACCATGCTCAGGAAGATGTCTTCCAGCCTCCGCCCGCGTTTTTCATGGTCCCGCCGCAGTTCCTCCAGCGTGCCAAGGGCGATAAGCTTGCCGTGATGGATGATGCCAATGCGGTCGGCAAGTTCCTCGGCGATGTTCAGCAGATGCGTGCTCATCAGCACCGTGGTGCCCGCCTGACTGCGCTCCTTGATCTCCCGCTTCACCGTGCGCGCATGGATGGGGTCCAGCCCGACCATCGGCTCATCAATGACAAAAACCTTCGGATCATGCAGCAGCGCACTGGCGATGGCGAGACGCTGCCGCGTGCCATGGCTGAGATTCTCAATGCGCTGCCGCGAGTACTCATGCAGGGCAAATTTCGTAAACAGCGCCTCCGTCTGCGCAGTCGCATGGTCTTGATCCATCTCAAACAGCTCGGCGATGAATTCCATGAACTCCACCGGCGTGAGCTTTTCATAAAACACCGCCACGTCCGGCACGTAGCCGAGCAATGACTTCGCCTGCATGGATTCCAGTTGCACGTCGTGTCCGCACAGCTTCACACGCCCGGAGTCCGGCTTCATCAGCCCGGTGAGCAGCTTCATCGCAGTGGTCTTGCCAGCGCCATTCGGCCCCAGAAAGGCAAACAGTTCACCGGGTTGGATGGTGAGATTCAAGCCATCCAGCGCCCGCAGATCGCCATAGTTCATCGTGAGGTCTTCAATCTCGATCATGCTTCAAAAGGGTTCAAATCAGTGCGCGACGTCCTGTAGCCCGTGAATGGTGGGCTCCAGCAGCACGTAGTCGTCCGGAAGGTCGATGCGCGCAAGCTCACCTGCTTCAGTGAAGATCATTTTGACCTCGTACATTCCCATGATCGGCAGAGAGAGAATAAAACACTTCCGCTGCCTGCCAGCGAGCACCATCATGCCTTCGCGCGCCTGCAGTTTCATCGCGTCCTTGGTGTCCGATGGCGTGCCCGTTTTCGGCAGGTTGCCCCCCATCATCGAGAGCATCGCCAGCGCACTGTCCTGACCGGCCCCCATGCCCATGAGCAGCTTCACATCCTGCGAATTCATCACCACACGCTCTCCCTGCCTCACCAGCACTTCGGGCGATGACTGTGTTTCGTTCCATGACAGGCGCATGCTCGCATCGCGCTGCGGGAGGCTGGCTTTGATGACCAGATTTTGCCAGCGCTCGCCATCGGCCAGTGTGCAGCCCAGACTCCAGGACGCCATGATGCTGCGCACCTGATCCTCCGGCGCCACCTCCTCCACGGCCCCGTGGGCGATCAAGTCATACACGGTTTCATGGTCCTGCTTGATGCGGCGGTTCACCTGCAGGTTCGCATGCCCGATTTTTTCCCGTTGATGGTAGAGGTGCAGCGTACAGCCGAAGGTTTCCGACTGCCGCAAAAACAAATCCATCACCATGCGCGGTGGAACGATCGCAAAGCGTGAAGCCTCGGGGAAATAGACGTCACGCACCAGCAGTCCAGACATCACCGCCCAGAAAACCACCGCCAACACAGCCGCCACACGCCAGATCATGATTTAATTGTAGTCAGGAAACGAGTGTACTGGCAAGCGCCACAGCATTTGACTGCAAAAAAACTCGCCAGTTCAGCCTGCATTTGCCACGATGACGCCATGCGCCTGCTGCTTGCCCTCCTCCTCACCTCCCTCACTCTTTCCGCCGCCGATCCACGCCCGCCCAATGTGGTGATCATCCTGGTCGATGATCTGGGCTACGCCGATCTCGGCTGCTTTGGTGCGGAAAAGATCAAGACGCCCAACATGGACCGCATGGCATCGGAAGGAATGAAGTTCACCAACTTCTACGTGGCCCAGGCCGTGTGCAGCGCCTCGCGCGCGGCACTGCTGACAGGCTGCTACGCCAACCGTGTCGGCATGCAGGGCGCCTTGAACCACACCAGCAAAGAGGGCCTCCATCCCGACGAATGGCTGCTGCCAGAGATGTGCAAGGCCAAGGGCTACGCCACCGCCGCCTTCGGCAAATGGCATCTCGGCACCGATCTTCTGTTCAATCCACTGCGCAACGGCTTCGATGAATTCCTCGGCATCCCCTACTCAAACGACAACAGCAAGTACCACCCCTCTCTGGCCAAGGAGATGCCGCCCCTGCCCTTCTACGACGGCTTGAAAGTCATCGAAACCGATCCCGATCAAAGCCAGTTCACCCGCCGCTTCACGGAAGGAGCGACGAGCTTCATCAAGCGAAATAAAGAGAAGCCGTTCTTCCTCTATGTCCCTCATGTGATGCCCCATGTGCCCATCTTTGCCTCCGACGCCTTTCGCGGCCAGTCCAGCGCCGGGCTCTATGGCGATGTCGTCCAGGAGATCGACTGGTCCGTGGGCCAGATCCTCGACACGATCAAGCGCTGCGGCATCGATCAAAACACCCTGGTCATCCTCTTCTCCGACAATGGCCCCTTCCTCAGCTACGGCAATCACGCCGGCAGCGCCAAACCCCTGCGCGAAGGCAAGCTGACCACCTTCGATGGCGGCGTACGCAGCCCCTTCATCACCCGCTGGCCGGGCCATGTGCCCGCAGCCCAAGTCTGCGACGAGCCAGCGATGGAAATCGACCTGCTGCCAACCATCGCCCGCTTGATCGGCGGGAAGCTGCCTGAACGCAAAATCGACGGCAAAGACATCCTCGATCTGCTCGAAGGAAAGCCCGGCGTAAAATCACCGCACGAGGCCCTGGTGTTCTACGGTGGCAGCGAACTTCAGGCCATACGCAGCGGCCCATGGAAGCTCCACTTCCCCCATCCCTACATCACCGTGGATGGCGAACCCGGCCGCAATGGCAAACCGGCGCGCTTTGGCCAGATGAAACCCAAGTCGATCACTCAGAGCGGCATCGCAGGCATCGCCTCACGCCATGGTTACCGCGTCGAAAACATCGGTCTGTCCTTGTACAATCTCAATGACGACCCCGGTGAAACGCACGATGTCTCAAAAGAACACCCCGAGATCGTGGAACGCCTGCAAAAGCTCGCGGAGCCAACCCGCAAAGAACTCGGCGACGCCCTCCTCCAAATCAAAGGCACCGAAAACCGCCCTCTCGGCATGGCACCATGATATAACGCGCCAGCGTCCCCGGACTGCGGCGCTTCAGCGCCGCTTTCGAGCGTCCCTCGCTCCCCGCAAGCACCTCAGCGCCCCGCACGCTCCTTCACAATCACCTCCCGAATATGCTCCATCCGATTCGCCGGATTCGGATGCGAACTCATAAAGTCGGATTTGTTCGAACCTCCGCTGACCTGCTCCAGGATCTCCATCACGCCAATGAGCGCCTCAGGATTGTAGCCCGCCTGCATCATAAACCGCACGCCAAGGGCATCAGATTCTGATTCATCCTCACGACTGAAGGTCATCACACGCCACTGCGCCACCATGTTGGCAATCTGCGCCCCCGAGTTGTTGTGCCCATCGGAAAACATCACCCCCACCCCCTGCGCCAGCCCGCTCATGAGCTGGCTATTCGCCATCTGCTCGTTGGAATGCCTTCCCACCACATGCCCCATCTCATGCCCCAGCACACCCGCGAGTTGGTCTTCAGACTTCAGACGCCGAAACAGCGCCTCGGTGATGAAAATCTGCCCGCCCGGCAGGGCGAAGGCGTTCACGGTCTGCGTGTCGGCCAGCAGATGAAACTTAAACTGATACGAAGTCTCCTTGGCCGCCGTGGAAGCGATCAAGCGCGCACCGACCCGACCCACCATTTCCCGTCCAGCGGCATCACGCGAGAGCCCACCGCTCTCCAGGATCATCTGCGGCGCGGATTCCAACCCAAGCGCGATCTCCTCCTCCGGTGTGGCCCACGCGAGCGTCTGACTGCGCCCGGTGAATTTGTTATCATACGTCGTCGTGGCAAACTGGTGATAAAGCAGCGTGCCGGCAATGATGAGCAACCCGATGACAATGCGCGGATTCATGCTCATGCAGCCGCGCCTGCGTTCATCCCCATAGGCGTAGATGCGGTTGAGAGATAAGAGCCTGCGAAATGTCGGGATCATGGATCGCCTTATACTTCATGGAAAAATCTTGAGCCAGCAGGTATTTTGCGGCATGGCAGGTCATGTCGTTGTTTCAAGAGCATGATCAGACGGTGGATTGGGGCCGCAAAGGCTCACAGGCGGTTGTCACGCTGGCGTGTTTGTTTGTCGTGCTGACCGGCATGAAGTTCGCCGCCAATGTGCTGGTGCCCATCGTCTATGCGTTTTTTCTCGCGGTGCTGAGCTATCCCATGGTCCGCTGGCTGCGCCGGCACAGGGTTCCCGCCGGCCTTGCTCTGGGCATCACCATGCTGGTGAATCTGAGTGTGCTGGCCGGCTTGGTCACCGTGGGTGTTCGCCTGCTCATCAGTTTCTGGCGGGATCTGCCGCATTATCTGCGCGGACTTGAAAGGTATTCGAATGATCTCGGCGCCTGGTTTGAACTCAAGGGCGTGGGTGATGCCAAAATCATGCTGAGCGGCATCTTCGACTGGAACACCCTCATCGGCTGGGCAGCCAAGCAGGACATGATGGGAATGCTTAGCACCACCTTCGGCACCCTGGCGACATTCCTCGCCAGCCTCATCATGGTCATCATCGTCATGATGTTCATCCTGATGGAAGCCCACGGCACCCAGAGCCGTCTTCAGGCCGTGAATCTGTCCGGCGGGCCGAACCTCACCGGCCTGATGCGCAGCGCGGACGACATCCAGAAATACCTCGGCGTCAAAACCCTCATCAGCGCTCTCACCGGCCTGCTCGCAGGCTTTTGGTGCTGGTTCTTCGACCTCCACTACCCGCTGCTCTGGGCGCTGGTGGCGTTTTTGTTCAACTACATCCCCGCCGTGGGCAGTACAGCGGCGTGTATTCCTGCCATTGTGGAGGCGCTGGTGCAGCACGGCCCAGGTACGGCCATCTTCGTCGCCATCGGCTACGGCGGCATCAATTTCTTCCTCGATAACTTCGTCCAGCCCACCATGCTCGGCAATCGCTTCGGCATCTCCCCGCTCGTGGTAATCCTCTCCGTCATCTTTTGGGGCTGGCTCTGGGGCCCGCTGGGCATGTTTCTGGCCGTACCGCTCACCATGGTCCTCAAAGTCCTGCTCGACAACAACGCCGAATTCCAGTGGATCTCCGTCGCGATGTCCAAAAAGAAAGTGCGCCACGGTGAAGTGGAAATGGCAGGCTATGACCTGCACCTGAACGACGACGAAACGATTGGCAGTGGCGCGAGCACAGAGATTCCAGGGCGCAAAAAATAAGGCCAGGCACGAATGGCCTCGGTTAAGCGCATGTATCGTGTGCTTCGACACTGAGATGGCTTTGCCCGCGACAGCGATTTGGAGTGCGGTCGCGGAGATGCACGGCGCAAGCCTGCATCGCAGCTACCGCTTTCGCGGGCTGAAGAATGCGCTTCGTCCTAGAACCTCCCTCCGGCTCCGGCCTGCAAAAGCGGCGTCGCGCCCAGGCATCTCCCGCCGACCAGAAGCGTCGGCACAAAGCCCCGCCGCACATTCGCGCCATGACCAGCCAGAGCTCCGATACAACCCAGACTCTCAATGGCCGCACTTGACCGTGTGCCATTCAGGAATGACTTCGGTTTTAGACAACACACCTGCGCCATTTCGGCCTTCCTCTGTGCCAGGAATGCGCTCAACAAGCGCCTGAAAAGCGTATTAAAATAGCCCCAACCTAGACAAATCAGGCGTAGCAGCCCATGCCAGCGCTGTGGCATGCTTCCAGCAAAGAGACAGAGAAACAACCCTTCTCCCACCAACCATGTCCCCCGAAAAATTCACCGTCAAGCTGCAGGAAGCCTTCAATGCCTCCCAGTCCATCGCCACCCGGCATGGCCATCAAGAACTGAAGCCTTCCCACCTCGTCCTCGCTCTCCTCGAACAGGAAGGCGGCATCGCCACCCCGCTTTTTGAAAAGGCCGCAGTCAATCCAGCCGCAGCCCAAGGCCTCAAAGCCAGCGTCGAAGCCCTGCTGGCGCGCCAGCCCAAAGTCAGCGGCGGCACCAGCGGCCTGCATCTCTCCAATGAAATGCGCGAGCTCATGACCAAGGCCGAGGACGAGCAGAAAAAGCTCAAGGACGAATACCTCAGCGTCGAGCACGTCATCCTCGCCCTCTTCAAAACCAAGACCGAGCTCTCCGATCCCCTCAAGCAGGCCGGCCTCACCTACGACACCGTTTCCAAAGCCCTCACCGCCGTGCGTGGCAGCCAGCGCGTGGTGGATCAGGACCCCGAAGGCAAATACCAGACGCTCGAAAAATACGGCACCGATCTCACCGCCCGCGCCAAGCAGGGCAAGATCGATCCGGTCATTGGCCGCGATGAAGAAATCCGCCGCGTCATGCAGGTGCTCAGCCGTCGCACTAAAAACAACCCCGTGCTCATCGGCGAGCCCGGCGTCGGCAAGACCGCCATCGCTGAAGGCCTCGCTCGCCGCATCGTCGCGGGCGACGTGCCCGATTCACTCAAGGGCAAAAAGCTCATCAGCATGGACCTCGGCGGCATGATGGCCGGGGCCAAGTTCCGTGGCGAATTCGAGGAGCGCCTCAAAGCCTTCCTCAAAGAAGTCACTTCCAGCGATGGCGAAATCATTCTCTTCATCGACGAACTCCACACCATCGTCGGCGCTGGCAAAGGCGAAGGAGCCATGGATGCAGGCAATCTGCTCAAGCCCCAGCTCGCCCGTGGTGAACTGCGCTGCATCGGCGCGACCACCCTCGACGAATACCGCAAATACATCGAAAAAGACCCCGCTCTGGAGCGTCGCTTCCAGCCGGTGAAAGTCGGCGAACCCAGTGTGGAAGACACCATCGCCATCCTGCGCGGTTTGAAGGAGCGCTATGAAGTCCATCACGGCGTGCGCATTCAAGACGGTGCCATCATCGCCGCCGCCACCCTGAGCAACCGCTACATCACCGACCGCTTCCTGCCGGACAAAGCCATCGACCTCGTGGACGAAGCCGCCAGCCGCATCAAGATCGAGCTCGACTCCATGCCCACCGAAATCGACGTTATTGAACGTCAGGTCATGCAGAGCGAGATGGAACGCCAGGCGCTGAAAAAAGAAAAGGACGCCGCCTCCAAAGCCCGCCTCGAAAAACTCGACAAGGAGATCGCCGATCTCAAAGAAAGCTCCTCCGCACTCAAGGCACAGTGGATGAAGGAAAAGGAGTCCGTCGATGCTGGCCGCAAGGTGAAGGAAGAGATCGACCGCCTGCGCACCGAACAAGAACAAGCCCAGCGCCGTGGCGACTTCGGTCGCGCCGGTGAGATTCAATACGGCCTCATCCCCGATCTCGAAAAGAAACTCAGCGCCGCGCCCGTCGAAGCCTCCCAGCCACGTGCCGCTCACTCCTTGCTCCGTGAAGAAGTCACCGAAGACGACATCGCCCGCGTCGTCGCAAACTGGACCGGCATCCCCGTCTCACGCCTCCAGGAAGGCGAGCGCTCCAAGCTCGTGAAAATGGAGGAGCGCCTCAGCCAGCGCGTCATCGGCCAGAAGGACGCCATCACCGCCGTCAGCAATGCCGTGCGCCGTGCGCGTGCCGGCATTCAGGATGAGAACCGCCCCATCGGCAGCTTCCTCTTCCTCGGCCCCACCGGCGTCGGCAAGACCGAGCTCTGCAAAGCCCTCGCCGAATTCCTCTTCGACGACGACACCGCCATGACCCGCATCGACATGAGCGAGTACATGGAGAAGCACAGCGTCAGCCGCCTCATCGGCGCGCCTCCCGGCTACGTCGGTTACGAAGAAGGCGGCCAGCTCAGCGAAACCGTCCGCCGTCGCCCCTACAGCGTCGTGCTCTTCGATGAAGTCGAAAAAGCACACCCCGATGTCTTCAATGTGCTGCTCCAAGTCCTTGATGACGGCCGCATCACCGACGGCCAGGGCCGCACGGTCGACTTCAAAAACACGGTCCTCATCATGACCAGCAACATCGGCAGCAACGCCATCCAGGATGTCAGCAATCCTGAGCAGCGCGATGCCCTCGTGCGCGACAGCCTCAAGCAGTTCTTCCGCCCCGAGTTCCTCAACCGCATCGACGAGATCGTCATCTTCGACCGCCTCGACGCCAAGCAGCTCGACCAGATCGTCAAGATCCAGCTCCAGCGCGTCATCGACCGCCTCGCCAAGCAGAACATCCACCTCACCGTCACCGACGACACCACCCGCTACCTCGCCGACGCCGGCTTCGATCCCGTCTTCGGCGCCCGCCCCCTCAAACGCGCCATCCAAAAACACCTCCTCGATCCCCTGAGCCTCGCCGTCCTCGAAGGCGGCTTCAAAGACGGCGATCACATCACCGCCACGATGAAAGGCGGAAAGCCGGTGTTTGAGAAGAAGTGAAGTGACAAGGGATTCATCGGCTTTGTCGCTTGCTGCAAGCACGCTCCGCAGCAGCCCCAACGGCAATTCCCAGCACATACGCCAGCAGGTCCGGAGCATTGAAGGTCGAACCAAGAACAAGCCGCCCTGGCAGGCTGCTGCGAAGCTGATCAAGCCAGGGCACATGGTACAATTGCGAAAACTCAATTCCCCATGCGAAGCCAAGAGCGATCAGCGTGATCCGCCAAGTGGAGGCATGGCGAAAGCACAACCCTGCCCCAAGAAAGACAGCCAGCGCCCACAGCGCATCACCCCCATATTTGGAGAAAAAAGGCGACATGGGCAGGTAGCGGGATCTCCACAACAATCCTGCTCCAAGAACCATCACGAGCGCCAAAGTTTGTAAAAGCCGATTACGGTACACGCTTGCTACTCACCCTTTTCGGCTTCCTCCGGCACCAGCGTCATCTGCGGCGTCACCTTGATCCCCATGCGCTTGTAATAGTCCAGCATCTTCTCCGTGGCCACGCGGCCTGCTTCGAGCACGATTTTAGACATCTCCGACATTTCACTCGGCGGAGCTTCTTGGAGTCTGGAGGAATCAAGCATGGCCGGAAGTTGGTCGATGGTGTGGGTGCTGCTGTCCGCAATTTTTTGCGGTGGCGGTGTATGATTGTCCCACAAACCCCACTCATCGGCAAGCGGCACGTAGTCCTCGATGAAATGCTTGCGACTCCGCTCAAAACGACGGCGAATATCGTCCTCCGGCACATCATGACCGCCAAGTTTCACCCTTAGCGCCACGCGCCCAACTGCCTGATCCCCAGAACCAATGCGGATGTAATGCAGCAGGAAACGGTACCCCTGCGCCTTCGCCTCCCGAATCATGGACACATACGTTTTGCCGCTGAGCGTGGACTCAATGGCAAAGCTGGCCTTCGCCTTGATCAAACCACGCGCCTCCTCAATCAGCAACCTCCCCGCCTTGAAAGCCGTAAGACTCGGATCCAGCGGCGAAAGTCCCCGAGCGATCTCATCGGCATTGAGAAACCGCATCAGTCCAAGGCGTGGCAGAAGCTCCCGCGCCAGCGTGGTTTTGCCTGCCCCATTGCAGCCACCAAGAATGCAAAGTGTCGGTGTCATGACGGTTGGGTCTTATCTTCCACAAAATCACCCGGACACAACCGCTTCGCCCCTTTCGTCAGTAGATTCTGCTCCTTGGCCCATGCACCTACAACGCCGTCATTCGACAAAACGGTCCCTCAGCACTCCCACGAGCATAAGCGCCTGCAATGGCCGCAGGCGGTTGATCAGAGATGGCATCCCGGGCTGTTTCAACATGTGCTCATCCTCGGCCTCGGGTTCATCTCAACATCGACGAAGAGGAGCGCCGAGGCTCCCACGCCGTAAGGGCCGCGCAAAGCAGCTTCACCAGCAGGATTCATGACGAGGGAACACCCGATGCAAGGATGCCCCGACCATTCCCCCTCCGTGATGACACCGACGTTGCTGGCTCCGGCAATCCAGAGCCCAAATTCTTTGGCTACGGCACCGTAGTTATCGAGCCAGAGGCGGCCATAGGGCTCCTGGGCATTGTCGTGATCCGGCGGCACGGCCCATGCGCAGGGTGAAAGGATGATCTGCGCTCCCATGAGTCCTAGTGAACGGCTCACGGCCTGCCCGGGCGCAAAACCATCGGCACAAATCATGAGCCCGAGGGTGCCAAGCGGCGTGTGCGCGACAGCGAGACGGTCGCCACAGGCATAGAGATGATGCGCCATGGCGAGTTCGTTGATCTTGCGATGATGCAAAAGCACCTCGCCCTCGGGCGAGATGAGGACAGCGCTGTTGAAGAGCCGATCACCCGATCGCTCGATCAATCCGGCGCAAACGTAAATGCGTTGTGATTGGGCCGCCTCACGCAAGCGCAGACAGGCTGCGCCATGCGGAATGGAACCAGCGTCGTTGATGGCCGAGGAATGACACCAGCCGCAATCAAGCGCCTCCGGCAGCAGAATGATCGCCGCACCTGCCTGTGCAGCGTCAGCAATGTGCTGCACTGCGCAGCGCAGGTTTTCATCACGCTGTCCGCCGATCACCGGCATTTGCGCGAGGGCAAGCTTGAGTCGGGTCATGCAGTATCGGATTTATCTTCCACAAAATCACTCGGGCACAACCGCTTCACCCCCTTCGTCAGCGGATTCTGATCCTTGCGCCCATGCACATACAGCGCCGTCCACTCAGCCAGCCGACGCCCCAGAATGCGACACGCCTCCTGCGTCTCCTCCTCACGCGGTGCCTTCGAAGCCACAGCCCCATAATGCAGCGTCATCTTCTTGCCCGAGTAATCCGTGACACCGAAAACAAGAAACCCAAAATTCATCAGCACCGTGAGAATCGACTGACACGCAAGCTCCATGCCGCCGCCCCAGCCACCCGCACTGCTGAACGCACACGCGATCTTCCCATCCACCTCCAGCCACTTGTCCGCCATCGTCTCGTCCCAAAAGCGCTTCATCTTCCACGACAGAATGCCCATGTTCGTCGGACTGCCCACCGCAAGCCCATCGCACCACACCACATCTTCCGCCGTAGCTTCATCCACATGCCTAACCCGCACCTCAGTCTCCGGCACCTGCTGCGCCCCCTCAGCCACCAGTGCAGCCATTTTCGCGACATTGCCGCTGCGGGAATCATAGAGGACGAGGATTTGGTTCATGGTGTCAGGAAAAGAAAACTTTGTGTGCATCATGCCCCCAGATCCAGCTCGTCCTCGCGCCGCAGCAGACGCTTCATCATGACCTTGTGGTCTCGCATGAAGGAGCGGGTGATCTGATAGTGCTCGGTGTCTTCGTAGGCGATGCGCTGGATGCCCTCGGCGGTGAATTGATAAATCCAGGCGTCAGGATAGGCCATGATCAGCGGCGAATGCGTGGCGATGATGAACTGGGAAAATTCATCCACAAGATCATGCAGCCGCACGAGCATGGAGAGCTGGCGCTGCGGAGAAAGCGCGGCCTCAGGCTCGTCAAAGAGGTAGATGCCGTGGCCGTCGATGCGCTGGGTGAGCAGATTGAGAAACGACTCCCCGTGGGACTGGGCATGCAGACTTTTCCCACCGTAAGATTTTAACACTCCTTCGCAGTAAGGGGTGGCTTCGAGTTCATCCAGCTCGGTGGCCCAGTTGTAAAAACTCTCGGCACGCAGGAAGAAGCCATCCATGGGCCGGTTGCTGGTGCGGGACAAACTGAGGTGAGGAGTCAGCGGCGATGTGTACTCATGCTTGTACAAACTCTGCACCCGACTGCCACCTGCGGAACGAAACCCGAGCTTTTCAGCAATGGATTCGAGCAGCGTCGATTTGCCGGAGCCGTTCTCCCCGACGAAGAAGGTGACCTTGGGATGCAGTTCCATCGTTGCGAGCTGGCGGATGGCAGGCACGGAGAACGGATGGAGATCCCAGTCGGCGACAGCCGAGCGATCAAGCGTGAGAGAATGGAGGAAATGCCGGATCATGTCCGCTGGGAATGAATGGCAGGCTAAACAGATGCATTTACTGAAGCAACACGCGAATTCCTGCGTTTGGGTAGGACTCATGAAGTCGCTTTTCATCCTCACCTTGCTCCTCCTCGGCACCTTCGCCCACGCTGCCGACAAGCCGAACATCATCTTCATCCTGGCCGATGACATGGGCTACGGCGATGCCGGCTGCTTTGGGCAGAAGACACTCACCACTCCCAATCTCGACAAGATGGCCGCCGAGGGCATGAAGTTCACCCGGCATTACGCCGGCTGCACCGTGTGCGCCCCATCGCGCTGCGTGCTGATGACGGGCCTGCACACCGGCCACTGCCGCGTGCGCGGAAATGGCGAAGGACACATCCCGGACGAAGATCTCACACTGCCCAAGGTGCTCAAGTCCGCCGGCTACCACACCGCCTGCATCGGCAAATACGGGCTGGGCAAGCCTCTGCCGCTCGACGATCCCCAGCGCAAAGGCTTCGATGAGTTCTTCGGCTACGTGGGCACCAGTCACGCGCACAACTTTTTCTCGAAGGCCATCATTCGAAACGGCAAGATCGTGGATCTGCCGAACACCGTCATCCCCGGCTCATTCAAGGATGCGCACGACTATTCCGACAGCGATCTCGTCGGCACCGGTATGGCCCCTCTGGACGGCCGCAAGGCCTGGATACCACAGCTCCTCGCCGACGACGTCCAGCGCTACCTCGGCGAGCGCGCCAAAGCCAAAGAGCCCTTCTTCCTCTACTACGCCTTCAACATCCCCCACGCCAACAACGAGGCCGGCAAGAACTCGCCCCTGGGCCACGGCATGGAATCACCCGACTACGGCGAATTCAAAGACAAGGACTGGCCCGACGCGGAAAAGGGCTTCGCCCAGTTCATTCGCTTCCTCGACAACGAAGTCGGCAAAGTCTTGTCCCGCCTCAAAGACCTCGGCCTCGCAGAAAACACCCTGGTCATGTTCTCCAGCGACAACGGCCCCCATCAGGAAGGCGGCCATCAAAGCGACTTCTTCAACAGCAACGGCGACTTCAAAGGCATCAAACGCGACATGACCGACGGCGGCATCCGCGAGCCCTTCATTGCCTGGTGGCCCGGCAAGGTCAAAGCCGGCACGGTCAGCGAGCACGTGAGCGCATTTCAAGACGTCCTGCCCACCTTGGCAGATCTCACTGGCACGAATCTCACCGCCGAGACGGACGGCATTTCATTCCTGCCCACCCTCCTCGGCAAATCAGGCCAGCAGCAGCACTCGCATCTCTACTGGGCCTTCGACGAGCAGGGCGGCAAGCTCGCCGTGCTGAAGTGGCCCTGGAAGCTGATCCACCTCAACACCGGCGCTGCACCCAAGAACGCCAAAGCCAAGGCCAAACCCAAACCCCTCGAAAAACTCCTCTACAACCTCGAAACCGACATCGGCGAGGAAACAAATCTCGCCGCCGAGAAGCCCGAGATCGTGGCGGAACTGGAACAGCTCATGCAGGCATCATGGCGCGCGCCATGAGGCGGCTCACTGTGCCGTTTTGGTCGGGATGTCATTCATGACCTTTTCCGGGCCCACGTAGGTCTCACCTTCGTAGCTGTCGGAAATGATCTTGCCTTCACGATCAACCAAAACGAGACGCGGAATGCCCTCAGTCGAGTATTTGCTGATCTCCTTGATGCGTTCCAGGCTGCGGAAGGCGATGGCAGGCCAGGGCATGGCGTCGCCCTTGATGTACTCCTCCATGGATTTTTCATCGTTGTCATTGGAGACAAAGATGATCTCGAAATTTTTCTTTTTACCCTCCTGAGCGTTGTAGAACTCGACCAGCTTGGGAGTGAAAGCACGGCAGGGCGGGCACCAATGCGCGGAAAAATAAAAGGCGTAATAATTGGGCTCCGCAGCCATCTCATACCGGCCAACGCGCTTGCCGTTTAAGGCCACGAGCTTGCCTTTGAGCACGCTCTTAAAGACGGAATCTTTGGCAGCAGCCGTGTCGGCAGCATGACTGTTGATATTGAATGACAACGTGACGATCAGCAGCGCAAGCAGTGAAGTTTTCATGGTGAAGCCCGATTGAAAGCACTTCGCCGTCACTCACAAGGGATTTGTTTGGGCGGCAGACCGCCGCAAAGCACCACGCAGCATGCCGAATCCACCTAAAACAAACAGCAGCGGAAACCAGATGGAATACAACGCGGCACGCGACCCATGCTGCAGCACGGCTTCATCCGGCGCGGCAGGATTCACAAAGCACGTCTGACTCGATCCAGCAGGGTAGCCCTGCTGTTTCTGACGTACATCTTCAAGATGCGCGGAAGCAGCGGACTCCACCTGACGGATGTGGTCGCCGATGTGCATGACCCCGTCCACCTCGTATTCGTAACGCACCTCCACCCGGTGCGCGGGGTCTGAATGCGGCGTGGGACGCTCGCTCACGACGCGGGAAGAAAGGATGCGGCATGGAACCTGCGACCACTGCCGCGTGACCTGCGCCTTCTCATAAGACAACCACATCCGCCACGCAAAAAACGATCCTGCCACGATGAGGAACAAACCCATCATGCAAAGCCACAAGCGGCCTGATTGAGATGCAAATTGATTCTGCGACATGCGTTCGGGAAGCATGCTTTGACTACGCTTCACGCATGTTCCATACAGAGATGTATTCATCTCGCAAATTATCCACATGTCTGAACTTGGTCCCATCTCGATACGTCCGCCCCGCTGGCTGCTGAAGCCCGCCGTGGACGGCGCAGCCGATCTGGCGGCGGACATGGCCCTGTCTCCGCTCATGGCGCAGCTTCTCGTGCAGCGCGGACTCACCACCGTGGAAATGGCGCGCGATTTCCTCGTGCCCAAGCTCGCCACCCTTGGCGATCCCACCGTACTGCCGGAGATGAAGCCCGCCGTGGCTCGCATTCTGCGCGCAGTTGATGAAAAACAAAGCGTCGTCCTCTACGGCGATTACGATGTGGACGGCGTCACGTCGATGGCGCTGATGCATCTGATCCTGAAAGCCTACGGGCTCGACACGCACCTGTTTCTGCCCACCCGCATGGAGGAAGGCTACGGCCTGAGCCTCGATGGCATCGCCAAGTGCTACGAGCAGTTTGGCAGGCCCGCGCTGTTCATCGCGCTCGACTGCGGCACCACCTCATTAAAAGAAGTGGCCAAGCTGCGCGCAGATGGCGTGGACTGCGTCATCATCGACCATCACGAGCTCTCCCCGCAGGGACGCCCTGACTGCCTGGCGCTGGTGAACCCGAAGCTGGGCAAGGACTACCACTACTTCTGCACCGCCGGGCTGGTGTTCAAAGTCTCCCATGCGCTGCTGAAAACACGCATGCTCGCCAGCTACGATCTCAAGGAGACGCTCGATCTCGTCGCACTCGGCACCGTGGCAGATCTCGTGCCGCTCATTGATGAAAACCGCCTGCTGGTGCGCCGCGGCCTCGAAGCCCTGGCACAAACCACACGCCCTGGCTTGAAAGCCTTGAAGCAGATCGCCGGTGTGGAGGGTCTGGTGCAGACCCATCACGTGGGCTTCCGCCTCGGCCCCCGTTTGAATGCAGCAGGCCGGCTCGACACCGCAGCGACGGCCCTGCAGCTTTTGCTCGCAACAGACGCGACCGCAGGCGCGGCCCTGGCCGAACTGCTCGAAGCCCATAACAAGGATCGTCAAAACGTGGAGCAGCAGGTCCACATCGAGGCTGAGGCAATGCTCGCCAACATCGGTGAAATCGACAAAGTTTCCGCCATCGTGCTCGCCTCGCGCAAGTGGCATCCGGGAGTGATCGGCATCGTCGCCTCACGCATCTCGCGCCTGTGCCACCGCCCCACGATTCTCGTATCCATCAATGAAGACGGCATCGGCAAAGGCAGCGGACGCAGCATTCCCGGCTTCTCCCTCGTCGAAGCCATCGACATCTGCCGCGATCACCTCCTCGGCGGCGGCGGGCACGCCATGGCCGCCGGCATTTCCGTTCACGAAGACAAGATCGACTCCTTCCGCACCGCCTTCCAGGTCGCCGCACGCGAAGCCCTGAGCAAGGAAGCCATGACCGCCGCGCTGGAACTCGACGCCGAGGTGAAGCTGCGCGACCTGTCGCTGAGCTTCTTCGAAAGCTACAAACTCCTGGAGCCCTTTGGCCAGAAAAACTCAGAGCCTCTGTTTCTCTGCCGCAATGTGAGGCCCAAGCTCCCGGGCCGCACGATGAAAGAAAAGCATCTGCGTATCATCCTCACGCAGGACGGTGCCTCGATGGAAGCACGCTGGTTCAATGCCCCCATCGGCAATCTCCCCCCCGCCCCATGGGATGTCGCCATGCGCATCCAGCGCGGCTGGTTCCGTGGCGCGGAGCAGTGGCAGCTCACGCTTGAGGCGGTGCGCCCGGCTCAACCCGTTCAATGAGGATGAAACCGGTAGTGACCAGTCAGCGGGAACTCAAATAGACGGTTCTCGCACTTGGGCCCCTGGCCGATGTTGTGAACGATCCAGGGTGTGTCACCACCATCCCCCGCCGGGACAACGATGGCAATGTGCGGCAGCCTGCCGGCCACCGTGCACGTGATGAGATCCCCCGGCAGATAATCCTCCGCCTTTGGCGTGACCGGCAGCGCCGCGCCACGTCTCTTGAAAAAAGCCTGCAAATTCGGCACGCGCCGATGGTCAATGTTTTTGTCCGTGGTCCGCAGACCCCAGTCCTTCGGATACGCAGCAAACGCACGCTTCATGTCTTCGTGAACCAGCTTCTGCAGATCAATGCCAAGCGCCCTGTAGCTGCGGATGACCTCATCCGTGCACACCCCCGTGTCCGCAGGCACATCACCATTCGGATACTCCAGCACCACATAGGCGGGATCATAGCGCACCGTGTGCTTCACCCGCTCCATTCCTGCCTCCACCAGCCGCTCTGCAAAGGTCGGCGCGCTAGTTTGCGCCTGGCAAACCAGGACACAGGCAAAAAACAAAAAGCTCCGGCGAAACAGGTCAGTCATGCAGCACTTCGACACCGGAGATGAAGGTCCGTTGAACTTCCAGCCGACGATTCAGCACCAGCACATCCGCCAGCTTGCCTTTCTCCAGGCTGCCACAGGTTTTGGCCATGCCAGTGCGCTCGGCAGGCGTGAGACTGGCCATGCGCACGGCGTCAGGCAGCGTGGCCGAGGTGCTTTTCTTCATATGGCGCACCATGTGATCAAGCCCCATCACCGAGCTTGCCAGCCCCTGCCCAGGCACAAACCCCACCCGGCCATCACTCTCGAAAAAGTCGCCGTCATCTTCCGAACCAAAGCGGTAGCGCCCCGGCGGCATGTCCATGGCACGGTTGCTGTCGGTCACAAGGCACAGCCGCTGCACCCCCTTCATCCGAAAAGCAAAATCGAGCAATTCCGGAGCCAGGTGCATGCCATCGGCGATCACCTCCGTGCTCATCTCGGCAGTGGCGAGCACGAACTGCTCCATGCTGGCCTGCATGGGGGTGCCAAATCGCGTGCGCAGTGAAGCCACCGAGCTCATCGCACACCAAAAATGATCCACATGCCGCATCCCCGCCTTGTAGGCGCTTTCCATTTCCTCCCAGTTGGCGTTCGAATGACCGCAGGTGATCAGGCAGCGCTGCTTCCGCGCCATTTGGTAAAATTCATGCGCCCCCGGCAGCTCCGCCGCACACGTGGCGATCCGTACCAAGTCATCGCGAAACCATCGCGCGTATTCCTCCGGGTCCGGCTCACGCCGGCCTTCACGCGAGTGGCACCCAACCTTGTCAGCCGCAAAATACGGGCCGTACAAATGCACCCCGGCAATGCGTGATCCATGCTCCGGCACCCAGCTGCGCTTGGCCTCACGGCAGGCGATCAGCATGGCCATGATCTGCACCGGCGCACCCGTGGTGGTCGTGGGGAAAATGCTGGTGGTCCCATGCAGCGCATGCGCTTTCAGGGCCGTGCGTACCGCCGGCACCGTGCCGTCCATGAAATCCGCCCCGGCTCCGCCATGCACGTGAATGTCGATGAACCCGGGGCTGATGTAGCCGCCCTTGGCATCAATCACGACCGCGTTCTTCGGCGCAGCAAGGTCCTCTCCCACCTCCTTGATCTTGCCACGTTCACACAGCACCGCACCACCCTCGATCAACTTGTCCGGCAAAATGAGCGTGCCGTTTTGAATGAGCAAAGGCGGAGCGTTCGGTGTTTTCATAAGAGCGTGAGCGGATTGACGCGTGTCTTCAGCGGAAAGGTCACGCGCTGGCCGTTGAGCCGATGCGATTCAAAGATCGCACTGACCATCTCGATCGTCTCACGCCCCTGCACCGCATCGATCAACGGTGCCCGATTTTCCCGGATCGCGGCGATCAGATCCAGCCCAGCGGTTTCATGACTGGCAACCTGAGCCCCAAGATTGGCGATAGGTTCCGGCTTGTTCACTCCACCCGTGGTAATCGGCTGCCATTGGCGCGGCTCCTTGATGGCCGGATTGAACGGACTGCCGAGACAGATGTGGGCCACCGGCTCCTTGTCGATGCGGAAGTCCATGATGCCCTTCGTGCCGATGATCTGCAGCCCAAAACCCGCCTCCTTGGTGCCGGCCTTTGCCACCGAGTCAAAGAACATGGGCACGCCATTCGCCAGTTCAAATCTCGCATGCACCTCGTTGCCCGCCAGTGCGCCGATGCCTTCATCCCCCTCCTTCACATCGGCCTTCGTGATCGGTTTGCCATCCTTCATCACGGTGGCCACACAGGCCTGCGGTGCTCCGCCGAAATACGTGGCGAGGTTGAAAAGATGCGTGCCCAGCACCCAGAGATCCAGCGAGCCGCCACGCGCATCCTCCTTGCCCCGCCCACGCATTTCCAGCACCTGGCCGATCACGCCCTCCTGGATCAGCTTGGCGATCACCGGCAGCACCGGATGGTAACGATTGCGATGCGCGATGGCGATCTTCGTTCCCGCCTTCTGAGCGGCGGCGATGACTTCATCCGCCTCGGCCAGACTGCGGCAAAAGGGTTTTTCAATGTAGATGCCTCGCGCCCCGGCCTGAATCGCCGCAAGCAGCATGTCGCGATGCTGGTCAATGTGACGCGGACCGACGGCGACAATGTCCGGCTTGACCTCGGCGAGCATGGCGTGGTAGTCCGCGAAGCCCTTTTCAACATTCAGCTTTTTAAGTTCAGCCTTGAGCCCCTTGTCGTCTGCGTCGGCCACAGCCACAATTTCGACGGCGGGAATTTTGAGCCACATGGTGTCCAGACCATGGCCAAAGTTGCCACGTCCTGTGTGGCCGATGACGGCAACGCGAAGTTTGGAGTCAGCTGCGGCAGCAAAGCTGGCAGCGGTGAAAACAGCGGGCAGGGAGGCGAGCAAGTGGCGGCGGTTCATGCGCACTCATGAACGTCACCAATGTGTCCAAAAACGCAAGCAGATCGATTTTCAAGCATTTCACAGGTCACAAAGAGGTCACAATTTGCGATTCTGAACCCACCTTTTGAGTTTGTTTGTGTTAAATTGTGTCTAATCATCCCCACGCTTCCGCCCCCAACCGCGCAGAGGACTCCCCCACCCCCCATGTCAGACACTCATGAGCATGCTGCTGGCGACTCCGTGCCGGAGCTGAAGCAGCGTATTCGCGAACTGACAGGCATGCTGAATGCCTGTCGCTTGCGCCTGCCCAACGCACCAACGGAGGCAGTACGCGAACTGGCGGAAAGTGAGGAACGTTTTGCGCTCGCGGTGCGCGGCACCAATGACGGCATCTGGGACTGGGACATCCGCTCCGGCAAAGTGTTCTTCTCCCCGCCGTGGAAGAGCATGATCGGCTATGAGGACGATGAGCTCGAAAACGTCTTCGCCACCTTCGAGACTCAGCTGCATCCCGAAGATCACGACCGTGTGATGGCCACCCTGAATGATTATCTGGCTGGCAGCATTCCGCGTTATGCCGTGGAGTTCCGCTTCCGCCACAAGGACGGCAGCTGGCGCTGGATTCTCGCCCGCGGCCGGGCCTTGCGTGATGAACAAGGCGCGCCTTACCGCATGGCCGGTTCACACACGGACGTGACCGAGCGCAAGCATGACGAGGAGGAACTGCGCAAGGCACGCCAGGCCGCCGAATCCGCCAACAGCGCCAACAGCGCCAAGAGCGCCTTTTTGGCGAACATGAGCCATGAAATCCGCACGCCCATGAACGGCGTCATTGGCATGAGCGAACTGCTGCTCGGCACGGGTCTCAATGAAACCCAGCGCGAGTACCTGGAAATGCTCAAGCTTTCCGCCGACTCACTGCTGGAACTGCTCAATGACATCCTCGACTTCTCCAAAATCGAAGCCGGCAGGATGGAACTGGACGCCCACGAGTTTGATCTGAGCGAGGTCGTCACCGAGATCTCGCAGGCCATGGGCATCCGGGCATTTCAAAAACGGCTCGTGTTCCTGCATCACATCGCCCCGGAGGTCCCGGTGCGTCTGATCGGCGATGATGGCCGGCTGCGGCAGATCCTGGTCAATCTGATCGGCAACGCCATCAAGTTCACACACAAGGGCGGCGTCACCATTGAGGTCAGCCTGGAATCTGAGACGGCAGACAGGGTCACGCTGCATTTCAAGATCAACGACACCGGCATCGGCATTGCCTCGGAGATGCGGGAAAGCATCTTTGAAGCCTTCACCCAGGCCGAGCACTCCACCTCACGGCGCTACGGTGGCACCGGCCTCGGCCTCGCCATCTGCCATGATCTGGTCGCACTCATGCAGGGCCGCATTTGGGTGGAAAGCCAGCCTGGCGAGGGCAGCACCTTCCACTTCACCGCCGCCTTTGGCCGAACCAGCGGCATTTCGATCAAGCCCAAGTCGCCGCGCTTCAAACCGGTGGTCACCGCCCATTCCTCGATGAAGGTGCTCATCGTCGAGGACGGCCACGTCAGCCAGATCGTCGGGGCACGCATGCTGGAGAAGCGCGGCCACGTCGTCACTCTCGCTTCCAATGGCAGGGAGGCCATTGACCGCTGTGCCAAGGAGACCTTCGACGCCATCTTGATGGATGTTCACATGCCCGGCATCAATGGCTACGAAGCCACCGCCAGGATCCGTCAGTCCGAAAAAGCCACCGGCAAACATGTCCCCATCATCGCCATGACGGCCAATGCCATGAAAGGCGACCGCGAACGATGCATTGCAGCGGGCATGGATGACTACATCGCAAAACCCCTGCGCTCAGATGCGTTGTTCCAGGTCGTGGAGCAGTTTGCGAAACGTTCGGCCCTGCCCGAGTCTGCCCCGCCACCTCCGGCACCCGCACCACCGGCCCTCCGCACTCAGATCGAAACGCCCCCCTTCGACCTTGCCGAGTTTCGTGAGTCCACCGGCGATGAAAAACTCATGCGCAAACTCGTGGCCATCTTCTCCGAGGATGCGCAAAAATACCTGCGCAAGGCTGAGAAGGCGCTCACCGCCGGCAAGGCCAGACCTCTCTACGAAGCCGCGCACTCGCTCAAGGGCATGCTCGGCGTTTATGCCGCCGGGAAGGCTTTAAAACTTTCCAACGAGCTCTGCGAGTACGCCCATGCAGAGGATTTGAAGGGCGCTCAGCTCATGCTCGATCAGTTGAAAAAAGAATGCGCCATTCTGGGCGATGCACTCCTGGCCGCCTTCGGGCCCGGCACTTGAATCAACGGAACTCAGTCATGCCATCATAGCCATGCACGAGATGGATCGGATGCCCGACCTCGTTCAAAATCTGGCGCGTGAGATTCAGTTTGGCCTGCAGCGCAGCATCATCGTGATCCGGATCATGATGCACCACGATCCATTTCTTGGCACCCACCAGTTTGGTCAGCGCACAGGCCGTGGCGAGATTCGAATGCCCCCAGCCGATGCGCTTCGGATAATCCGTCGGCAGGTACTGCGCTTCATGCACCAGCAAATCCACTCCTTCGAGGAAGGCCAGCATCGGCTCATAGGGCACCACGAGATCTGAATCTCGCGTCAGCAGGACCGGAGAACCCATGTAGCCCTGGAGAAATTCATTGTCCGGAACAAAGGCCACGCTCCAGCCATCATGCGTCACCTTGAATCCCACCGTCGCCCCGGGATGCTGCGTGAATTCGCGTGTCACCGTCACATCACCGATTTTCACCGGTGCATCATCGAGAAACACAAAGTTGATCTTGGCCCGCAGATCTTCGCGCTGAATCGGGAAATAATCGCGGTCCATCTGGCCGCAGAGCAGCGACTCAATGTTTTTGCCAAAACCACGCTCGCCATACACCGTGATTTCAAAACCGGGCACATAGATCGGCGTGAAAAACGGGAACCCTTGAATGTGATCCCAGTGCGTATGCGTGATAAACAGGTGGATGTGGCAGGGACCGCCTGCCAGAAACGACTGACCCGCATCCCGCAGCCCGGAACCCGCATCAAACATGATGCGCTCCTTCCCGGTGTTGTATTCAAAGCAGGTGGTGTTGCCACCATGCTGGGCATAGCGTGCACCACAGACTGGGATCGAACCCCGCGTGCCCCACAGTTTCACATGCGGACGCTTGGTATCCAGCACCGGCGCATACTGCTCCGCCGACACAGGCAGGTGATCACGATGCGTGATCCCTTTGGTCGTGGAGGCGTCATGAAAATACTGACGCAGTTTCTCAAGCAGGAGTTCGGGATCGAATGGCTTGATGAGCACATCCACCGGCCCGGTTTGCTGGATGTGTTTGAGTTCTGTCGAATAATCCTTCGCCGTGCAGACAATCACCGGCATGTGCTGCGTGGATTGCTGAGCCCGCAGATGCCGCAGCACCTCAAGCCCGTTCATTTTCGGCATGATCAGATCCAGCACCAGCAGATCCGGTTTGAATGCCTCCATCTGCTCCAGACATTCCTCACCATCCTCTGCCACGCAGACGATGTAACCATGCGCTTCCAGCGCATGAGACAGCCGCATGGAAAGTGCACGCACATCTTCTGCGAGAAGGATTTTTTTGGGTGGGGTTGGGGTCGCCATGTCGTGCCTCTATGTAAATACGCGCAGCAGCAGTGGTCGGGCTGGCGGGATTCGAACCCACGACCTCTTCGTCCCGAAGGAGAAATCGTGGATTTATCCCACATGCACTCAATTCATCTCATATGCTCAACTGATTGATTATAAATATTTTATGCGACTTTCAACTTATCTTGCCTGATCTTCAAGATGCTCATTTTTCGCCGCCTGTTACTAAAAACGTTACTAAATTCTGACCGCTGAAACACCAGTGGCGTTCACAGGCGTGTGGCCTGCCTTGGCCTGTGTTTCTTGCGTCGCTCATTACCTTTGATCAGCCCCTTGATGTAGTCCATGTCTTTTTCCGCCATCGCAGATGTGCCAGCAAAGAGCGCCGACCTGCGTAGTTTTGGGAGAACTCGTCTGCCATGCCGTCAGGGACGTTCGTGCAGTCGGCGCAGCGTGCCTCCTTCACTTTGGCTTAGGTATCTGAGCCTGTGTATGCTCTGCGGAGGAACAAGCGAGAGCGCAGTGCCTGAGGAAGGTTTGAAACAAAGCATCGCTTCCCTCAATCTTGGACCCAAGATTGGAGGTGTGGCGTTTTGCCTCAATAGCGATTGTTTGCTCCCCCTCGTGCGCGCGCAGTCTCTTGGCGAAATCGAGAATGTTTTGGTGACAGGGATCGTCGCCCCTAAAACGAACAACAAAGTCTGCCCGCTTTTCATGGCCCCCTGATCTCCAGAATTGGCTGGTGAACCAGTCTGGTTGCTGGCTCGCGACAGATTTTGTCTCCAAGGCAATCTCCTCATCGAGTTTTGTCGGGTCATCCGAAAATCCCAATTGCTGTGCAAGTCGTGGGTCGCTTCTGAGAAGCCCGTAAGTGAAGGACGCCGTCGTGGATGCCCTCTCTTCAATGGTTTTGTTCAGGGCAACTTGAAGTCCATCAATGTGCTCAATCGATTCCTCCAACTTGCTCCGAAGCCACAGGCATAGAATTCGCAGCCTTCCTGTGGATGCCGCAGCACGAAACAAATCCCTGAATGGTTGCAGCAGCCCGTCCCAGTCCTGCTCTGAAAGTTGGTCAGGTTGGATTGACTGGAATACCCGGTAAGCATCCGAAGCGAAGGGCTGGCCCCACACATCGACCGCTGAAGCTGCATGGCCGCTGATGCACTCATGCGAGACGCCACACGCGCCCATCAGCCGCATGGCAAGGTCGGAATTGGCGGAACGCACTCCTTGCTCAACGGCCTGGATGTAGGGCGCTGATAGCCCGACCCTATCCGCCAATTGTGCTTGGCTCCAACCGGTGACCTCGCGGACCTGCTTCAAAGCGTGGTTGGGTCTAACGGTAGGAACGGGAGGGGCGGCCAAGGACTTCATTGTGAATGATTAACGCATACGGTGAATATTTTCAACGGTTTTCTATTGCTTCTGCATGCACACACTGTATTGCTTTAGCCGCTTCAACGAAGTTACGCATCCCCAAACCCCGCGATGGAAACCAACGACATCAAACATCCAGCCTTCCTCCGCCTGCCGAAATGTGGCGAGCGGTGTGCGTTAACTGGCTTGTCGCGTTCCATGCTGAACGCCTTGATCCTGCCGACTGCAGCAAACAACTTCATGCCCCCAGTGGTTTCGCACGTCGTCAAGAGCGATCCACAGTCAATGGTCAACCTAAGGAATTCAAGCTGCCAGCTATCATTGGCCTTGGCACCTCCCGCCACTTTGGACGCGTTCAATCATGCCTGTCACTGCTTCGGCATGGGCCGCATTTGTTCAAAATAAGTGCCATCAACTGGGGGCGGCTTGCCACTTTGAACTTCTTGAAAATATGCTGAATGTGGGTGTTCACTGTGGCTAAGCTGACGCTCACCATGTTGGCAATCTCTTTGGATGAGGAGCCTTCAATCAAAAGTTTAAACACAACATCTTCCATGGTGGTGAGCAACGAACGAGAATCCTCAATTGAGCATTTTTTGGGTTCACTGACTTTTTTAGATCGCAGATTCTCAATAAAAACCTGCATCGTTTTTTTCGACATGGGGCAACCACCGTGAACCACATCGTGGATTGAAAAAATGAGCGTCTTGTCGTCGATCGGTTTTACCAGAAAACCACAGCCACCTGCCAATATAGCTCTGCTAATCAAACTTCCTTTTATAGATGCACTTATAAATAAAGGATAAAAAAAATGGCCTCTTCCTTTAAGCATTTCAACCATTTCGATACCATTGATTCCCGGCAATCCCACATCAACCAGCAGGACACCAGTCAACGTTCGATTATCGGCAAGCAGTTCTTCCGCAGAAGAGAATTCATTCTGGAAGTTGATCCCTTGAGCTTGTCTTAAAACTGACACATAATAATTTCTAGTTACTTTATCATCCTCAACTATAGATACATTTATTTTATCATTCATGCTTAGTATGCTGTGAATTAACAAATATTTCGAATGATTAATCAACTAATATAACGACTTCATAAGACTTTTTTATCTCATCATTTGTAATGATTTTTTGAACACAAATATCATCACTTTGATGACGTGACGAAGCAGGCGGGAAGGGCGTAATTATAAGTATTCTCAATAATTATGAATATGCTCCACCGCATTCAAATGCTTTCATCTAATCCTACTATCAGGCCAAGTCTGCCAACTGAGGTGGAACAGCTAATGTTTAGGCATAGAACCATCTGTGTCGTTTTATGCCTGTTTTTTACCTTCTACGCATTGGCCCCGACCTTTATTGGCAAAGCTTTTTATGACTGGCTCACACTGCTCGCGATAATGCTCATCTGCATTGCTTCCAGCATGTTACTTTGGCTTAATTATGGTGTTATAAATAAGCCATGCTTACACCAACACTTGGAGTGCATTCCTTATACTACAGTAGCAGAGAGCCTAAGCTATTTTGGCAGCAGCATGAACTTCAGTGCCATTCTTCTTCTCCAGGCTCATCAGGGGATTTGGGTGTTTGTCAATGGTTGGAACACCTCCCCTGCCATTGGAATCAATATCGCCAAAGAGCTGCAAGGCAAAGTGCCTCCAGACCGGCAGAGTGAAATCAATGTAAAACTTCTCGACAGTTACTTCAAGGCTGTCTGCACGCCACTCCACCTCCCGAACGGAACAGCTCATCTCCTCGTAACTCTCGACACCCCCATTTATCCAGCGCGCACGAAAAGTGACATTGAAGCAATCGCAAAGTTCTCCTGGTCGCTGTCAGCTACTCTCCTCGATTTTTTCAGTTCAATCTCAAACGCCCATCTGGAAGCAGCTCCATCTGCTCTGTGCTGCTGCTGCTCCATCTGCGACCGTGTATCCGACAACGCAGGCAAATGGGGCCGCTGGTCTTCATGGCTTCATGATTCTCAGGGGATCAGCACAACCCACACCGTATGCCAGGATTGCTGTGAAAAAATGTATGGCCTCAATGCGGTGACAACCGTCCCTTCTCGTTAGAACGGAAGCAATCAATTTCTAAGATCTCCAAAAAAAGAACCACAGGAAAGCAGCCATGCTAGAGACAACACCCGCTGAATTGAAAAAATATTTCAATGCGAGTCTGTTCGATAAACCTCTGAAATTATCCTGCCGATTACAAATTCGCGTGGATACACCTCCACCCATGCAAAAAATATCTAATCTATCCTTGGTACTTGGTAGTGAACAACTTTCCCAATTGCTTATCGAATGGATGGAAGAGGCCAAAGAGCACATGGCCTGCATGCTTGAAAAAGCCGCTGAAAATCGTCATACCCTAGTTGGTAATACAGCCCGCAAGTTGCAAGGAAGCTGTCAATTGCTGGGCTTCGACATGTTAGCTCGACTTTGCCTAAAACTCAAAAATGCAACGAAGCGTTTTAATCCAAGATATAAAATGCTCATGCTTGAAATTGAAAACGAGATAAATGATCTAACACTCATGATGACGATGTTGGTCCATTTCCTGTGTGGAAAGCCTGCCTCTCCCGGTGCCCCCTTCTCGCTTCCTTCCTTGTAATGAATCTAGTCCCTGAAAATATTGCCATGCAATGAGCAGCCCCCAAAATATCCTCCTGACCATTCGCACATGGCGTCGTTTTCTGATAGTGAGGTGCTGCGGATCATTTAAATTGGCACACCCAAGCGCATCCTCGATGCCCAGAGGCTATGACCGCTGTGGAGCGCATTGAGGGGTGGCGCTCGCTGGCTGGTAACATTATTGAAATCGTTACCAATAAGGGTGACTGAATCAAAGTGCACAAAAATAAAGCCAAGAATGAGCAGCTCACAAAGAAGGAGTTGTGCAAGAGGCCTCGGCTACTTCACAACAAACTAGATCGAAGTTCAGCACATCCAACTCCACTAAATATAAGAATCTGTTCCAATATTGAGTTGTACTTGTTCAATATTGCGTTGCGCATCAGTAAAATGAGGTAACCCGAGCGAGGATTAAAGCGTTGGCAATCTTGTTGTATTATTGGACAATGAAATCAGACGCTTCACCCAATGTATCATCACATTCTTTTGATCCTAGCATTTCAAATAGTGCAAAATCAGTGAATGCTTTTAATTACTCCTGCAATTCGAATGGACCATCCATTTTGCAACGTCGCATTGTTGCAGTTTTCGGGTTGATCATGATTCTTGTTGGGGGCTGCGTATTTCTTCTGAATCTTGAAAACCAAGGCTTGGCATGGTCTATCGCTCTAATAACAACATGGTCAGGTATGACCTGCCTATTGGTCTTGGGCCACTCTGGATGCCGAGGTACTGAGTATTTCGAATCCGAAAATGAGAGTGACTCAGTTTGAACGCTGCTAAAAATAAAACACATCTGAATCCGCCGACGGCTACGCTTGCCGAATTCCGGGTGGATAATTAACTCCCGAGTAGGTTTGCTTTTAAGCGCTTAAGATGGCTATAAATTGGATTGGATTGTTCTCGAAATATTGATGGGAGTATGAATGGTTTTCTTTAAGTCTGAGTGAAAAATTGATGCTCAGAGGCTGTTCATTCTCTCATTACTGGAGCTTTTAACAAAACACACGACATCAACCGATGGTTCGGACCGGGCACATGGGTGACAAGCTGACCGGGGACATGGGTTACACTGTATGGGTTGGTCTATGCCTTGGACCAACACCCCTACGACGGAGCAGCGACAGAAGTTTGTCACCTTAGCCAACAGCGGAAGGT
>JAIPJY010000015.1 GCA_021733925.1 Prosthecobacter sp. | reverse complement strand
CACACCGGACAAGACCCGCAAGAAACCCCCGCTCAAGCCGCCTTTGAGCCTGCCAGGCATGCTGTTTGCCGCTGCCTGACCAAGGAAGAACCCCGAAAATGACCCGCCTGGTTGTTCTTATGGATGGGCCAAACTCCAGCGGCCGCCACTCTCTTATTGAGAGTGGCGACCCCTACGAGAATCGAACTCGTGTCGCATCCGTGAAAGGGATGTGTCCTAACCGCTAGACGAAGGGGTCGTTTGCTCGGGTTGAGCGGGCCGGGATATTGCTTTCAAAGTATGATTGCGCAAGAGAAAATTCATCGATGATGAAATTCATTTTCGGACAATCTTGATCTGCCACTCGAAGACTCGACACACACCAAATTTTTGACACCTCGAACACGGCTAACTGACAGGAGTGGCCACAAGGATGCTGAACAACCATTCAGTTGAGTGAAAACCGAGGAAAAATGCTTGAACTATGAGGCAACAATACTTAATCTCAGTTAAATAACGCAAATGCTGAAGTATTTGTTTATAATTACTAGATTTTTCACACAGGCTTGCTATGTTGCAAAGTCGGGCCGCTATATCCGCCGATGAGTTTTTCGTTACGAGGTTTGTTCCAGCGTGGAGCCGGTTCTAACGAACCGGGGCAAGACGCTCCACAATTCTTTGCGGGAGCACATCCTCAGAAAGTGGCTGGCTCCGGCACAAACAGCCTCTCATCCATGCAAGCGTCTCCTCCTCAACAGTTCCCAGCTGGTGCTTCCCCCTTTCAAATCGGGGGCAATCCACTCTTCCGGACAGCTGGCAACGAACCGATTGCTGCACCTCCTATCAATTCAGCCTCAGGAATGTCGCCGTTTAGCGTTATTGGAGCAACTCCCACGAATGCACCGCTGACTGTCGGAGACGTGATCAACCAATTGCCTCCCGAAGTTGTGCGCATGGGGGCCCTGCCAGCGGAGCAGCCGCTTTCCCTGCCGCCTGCTCTGCTGGAAAACGCACTGCGCAGCGGTCAGGCAGCATTGCCGGTCTTTGAACTCTATCGTGTTTGCCCGGCGCTTTTCCAAGTGCCTATTTCACCCCAGGATCCACGTCTTGTGGCACTGCCGGCAGCGAAGCTTCCGGGGTTGATCGCTCAAGCCCGCGAAGGACAGGGTGCAGCACACACACCTGCCGCTGCTCCATCCGCATCACCTTTTACGTTCTCCCAGCCTGCAGCGCCCGCACACCAGTCCCCGGTCGGCTCCCCGTTCCAAATGAGTCAACCGGCCGCAGAACCTGCGGCACAGCAGCCCCCCGCGTCGCCCTTCTCATTGGGCGCGAATCCCAGTGGCTCACCTTTCGGCATGTCACAACAGCCCGCAGAGGCTGCTCCCGCTGCATCACCGGGATCTCCATTCTCATTAGGTGCCAGCCCGAATGGCTCACCCTTCGGCATGTCTCAGCAGCCCTCAGCGGCTACTCCCGCGGCATCACCTGCGTCGCCCTTTTCACTAGGCGCTGCTCACGGTGGCTCACCCTTCGGCATGTCACAACAGCCCTCAGCAGCTGCTCCTGCTGCATCACCTGCGTCGCCCTTCTCACTAGGCGCTGCTAACGGTGGCTCGCCTTTCGGCATGTCGCAGCAGCCCGCAGCAACTGCTCCATCTGCTTCCCCTTTCGCCCCTGCACCGCCGGAAAATTGGTCTGGTTCGACTCCTGCAGCAGTTCAGCCTCAGGCATCCATTTCCACTTTATTCACGCCCGCATCGCAGCAAAGAGCCTCTGCGCCCTCGGACATGGCGACTGCGCCCGGAATGCCCTTTGGTTCCCCTTTCGTCTCTGCCATGAAGGAGGCAGCACCACAGGCAGAATCACCACCCGCGCCAAACGCCTTCGCCCAACAGCCACAAGCACCCGCGCCAAACGCCTTCGCCCAACAGCCACAAGCACCCGCGCCGAACGCCTTCGCCCAACAGCCACAAGCACCCGCGCCGAACGCCTTCGCTCAACAGCCACAAGCAGCACCACAGGGCAATAATACGCCTGCCTCATCAGGCATGGCCAAATTAGGATTCGCAGCAGTACTAGGTGGTTACAGCGTTGAAGAACTTGGTTTCAATCCGGCCACGCTGCCAGCATGGATCACCACCAGTGTTCAAGCCAGTGTGCTGAACGAACAGATTTCCTCCGGCAACATCATAGTGGAACTCGGCATGCTTATTGATGGCATCTCCGATTTCGGATTCCGCAACACGCTCACCACCGCAAAGCGTGATTTCAAAATCAAGCTGCCGCAGAACGAGGTGTTTCATTCGCTCACCAACATGTCGGCGGCACCTGCGGCAGCAGCAGCCATTGCCAGTCCCAGCCCTGCATTGCCCCCCGCTCGCTTTTCGGTGCAACCCAATCCTCCGCAACAGCCAGCTCAGGATTCGCAGCCCATGTTCGCTGCTTCTTCCGCTCCTGCCCCCGCAGAGCCACCGCCGATGTTCGGCTCGGCATTGTCTCCATTTATGCAAAGCCAGCCTGCTGCAGTTTCTGCACCGGTGCCAGCCGTTGATTCCGCCCAGCCTAGCGCTGCTTCAGGACCGTTTGCCTTTTCTCCTCCCGCCGAATCTGCACCGCCGCCCGCCTTGGCAGCATTCGCATTCCCAGCAGCACAGCCGACTCCTGCATCTCAATCGAAACCTCTGCAGCCACTCGCCGGAGCGTTTCAATCTTTCGGCACCTCACAGTCGCTTTCTGAAGTTCAACCGGCCTCTCCTCCGAGTTCACCTCTCGCTGGAACTGTTAAACCGTTTGATCCTTTTGCCTCCTCCTCCACAGGACCCCTGGCGGCCAGAGCACCTGCGGAATCAGGATTCAACAGCGCCCAATTGCTCGGGCAGATTCCCGCACCGCAGCAGCCAGCCTCTGCTTTCGCTCCTGCGCCCGAGACCAAACCAGCCACGAGCCTGTTTGCCACCCCGGTGCCTGCTCCCTTCCAGCCCACACCTTCCTTTGCTCCAGCCTTGGAAGAAATTCCATCTTTCTCCACACCTGCGTCCCCCGCACCACAGCCTGCCTCACGTGGATTGTTCAGCCCCCCGGCGATGAATACCCCCCTGTTTTCGGAGCAAGTGGTGCCCCAGGTCAGACCAGAACCTAAACCCGCTTTTGCTGCGTCCCCCTCACCCACAGTTCAGGCCACGCCTGCAGCGACTCCGGCAAAAATGGCAGAGGTGAAACATTCCTTCCTTGGCCTTTCCCCGCTCGACACCCAGACAGATCAGCTCCTTCTGCGCGCCCTCCTCGGCACTGAAGAGAAACTTGCCGCGCCCCGCGTCGTCGAACTGCTGGCTCTGCAGCAGGGCCTGAGCGCCTGCGTCTGCCTGCATGGCTCCCATGTGCTCAGCCACGCGGATTCATCCAAGGCCGATGCCATGGAATTCCAGCGCCAAGCGCCAGACATCGCCCGTCAGTTGCGCGGTCTGGCTCCCCTGATCGGCATTGAAGGCGCGGAAACTTTCACCCTCAATGCGGGTGGTCGTCTGCTGACTTTCTGCTTTCCTGGGGACTCCATCATCGGCGTGTTGCACGATCACGAACCTTCCACCGGAATGCGCGACAAGATCACTCTCATCGCCCGCGAACTCGCACGCATGCTGGGCTAATACCCGGCATTCTGCGACCGGTTGCGGCATCCATCTCTCTTTCATTCGTTCGTCATTCCTCTTTGCCATGCCCAGCATCAATCACGACGACCACACCGTCAGCTTTAAGATCGTCTACTGCGGCACTCCGCTGAGCGGAAAAACGTCCAATCTCCAGCAGATCCACGCCAAGCTGGATCCCAATGGCTGCAGCGACCTCGTCTCGCTCTCGACCGCGCAAGACCGCACCCTCTTCTTCGACTTCCTCGCCGTCGAGGCGGATGCGCTTCCCGGTTACAAGACCACCTTCCATCTCTACACCGTCCCCGGCCAGATCACCTACAATGCCACACTGCAGCTCGTGCTGAGACAGGCGGATGGAGTGGTCTTCGTGGCTGATTCACAGATGGACCGCCAGCGCGACAACCTGCAGTCCCTGCAAAGCCTCGAAGCCAATCTGCGCATGAACGGCAGCGCGCTCGATCGCCTGCCCATCGTCATTCAATACAACAAGCGTGACCTGCCCAATGCCGCGCCGGTCGAGTACCTTGAATACCTGTTCAACAACCGGCCCACTCCATTCCTCAGTTTCGAATCTGACGCGCGCAGTGGTCGCAATGTGCTGGCTACGCTCAATGCCATCTCCCAGGCCGTGCTGCATCAGTTCCGCCTCCGCACTGCACCAGCGGACAGCACCTCCGCCACACCGCACGAGCTTCCCACCCACGCTCTCGCCGCGTAAACCCACTTTCTGCTTTAACCATGGAACTCACCGCCCTCGCATCCATTCCTGATGTCATTCAGATCGCCGTCGCCGATGACGCCGGACGTCTGCTCGATTGCGCTGGCGATGTCGAGCCACCCACCGCCGCCATCCTCGTGCTAGCGCATGCCACGCTCTCTGCCGCCTCCGAGCTGGGCCGCCGCTCCGGCAGCGGCGATTGTTTGGAAATCGTCCAGCAGCACGACGGCGGCGTCATTTATCTCCATGGTCTGCCGCAGCGCCGCGTACTGCTCGTCCGTTGCCAAAACACCGACGTCATCCCAGCCATCCGCTCGGCCTGTGAGGGACTGGCCAAGCCCATCACGACCCGCATTCGCCCCGTCTCGGTGCCTTCCTTCAATCTGTCTGACGCACTGCATGCCGAACCGGCCTGGTAAGGAGTGCGAAACGCTCTCACTTCATTCCAAACCGCAGCGCTGCGGACCATGTACCCCGGCCTTTCCAAGGCCGGGTTTTTCGTCGATACGATCCTCCCGCCGTGAGATCCGTGTATTCCGTTGCCCCCCTTTTCCTGCTCCTCTGTGCCCTTCCCGTGCATGCATTGGAGCGTTTCGATTTTTCCGCGCCTCTCATGGCCACCACCTTCCGCATTTCCTTGCATGCGGAAACTCAGGCAGAGGCTGAAACCGCAGCAGCTGGTGCCTTCAAACGCATCGCCGAACTCAACGCCGTCTGCTCCGACTACGAGCCCAACAGCGAGCTCATGCAGCTCTGCAGCGCCGGCCCCGACAAGCCCTTCAAAGCCAGCGACGATCTCTTCACCATTGTCTCACGCGCCCTCGAACTCTCGCGCCTGACCGAGGGTGCGTTTGACATCACCTGCGGCAATCTCTCCCACCTCTGGCGGCGCACCAAGCGCACCCACAAACTGCCGCCTGCCGACCGCCTGCAGCAGGCGCTCGCCGCCACCGACTGGCACGCCGTGCGGCTGGATGAGCGAGCACACACCATTACGCTCTTGAAGCCAGGCATGCTCCTCGACCTCGGCGGCATCGCCAAAGGCTACGCCGCCGATGCTGGCCTGCGTGTGCTGCGCGAGCACGGCCTCACCCGCGCCCTCGTCATGGCTGGGGGCGACATTGCCATCGGCGATCCCCCACCCGGCACCGAGGCCTGGGACATCAAGCTGCGGCAGTTTGCCAGCGCCAACGCAGAAGAGGACCTCGTCACCGTGCACCTGCACAATTGCGCCGTCTCCACCTCTGGCGATCTCTACCAGTTCACCGAAATCGACGGCACCCGCTACTCCCACATCGTCTCCCCCCTGACCGGCCTCGGTCTCACGGAACGCATCGCCTGTTCCGTCATCGCCCCGGACTGCACCAGCAGTGATGCCCTGGCAACTGCGATGTGTGTGATGGGCAGGAAGCGCGGTGAGGAGACCGCAGCGAAGGCCAAGGGCGTGACCACGCAGTTTGCGCAGCAGGCTCAAATCGAGAAGTAGTCCCAATCATCCATTCCCCTTTCCCGTTGATGCCATCTGCGTGCCGCGCATGATTCTGCATGACTCCCTCCGGCTTGCGTAAAAGTCTCGATGTGGTAGCTGCAATTGAAGCGGCCAAAGGAGTGATTGTACTCCTCGCAGGTTTCGGCCTCCTGGGGCTGCTGCACCGGGATCTGCATGCGCTGGGAGAAGAGCTGCTGGCGCAGATGCATTTGAATCCCGCCAGAGAATATCCGCGCATTTTCATCGACCTCCTCTCCTCGCTCAATGACGCACGGCTCTGGTCCATGGCCGGCATGGCGCTTCTCTATTCCACCATTCGTCTCGTGGAGGCCTATGGTCTTTGGAAGCAAAAAACCTGGGCAGAGTGGCTGGCACTCGCTGGCGGCTGCATCTACCTCCCGTTCGAGATTTATGAAATCTACGTCAAGGTCACCGTCGTCCGTGTTTCCGCCCTGGTCTTCAATCTCCTTATCGTCCTGCTGATGACGCGCGTGCTGCTGCAAAAGCGGAAAAATGCGCATCCTAAATAGCGCGATCTGGAAGAGCGGCCTGGAGCACCGCATTGCACGCTCAGGCAACGACAAAGGCCGGTGATTTTCATCTTCCTTGCCAAGGTTTTACATCGTTCTGACACGTCGCTTTCAAGCTGTGCGAATATCGCACCAGACAACGAGAGCGGCGCAAGGCCGCCTGTCGCAATTTTCAGATAGTGGTTCCTGCATGGCTGTTGGTACGCACTTCAAAGAACCGGGGTGGATCGAGTGATCCACCCCGTTTTTTTTTGCCAGCCACCTGCTTATGGGATTCAACCACCTCATCTTAGGCGCAAGTGCAGCGATGACTCTCGAGGCCGTGAAGCTGCTCCAATCGAAGCGGCAACCTCCTGCTGCTCCGGCATCTTAAACCACCGCCCTCTGCCGACGAAACTCCCCCGGTGTCATGCCTGCGCGCTTCCGAAATGCCTCGGCCATGTACTGAGGATGCGTGAAGCCGCAGCGGGCGGCGATGGCATCGAGCGTGAGATTGGTTTGAGTGAGCAGTTGCTCCACTGCCGCAAAGCGAATGCGGTTGATCTCCTCCCCGGGACTTCGGCCAATGAGCGCCTTCATGCGGCGCTCCAGCACACTGCGTGAGAGCGCCGTCTCCCTTGCGACTCGCGTGACGTCGATCTGCTCCGTGGCATGCTGGCGGATGAAGCGCAGCGCAGCAGCGATGCGGGGATCTTCCACAGCGACGATATCGCTGGATTGACGCACGAAGATGTCTCCCGGTGCCAGCAGATGTTTTTCACCAGGCTTGGGGACACGCCGTTTCGCCATCCATTCATCAAGAATGCGCGCTGCTTCGTAACCCACGGCCTGTCCGCGCAGGCGCACGCTCGAAAGCGGTGGTGAAGCGGTGTCGCAGAGCATGTTGTCGTTTTCTGCCCCGACCACCGCCACCTCCTCCGGCACGGCGATGCCTGCACGACGTGCCGCATCCAGCAGCCAAAAGCCGAGCTGGTCATTCACAGCAAAGACCCCCACGGGCTTCTCCAAAGACATCAGCCATTCGGACAGCGCACGCTGGTGCTGATCCCAGCGCAGACGCTTCTTCCCTGCCCTGCCCGACTTGAACAGTGAACATTCGAAGCCATGCGTGCTCAGAGTTTGCGCAAAGTACTCGCTGCGTTCGACGAAAAAAGCCTCGGAGGAGTCGAGATAGCAGGCAAAGCGCTGGAAGCCGCGATTGCGCAGATGCTCTGCCACCCGCGTGCCGACGATGCTGTTGTCCATGCCGACAAACGGAAACGAATGCGGCAGCACAGTGGTGCGAAGCTCGATCACCGGCAGCTTGGTTGCCTTGAGCTGGCGCAGCATCGCGGCATCGACGGTACGTGAGAGAATGCCATCCCCGGGCCAGTCTTTGAGCCAGTCCGGGAAGCGGCTGTGGAGGTCACGCGGTTCCAGATACAGCGACCAAGGGCCATGCTCCGCCACATAGCGCCGGATGCCGCGCACGATGTCACGGCCATAAGACCGCGAGGTATCGACGAGAACGGCGACCTGCGGGATGCGGGCGGAGTTGGAACATGAGGCCTTCGGCATGTTGGGATGCAAACCGGAATCCTCCTCCGGAAGCAAGCAGGAATCGTGAAACGCAGTGACGGATTATTCTTGTAACGAAAACGCCCCCACGGGGTTATCGTCTCACGATATGAGATTTTCCCGACTTGCTGCTACTCCTGCCATGCTGCTCAAAGTAAGCTGCACCGTTCTTGTGTCTGCCTGCCTCGCTGCCTCATCACAGTTACCGCCAAATGTGGTAAAGATTACCACGGAAGGCAATTACCGCCGCATCCAGGCCAATGGCATCCCAGATCACACACCGGGCCAGTTTCCCAACCGGCACAATCCGAACGTGATCGCGCCGCAGAGCTATGATTACAAAGTGCCGCTGCACCCGAAGCTCGCGGAAAAGCCCGTGCCATTTCACATGCAGCCCTTCGGCATCGCCGTGAACGGCGTCTTGTTTGATCCCTTCGCCGCTGAATGGTGGCAGGGCAATCCCTCCTCTGGCTGGCAGTATGAACCGCATGGCGGGGCGATTGATCTCGGGCTCGATGCCAGCAACGCGCATGTGCAGCCCAACGGGGCCTATCATTATCATGGCATTCCCAACGGCATGATCGAAAAGATCAGCGGCGACAAGCCGCAGATGGTCCTCGTCGGATGGGCGGCGGATGGTTTCCCCATCTATGGCCCTTGGGGTTACAGCGAGGCCAACAACGCCGGCAGCTCGCTGAAAAAGCTCAGCACAAGCTACGCCATCAAACAGGGCGCCCGCCCTGCAGGCTCTCCCGGAGGCAAGTATGATGGTGCCTTTGTGCAGGACTACGAGTACGTCGAGGGTTCAGGCGATCTCGATGCCAGCAATGGACGCTTGGGTGTGACGCCCGAATTCCCGCAGGGCACCTATCATTACGTGCTCACCAACGAGTACCCCTACGTCCCGCGTCAGTTTGCCGGCGCACCCGATGCCAGCTTTGCACGCCGTGGGCCTCCCGGTGGCGGTATGGGTCCTCCGGGACGTGGCCGTCGTGGTGGACCGGGCGGCCCGGGTGGACCTCCCGGCGGTCCCGGCAGGCGCCCACCTCCCGGCTTCGGTCCGCCGCCGTTTTGATCTCGTCAGGCTGTTGCATGCGTGATTGACGCAGGCGATGTGCAAGAACATGACCGACCACCCGCTGCTGCGCCGACTGCCCAAATCCACCGACTGCTCCAATGACGAGCTGCTGGCGGCATTTCTCGACTATGTGGCAGAGAAGAAACTGGAGCTGTACCCAGCGCAGGAGGAGGCGATTCTAGAGCTGTTTGATGATCGCAACGTGATCCTCAACACCCCCACGGGCTCGGGCAAATCACTTGTGGCACTTGCCATGCACTTCCGCTCCCTCGCAAAGGGGCGGCGCTCCGTCTATACCTGCCCGATCAAAGCGCTGGTGAATGAGAAATTTCTCGCGCTGTGTCGCGACTTTGGACCCGACAACGTCGGCATGGCGACCGGTGATGCCACAGTGAACCGTACAGCGCCGATTCTCTGCTGCACCGCAGAAATTCTGTCCAACTACGCCCTGCGTGATGGTGCCAAGGCCCCCTTCCGTGAGGTGATCATGGACGAGTTTCACTACTACTCGGACCGAGAGCGCGGTGTGGCCTGGCAGGTGCCGCTGCTGACCATGAGTGACTCGCGTTTTCTACTGATGTCCGCCACGATGGGCGGCACTGAGTTTTTCAAAGAGGGGCTCGCTCGATTAACAAAAACGGAGACAACCGTGGTGGCCGCGTACGAGCGCCCGGTGCCGCTGGAGTTCAGCTATGCGCAGACATCGGTCGATGTGACGCTGCAGGAGCTGATCGCTGCGAACAAGGCACCCGTTTATCTCGTCCACTTCTCGCAGAACGATGCCGCGCAGGCGGCGCAGGATTTGATGAGCCTGAACTTCTGCACGGCAGCGGAAAAGGCGTCGATCAAAGAGGAGCTCGTGGGCGCGAAGTTCACCAGCCCGTATGGCAAGGAAGTGAAGAAGTACCTCTGCCATGGCATCGGCATTCACCATGCCGGACTGCTGCCGAAATACCGAGTGCTGGTCGAGAAGCTGGCGCAGCGCGGCCTGCTGAAGGTCATCTGCGGCACGGACACCCTCGGCGTCGGCGTGAATGTGCCGATCCGCACGGTGCTGCTCACACGCCTGAGCAAGTATGGCGGTGAGAAGGTGGCGACGCTGAGCGCGCGTGATTTCCACCAGATCACCGGACGTGCTGGACGGCGTGGCTATGACGACGTGGGCTATGTCGTGTGCCAGGCACCGGAGCATGTGGTGGAGAACGCCAAGATGGAGGCCAAGGCCGCCGGCGATGTGAAGAAGATGCGCAAGATGGTGAAGAAGAAAGCACCGGAGGGTTTTGTGGGCTGGAATGAAGACACCTTCAAGAAGCTGCAAAACGCCGCGCCCGAACCACTGGCATCTCGCTTTCAGGTTTCGCACGGCATGCTCCTGCAGGTGCTCAGCAGACCCGGCGATGCCTGCGCGGCCATGCGCCAGCTCATTGCCGACTCGCATGAGACCGCCAATTCGAAAAAGCAGCATGAGAAGCGTGCATGGGAGCTGTTCAAAGCGCTGGTGCAGCGCAAGATCATCGAGATCATTCCCACTGCGCAGCGCACAGCCGATGGCACCAAGCTGCGGCTCAATGTGGAATTGCAGGAAGATTTTTCGCTGAACTACACGCTCTCGCTCTACCTCATCGACACGCTTGCGCTCATTGATCCTGCCTCGCCAACGTATGCGGCGGATGTGATGACCCTGTGCGAATCCATTCTCGAAAATCCGGACATCATCCTGCGGCGTCAGCTCGATCAGGTGAAGGACGAGGCCATGGTGGCGATGAAAAATGAGGGGGTGCCGTTTGAAGAACGCATCGCCAAGCTGGAGGAGCTCGAATATCCAAAACCCTGCCGCGACTTCATCTACAACACCTTCAATGCCTTCAGCGAGGCGCATCCGTGGATCGGTCAGGAGAACATCCGTCCCAAGAGCATCGCCCGCGAGATGTTCGAGAACTTCCGCACCTTCAGCGACTACATCAACGACTACGAACTGCACCGCGCCGAAGGCGTGCTACTGCGCCATCTCTCCGGCGTGCACAAGGTGCTGGCGCAGACCGTGCCGGATAATTTCAAAACCGAACCCGTGCAGGAAATGGAGGCGTGGATAGCGGGAGTGCTGCGCGGCACGGACTCCAGCCTGCTGGATGAATGGGAACGCATGCGTGATCCCAACTTCAAGCCGGATGAGCAGGTGGAAAAACCGGCGGAAGCGCCCGACATCACTCGCAACAAACGCGAATTCACCGCGCTCATTCGCACCGAAATCTTCCGCTTCCTGCGTCCGCTCTCCATGGAAAACTACGCCGCTGCTGTCAGCACCGTCAGCAGTTCATGGACCGCAGAATCCTTGGCGACTCTCATCGAGCCGTACTACGCCGAACATGAACGCATCCGCCTTGACAACGAAGCCCGCAACGGCCGCCACACCTATGTGAAGCCGAGCGAAGACAACACATCATGGATCATCCACCAGGTGCTGATTGATCCCGAAGACCTCAACGACTGGCAGGTGGAATTCAGCGTGGACCTGGTGCAGGCCCGTGAAGATGGCAAGCCAGCGCTAAAACTGCGGACCGTGCGAAAAATTGAGTAACGACTCACACACAAACACGCACCGCCGAATGCTTGTAGCTCGGCTGGCGGCTGTGCGGATCAAAGGATGCGTGCGTGAGTTGGTTCACGCGGCTGTCATGCATGGGCAGAAAGACTTCACCGGGGGAAACGCAGTTCGTGACCCGCGCTTTGGCGGTCAGTTCTGCACGCTTCGAAATGACGCGCACTTTCATTCCCTCTCGAATACCCAAAGTGTTCGCGTCCTGAGGATGCAAATCCAGCATCAATTCCTCAGGCATCATTTTCGCCAGCACCGCAGACTTCCCAGTACGTGTCTCCGTGTGCCATTGCGCACTCGTTCCACGTCCGGTGATCAATACCAGCGGATACTCGTCACTCCGCTGCTCAGGCGCTGCTTCTGGTGCATCAAAGACAAATTTAGCCCGCTGGTCAGGAGTGTAAAACTTCCCATCTTCGAATAAGCGCCGCTCCTTCCAGCTTGATACTTCAAACCTGGCGCTTTCATCTCTGGCAAGTGGCCACTGCACGCCGCCGGATTTGCGCAACATCTCGTAACCGTTGATGCCCGTGATGTCACAGGCCTGGTCTTCCGTGCAGCGCTGCAGCACACGAAAGACCGCCTCAGGGCTGCTCCAGCCACGGAACAGATCATCGCAGCCCCAGTAATGGGCGATGAGACGAAAGATGTGAAAATCCGCCAGCGCCTGGCCCGGCGCACGGCGCACCTTGGGGCTGTAACCAATGCGGCGTTCGCTGTTGATAAAGCAACCCTCCTTTTCTCCCCAGCCTGCTGCAGGCAGCACTAGATGGGCACGCTTCGCAGTTTCGGTAGTGCAGTACATGTCCTGCACCACCAGGAAGTCGAGCTTGTCGAGCACCCGGTTGACTTCGTTCTGGTCGATCCACGAGTGACTTGGATTGGTGGCGACAAACCAGATCGCCTTCACCTTGCCTTCGTCAGCGGCTTTAATGATCTGATCATAAGCCAGGCTTGGCTGATCGGGAATGCGCTCCACCGGAATGCCGGTGGCGGCGGCGATTTTCTCGCGATGCCGTGGATTGCGGAAGTCATGCCCGCCCAGCAGATTCGTGGTGTTGGAGAACAGGCGTGAGCCCATTGCATTGCACTGTCCCGTGATGGAATTGGCTCCGGTGCCCGGCTTGCCAATGTTCCCAGTCATCAGAGCCAGATTGATGATGGCCTGTGCGGTGCGGGTGGCTTGGTGACTTTGGTTGACGCCCATCGTCCACCAAAAGGAGACACGCGGCGTGCCAGAGATGATGGTCTGCGCAAAATGAAGGAGGCGATGCACGCTGATGCCCGTCTCCTGCGCCACACGCTGCGGGTGAAACTCTGCCAGGAACAAAACAAACTCGTCAAAACCGCTGGCGTGCTCTTCCACAAAGGCGGTGTCCACTCCCCCGTCCCGGATGATGAGATGCGCGAGACCATAGAGCAGCACGAGATCGCTCTTCGGCTTGATAGCGTAATGCTGCGTCGCGGCCATCGCGGTTTCCGTGGTGCGTGGATCAACGACGATGATCTCCGGCTTGCGCTTGTTGCGCAGCACCCGCTGCCACATGATGGGATGTGCGATGCACGGATTCGCACCGATGAAAACGAGCACATCACTCTCTTCAAAGTCGGCATACGTGAAAGGCGGCGCATCAAAACCAATGCTCTCCTTATAAGCGGCGACAGCAGTGGCCATGCACTGACGCGTGTTTCCATCGCCATGGATCATGCCCATGCCAAACTTTGCCAGCGCGCCGAGGAAAGCCATCTCCTCAAACATGATCTGCCCCGTGCTGAGAAATGCTGCAGCCTCGGGACCATGCTGGTCGAGAATCTCGCGCATCTTGTCGCAGAAGTATCGGAGCGCGGTGTCCCAATCGACCTCTTTGCCATGCAGCAGCGGCATCTTCGCACGATCCGGGGCGTCCAACACACTGAGGGCCTCCCAGCCCTTGGGACAAGCAGTGCCGAGGTTGACTGGATAATCGGGATCCGGCGTGAGATTGACCGCTGCGCCATCCTTCAGATGGATTTTAAGCCCGCAGCCGGTGGAGCAGAAACCACAGATCGCTGTCGTCGTTGCATCCGGCATCAGGTGGGATGGCACCTGCCCCAGACCAAACTTCGCGGGTTCACGCACCAGATCGGCCGTCAGCGGTCCGTCCCATTCACGCAGAGTCATGGCAGGCATCTTGATGGCGGGAAGTTTCATCATAGTCAGTTCCCCGGCATTTTTGAGCCTGCGGCGGCGGTGAAGAAATAAAGCCGTTCGATCAACTGGCTGCCAAACATCATAAGCAGAGACAGGCTCAGCATCCACGGCATGGATGCACCAGCCGCGATCATCACAGGAATCACCAATCCGACGGCAATGAGGAGCAGACCGCGCACTTCGATCCGGACCGAGAGATGCTTCTGCAAGACACGTGCCGATTTGTGCCAGTCACAGTCCTCATCGTCCAAGGCACTCCGGTAACTGGAAATCTCCCAGAGCGACAAACTCCAGCGGCACACCAGTGCGATTGCCAGCGCCCATAGAGCGATGCTCATGCCGGCCCAGCTCCAAACGGCGGCGCACAATCCAACCCCCAGAAGCAGCATCGTCCCGAGGAATTTTGCGGCCACAGTGGTCATGCACCAAAATGGCCTGCGTGTGTCCACATAGACCATCACGGAGCACCACACGGCGACCGCGGCAGCGACTGCCGTGCCCGTGACAGCCAGTCGCATCCATTCCATATTTCCCAGCCACCATGTGACAAAGATTACCTGACCACCGGCCGGCAGGGCACCAAAGGCCATGATCTCGCGCGAGAGCCATGATTTGCGCCAGCCGAGGAATGCCCGCCATGCTTTCAAAGGCTGCCCCAGATGCAGCGTGCTCAATGCAACCCCCACCAAACCAAATGCGAGAGCGACTGCACTGGTGATGGCTGCCTGCTGCATAGTGAGCAAATTCAGCCACATGGCAACGGCGCAACCCATGAAACCACCGGCGCTCATTTGTGTAAGCACGAGCATCCAGGCGAGCGGATCGTGGCCATGATCGAGGTCAAGCCGTCCTGCATCCGCAGGTCTCGCTGCAGAAGGAGGCGGCTGGGAAGAAACATAAGTCGTCGTAGGCCGTGTGTAGCTCGAGTCAAAAGCTCCCGCGACAATGCTGCCACGATCCGGCACGGCATCCAGCTTCACGACTTTGATTTTGATCGCCTCATTCGGGCAGGACTGTACACAGGCTGGTGCTTCACCTTCAGCGAGGCGCCCCTGGCACATGTCGCATTTCCGCACAATGCCACGCTTCAGATTGAACTTCGGCACTTCATACGGGCACTTCAAAATGCAGTAACTGCAGCCGATGCACTGATCATCCAAATGCCGAACGATGCCAGTGACGGGGTCTTTGTCATAGGCCAGCACCGGGCACCCATCCGCACAGGCGGGATCGGCACAGTGATGACAGGCGGTGGTGACGGTTTGCAGATAGGGTTGCTTCCGCGTGCCTACGAGCAGCCCCATGTCGCGCCAGCTTTCATCGTCATCGAGTCCGTTCAGGGAATGACAAGCTGCCACGCAGGCCTTGCAGCCGGTGCAGGCATCGAGATTGACCTCAAAGGCGTACTGCTCCCCAAGGTTGGGTTTGCTGAGCGGAATCAGGTGTGTGAACCGATCGCGAACGGATTTGGCATCGTATTCGTCTGCAAAAAGAGCGACTGGAGTGCGCAGGGTCTGCTGCTCACGGAGCGCAGCGTCGATGATGCTGACAGCGGAACCGCCTGCTGAAATCGAACGCTCCAGGTCACAAATCATGGCTCAGAGGCTGAACACCTCCTGTAGTTGACCGACGGTGTGTCGATTGCAGAAGGAATGGAAGGTTTCGCCTTCGGTGCGCTGGGCCTGATAGCCTTTGAGCATGGCCTCCAACGTGGAGCCGAGCGATTCAAAGGCCACACCGCTGAAGATCTGGCGGCCAATTTTACGGTTCTCACCGAAGCCACCGCCAACGGTGATGTGGTAGCCTTCTCCACTCTCGGATTTCACCTTGGTGCCGAGCAGTCCGATGTCCCCCATGAAGTGCTGGGCACAGGAATGCGCGCAACCCGTGAAGTGAATGTTCACGGGCCGGTCAAGCTGCACGCGCTTGTCGAGATACTCCATCATGGCGATGGCGTGCCCCTTGGTGTCGCTGGCGGCGAACTTGCAGTACTTGTTGCCGGTGCACGCTACAAAGCCGCTTTTGAGATTCGACTGCTCGCTGGGAAATCCGAGCTTCTTCAACGACTTCGCCACCGTGGCGGCATAGGCGCTCTTGACGTTCGGAATGATGAAGTTTTGCCAGACGGTGAGCCGGATCTCCCCCGAACCGTAGCTATCGGCAAGGTCGGCGATACGATCGAGCTGCTTGGCGGTCATCTGACCGACTGGGACACTGGCACCGATGTAAACCAAGCCCTCCTGCTTCTGCGGAAAGGCACCGACATGTGAATGACCCTGCTGGGAAAATTCACGCTTCGCCTGACACGGCGCGTCTGGCGCGAGACGAGTCAGTTTGAATTTCAGAAGTTTCTCGGTTTCCACGAGCACGCCATCCAAACCCTTGTCTTCGACGACATACTTGAAGCGAGCCTTCTTGCGGTTGGTGCGGTCACCGAATTGAATGAAGACACGCAGCAGGGCAACCATGACATCGTTCAACTGCTCAGGTTTCACGAGCACGCCCCAGTCACTGGCAAAGGTCTGATGTCCGGTGACGCCACCCAGTGCAATGCGGAAATAGACACCGGGTTCGATGCCCTCACTGTTTTCGCCGATCTTCACCGCGCTGGCGCCGATGTCGTTGGTGTCCTCCACCGCGGAGATGAGCCCACCGCCGTCATAGGCGATGTTAAACTTGCGCGGCAGATCGTAGAACTCCTTGGAGGCGATGATCAGGGTGGCGAGTTCGTTGACCAGCGGGCGGATATCAATGATTTCATACGGGTCATAGCCAGCGCATGGGTTCATCGTGATGTTACGGATGTTGTCCGCACCCGCACCTTTGGAGTGCAGTCCACATCCCTGGATGCGGCGCAGAACTTCAGGACAGTTCTTCGGCTCGATGAGACGAATCTGGAAGTTGTTCCGAGTCGTGATCTGAATGTATCCCGTGGTGAGTTCACGGGCGATGGCGGCGAGTTCGCGGAGCTGATAGCTCTTCACGATCCCGCCCGGAATGCGCAACCGGCACATGTAGCCGTCTTTGACCGGATTGAGCCAGAAGAGGCCGTTCCACTTGTAGCGAAACACCGACTCCGGCTCAGGCTTGGAATTCCAGCGTGCATCCAGCACCAGTTGCTCGATTGCATCAAAGGGGTGCAGCTCGCGCTTGATGCGCTCCTCCTTGGTCAGGTCGTCGAGCGCTGGACTTGCGGGTGAAGCCGCTGGAGCGAGATCGCCGAAGGAAACGCCACCAGCAGCAATGCCGGCAAAGAAGCCTTCGAGGTAACGCTTCTGTTCGCCGGTAAAATCGGCGCTCATCGGCGTGGCGGTTGCGGCTGGTTCAATAGACATCGCGGGCATAGCGTTTCTCCTTCTTCATTTGTGCGACGTAAGCAGCGGCTTCGTCTGCGGATTTGCCTCCGGCGGTTTGGATGATGCTGTGAAGTGCCTCATCGACATCTTTGGCCATGCGTTTGGCGTCACCGCACACATAAAAATGAGCTCCTTCTTCCAGCCACTGCCAGAGTTCGCTGGCGGCCTGAAGCATGCGGGTTTGCACGTAGATTTTTTCCTCCTGATCGCGGCTGAAAGCGGTGTCCAGGCGTGTGAGGTGCCCATTCTGCACCCACTCAATGATTTGATCGTGGTAGAGAAAGTCACTCGCGCGTTTTTGATCGCCGAAGAAAAGCCAGTTTTTGCCGGGGGCCTGAGTAGCCTGGCGTTCTTCCAGAAACGCACGAAATGGCGCGATGCCTGTTCCCGGCCCGACCATGATGACGGGCTTGGTGAGATCCGTGGGCAGGCGGAAATGATTCGCCGGATGAAAGTAGATGCCCGTTGTCTCTCCCAGTGAAAGTCGGTCCGCCAGATAAGTGGAGGCCACTCCTTTGTGCACCACACCATCCGTGCTGTACCGCACTGCGGCGATGCAGAGGTGCACTTCATCGGCATGCGCCTTGCTGCTCGACGCGATCGAATACAGCCGCGGTTGCAGCTTGCGCAGGTTCTCCATGAAAACGGCGAGCGTGAGGCCGGCCTCTGGCGCTTTGCCAAAGTGGCTGCGCACCTCGTAGTGCTTGATGAGCGCCTCACGCAGCGCTGCGCTGCCACCATCTGGCAGCGCCACCTCCGCCTGCGGATCAAAGCCATGTGCCGCGATTACCGCGTCCACCACTTCCGGGCAGTTCTGCACGAAGACTCCCAGCGCGTCGCCCACTTCATAGTTCAGCCCGCTGCCTGCGAGTGAGAAACCAATATGCCGCGTGTCCTTGCTGCTGCCACGGGCGTTGAGCGGCGTGTTGTCGATCAGCTTGGCAGGAAAAGGATTCTTCTTGGTAAAGCCGGCCTCTTCTTCCGGATCTGTCGATGCCACAGGTGCCGTACTGCCAGTCAATGCCGTGAAGGCGCTCGCGCTCCACTTTTTCGCCAGGTCATCAAACTCCACATCGCAATCGACGCGGTCCACGATTCGCTTGGCGCCCAGCTCTTCGAGGCGTGTGTCCAGTTTCTTGCCGGCCAGACAAAACGTGTCACCATAGTTTTTGTCGCCCAAGGCCAGGACGCTGAATTGCACGCCGTCCAGCCTGGGGCTGCTGCCGTTTTGATTGATGCTGTCCCAGAACGAGACCGCGTTGTCAGGCATGTCCCCTTCACCCCAGGTGCTGGTGATGAGCAGCACGTTTTCTTCTTTGACCAGCTCGGCGGGTTGCAGCGAGTCGAGGCCCGCAGCGCGCGCTGCGAAGCCCCGACCCGTTGCTTCCCTGGCCAGCCGCTTGGCCAAACTTTCCGCATTGCCGCTCTGACTGCCGAACGCAATGAGCAAAGGCCGCTTCGATTCTGCAGACGCCGCCCCATTGGGCGCTGCGCCACGATTGAGAACTCCGGCTAGAAAGCCGTTGAGCCAGGCTCGTTGTTCCACGCTGAAGGGCGCGTTTTCAGGAATGAGGGGGACAATTTTCATCGGTCAGAGCGGCTTGCGGGTGTGAAAAAGTCAGAAGTCGACCTGCATCTGCACGTAGCCGAACTGGGCATCGCTCGAAAAGCCGGTGTCCCTGAGATACTGCCCGGCCATGAAGTAGCTGTAGCCGCCCAGCATCGCCACGTGCGCGTTGATCTTGTAGCTCACGGTAAGGTCAAACTCCTGGCCGCGGAAGCTGCTGGCGGAGCTGGAGGCGGCGTTGAGCGGCCGCACCTTCGCGGTGCCGTTGGCGCGATACCAGGAATCGGCATTGTTGGCGTTCCAGTAGAGGTGGTAGTCCAGCATCACCTTCATCTTCGACGTTGGCGTGAAGCTGAAGTTCACCTGTGGGTTGTGCACGTTCGCCCATGCCGTGGTGTCCATGTAGCCATAGAACAGGTGGTTCGTCGGAAACAGGTTCTGGAACGTACCCACTTTGTTATCGTTGGGGCTGCCATCACCAGAGGCATAGTTGTATTGCATGCCAAACCGGGGCTTCCAGGGCGACTTCAGCCAGTTGTAACCTGCTCCCCAGTGACCCGCATACGCTGTCAGCGAGCGTCCTCCCACCTTGCCGGTTTGGAAGTCCATCTCCGTTTCATAGTCAAAGCCGTTCAGCTTCAAGGGGTCTCCCTTCCACAGCGTGCCGAGTGTGACAAAGCTCGTCGAGCCAGTCGGCGCGCCGAAGGTGCCCGTGCCGTCGTCCCGGTAGTGCAGCGCATAAAAGTCCGTGGTCTTGTTAAACGGCACAAACAGCGTGCTCAGATACAGACCGCTCAGGAAGGCATTGCGGTGGTCCGTCTGGCTCAGCAGGTCGGACTTGTTCCACTGGTTGTTGGTGAACGTCACCGGACTCGCCGTGAAGGCATCCAGCGACCACTTGCTCGCAGTGTAGCGGAACTTGAACGCATCAAATGTGCGCGCCTGGTTCGCCCACTCCAGCGGCCCGATCAGACGCTGGTCCCCGAAGGAGAGGAACTGCCGGCCCAGCGTCGCACTGAACCCTTTCTTAATGTTCCCGATCTGGATGTAGGCCTTCAGGATGTCGAAAATGTCATCCCCCTCGGCCCCGCCTACACCAATCTGGCGCGAGCGGCTGCCGCCGATTTCCCGCACGTCCTGGCCCTGTACATAGAGCTTGATCCATGAGTTGATATCATAGCCAAGGCCAAGGCGAAAACGCTGGAGCAGCCATGCGGCGTCCTGCGGACTGTTGACCGCACTGTTGAAGTCAAAGTTGTTGTCTCGGACTTCGTAGCGCATCTTTTCCTGCACATCGAAGGTAAACTTGCCCATCTTCATGGGAGCATACGCGGGCGGAGGTGGTGCAAGCGTAAAGCCTGGGACAGGCACCGGGGCGGGCGCCGTGGTTTTGGGAGCGGGGGTTTGGGCGAGTGCGAGCGAAGAAGTCGCAAGCAAAAGCGGGAGAAGCCTTTTCATGTGTGTGTAGTGGGTGTGTTGTTGATTCGGCTAAGCGGCGGCTTGCAGGGAAAGGGATGCGCGGCGGCGGAGCAGTGTGCCCGCAGCGCGACTGTGGTGCGTGGTCACGCCACGCACGTGAGCGCGTTCTTCGAGGAATGAGAGCAGGTGCTCACGGTAGTGATGCCATTCGGGGCTTTCGATCAGCACCTTGCGGTCACGCGGGCGTGGGAATGAAATGTGCAGAATCTCAGCGGCGGTGGCGGCAGGGCCGTCACTCATCATCACCACCTGATCGGAGAGATAAATGGCTTCATCGACATCATGCGTGACCATGATGGCCGTGGTGCCGGTGCGCTCACGTAGATTGAGCAGCACATCCTGAAGTTCGAGCTTGGTGAGCTTGTCGAGCATGCCAAACGGTTCATCCAGTAGCAGCACCTTCGGCTGCAGCGCAAACGCACGGGCAAGCCCCACACGCTGGCGCATGCCTTGGGACAACGCGCCGGGCTTCTTCTCAAAGCTGCCGCCAAGACCGAGCGTCTCAAGATAATGCGCAGCGATGTCGTGCTGCTCCTTCTTGTTCAGATGGTAAAAGACCTGGCGCACTCCCAGCATGACGTTTTCCAGGGCGCTCATCCAGGGCAGCAGGTTCGGGCTCTGAAACACCATGCCGCGATCCGGCCCCGCACCTTCGATTTCACGACCGTCGATGATGACGCCGCCATCCGTGATGCTGGAGAGTCCGGCCACCATGCTCAAGACGGTGCTCTTGCCGCAGCCGCTATGACCAATGATGGATACGAGTTCACCACGTTTGATGTGCAAATCAAAGTCACGCACAATCACCGCCGCCCCTCGCGGAGTCGGATAGGTTTTCCCCAGCTTGCTGATGGTGACGAAACCTTCCGCCGGCTTGTGGCTCTCCTTGTGCTTCGGCACAGCAGGGACTCCGGTTTCCGCTTCAGCGCGGTCACGGACCCAGCGCATGGTAAATGTGGGGCTTGCTTTGCTGATGTCGATGGGATCGGCGTCTGGAAGCTGGCTGATGGAAACATTATCCGCAGTGTCCTCCCTCTGCGCGATGAGGAAGTCCAGCAGCCGCTTTCTGGCGGCGAGCACTTCTGGCTCCGCGAGCAGCGTCGCACGGTCACGCGGACGACGCAGCCGGATTTCCTCCATCGGCCCAAATGTGGCCGCGGGTCCCATGGTCAAAGGAATGACACGATCAGCCATGTACAGAGCTTCATCGACGTCATTGGTGATGAGCAGGATGGTCTGGCCGGTGCGCTGCTTCAGTTCCAGGATTTGGTCCTGCAATTCCGAACGAGTGAGGGCATCGAGCGCGCTCAGGGGTTCATCGAGCAGCAGCACCCGGGGCGAAAACGAGAGAGCACGGGCCACAGAAACACGCTGGCGCATGCCTCCTGAAAGCTCACTGGGAAGCTTGCGCAGCGCAGGCGTGAGCTTGACCTGATCCACGGCGTCGGTGATCCGCTTGTTGCGCGCCTCCAGCGATTCATCTTGGCAGACCTGGTTCACCGCCAGAGCCACATTTCCCCTCACGCTCAGCCAGGGAAGCAATGCGTAGGTCTGAAACACCAGTCCACGCTCCGGCCCGGGGCCGGTGATCGGCTTGCCATCAAACAACGCCTCTCCCTTATCCGGGTGAACTAATCCGGCGATGAGATTGACCAGGGTTGATTTGCCGCTGCCTGAGTAGCCAACGATGGCCACGAGTTCGCCCTCATTCAGCGTGAGGTTGATGTCACGCAGCACCTCGGTGCGCGTGCTTGCCGCGCCAAAACCGACGGAGACATGGTTAAGTTCGATCAAGGACATGACGCAGGTGTGGTTAGAGGGTCTGACCGCCAAAGGTGACGAGGCGCTGCAGGGCCAGCATGATGCGGTCTAGGACGAAGCCGATGAAACCAATGGCGAACACAGCGACGATGATCTGCGCCATGCTTTCGGTGGAGCCGTTCTGGAAAGTGTCCCAGACGAATTTGCCGAGGCCCGGATTCTGCGCCAGCATGTCTGCGGCGATCAGCACCATCCAGCCAACGCCGATGGAAAGGCGCATGCCGGTGAAGATGAGAGGCAACGCGGCGGGAAGAATGATTTTCCAGATGCGCTGAAAGGCGTTCAACTTGAGAACCTTCGCCACATTGAGATAGTCTCGGTCAACTCCTGCCACACCGACCGCTGTGTTGATCAACGTGGGCCACAATGAGCATAGCGTCACCGTGCCTGCGGAGATGAGAAGCGCCCGCGAGATGCTGTCATCCCCGGCAGGATGATAGAGCGCCGTCACAAACACAAAAACGATGGGCAGCCAGGCCAGCGGAGACACCGGCTTGAAGATCTGAATGATCGGATTCATCGCCAGATTGAAGCGCGGGCTCAATCCACAAAGAAAGCCAAGGGGCACGGCGATCAAGGTGGCCGCGCCGATGCCAATCGCCACGGTGAGCAGGCTGGTCATGATCTGTGTGCCAAATGTCGGAGGGCCTGCGTAGTATTTACTGCGATAGCTGGCTGCCTTGTCGCTAAACTTGGTGGCCGCATCTGCATTGCCCGCAGCTTTCGCCTCCGCTGCCTTCGCATCCCACTTGGCGGCGATCGTGGACATGCTGGCAAGAAACTCCTGCTTCTTGACCGCTTCATTTCGGGCGAATTCACGCATGCCCTGCCATGCTTTCCAGGTTTCCGTCGGAGTCGGGATGCGCTGGCTGTCCGTATGCACCGAGTGTGAACACAGCGTCCAAAAACCCATGAACAGGATGATCACGACTCCGGGCAAAACCGTGTTTGTCACCACTTGCTGCCACTGCGATTTCACATCGTAACGGGCAATCATGCGGACGAAGGGACTGAAATAGCCGAGACCAAGCTTTTCCAGCAATGCAGCAATCGCTAGCATTCGCAGGGGTTCACGCTTCGGAGCGGGCACCGCAGCAACTGCGGTGGAAGGATTGACGGTGGTGGCGTTCATGATGGCGGCGGCTTTTCAGGGACGTGATTGAGATTTATTTAAGGCCGATCTCGAAGGCCTTGAGATAGTCGTTGGGCTTGTGACCGTTGTAGGTCTTGCCGTCGATGAATTCGGAGGACGGCTCGCGGTAGCCATCGCTGCCCAGGGGAAAGTCCTTGTCAGTAAAGAAGCCTTCCTTGATCAGCAGGCCGGCCGCCTTCTCGTAGATGTCGGCGCGATAGACAGACTTGGCCGTCTCTGCATACCAGACATCTGGCTTCTGCTCCTTCACCTGTCCCCAGCGCACCATCTGCGTGAGATACCAGACACAGTCACTGGCCCAAGGATAGGAGGCATTGTGCTTGAAAAAGACGTTGAAATCGGGTGCCGCACGCTTGTCGCCGGGTTCATACTCAAAGGTGCCCGTCATGCTGTTTGCGATGACCGCTTCATCCGCACCGACATAATTTGGCTTGCTGAGAATTTTCACCGCTTCTTTGCGGTTTTCTGGACTCGCGTCGAGCCAGGCACAGGCACGAATGATGGCCTTGGTCAGCGCCAGCGTGGTGTTTGGATTTTTCTCCGCGAATGCCTTGGTGATGCCGAAGACTTTTTCAGGATTGTAAGCCCAGATTTCATGATCGGTGATCACCGGAACGCCGATCTTCTTGAAGACCGCCTGCTGGTTCCAGGGCTCGCCCACACAGTAGCCGACAATGGTACCAGCTTCGAGAGTGGAAGGCATCTGGGGTGGTGGAGTCACAGAGATAACAAGATCTCCGTTGAGAACCCCGGGGATGTTTTCCTCACCGCTTTTCGGATCGAAATAGAACCCGGGATTAATGCCACCCGCAGCGAGCCAGTAGCGCAGCTCGTAGTTATGGGTGGAGACAGGGAACACCATGCCAAACTGCAGCGGCTTGCCAGTGGCCTTGGCTTCCATGACGATGGGTTTGAAGCTGTCGGCTTTGATCGGATGCACGGGCTTGCCGTCTGCATCCTTGGGGATGGCAGGCTTCATTTTCTCCCACACAGCGTTGGAGACCGTGATGGCATTGCCATTGTAATCGAGGCTGATCGGAGTGATGACCTCTGCTTTGATCCCAAAACCGACCGTGGCGCCGATGGGTTGTCCAGCCAGCATGTGAGCGCCGTCGAGTTCGCCGGTAATGACGCGGTCGAGCAGCACTTTCCAGTTTGCCTGGGCTTCCACTTCGACGATCAGACCCTCATCTTCAAAGAAGCCTTTTTCCTTGGCAATGACAAGAGGCGCACAGTCCGTCAGCTTGATGAAGCCGATCTTGAGCTGGTCTTTTTCGACATCGAGCAGTTCCGTGGTGCCTGCAAATGCAGGTGTGGTGATTAAAAGCGCTAGCCGCGCGAGGGTGGTGAGAGTGAATTTCATACTTTGGTTTTTGATGAGCGTTTGTTGGATTTGGCAGGTTTGGGGGCGTTGCTGGCGGCGGCTTTAGCTTTGGGAAAATGGAGTTCAGCGGTCCACGCCTCACGCAGCGCGGATGCGGCATCGGTGTATTGGTCGCTGGCAAGCAGACCGTGGGCGATAAACTGCTCGAGCAGCCAGCGTCCGCGATCGTTCGTGGGGGTGTTGGCCTCACGACGGTGGAAGATGTGGAAATCCGCGACGGCGACGGATTTGTCGGAGCCGAGATCCAGCGGACCCACGAGCGAGCGTTGCAGAATTTTCTCGTAGCCAGTGAAGTAGCCGCTGTCGGCCAGCACCCGGACGACTTCCGGGCGATTTTCTCTGACGTCACAGAACTCGCAGGCCTCTTTTAAGGCATTGATGATCGCCTGCGATTCTTCCGCATGAGTGGTGACAAAGCGCTCGGTCGTGAGCAGGACTTTTTCAGGGTGTCCGGGGGCAAGCTGTTCACTCGTGGCAGCAATCCAGCCAATGCCTCGCTCGACAGCATAAGAGTTCCACGGTTCACCGACGCAGTAGCCATCAATGAGACCTTCTGCCAGGCTGGACGCCATCTGAGTGGGGGGAAGGGCGACGATGCGCACGTCCTTTTCCACATCAATGCCGCCTGACTGCAGCCACTGTCGCAGGAGAAAATAGTGGGAGGAGTAACGCGACACCATGCCAAAGGTGAAGCGGCGGCTGAACGCGCTCCGGATGAGTTTTTTCAAGCTGGCGGAATCACGCACTCCGCGGTTCCAGAGATCACGGCTGAGGGTGATGGCATTTCCATGCAAATTGAAGACGAACGGAGCCACCACGCGGCAGGGCGGAGTGCTAAGTCCAAGACGCAGCGCCAGCACAAGGCCGGCGATGGCATGCACCGCATCCAGCTGCCCATAGAGCAGTTTCTCCCGAATGGTGGCCCATCCGACCTCACAATTTAACTCAACTCGTACACCGTGTTTGCTGAACAGATCCATGTGCCTGGCCACTAGCAGCGGAGCGCAGTCAACCAGCGGGATGAACCCGATGCGGACCGGCTGGACGACACCAGCGAGAGAGGATTTTGAAAATGTGGAGCGTTGCGGCATGCCCTCCCTATCAGCATCAGGGGGGCCATCTGCGAATATTTCTCTATAAACAAAGCGCAATGTTTTTCAATAGATGTATGAATTGAATTCATGGATCAATCCATCGACACCCGACAGCTCCGCGCCTTCGTACGTCTCGCTCGCAGCGGCAGCTTCACCCAGACCGGACGCGAACTGCACCTCACGCAGAGCGCAGTCAGCCACGCCATCAAATCTCTGGAGACCGATCTCGGCAGCCGGCTGTTTCACCGTCAGGGCAAACACGTGCACCTCACACATGCAGGTCGTGAACTGCTGCCTCATGCGGAAACGATTCTGCAGTCCATGTCTCATGCACGCGCCGTTCTGGGAACGCTGGATCAGACCCCACGCGGCAAGCTCCGCATCGGCTGCACCACGGCGGCGGCGCAGTTCATTCTGCCCACCGTGCTGCGTGAGTTCAAGGAATCCTTCCCGCTCTATGAAATCAAAGTCACCTGCGGTGAAACACCGGACACCATTGACCGGCTGATAAAAAACGAAATCGACCTGGCGGTGAGTCTGCGTCCTCTGGATGTCTCGCGCCTGAACTGCCACGCCATCTTTGATGACGAACTGGAGTTTCTCGTCTCGCCGCTGCACCGCTGGGCGCAGACACGCCCAAAACTGAAGGATGCGGTGAACGAAACCTTCATCGTTGCGAGCCGCAACAGCCTGAACTTCTCCATGATTCAGGATTACTTTCTCAAAAACGGCGTGCGCCTGCACTCCTTCATCGAACTGGGCAGCTCCGAGGCCACGGTGGAACTGGCCAAGCTGGGCATCGGCGTGGCGATTGCCGCGCGCTGGATTGCACGTAGCGAGATCGAAGCCGGTCAATTGATCGCTCTGCCGTTGCCGAAGGCAAAGCTCAAGCGTCGCTGGATAGTCTCAACCCTCAAGAATCGCCCGCTAAACCTGCCCGAGCGCACGTTCATCGGGCTCTGCGAGGAAGTGGGACGACGAATGAGCAACGACCATCTGTGAAAGCGCCGTGCACAGATCGAGCAGCCGCCTGCGCAGTTCCTCAGCCTTCAGCGCCAGTTCGCGCTGCTCACGTTCATACCGGGCACGTCCTTCCACCGTTTCGATTTTCACCGGTTCATAGCCGAGAGATCTTAGATCATACGGACTCGCACGCATGTCGAGATCACGGCCCATGAGGGCAAGTTCGAAACATTCGCCGATCAAATCAGAACCGATCCAAGGCCAGAGCTTGGAGGACCATTTGTAGAGATCCATGTTCGCATGCAGGCAGGCGGACTGCTCGAGATCGGGACGTGAGTCGAGCGTGGGTTGCAGCACATTCAAAGGCCGGGCATCCGTTGTAAAAAAGCGAAACGCATCATAGTGCGAGCAGCACACTGGAAGCGACTCAACAAAGGCGGCGAGTTCGTGGGGCGGCAGACGCAGTTCGTAACCCTGATGCCTCACCTGCTCTGCCGACTGACGGTACACCATGGCCCACTCATGCAGTCCATAGCAGGTGAAGCGCCCCGCCCTGCCAAGGATGCGCGTGCAAAGCATGGCGACCCATGCGGCGAATTCGCGCTCTCGCTGCTTGAAGCGACTCGAGTCGATTTGCAGCAATCCATTTTCACAAATGAACCGCTCGCTTTGCAACCACGGATAGGCGGTAAAATCCTCAGGCGTGACTTCAAGACTCACACCGTAGGGTGGCACCCACTGCTTGAGCTTCGCCGGTGCAAAGCTGTAGTAGGTGAAGAGAAAATCATGCACTGGATTTTTCGCATCACGACTGCGGCGGTCCACGAAAGCGTCCGCATGTTCAGCGACACGCGCTGAATGCTCGTGCATCTGCTGCCGCCACTCTCCCCTGCCCCACACGGTCATGGCACCAACCATGTCGCGAGTCCTAGAAAGGTGCCCATGCTGATCACATCCGTGGCCGTGGTGAGGAAAATGCTGGATGCGGTGGCCGGATCAGCGCCGAATTTTCTCAGCAACAGCGGAATTAATGCACCGCTCAAACCGCTGACGACACAACTGAAAGTCATCGCGACCCATACCACGAATGCCAGCATGAGAGCGTTGGGATTGTGATTCATGCGGGCATAGATTCCCATGCCGACGCCTGCGGAAATACCGACGAGCATGCCATTGTACAATCCGAGCAGCCCCTCCTTGATCACCAGCCGGCGTTCATCACCCGCTTTCAGATCTCCCAGCGTCATGCCGCGCAGGGTCACGGCAAGCGCCTGACAGCCGGTATTGCCAGACTGTCCGGCAAGCACCGGCAGAAACGCGGCAAGAATCACAAGGCGGCCGAGCGTTCCCTCAAACACCCCGACCACCGTGGCTGCGATGAAACAGGTGACCAGATTGATCTGCAGCCAGGGATGGCGGAAACGCAGGCTGCGCAGCAGCGGTGTGGAGAGTCGCTCTTCCTTTTCCACCCCCACCATTGAGCCAACCTGCGCACTGATTTCGATGGCACGTGCCTCGAATAACGTCTGCCCGCGCACCAACCCCAGCAAGATGCCGTCTTTGCTGCAGACAGGATAGACGGGATAGTGCTTGTTCACGACCATCTTCATCGCCTCGGTAAGTTCCATGTCAGGATCGAGCTTGAAGGGATCCTTCAACATTACGTCCGCGAGCTTGGCGTCCGGCTCGGCGAGCATGAGATCCCGCATCACCAGCAGGCCAAGCAAGCGGCCCTGTTGGTCCGTGATGTACCCGTAGGTAATAAATGCCTTCTTCGCGAGCTTGCGCACCTCTTCAATGGTGTCGCGCGCGTTCGCGTCAGGGCGGAACACTGCCACCGGCTCCTCCATCAGCCAGCCAACACTGTCTTCGGGGTGTTCACGGTTGCTGGCCCACTGCCTGGCCTTTCTCAATGGGACGAACGTCATAGCGGCAGTCCGCGGCTCCTCCTGCATCTCCTCAAGCACGCGCTGGGCCACCATGGGGTTAAGCTGCTGCAGCACCTTGGCGGCGTCCTCGCCCGAGGCTTGCTCCAGCAGGTCAGCGGCATCATGCGCCCCGCTTTGGGATACGGCGTCGAGCAGGGATTCAGAGGACGATTTCATACTGCGCGGGGAGCGTAACCGCACCGGAGCCGCTTGTCATCGCCAACACGAAAAAAACCTCGCACAGGACGCGCAGTCGGGCACATTCAGCCCATGTCCCTGTATGACCGCGACTACATGCGTGAAGAACCGCCACGTTCCATTTCTGGAATGGTGCGGGATATCACGGCATTCCATGTGATCCTTGGGATCAATATTGCGGTCTTTGTCATGCAGTTTGTGTTTGAGACCGGCTCTGTCCGGCACCCCCTGACTGGGGCGATGTACCTGCCACTGGGCGGTGTGAGCGTGGATGAACTGATGCGTGGCAAGCTGTGGACGCTGTTCACCTACATGTTCGTGCATGGCGGCATCGTACACTTTGCTCTGAACATGATGCTGCTGTGGTTCGCAGGTCGCGGAGTGCAGCAGCTTTTCGGCAGCCGCCATTTCACCCTGATCTATCTTTTCTCCGGGGTTGCAGGAGCAGCCACGGAGATGGCGGTGAATGGCTTTGTGCTAGGTGACATGACCACGCCGCTAGTAGGTGCCTCGGCCTCGGTTTTTGGTTTGCTCATGGCGCTCGCGGTAGTGCTGCCGGATGAAAAAATCACCGCATTCATCTACTTCATCATACCCGTGCAGTTGCGGCTGTGGACTCTGGCCAAGGGCCTCTTCATCATCCAGTTGGTCTTCGGTCTCGCTGGAGTCTTGTTTCACGTCCTGCCCGAAGGGATGAAGATCGCCTACTTTGCCCACCTCGGCGGTGCTGCAGTGGGCTGGTTTTATGCACGCAGCCTTGGCTATGGTGGCAGGCCTCTGACCTACGCCAGCCAATGGCAGCCTGCGCAGTACCAGAAGCAGCGCAAACGAGCCATGGCACGCACACGAGTGAGGCCGGCGACCGATCTCGAACTCGACACGGCCCCTTTGGCCTCACAACGGCAGCCGGACTCAGTGGAAGCCTGGATGGAGGAGGTGGTGAATCCGCTGCTGGATAAAATAAACCAGCACGGCAAAGACAGTCTGACAGCCGAGGAGCAGCTCACCTTGGAACATGCCAGCCGGGAAGTAGATCGCCACAGGCAGGCCAAACGAGGCTGAAAGCAGGTAACGTCACATGCTTTCCACACGTTCCGCACGCCTGGCTGCCTTGCTCTTGCTGGCCCTGCTGTTTGGGTGGACAGTACGCTCCTGTCGAAAAGGAAAAACGACCACCTTTCCGTCACCCGCTCCAGCCTTGGCAGCCCCGCCGCACGAGGCACCGCCAACCAACTTCCCAGACGAATAACCTCACTGTCATCCGTCATTCTCTTCCCATGTCCATCGCCACTCGCAAAGGAGACCAAGGCCAGACCGACCTGCTATTTGGCTGTCGTCTCGCCAAATCCCATCCTCGTGTTCATGCCCTTGGTGCCGTGGATGAGTTGAATGCCGCCCTTGGCCCCATGCGCATCGCCGCTGCACGCGAAGAGACACGGCAAATCGTCCCCCAGGTGCAGCGCTGGCTCATCGAACTCATGGGAGAGCTGGCCACCCCACCCGGTGATGAAAGCCGTTATGCAGCCACCCACCCCGAGCGCATTTCCACTCCCAACGTCGTCTGGCTGGATGAGTGGGTGGCAAAATTGGAAGCGGGCGGCGCTCTAAAGTTCAAAGGCTGGGCGCTGCCCGGCGAAGCCGGTGTCATGAGCGGTGCCTATGCCGATCTCGCCCGCGTCGCCTGCCGCCGCGCCGAGCGCAACGTCATCGACCTGCAAGGCACGGCCGATCATGTGCCCAATGAAGAACTCATCCGATTCCTCAACCGCCTGTCAGATGTACTGTGGCTGCTGGCGCGGTGGGAAGAGCAAAGTGGTGAGCAGGTACAATCAGCCCCATGCAATGATTAAACCGTGACAACGTTGCATGCTCAATAAATCAAAACGGAGTGATGCGAGGCATCACTCCGTCTTGGGAAAACACTCTGTCGGTTTGAGCCTTACGGCTTCGCAGGTTGGCCAGGCTCCGCAGAAGGGGCAGGTGCAGCCGGTTTGACGGGCTCCTGAGCAGGTGCTGGCACTGCGGGTTTTTCACCTGTGATGGGATTGGCATCTGGAGCCGGGGCAGGCTTGAGCTCGGTTTTGGGGGCTGCTGGCAGCGGCACGGCAGGAGTGGTCACGCTGATGGGAGGCGCGGAATTCGCTGCGGGAACGGAGGGAGCCGCAGGGCTGCTTGGCACGGGTGTGGGCGGAGCCATGTTCAGGCCGGGAATCATCTTTTTGATATCAGGCAGCCCGGAAGGACTGGCGTTACCACCTGCGGCCGGGGCCTGCTGATTCGCCGCTTTAGGTGCGCCGAGAATTTCAGCACGATTTTTCAAAAGGCTGCTGACGGTGTATTCGGTAACCTCATAGACCCAGCCTTCGAACCTCTTCTCGTTGGCCAGTTTCTCCTCCAGTTTCTTCTTTTCTTCGGCGAAAGCTTCGTCGTTTTTCTTTTTGTCTTCAGGCTTCTCGTCTTTCACGGCGGCACGTTCCTTGGGAAGGTCGGCACTGACACTCATGCTGAGGTAGTATTTGTCGCCATCCCCCTGCCCGGCCTGCTTCACAGTCTGGATGTTGTAGGTGAAGCCATCGAAGGTGACGAGCTTTGCCTTCACCGCGTCTTTCATGATGGCTGCCGCCTTGTCTTTAGGGAGCACGTCATTGAAGGTCGGCGTGGAGAGCAGCGTGCCGAGCGAGACCTTGCCGACGTCGATGCTTTCACCTGGACCGGCACCTTCAAGGGTGAATTCTCCAGTCTCATTTGCACGGGTGGCTTTCCACGAATCAGCCGCTTTTGCGGCGGTGATTTCCACAGACTTCAGCTTCTGCACATCAAAAAAGCCTTTCGCCAGCCAGGCGTCTGGCTTGGTCACCAGATCGGGCAACTGGTCATTGATCTCCCAAATGGTTTCCTCTCCCAGGATGCGGATGAAACGATTGCCCGTCGTGCCGCCGAACATTTTCATCTGATCATTATTATTAGCCCCACCCGAACTGGCCACCTGCCCGCCCAGCACAAAGGAGTATTTCAGAGCATCCTTGTCGTCGAACAACTCGACGAGCGTACCCGCGCCAGTGGCAGCGGCAGCGGCAGCGGCAGCGGCATTCCCCGGCGAGTTCACCCCCACTTTGCCCCAGGAATCTTTGCCGATATGGCGGCCACCTTTGATCTTTTCATACTTGAGGCTCAGCATCGCGGTCTGAAGCTTCTCTTTCTCCACGGGATACCCCGCACGCTCAAGAACGACCCAAGTGTCATTCTGGACAGTGAGGGTAGTCTCAGCCTTGTCCTCCTTAATTCGGATTTTTTTAATGCCGTTAATGTCGAAATCCGGAAATAAAAGCTCCCGCGACTTCACGTTCATGACGGAGCGATTCAAACGCGAGTTGCGCTTGTTGGACTGAAAATAGGCGGTGCCGGCGATGGCAACGAGTAAAACCAAAAGGATGACGATCTTCTTCATGGTGTTGCGGAAAAGAACAGGTGTTTAAAACGAGTTTTGAATGAATATCAGGCCGCAGCTGTGCGGGTGCGGCGCTGCATAGCGAAAATAAGGCCTACCATCCCAACCAGAAAAGGAACGAGGAGTACATTAAGGGTCTTGATCAGGGTCTTGCGGAACTCCACCTCCTTGTTGACCTCTTTGCGGATGTTCCTCACTTCTTTGTCGATGGTCTTCGAGTTTTTCTCCATCTCTTTGATGTTGTTCATGGTGGCCTGGTCAACAATCAACGCACCCTTCTTCAGATCGAGCTGCGGACGCGCTTTGCTGAGCTTTTCCGCCAGTTCCTGACGTTCCTTCTCCAGTTCGACCAGCTGTGGACGATATTTTTCTTCCACGGTCTCACGCATCTCCTTCAGCTTGGTGAATGGACGGACTGGAGACTTGCGGTTACGAACCTGAATGAGGTCGCCACCGCCGGCGAGCACCTCCACGGCATTGAGCAGCATGGGTAGGTTGCCTCCCGTGGTGATGAGGCCGACACCGAGATCTCCCTGACGCAGGCAAAAGGCATCATAGAGCATGTCGGAGTCCGAAAAGAGGATGACATTGCTCTCGCTGTCTTGGGAATCTTTGAGCGAGTTGTCTGCTTTCTTTTCAGGGGCCTTCGCCGCTGCTGCGCCTGGTGCGCTCGCGTCCTGCTCAGGGCCGCCCGTTTCTTTGGATCCAGCAGGAGCCGCAGGCTTGCCATTCGGGAAGGCCGTCTTGAACTTGCCGGAGATATGCACACCGAGCACCTGCTTTTTACCGCTGGCGGTAAAGTTCACCATGGGCTCCCGGCGCAGTTTATCAGCCGCAGCGGTGTCGATCAGTTCCGAAGCCTCCGAACTGCTGGCAAGCGTGATCACGTCGAGCCCTTCCTTGCGGTCGATCACCAAGGCACCGGCATTGACGAGGGTGAAGGACTGCAGGCCGGAAGTGACGCGGTCATCCTGATTGATGGCTTTACCGGGGAGTTGCAGAGCCGTCGGCATCAGACGTCCTTGGAGGTTGCCGCGGTAGTTCATGTCCGCCAGCACCATGTCTTTTTGGTAGCTGATGCCCCAGGCCTTGAACAAATTCGGCAGGTCGGAGGAAGTGTTGATCATGTTGCCCGGCTGACCGGTCATCGGATTGGGCTGGCTGCTCATGGCCTGGGCGAGCAGGCTCTGAGGATCCACAAAGGCAACGACATTGCCGCCGCCAAGAAGGTACTGGTCGATGGCGAACTCAGCCGTCGGGCTGATGTCTGCCGGATGCACCACAAGAAGAACGGTGATGTCGCTGTCAATTTTATCGACTGACATCGAGAGGTCACGCACCTCATAGTCTGCCCGAAGTTGCTGAACAATCGCCCAGGCTTCCGGACCACGCTGCTGTTGGAACGGCATGGAGGGCACCCCGCCGATGGGCATGGCACTCATAAGACCGATGACCGTCTTGGTCGGCTTGATGACCTTGGCAATCGCACGGGACACATCGTATTCGAACGCCGTGGCATCTTCTGGATTGAGGAAGGGCAGGATCTCCTTGCGATCGAGGCACTGGACGGTGAGTCCCAGATAAATATTGTCGCCTTCCTGATTGACCTGCATGCCGCGGATTTCATCGTCCTTCGCCTTGTCCTCATCATCCGTATCTGGATTCGGATGGATGACTTCAAGGGAAACGGCTCCGTCACTCTGCTTTTCATATTCCAACAGCAGGTCCTCGATGGAGCGGGCGTGCGGCTTGAGGATGTTCGGCATGACCCGGTCATCGTTTGTGGCATAAAATTTGATCGTCACCGGCTCGTCGGTGTTGATCCGGCTGAGGATGTTCTTCGTGCCCTTCGAAAGGGTAAACAAACCATCCTCGGTGAGATCGAGGCGGAGATTGCCAGAACCCACCCCGCCAACGAGGAAGTTCAGGGCGAAAATGACAGCAATGATCAACAGTGTGGTTACGCCGGCTGTGGCGGTCTTGTTGGAAGCACTCATGTTTAGAAAAAAGTTGGTTGAAGAGGGAAGCTCAATGGAACAATCAGGCGCGCTTGGAGCGGAGACCCAGGTCGGTCACCAGCAGCGCCACCACGATGACCGAGACGAAGTAAAGCACGTCACGCAGGACGAAGATGCCCTTGGTCATTTCAAAGAAGTGATCCATGAAACTGAAGTAGCTGATGAACCGCACCACGCCCTCCGTCCCGTTAGGGACAGCGTTGACGACCGTTTGAGTCAGACCAGGATCGCCGATGAGGGCAATGACCAGACAAAATGCGACGCTGATGATAAAGCACACCACCTGACTGCGCGTAAAGGCGCTGATGGCGGAAGTCACAGCCAGACATGCCATGGCATAGAGGTAGCTGGCCACATAGCCGCTGATGATAGGGCCGCTGTCAGGATCGCCCAAATAGGCCACCGTCACAACGATCGGGAAGGTCAGAGCCAGGGCGATCAGCCAGATCACGGAAGCCGCCAGAAACTTGCCCCAAATAGCCTGCCATGGAGAGACCGGCATGGTCATGAGCAGTTCAATGGTGCCAAGACGGTGCTCCTCCGACCACAGGCGCATGCCCACGGCTGGAGCCAGCACCGTGTAGATCCACGGATGCCAGACAAAGAAACGGGTGGCCAGAGAAACGTCGTCACTGTCCAGCAGGCGGGAGAAGAAGAACGTGAAGCCATTCGTCGCCAGCAGGAAGATGACGACGATGACGTAAAACACGGGAGAGTTGAAGTAGGCCATAAACTCCCGCTTAAAGACGGCAAGAGTGTTTTGGATGTCTCGATTGCTCATGCGTTGGTTGGATTGGGGGTGGGGAAAAGGGAAAAGGATATCAGGCTGCTTTTTTGACAGCTGTGTCTGAATTGGTGATGCTGCGGAAAACTTCGTCGAGTGAGTTTGCGCCGGGAACGAGCTTTTTGAGGCTTTCTGGCGTGCCGTCGGCCACCACTTTGCCACGGTCGATGATGATGGCGCGGGAGCAGGCGGCTTCGACTTCTTCCAGAATATGCGTGGAAAAGATGATCGCCTTGTCCTTGCCCATGCGCTTGATCATGCTTCGCACTTCATGCTTCTGATTCGGATCGAGACCGTCAGTCGGCTCGTCGAGAATCAGCACATCCGGGTCATGAATGATGCTTTGCGCGAAGCAGGTGCGGTGGCGGTAGCCCTTGGACAGCGTGTCCACGCTCTGATTCCGCACATTGTCGAGGAAGCACAGGTCCAGCACGCGGTCAATGGCCCGGGTGCGGTCCGCACCATGCAGGCCCCGCAGTTCGGCGCAAAAGCCGAGGAAGCTGGCCACCGTCATGTCGGAATAAAGCGGCGCGTTTTCAGGCAGGTACCCGAGGCGCTGCTTGGCCAGTTCAGGCTCTTCAAGCATGTCGATTCCACAAATATTCACGCTGCCACTGGTGGGGCGGAAATAACCGGTGACCATGCGCATGGTGGTGGATTTGCCGGCACCATTCGGCCCGAGAAAGCCCAGGACTTCTCCTTTTTCCACGGAGAAGGAGACATCATCGACAGCCACTTTGGTGCCGAACACCTTGATGAGGTTCTTAACTTGGATCATAACGTCGTTGGATCGGTTGGTTGGGAAAACGGAACGCCACGGGGGGACGGTTCTGGTTGTTCGCCCCCTCCGGACGTTCAATCGCGGATTGCTGCTTTAGGAGGTACGCAGGGCTTTTCAACTGAATTCTCTCGGGTTGCGGGATGCCTTCAACGCTGAAATTGACAATCAGGTCACAGAATAAATTTCAACGTGACGGCGCATCCTGCACACCTACATTCAGCACCCCAGTCGCGAATCCTCATGCTTTGGAACCAAAAAATTGATCCCACCAAGGATCTCACACAAAAACCCTTCCTTTTGTGGCGTCCTTTTATCGCCGTCTGGGAATGGCTGGTGCCTCCGACTGTGGCGCATCGGGACCGGCAGTCGCCGCTGGCACGCTGGGTGGCGGCCTTTGTGATCCTGGCCATCTGCTCCTCCCTGCTCATACTCGGCATTGTCTATGCACGCCCACTGAAAAACTCATACAAAAACATGCGTGCGGAGAGCATGGTGAAAGAGGCGCGGCAGATGATGGAAAACGGCCAGAGCGTGAATGCAGTAATGAAAGCGCAGGAGGCTTACACGAAAGCCCCTGAGAGCGAGGAAGCCATCCGGTTGAACTTTGAATACTTCACGCTGATGAAGCGTGACACTGCGCTGTACTTCTATGACAAGCTGAAGAACCTCGATGTCCTCACGCCAGCCGACGAGCAACTCCATGTGCGCTGCCTCCTCAACCTGGGAAAACCCAAGGAGGCCTCCCAGGCGCTGGAACAACTGATGAGGGTGGAGCAGCCCAGCGAAGCGCTGATTCAACTGGCCGAGGAGGTCTGGGGGCAGCGTGAACAGAACAAACCGCTGCTCAATGTGCTGCGCAATTATACTCAGGCTCATCCCGATGACAAGGAAGGGGCGCTGCGCTTCGCCAAAGTACAGCTGACCTCCGGGAATCCGACTGAAGTCGGGCTGGGCATGGAGTCACTCTGGAAACTGGCCTCCGGAAACGATGTGCTCAGCCTGCAAACCCTGGAGTACATCGACAGCCTGCCCTCTTTGACGCCCGCTGACGCCACCCGGTTGATCGAACGCCTCAAAAACCATCCCAAGGCAGACGACAGGCATTACGTGAGTGCGCTGAAGCGCGAAGTTCAGCAGTCTCCGGGGCACAAAAAAGAAATCGTGATGTCCGCCACTGCAAAGTACCGGGACAAAAAACGCGATCAACTGCTGCCGTTTATACGCTGGCTGGTTGAAGAGGGGGAATTTCGCCAGATTCTGTCCGTCCTGCCGGAGGAAGAAGCCAAAGCCCATCAGGGCCTGTTGGAAAACTATCTCAACGCCCTCACCGTGCTGCAGCGTTTCGATGACCTGGAGCGCCTGGTCAACGATCCCACGGTCGCGGGCGTGCTCGACCCCACCACCTTGGCCATGTTCCGTGCACACCTGGCCTACATCTTGAAGAAGCCCACCGAAGAACTGCGCTCCAAACTGATCGCCGCCAAGGACGCAGCTCAATTCAACGGGCGTTACCCTGCCCTGCTGCAAATCGCCAGGTATGGTGAGGAACGTGGCCATTTTGACATCGCAGAAGATGCCTACCGGCTGGCCATCAAGGCCGCGCAGCGCGCCTCAGCTTCACCCCGCATCGAACGCGATGCCTTCACCGGACTGATCAAAGCGTGTCGGGCCAACCGCAGCACTGAATCTCTGCTACAGGCCGCTCAGGAGGCGGTGACACGCTGGCCGGATGACACAAACTTTGTCGAAAGCTATCTCTACGTCAGCCTGCTGGCTGGCAAAAACATCGAACTTGCACTGCGCAATGCCGTCAATTTGCTGAAAATTCAGCCGGCGGACAATCAGCGCAAACTCACCGTCGCCCTGGCTCGCTGGCGGCTGCAGGATACTCAACAGGCAGTCCAAAATCTGCAATACATTGATCTCAATCCACTCACCGAGGGACAGCGCGCCGTCTTTGCCGCCATTGCCAACAGCGGTGGATTTCATAACGAAGCGCTGGGTGTGATCAAGGCCATCAACCCCAAGGCCAGCATGCTGCCAGAAGAGCAGCGCTGTTTTGAGAGCGTTTTAAACAAAAAGTAAGAGCCCTTCACCTGGCCTCAGAAGTCGGCCCAGTGAATCAAGTGATGTCAGGATACCGCAAGACCAGCGGCTGGTGTTTGCATGCCTGTTCATTTTCCGTACCTCACGGCCTGCGCAGCACGCTGGAAAAGGAGCAAGAAAAAAGGCCGCCTGCGAAATGCAAGGCGGCCTATCTAACCCAACTGGCGGAGCGGACGGGGCTCGAACCCGTGACCTCCAACGTGACAGGCTGGCGTTCTAACCAACTGAACTACCGCTCCTTTGCCGTTTGGGGTCGCGATAATAAACGCTCCCTTCCTGCTGGCAAACGGAAACTTTAATGCTTGAGAAATTTCATCACGGCACCTCTTCACCTGAACCGGTGTAATACCAGCCGACGACCCTGCCATTGAGCACCAATGCCTGTGCTTCGGTGGGTTGCAGTCCAAACACCGTCTTCACATTGCAGCCCACTTTCACCGCCCAGCCTGGCTTGCCTTGAATCACGGTAGGCTGCGGATCCTGCCAGCTGATGACATTCTCTGGCTTGATCTCCGTGATCTGCCCACTTTTCATGCTGGCGATCAGCAGTGGATAGCCGCTGGTGGAATCTCGCACGGGCTTGCCACCCGCATCCACCTCGCTGCTGGAAGGCCCGGCACCAGACGCCGATGCTGCAGGCTGATTTTGCACTTTATTCGCAGCAATGGCCTTGAGCTCTTCCGCACGTGTGATCTTCCACTTCTCATAGGCCTCGTTGAGCTGAGCCTTCAAGTCAGTGCCTTCGATGGGCAGTTGAGCACGTGCTGGCGAGGAGGCGGTCGGCGCGAGGGTGAGCACCCCGTTATCCGCAGCAAGGGCATAGGCCTTGCCTCCGGCGGCTATCTTGCTTGACCCTACGCTCATTTTGAACATCGCGTCCTGCACCAGCTTCACCTCACGCGGAAAGGCGGAGGCTGGGATTTTTAACCAGTTGCCGGTCAGTGCCTCGATGGGTTCAAACTTCGGGCCAGAGGAAGCCGGCGCAGGCGTTGGCACCGGGGCCATTTCCACCGGCTTCTCCACCGCGACAGGTTTCACTGGCTCGGGGGCCGCTTCTTTTACCTCGGGCTTTTCCTCCTCACTAGGTTTCACCGTCACTACCTTGGGCTTCGCTGGTGGATTGAGGCTTTTGAAGACCAGTTTCTTGCCGGGAGGTGCCCCGAAATAGTCATATGCCAGGAAAGCACCGCCAATGATGAGGATTGTGTAGAATAAAGATTTCATGGGATTATTGATAGGGGATTACTCATGCAACTTCGCATGATACAGCGATTGAGTACTTCAATTTCTTGGGCTCGCAGTTACATTTTTCTGTCAAGTTTGCGTCAAAAGACTCATTGACCGGATACTTGCGGGTGAGAAGCCCTGCGCTACATAGCGCTCATGCCCCAAACCAACTTGCTCCTCGGAGTTAACATCGACCATGTCGTGACCTTGCGTCAGGCACGCTACCGCACCATGCCGGACTCTCCCCAGGCGGAGCCTTCGGCCCTGGCATCCGCCCTGGCGGTGGAGGCAGCGGGTGCTGATTCAATCACCGTCCATTTGCGGGCCGACCGCCGCCACATTCAGGACGCGGATGTGTATTTGCTCCGCAAAAGCATCGGCACAAAGCTGAATCTGGAAATGGGCAACACCCAGGAAATTCTGGACATCGCACTCCAGGTGCGCCCCGACTTCGTCTGCATGGTGCCGGAAAACCGTGAAGAGGTCACGACGGAAGGCGGCCTCGATGTGGCTGGACAGCGCGATGCACTGCGCCGCACCGTAAAGGCGCTCAGCGACAACGGCACCCGCGTCAGCATGTTTATTGACCCCGATCTCGAACAGGTGCGGGCCAGCGCTGAGATCGGCGCGGCCATGATCGAGCTTCACACAGGCACCTTTGCCAACCACCCTGGAGTGGAACGTGCCGCCGAAGTCGAGCGCCTGTGCGCCGCAGCAGAGCTGGGCCATGCCCTCGGTCTCCAGATCAATGCCGGACACGGCCTCACCACAAAAAATCTCCCAGCCCTCTGGTCCGTGCCGCACCTGGCGGAACTGAACATCGGTCATCACCTCGTTTCACGCGCCGTCTTCATCGGCCTGCATGGCGCGGTGCGTGAAATGCTCGCCGTCATGGCGACCTATCGCAATTGATCCCCAATGAAAGCCACCGGCATCGGCATAGATCTCGTGGAAGTTTCCCGCATCCGTGAGATGCTGGAGAAGCACGGTCAACGCTTCAAAGAACGCACCTTCACTGCCGGCGAAATCGCCTACTGTGACGCCTGCGCAGAGCCCGCCATGAATTACGCCGCACGTTTTGCCGCCAAAGAAGCGGTGGCCAAGGCACTCGGAACCGGCATCTGGGCCGAAGGCGTGAACTGGACGGATATCGAGGTCGTGCGTGCGGACAATGGCAAACCTTCCATACTTCTGCACGGCGCTGCCAGACAGCACGCGGGTGACGCCACCTGCCTCGTCAGCCTCACTCACACGCGTGAACTGGCCATGGCGCAGGTGCTGCTCACGTGAGCTTTCGCTTTTCACGCCCCACCCCAGCCGCTACAATCCGGCCCATACCCTCATGCGACGCGCGATCTATCCGGGCAGCTTTGACCCCATCACCAACGGCCATCTCGACGTCTTGCAGCGTGCGGCCGGCATTTTTGACAATCTCATCATTGCCGTCGCTCGCGACAATGCCAAAGAAAGCCTCTTCACCGTCGAAGAACGCGTCGAACTCATCCGCAACGCCGCTGCCGAGATTCCCGGCATCGAGGTCATGCCATTCGACGGCCTGCTCGTCAATTTCGCCCGCAAGCATCAGGCCTGCGCCCTCGTCCGCGGCCTGCGCGCGGTGTCAGACTTTGAATTCGAGTTCCAACTTGCCCTCATGAATCGTAAGTTAGAGCCCAACCTCGAAACACTTTTCCTCATGCCTCGCGAAGAATACACCTACATCAGCAGTCGGCTGGTCAAGGAAATCTGCCGTCTCGGGGGGCACGTCGATCAGTTTGTCCCGCCCAATGTCGTCACCGCCCTCCAAAGCAAGCTCCAACTGGCCTGACCTCCACCACCTCCCCCCATGCACCGCCCCTTTTCAATCGACCTGCGCTCCTTGCCGGATGGCGGCAAGGACATCTCCGGACAGGAAATCCCGGCATTCTTTGACCTCGACCCCAAAGACCCCATCCAGGCCATTTCCCCGTTGAAATACGACCTTCACCTCGAGCGAGACGGCAAGGATCTCCTCGTCAGCGGCAGCTTGGATGCCACCTTCAGCCTGGAATGCGGCGCCTGCCTGGAACGCTTCGACTACCATGTCAAACTGGCCGATTACGCCTCCGAGATCGAGATTGCAAAGGATGACACGATCAACTTGACGGATACGGTACGGGAAGATACTCTTCTTGCCCTTCCGAGCTACCCACGCTGTGATGCTGGCAATGTCCAGCCTCGTCAGTGTCCCGCCGAAGGCAGGTTTGAAAAGGAGTTGGAAACAACTCCCGACGAGCCTCAAAGTGCGGGTCCGGGTGTATGGGAAGCTTTGAACAAGTTAAATTAGAAGAACAGACCCCACCTCGATACTCTCATGGCCAATCCGAAGCGCAGACAATCCAAGAGCCGCCAACGCATGCGTCAAGGCGCAAACCGCTGGAAGGCGCCCACACTCAAGAGCTGCCCAGAATGCGGCACCTCCGTCCCCGGTCACGTTGCCTGCCCTTCCTGCGGCTACTACCGTGGTCGTCAGGTGATCAGCAAGGTCGCCGGCGAAAGCTGATCCCTTGTCTCTGACATATTTTCAACCCCGCCGGGTCTTACCTCGGCGGGGTTTTTTCGTTTGTTCAAATCTGGCTGCTTCCAGCCAGGCGGCCAAAGACTCAGACATCACACACCATCGCAGCGTGCCGTAGCGCGAGAATCGGATCGTCCCATGTAGGGATGAACTCATGCGCAACGAAGTCGTGGTAGCCGATTTCGAGCAGGGCCTGCATGACAGCCGGGTAATTAATCTCCTGGTGTTCGTCCAGTTCGCAGCGACCAGGATTGCCGGCAGTGTGGATGTGGCCGATGTAATCCTTGTGCATGCGCAGACGGCGGATGATGTCGCCGTTCATGATGCTGACGTGGTAGATATCGAAGAGCAGCTTGAAATTGGGGCTGCCGATCTGCTTGATGAGATCGACACAGAAGTCCACATCGTCACCAAAGTAGCCGGGGTGGCCTTTCATCGGGTGGGAGCTGTCACGTGAGTTTAGGTGTTCCAGCACGAGGGTGATACCTTTCTTTTCGGCGAGCGGTAGCACATGCTTCCAGACATCGAGACATGAATGAATAGCCTTGTCACGGTCCATGCCGTCAAACTTCATGCCGGTGAAGGTGATGACCTTTTTGCTGCCGACATCGGCTGCAAGGTTAATGGAATCGGTGAGCTTGGTGACGACTTCATCGCGGAATTCGGGATTGCACGGTCCTTTGGCGAAACCGTGGCTGCCGACGAGGGAGATGTCGAGTCCGAGCGCCTTCACATCGGGATAGTATTTGCTGTCGATGCCTTCCATGCCCACGAGACCGATGTCCTTGCAGTGCTTGGCCAGTACCATTGTGTCCATGGGTTTGAAGCACCAACCCATGACGGTGTGCTTGATGCCATGGTTTTTGATGACGTAGGCAGGATCAGCAGCGGCTTTGTCGATGGATTGAGCGCTGAGGCGTGAAGCAGCAGTGGCGGCAAACGCGGTGGTGAAGAAATGGCGGCGGTTCATGGTTATAGAAGTCAAACGACGCCAGGATCACTTTCCTATGCAGAACGTGGAAAAGATGACGTCAAGGATGCGCTCGACATCGACCTGCCCAATGACGTCGCCCAAGGCTTGAAGCGCCTCTCGTATTTCGAGGGCGATGAATTCAGGAGCCTCATTGCCTTCGAGGGCAGCCCTGGCGGCCAGCAGGCACCCGGCGCTGCGCTCAAAGGCAGCCTTGTGCCGCGCATTGATGGCGATGGGATGATCCGCAGCGAGTGGCCCCGCAGTGGCGATGACATCACGGATGGCATCGCGCAGCGGTTCGATGCCGTCACCGGTCAGACAGGACAGCGGGATGGCGCCGTCCTCGCTGCGCCAATCGGCATGAATACCCAGATCGCTTTTGTTGAGAATGAGAATGCGGCGGCGGGCAAATTCAGGCGAAAGCACCAGTCGCGCCGAACTGGCTGCACGACTGCCATCAACGACTTCAATGACGAGATCGGCGCGTTCCAGTTCACGCTCAGTGCGCTGAATGCCAACCCGCTCGATATCGTCGCCTGCCTCACGCAAACCGGCAGTATCCACAAGTCGCAGCGGGATGCCATGGACCTGGATGATTTCTTCAATGGTATCGCGGGTGGTGCCCGCCGTGGGGCTTACAATGGCACGCTCGAAACCGAGCAGGACATTGAGCAGGCTGCTTTTACCAACATTGGGAGCACCTGAAATAACCGTCCGCGCACCATGACGCAGAATGCGGCCCTGTTCGGACGTGGCGATGAGCTTTTGCGCACGCCCGAGCACGACATCGATGCGCCGAAGCAGATCAGCCCCGGTTTCGGGCGAAATGTCTTCCTCGGGAAAATCGATGTAAGCCTCGATATGGGCAAGCACAGGGATGATCTCCTGCTGCATCGCAGCAGCTTCGCGACCGATGGCACCGCCGAGCTGCTCATTGGCAGCCCGGAGCGCGAGCGTGCTTTGCGCATGGATCAAATCCATCACCGCCTCGGCCTGTGTGAGATCCATTTTGCCGTTCAAAAAGGCACGCTGAGTGAATTCCCCCGGATCAGCGGCACGCGCCCCACAGGCAAGCCAACGGTCCAATACGCGCTGAGTGACGAGAACGCCACCGTGACCATGGAATTCGATAACGTCCTCGCCCGTGTAACTCGCTGGTCCCTTGAAGTAGAGCAGCAGGCCATGATCCAGCGCGCCTCCTTCCTCGTCCACAATGGGGCAAAGATGCGCCTGTCGTGGCGTAACATTTACTGGCAATCGGACGACCCGGGCAGCTATCTGCAGTGCCTGAGGGCCGGAAATACGCACCACACTGATAGCCGCCTCTCCCAAGGCGGTGGAAATGGCGGCGATGGTGTCGTTGAGCATTGGCAATGGTGACGGGGGCGCGGCAACAGTTCAAGAAGCGTTCCGGGAAGTTGCAACAAAAGACTTCTTCAGTGCTGAAGTCTTGATCCTTGATTATGCAACGCTTATGCTCCTCCGCTTTCCAACCTGATTACCCAGTCACGCATGTTTACACCTGCCATCCAAGACACCGCCATGGGCCCATGGGCTCCGAGGTCAGTCTCGTGGCTGGAAATGACCTGTTATTTTGGCGGTGCACTGCTGGTGGCCGCATTAGGAACTTGGTGGATTCTGCATCGCGGAGGGCGGATCGGGCTGGATGAGCCGGATACGCGTCGCAAATTGCATGAGAAAGCGATCTCGCGACTCGGAGGTGCCCCGATTTTCCTCGCAGTGGGCCTGGCCTCGCTGGTGGCTGGCTACATTGGCGGACTTGGCTGGACACGCTGGCTGCCTGTGGCGGTGTGCAACGCCTTGATATTCAGCGTGGGCTTCGTGGATGATCTCAAACCTCTGGGCGCCAGAGTGAAACTTGTGGGTCAGATCGGTACGGCGTTGATTTTGTATTCCCTGGGGGTGTCCATCGACATTCTCAGCAACCCGTTCGGAGAAGGTGCGTTGTCATTGGGATGGTGGAGTCTGCCGCTGACAGTGATCTGGCTGGTGAGCATTCCAAACATCGTCAATCTGATTGATGGCATGGATGGGCTGGCGGGCGGTTTCGGCCTGTTTTTAAGCCTGACGCTGGCTTTCCTCGGCTATTACAGCCGCCAGCCTGACGTCCTGGTTGTCTCACTGGCAATGGCGGGCGCACTGGCAGGTTTTTTGATCTTTAATCTCCCTCCAGCCAAGATTTTTCTGGGCGATGGCGGAGCTTATTTGATCGGGTTTTTTATCGCCTCAGTGTCCCTGTTCACCTCAAACAAAGGATCGATCATCGGCGCGCTGCTGGTCATCATCATTGCCCTGGGCGTACCGATTTTGGACACCCTGTTTGCCATCATTCGAAGAGCCATCCGGGGTGTTTCCATCTTCAACGCGGATGCCGAACACATCCATCATCGGCTGATTCTTCTTGGCTATAGCAAGGGTGGCGCGCTTGCGGCCATGTATGCCGTCTGTCTGGCACTGAGCTTGGTGGGCTTGAGCATCTTGATGATCAAAGGGATCGCGCTGCCAATGGTCGGTGCCATTTTATTTTTGCTGGCATTGGGCACAGCCCGCTATCTAGGTTACATAAGAAGCTGGTCCAATTTCCGCACCCAGATCAGCGACACGATGGAGCGGCGCAGGCAGCGGGAATTTTTTCGGGCTTATGGTCGCATACTAGATTTTGAAGTCGAGCACTGCGCGGATCTGCAAAGCTTTGCCATCCTGTTTCAGCATGGACTGGAACGCATGGGATTGAGCATGCATGCTGGCACCGGCAGCCAGCCTGAGGTATTCACCTTGGGCGGTGGCAGGAGTTTTACCGTTCACGGCCCTCAGGATGACACAGAGCTCAGCGAATGGCATCTCCGGCTTGATGTGCTGGTGCCTGCACTCGAACGCTGTCTGGAGAAATGGAAGGCTCTGCCCTCCAGCACTGAAATCGAATCTCCAGCAACTTTCCCCGATATTCCTCACTCAGTCACGGCATGAAAAACCAGTCCGACCAGTTTGAAGAAGCAGCGAAACAGCTTCCGCTGCTTGCCGGGGATGAAGTTGATGAGGTGGATTCACCTCATCGAATGGCTGACGCCCAGGAAGACGACTTTGAAGACGACGGCACAACGGCTCAGGAGCGCAGCTATGATATCCCCGGCCCTGCATGGCATGGATATGTCTTTGCCGCACTGCCCATTGTTGCCTGCATGTTCGGTGCCGGGCGCGAAACTTGGTCCAAAGGGTTCATCACTCTGCTGCTGGCATTGATCCTGATCTTCTTTGCTTCCAAACGCAAACTGCCGCCGATAGCGTTGTTCGCTCTGCTCGGCGCATTACTAGCTCCGTTGCTCTCGTTTCTGCCAGCCAACTGGTTGTTTAAGTCTCCAGCCTGGCAAACTGCCTTGGTCCAGGACTGGGACATCCATCTGTCCAAAACCCTGACTCCTCAGGCTGCCGTAACGATGGAGGCATGGCTCTTTTTTGCCACCTGCTGCGCCTGGCTGGCGTGGTGTCTGACACGTGGTTTTTCAGACCGCCAACGCCGGGCGATGATCCAAGTCCTCACCTTTGGTGGAGTCCTGCTTTGCCTGCTTTCCATCTTTGAGGGAACCAAGTCGATCACGATTCCCTGGTGGCCACGCAACCCCAATGAATGGGGAAATGCATTCGGCCCTTTTGCCAATCGCAATCACATCAGCAGCATCGCCGCCATGACCTGCGTGCTCTGTGCTTCGACCGGCTTTGATGCGCATCGCCGCAAATCTCGCTTATGGATCCCATGTTTGCTGGGGTTCATCCCACCCGTAATCTGCCTTTACATGAACAGTTCGCGCGCAGGCCTGATCTTGCTCTTTCTTGGCATGACCACCTGGTTTGGCACTATTGCCATGCAGCGTGGGTTCTTTAAAAAACTGGCCGTCTCCACATCTCTGATCTTCATCATTTCCACTTTGCTGGTCATGTCCGGCGGGAATGTATCCAAGCGGCTTTCAGAAGGTGGCATTGCACATTTTGCTTCAGACAACGGCCGGAGTTCCCTGTTTGTGGAATGCCTCAAGATGACCCTTGATTCACCCTGGACAGGCATCGGATTGGGAAATTTTGCAGCTGTTTTCCCCCAATTCTCTTCACTGTCCGCAACGAGATTCCGCTTTCTCCATCCTGAAAGTGATTTGCTCTGGCTTCTCGCTGAAGGCGGCTTGCTAACGGTGCTTCCCGCCTTGCTGCTGCTGTTCTGGATTTTTCTGTCCACTGGCCCTTGGTATGGCAAGAAAAAGAAACGCAAATCCGGCATGCAGGATCGTCGTCTGCGCAACGCCGCCGCCATCGTCTTCGGTCTTGGAGTCATCCATGGCCTGGGTGATGTGCCCAATCATGGACTCGGTTATGCGCTCTTTATGGCCCTGCTGGCGGGAATCGCGATTCGGCCACGCAGGCTGCCATCCGCAGCTGGCATGCCTCAGCGTCTGGCCTTCCTCCTGGCTGGAGTCATGCTGCTGGCACTTGGTACGGCATGGACAGCCGTAGCACTGGGACATCCGGTTCTGCCGGGCACGAGCGCGGCGGAAGTATTGCGAAGCCGGGCGGGCAAACTCGCTGACTCCGGTTCACCTGCGGGCGCGCTGCCGCTCATGAATCAAGCCATTGAAATGGCACCGATGGATTTTCGCTATTACTACGAAAGGGCATGCCTGCGCCTTCGTCTCGGCCAGCCGAAGGAGGATGCTTTGCTGGATTTTTCTCGTTCACGTGCGCTGGATCCGACTTACGCTTTGACCTGTTACACAGAAGGGCTGGTCTGGCTCGACTACGATCCTCACTATGCAGTCGTCGGCTGGCGCGAGTTTCTACGCCGCTACCCAGAAGCAGCGCCTGGAGACCACGGTTATTTCCGTGGACTGCTTGGCTATTCCTATCATTATCCCGAACTGCGCGAGCCGCTCTGGACGCTGGCCACCACTTCGGAGTTAAAATTCGAGTTTTTGAGGACTGTGCAGACGCGGGATGAATTCGAGCGCTGCCTGCGAAGTCTGCTAGCTCAGCAACCCGATCTCAGAGGTTTGGATCCTACACATCGGGAAAACCTCTTCAGCATGTGGTATCAGTATGGCGATCAAGTGGCGCTCCTCACGGCGCTGGAATCCAACCGCAAGTGGCGGGACGACGGCTGGCGCATTCTTGCGGAACACTACGCTCGCAATTCCGATTTCCAGCGTGCCTGTCAAACTGCCATCCCCTATCTCCCCTCGGTCATTCGCACCCCGCCAGGAACCAGCACCGACATCCCGGCACTGGAGCGTGCCCTGCTTTACAATCCGACCGATGCCGGACGCGGCATTGCTTTATTTCAAGCACAAAAAGCCCAAGGTGATGTGGACGGAGCCCTGCGTACGCTGGAGAAAGTGTCCACATTCCCTAATGCCCCAGCGTACATCCGCCAGGAAATCGCCACTTTGTACATGACGAAACAGGATTTTCGCCGTGCCTGGGAAAACCTGCGGGAAGCCATGCAGAAGCACTAGTCAGGGGCAGACTTGAGCTGGTGGATCACATCAGGTCATTTTGGAGCAAAATGAGCAACATGCCAAAGTCGATGCATCGAACGCATTGCCTTTGTCCACGAGCCCGTTATTCTGTAAACTATGCCCGCCACCGACATTGAGCCCCATATCGAACCGGCAACCATCGAAGACCTGCCTCAGCTGGTGGAACTGCTTCTCGCTTTGTTCAGTGAAGAAGAGGATTTCAAACCGGACCGCTCAAAACAGGAGCACGGCCTGCGTCTCATTCTGGAACAGCCCAATCGCGGCCGCATCTTTGTACTACGCACGGAACACAAGGTCATCGGCATGATCAACCTGCTCTTCACCATCAGCACGGCGGAAGGTGGACTGGTCCTCATCATGGAGGACGTCATTGTGCATCCGCAGCACCGTCGTCAGGGGTATGGCGGGCGCCTGCTCAATCAAGCCATAGAATTCGCTCGGGAAAAACACTTCCGCCGCATCACCCTGCTGACAGACCGCATCAGCGCCGACTCGCAGTCCTTCTTTCAACAGCACGGCTTCCAGTTTTCCAAAATGATCCCGATGCGCCTCGTCTTTAACGACATTTAAAGCAGTCCACCGCCATGCTCTCGTTCCTCGCCTTCCTCCCTCGACCAGAAGGTGGTACGATAAAGATCTCGCGTGAATGGATGGAGGCCTCTGACTGGTTCGTTCTCTTCACCCTCGGCACACTGCTGTTTCTGCTAGGCGCATTTGCCATGTGGGCCTGGCTTATCTGGCGGCGCACCACGAAGCCGGAGCCGCATATCAAACTGCTCATGGAGCTCGAAGAAGAATCTGCAGGCGAAGCCCGCACGACCACGCCAGGTGTAGAGCCTGAAACGCGAGCCCCTTGGGAGCAGGCCCCCGACTGGTGGAAGAAAGTGGACCATTGAATCCAGCATGAGCGAGAATCGTTCTCTTTTTCACGGCTGGCGTGCGCGCACGCACTACCTCACACGCAATCGTCGTTTCCTGCTGCGCACCGCCGCCAGCATCGCCGCCACAGGGATGATCATCGCCTGTGGGATCGTGATTGGCAGTGTCAGACAGGAGGAACCAAAACAGAGTCAAGCTGTCCTCTCCGCCTTGAGCCGGCTGCATGAAGAGTTTCACCACCTGAGGTATGAAACCACCCCGCAACCGCGCCAGTTAGCCCTCTGGCTGCGCATGCTCCTGGCGCAGCTCCCTCAGTTGATGGAAGAAAACGATACAGACGTGTTTCAAAGTTTCTCCCAGACGGGCAAACTTGGCGGCTATGAAGTGGCACAGCTCATCCAGCAACATGCCACCACGGATGCCCCCGCCGGTTTGTTCCAGAGCTTTCTTGCCGCAGCACTCGCCGGAGATGCGGCTGCGCTGCAGCAGCTGGAGCAAAACGCCCGGTCCTCGCCTCCTGAAATGCTCGCCGCAGAGCTGCTCGGCAGTGTGCAAAAGCGCCGTAACAACATCCCGGCAGCCATGGATGCGTTTTACACCGAGGGTCTTCACTTTGCGGATGCCACCACCTCGCGTGAAGAAGCACTGCATCTGGCCGTGTCACAGCGTGACCTTAAGCTCCTGCGCATCATCGCTGCACAACCCGGCTGGATCGAGAATTGTTCTCCCCTGCTCCAGCACCATGCAGGCTCACTGCTGGGCGACGTCTGGATGCAGTGGCATGGCCTCATCCGTCACCGTCTCGATGAAATCCCCTATGGCATGCTCGGTCTCGCCGCCTTCGCTGCCGCTCTGTGGTATTTTATTCTTGTGCAGCACAGTGACCACGAACGCTGGCGCTGGGCGCGTCCCATATTCGCCCTCATGGCGGGAGTGGCCAGCGTGTGGCCCACTCTTACCGTCCTAGCCTATCAGGAGTTCCATCAGGGCATGACCGCAGATGCGCCCTTTCCCCAGGATTTGATCTACTACATCGTGGGAGTCGGACTGCGCGAGGAAGGCTGCAAGCTGCTGCTCTTTGCGCTGTTCCTGCCTTGGTTGATGTGGCGGCGCACTCCAGGTCTGGCACTCCTCACGGGGGCTTTTGTCGGGCTGGGCTTTTCATTGGAGGAAAACATCGGCTACTACCAGAATTTCGGCGGTAGCATCGCCTGGACGCGTTTCCTCTCCGCCAACTTCCTCCATATCTCCCTCACCGGAATCTGCGCCCACAGCCTCTATCGCATGCTGCTCACCCGCTTCGCACGTGCAGATGAATTCATCGTCACCTTCCTGCTGGCTGTCATTGCGCACGGCGCCTACGACTACCTCTCTCCCGGCAGGCTTGATGACAATGGCTGGCTCTCTGTCATTGTGCTCATTCTCTGCGCCGCACGTTTTATTGATCTCCTCGGTGAGGAAACCCGCCCCGTGCATCTCACCATCGCTCCTCGGGCGGTCTTCACCTTTGGCTCCGCCATTTTGATCGCCATTTCCTTCATCCTTGGCGCCTTGAGCACACACACCATGGCAGGCGTCGCCGAGGCCGGTCAGGAATGCCTCAGCATGGTCCCGATCGCCATTCTGTACTGGCGGAAGTTTGAGAATGCGTGAGCCGTCGTGCCGCAGGGTTGTGCTTTGCACTTCGTCCTGATTCGCGCATTCTGCGCCATGCCTTGGTTTGAACATAATTTCTGGACGGTCGTGCTGGCGATTGCATCCATCGTCGGTTCGGTCATTGCGCTGATCCATCTGCTTCTGCGGCATCGCGACTACCGTTCTGCAGCATTTTGGACGGCGCTGATTGTGTTCACACCGCTGATCGGACCGCTGCTGTACCTTTTTCTTGGCATCAACATTCTGCGCCGCAGCGGCCGGCGCTACCGCAGCGGCATCAATGAACCATGGCACGATCCGGCGCCGCAGCAGCCCCTGCCCATCTCACCCACCGACAGTTGCGCCATGCAGGAGCACCAGCAGCTTGCACGCACGCTGGACCGCATCTCACGCTTCAGCTACACGCTGGGAAATCACCTCGACATCCTGCACAACGGTGACGAGGCGATGCCACGCATGCTGGAGGCGATCCGTGGTGCGCAGCAGAGCATCTCACTGGCCAGCTATATCTTTGAGGCCACCGGCATCGGGGCTGACTTCGTGACCGAACTCTCGCAGGCGGTAAAACGCGGCGTGCAGGTGCGGGTAATGGTGGATGACGCAGGCACACGCTACTCCTGGCCGCCGGTGGTGGAGTCGCTAACACAGGTCGGGGTGACAGCACGCCGCTTCATGCCCAGTCATTTCATTCTGCGCCTGCTCACGATGAACCTGCGCAATCACCGCAAGATCCTGGTGGTGGACGGTCAGACAGCCTTCACCGGCGGAATGAACATTCGCGAAGGAAACATGGTTGCCCGCTCCCCAGCGCACCCGGTTCATGACCTGCATTTTGAAGTCACCGGTCCCTGCGTGGGGCAAATCCAGCGGGTGTTTGCAGAAGACTGGGCCTTTTGCACTGGCGAGTCCTTGGAAGGTCCGCTGTGGTTCCCTGAACTCGCCGCCACGGGCAGCACGAGCGCCATCGGCATCGTCGATGGTCCCGACGAGGACATGGAAGTGATGCCTGCGGCTTTTTTTGCCGCGCTCAATGCAGCCCGTGAGGAGGTGAAGATCATCACCCCCTACTTTCTGCCCAATGCAGTGCTCATGGCGGCGCTGCGATTGTGCGCAGTGCGTGGCGTGAAGGTGACGATCCTCACTCCGGCGGAGAACAACATCCCGTTTGTGGGATGGGCCGCACAGACCTTGTATCCCGACCTGCTGTCGATGGGCTGCCGCATCTATGAATCCGACCCTCCGTTTGATCACTCCAAATTGTTCCTTATCGACGGTGTATGGTCCTTCCTTGGCTCCACCAACTGGGATCCACGCAGCCTGCGCCTGAACTTCGAATTCAACCTCGCCTGCCACGGCGCTGAACTATGCCAGCGACTCGCTGGGGAGATGGACGCCAAGCTGGCCCACAGCCGGGAAATCACACGTGAGATGCTGGAAAATGCGCCGGTTTTGCATCGCTTGCGCAGCGGCTTTGCGCGCCTGTTCATTCCGGCGCTGTAAGAACTTTTGCATCTTTTGGCTAAACCAACCGTATCTAGCAACGTTGTACGCTACAGCCTGCCATGATGTCTCCCGGGTTTTCACTAGTCCTTCCCTGCTCCGGTCGCTGCCGCAGCAGGGCCGCAATTGTTTTTTCTGGGAATAAACCCGCTGGCTGCAGCATCTCACCTGACCGCATGATGTCATCATACGCCTGAACCTGAAACCTTTGCCCCGGCAGACGGGGCCGCTGCCGCGCACAGCCCAACGCGCACAACTTAACTCAAACCATCCAGATCCAATCATGAAGAAACTCATCGCACTCGTTTTCGCCCTCGTCGCCACCGCCGGTTTTGCCGCCGAGTTCCCAGACATCAGCATTGCCGATCTCAAGCAGGCCATCGCCGACAAGAAGGTCACCGTCATCGACGTGAACGGCGCCGCCTCCTACAAGGCTGGCCATGTGCCAACCGCCATCGACTTCGCAACCCAAGGCTCCAGCCTCGCCAGCGCCCTGCCTGCTGACAAAGGTGCTCTCGTCGTCGCCTACTGCGGTGGTCCTGCCTGCAGCGCCTACAAAGCCGCAGCCAACAAGGCCAGCGAACTGGGCTACACCAACGTGAAGCATCTCTCCGCCGGCATCTCTGGCTGGAAAGCCGCCAAAGAGCCCCTCGAGAAGTAATCTTCCTCAGAAACTCATCAGCCGGGTGTGCGGGACCAGTCCTGCCACCCGGTTTTTTTGTGCCTTAAGCCGGTGCCCAAGCTTCCATGGCCTGGCTCGCTGCACCCAGCGCACCCGCGTTATCCCCCAGTGTCGAAGGCACCACCTTCAATCCGGCATCCCGCAAGGCGGGCATCAGAGCACACGCAGTATCAGTGATCGAGTGGCAGAAGCGCTCACCCAGCATTGTCAGTGGTCCGTGCAGGATGAAGACCCCTGTGTCGATGATCATGTGCAGCAAGCCGATCACACGTGCGTAGTCCGCACACACGGCGTCCCATTCCGGTCCTGAAGAATCCGCCACTGCCGCAAGACCTTCCCGCAGATCTTCGGGCAGGTTGTTCTGTTCTCCCACTCCCGCCAGCCTCCGCCAAGTCGCGGGAGCACTCAGTGCATGGTGCAGTTCCTGGCCGCCACCTGCTGTATTCATCAAAGGCCATGGCCACCGCCCCACCTCTCCGGCGGCATGATGCGCGCCCTCGATCACTCGACCGTCTTGAACCATGGCGATGCCAAAGCCACTGCGAGGGCCGAGGATCACGTAATCGCTCAACTCATGTCCTATCCCGAACCAGCGCTCCGCCAGTGCAATCGCCCGCAGGTTGTTCTGCAAAATGACTGGAACTTTCAGCCGGGAACCGATCACCTCGACCAGCGGCACCAGCTTCCAATCCGGAATGAACGCATAATATATTCCCACACCGGCCTGCGCATCCACCAGCCCAGGAGCCCCCAGACCGACCGAGAGCAGCGGGCCCTGCATCGTCTCAGCCAGTTTGGCCACGCAGGCGAGAATCGACTTGATCACCTGTTCCGCCATCACATCCGCTGGCAGGAGAAGTTCCACGGTTTCCTTCAGGCTGCCTGAAAAGTCCACACCCACGGCCTGAATGCGATGGGCATTGAACTCCACGCCGGCAAACCAGCCCGCTCCCGCTTGCGTGCTCAATATACGTCGCGGGCGTCCCATCGGGCCTTGGTTCAAGCCCGATTCGTTCAGATATTTCTCGGCGATCAGGTGATCGACATACAACCCCGTGGTCGAAGGCGAAATTCCCAGCGCCTTTGCCAGAGTTGTGCGCGAGGTCGCACGACCACTGCGAATCTGCAGCACAGCAGCCCCGAGCGTTTCACGTTGAACAATGGGATTTTTTCGCATTCGAATAAAAAGCCTGTTGATCTCTCACTGTCCAGCAGGATCAATGCACTACCTTCAACATTCTTTTCATGAGTGATTTACCCATCCGCACCCCTGATCGCAAGTGTGAAGTAGCCTGGTTCTCGGCTCTCTGCTCCGACGATTACGAATTCCTCGGCATTCCGGACGGCTCCATCCGCTCCAATTTCGAACATTGCGGCGACATCGTGAAAAAAGCCGACACCCTCGGCTACCAGAACATCCTGCTGCCCTCCGGCTGGATCGCCGGGCAGGACGCCCTGGCCTTTGCCGCCGCCATGGCACCGCTGACGACGCAGATCAACCAGCTCGTCGCCCTGCGCATGGGCGAAGTCTGGCCCCCCATGCTTGCACGCGCGCTCGCCACCGTCGATCACATCGCCAAAGGCAGGCTTTGCATCAACATCATCTCCTCCGACTTGCCCGGCATGAAAGAGAGCAATGAAGTCCGCTACGCCCGCGCCAGCGAGATCATCCAGATCCTGCAGGGTCTGTGGCGCACCGACGGCCCGTTTGAGTGGAAAGGCGATTTCTACAACATCAGCCTGCCCACCACCGAACCCGCCAAGCCCTACCAGCAAAACGGCGGTCCCCTGCTCTACTTTGGCGGCATCTCGCCTGCGGCACAGGATTTGTGCGCCAAGCACTGCGACGTCTTCCTCATGTGGCCTGAGACCGAGGACCGCATCGCCGAAACCATGCGCGTCATGTCCGAAAAAGCCGCCTCATATGGTCGCAAGATCGACTTCGGCTTCCGTGCGCATGTCATCGTACGTGAAACCGAAGCCGAAGCCCGCGCCGCAGCCGACCACCTCATTTCCAAACTCACCGCTGAAAAAGGCGCCGAGATCAAAGCCCGCTCGCAGGACAGCCAGAGCGCCGGAGTGAAGCGTCAGGACGAACTCCGCGCTCAGAGCGCCGACCTCTACCTCGAACCGCATCTGTGGAGCGGCATCGGCCTCGCACGCAGCGGCTGCGCCAGCGCCATTGTCGGAGATCCCGCCCAGGTGCTCGCCAAGCTCAACCGCTACATGGACATGGGCATGCGCGCCTTCGTTCTCAGCGGCTACCCGCACCTCGAAGAATGTGATCTCTTCGCCAAACACGTTCTGCCGCACCTGCCAGCATGCCGCCTGAATGAAGTACAGGGCCGCCGCGTTCCTGATCCCGTCACCCCGCTCACCACCGCACCAAGGCGATAAGTTCGTCCTCGATCACAGCGCCCCGCTTCACCCAAGACATCCTCGCCACCCCAGGCACGTATTGTAGTCCCGGCTTCAGCCGGAATCCGGTCCGCTCCGCATTCGTCATCATGCATTCACAACCTATCCGCTTCGCCCTCGCCGGCTTCGGTGCCTGGGGCAAATTCCACGCCCAATCCATCGCGGGCAATCCTGACGCCCGACTCGTCGCCATCACCGCACCCTCAGAAGCTTCGCGGGAAGAAGCCCGCAAACTCTACCCTGAGGCACTGATCTTTGCCGACACCCTCGAAATGATCGCCCAGGCCGAGTTTGACATCATCGACATCGTAACACCCAGCCACACGCATCGTGAAATCGCCCTCGCCGCCATGGCGAAAGGCAAACACGTGCTGCTGGAGAAGCCCATGGCCATCACGCTCGACGATTGCAAAGCCATCGTCGCAGGCGCTCGTCAATACGGCGTACATCTCGCCGTCGGGCATGAACTCCGACTTTCCAGCCAGTGGGGCGAAATCAAAAACATCATCGAACGCGGCACCATCGGCGATCCCCAGTACGTTCTCGTCGAGCTCTCGCGCAAACCTTACCGCCAGGGAGCCAGTGGCTGGCGTTATGATCAGAATCGTGTCGGCAGCTGGGTGCTCGAAGAGCCCATCCACTTCTTCGACCTCGCCCGCTGGTATCTCGAAAGCAGCGGAGATCCCGTCGAACTCCACGCCTACGCCAACTCCCGTGACCCGCAGCGCCCAACACTGTACGACAACTTCAGCGCCATGTTCAATTACGCCAACGGCAGCTACGCCGTGGTGTCTCAAACGCTCGCCGCCTTCGAACATCATCAAACCGTCAAAGTCAGCGGCACCAAGGGCGCGCTCTGGGCCGCATGGAGCGGCGCACTCGATCGCACCCTCCAACCCGAATACTTCCTCAAAGTCTTCGACGGTGAAAACCTCGAAACCGTGAAACTAGAAAAGCACAGCGGCGAAGTCTTTGAACTGCGCGAAGAAATCGCCCAATGCATCGATATGGTGCGCACCGGCAATCCACCCATCGCCACCGGCCTCGACGGCCTCTGGTCCGCCGGCCTCTGCCTCGTCGCCGAAGAATCCATCCGTCAGAACAAGCCGTTGCCCGTGGGTGAGATGCTTAAATTTTAAGGGAACTCGATTGAGAGTAGATTTTTCATTCGCATTTGTTCTACCCGGCACAACCACGCCAACATGAAAATCACCCTCCTTCTCGCCGCCCTTTGCCTCATCGCACCCATCGTTCAAGCGGACGATCTGCTGCCGCCGATCACGCAGGGGCAGCGCGTCGCCACCTGCGGGCACAGCTTTCATGTCTTCACCTACAAGCAGGTCGCTGAAATCGCGAAGTCCGCCGGACTGGATCATCAACTCGTCGGACTGTCGAGCATCGGCGGCTCCACGGTACAGAAGCATTGGGACGTGCCCGAAGAAAAAAGTGCGGTGAAGCAGGTGCTCAAAACCGGCAAGGTGGACGTCCTCACCCTCTCCCCCATCTGGCTGCCGGATGATGCCATCGAGCAGTTCGTCAAACTCGGCATCGAGCACAATCCCGCGCTGCGCATTCTGGTGCAGGAATACTGGATGCCGAACGACGAATACAACCCAATGTACCCGCTCGACACGAAAAAGGAGGTCGATCACAACGCCACCGACCTCGCCAAGCTTCGTGATGCGACCATGCGCTATGCCAAGGACATCGAAGACCTCGTGCGCGGCATCAATCTGCGCCTGGGCAAAGATTCCGTCGTGGTCATCCCTGTCAGCATGGCCTCCGTGACGCTGCGCTAGAAGCTCGTGAAGGGCGAAGCACCCGGCTTGAAAACACAGGCCGAACTCTTCCGCGACACCTGGGGCCATGGGCTGGCTCCTCTGCAAATCCTCTCCAGCTACTGCCACTTCGCCGTCATCTACCGCCGCAGCCCCGTGGGTCTGCCAGTGCCAACCGCCTTCAAAGCCCTCAAAGACATGAGCGATGAAGACAAAACCAAGCTCAACAAGCTGCTCCAGGAGATCGCCTGGGACACCGTCACTCATCATCCCCTCACCGACATGATGAAGCCCATCGCTGCCAAATAGTGCGACTCACGGTGCTTTTGACAGCGCTCCCCTTTTCACAGCGTAATGCAACGACCGCATGAACATCCACGCCCTCCTGCTTACCTCCGCGCTTGTCGCCACTCCCCTCATCGCCGCCGACTGGCCAGCCTGGCGCGGCCCCACGACGGATGGTCATGCAGCCCCGGGGCAAAAGCTCCCGTTGAAATGGAACGAAGGCGAAAACGTCCTTTGGAAGGCCGAGGTACGTGGTCGTGGACATGGCTCGCCAACCATCGTGGCAGACCAGGTCTATCTCGCGACGGCTGACATGGAGACCGAGGAGCAGCTCGTGCTCTGCTATGACCGGGCGACAGGAAAGAAGCGATGGGAAGCCGTCGTGCATCGCGGCAACCTCAACACCAAAGGACATAAAATCTCCTCGCAGGCCTCGTCGGATGTGGTGAGCGATGGCGAGCGGTTGTTTGTCAATTTCCTCAACAACGGCGCCATTTTCACCACCGCGCTCGACTTCTCCGGCAAGCAGCTCTGGCAGCGCCGTGTGTGCGACTTCCAGGTGCATCAGGGTTTTGGCTCGTCGCCGGTCCTATATCAGTCAGTCGTGCTCGTGTCGGCAGATCATCGCGGTGGCGGCAAGATGTCAGGCCTCAACAAACTCACCGGGGAGATCGTCTGGCAGCATGACCGCCCGCCTGTGGCAAACTATGCCTCGCCAGCTGTTATCAATGCAGCGGGTAAAACGCAGGCCGTGCTGGCAGGCTGCAACAAGGTGGAGAGCTTCGATCCCCTCACGGGCAAAAAACTCTGGAGCATCGACGGCAGCACTGAGGAAACCGTTGTCACTGCGGTGACCGATGGCAGCCGCATCTTCCTCGGCGGTGGTTATCCGAAGGCTCACACGATGGCCCTTGAGGCCGATGGCTCTGGCAAAATCGCCTGGGAAAACGTCACACGCACCTACGTGCCGTCCATGATCGTAAAAAACGGCCATGTCTTCGCGGTGGGAGATGGCGGACGCGCCGCCTGCTGGAATTCCGCCACCGGTGAAGAGCTTTGGTCGGAGAAAGTCGACCGCGAGTTTTACGGCTCCCCTGTTATGGCAGATTCGCGCATCTACGTCACGAGCAAAGGCGGCGTCACCTCCGTCTTCGAGGCCACACCGGAGAAGTTCGCCCTGCTGTCGCAAAACCAGCTTGGAGATGAGTCCTTCAGCACGCCCGCCATCTGCAACAACCGCATCTACCTCCGCTCCGCCAAGACCAGTCCCGCTCGTCAGGAGTATCTGTGGTGCGTAGGCGAGTCAGGAAAGTGATCACCTGACCGGCCCTGTGCCTGAGATTGCGCCTTTTTAAGGGCATGGAAAATAATTGACCACCGGCTTCACTTCATTACATACCGACCGGTTTGTATGTCCAAGAAAGCCACCAGCTCCAAACGTGAACGCGATCCTGCCGCCACCCGGCAGCGCTTGATCGACGCCACGGTTCGTCTGATGCTGCAACAGGGCTTCTCCGGCACTTCAGTGGATCAGATCTGCAAAGAGGCAGGCATGACCAAGGGCGGCTTCTTCCACCACTTCGAAAACAAAGAGGCGCTCGGCACCGCAGCCGTCGAGTGGTGGGGCCAGATGGGCACCGCCCTCTATGCCGAAGCCTGGAAGGACACCGCGCTCGATCCGCTGGATCAACTCCGCCGCATGTTTGACATCATGATCGGTTTCACCCGCCGTCCGGATGAGGCAGCCTGCGTCTGCATGGTGGGCATGATGTCGCAAGAAATGTCCGCCACGAACCCGGCCTTTCAGGCCGCATGCGAGAAGGAGCTGAACCTCTGGACAACCAACGTCGCCAGAATGCTCACCGCCGCGAAGAAGCTTCACAAACCAGAGACGAAGTTTGACCCCGTGCAGGTGGCATGGTTTCTTAACAGCCTGTGGCAGGGCTCCATGCTTGTCGGCAAGACCTGCCGCTCTCAGGAACTGATTCGTCACAATATCAAACTGGCCCGCGCTTACGTGGAGGGCCTGTTTCAGACAAACTGAATCCCAGATGTCGACACTGCATGAACGAGACGGCAATGCCAATCGAACCCACCAGCGCCCAGTTTGCCACCGAGCATTTCTTTCGGCATGAGTCGGCGCGCCTGGTGGCCACACTCGCGGGTCAGTTTGGTGCGCAGCGGCTGCAGTGGGTGGAGGACGTTGTTCAGGAGGCGCTCGTGCGTGCGCTGCAGACCTGGCCCTATCGCGGTGTCCCGGATAATCCAGCCGCCTGGCTGACGCAGACCGCGCGCCATCTGGCTCTGGATCAACTGCGCCGTGAGCAGCGCTGGAACGAGCGTGAGGAAGGCATCTCCGCTGAGCAGGCACGCTGGATGGCCGTGCCTGTGGAAACAGCGGACGGTGATGATGTCCATCTGCGCGATGACACCCTGCGGCTAATGTTTGTGTGCTGCCACCCGCAACTGTCCGCCGAGGCGCAGATCGCACTGGCGCTGCGAACTTTGTGCGGTCTCAGCCCGGCGGAGATCGCTGCAGCGTTTGTCACCAGCGAGGCCGCGATCTCAAAGCGGCTCGTGCGCGCACGGCAGCGCATTCGCGAGCTGGCGCTGCCCTTTGAACTGCCCGAGGCGCATGAACTCCCGCAGCGCCTTGATGCCGTGCTGGCCTCTCTCTATCTTCTGTTCAATGAAGGCTACAAGGCCAGCAGTGGCGAACATCTGGTGCGTTCCGACCTCTGCCATGAGGCGATTCGTCTCACCGAACTGCTCGCCACACACCCCGCCACCGGCCAGCCGCAATGCCACGCCCTGCTGGCCCTCATGCGGCTGAGTGCCTCGCGCCTGCCCGCCCGCACCGATGACGCAGGCGGCATCCTCCGTCTGCATGAGCAGGACCGCAGCCTCTGGGATCAATCCCTCATCCATCGCGGAATCCAGCATCTGCAGCTCTCTGCACGGGGCGACACGCTCACCGAGTATCATCTGGAGGCCGGCATCGCTGCCTGTCACAGCACGGCGGCGAACCACGCCGCCACCGACTGGGCGCGGATACTCACCCTCTATGATCAACTCGTGCAGCTCACACCTTCGCCTGTGGTGGCATTGAACCGTGCCATCGCCGTGGGGCGCGTGCATGGAGCGCAGCGCGGACTGGAGGCGCTGGCCGCAGTTCAGGGCCTGGATGGCTACCTCTCCCTGCACGCCGCACTGGGCACCTTTGCCGACGAGCTAGGACGGCCCCAGGCAGCCGCCGCCCATTACCGCAGGGCGCTGGCCCTCGCGGCACTGCCGTCGGAGCGCCGTTTTTTTGAGCGCCAGATTGCCGCATGTGAGGCCGCCGAGCCTGTTCATGCGATTAAATGAAAAAAACTTTTGTCCTGCTGTCCTTTTTCGTCCCGCCCGTTCGTCGTCCCTTTGAAACCACGAGATTTATCCTGCTCAAAGATCCACGCCCACCTTCGCCATGAACGCTGAAACTCCCCTCCACGACTACCTCGTCCTCTCTCGCGGCCATTGGGATAAAGACAAGCCCAAGGAGCAGATCGACACGGCCATTACAGATTTTTATGCCTGGCTGAACCGCCACATCGAAGCAGGCAGGATGCGTACAGGCAGCCGCCTCGGCATCGACCACGCCTCCATCTCCAAGGCGGGAGTCATCACCGACGGCCCTTTCGGCGAGGCCAAGGAAGTCGTGGGCGGCTACTGGTTTGTTACCGCAGCCAGCCTGCGTGAAGCCGCCGACTTGCTGTCACACAGCCCCACCCTTCCCTGCGGCCTCCATTACGAAGTTCGCCCGCTCGATCCCCTGCTTTGCACCGCCTCAGATCTCACCAACGAAACCCCGCCCGCATGAATCCCCAACACCCCACAGACGAATATCTTCTGCTCATTCGAGGCACTCACTGGAACCACGGCATGTCCCCTTCTGAACTCCAGCATGTGATGACCGACTTTTACGCTTGGGTGGATCGCCTGGACAAAGCGGGTATCCACCGCGGCGCACAGCCCCTGATGGAAGAGGGCAAGCTCATCTCCGGCCCAAAGGGAACAAGCGTGACCGATGGCGTCTTCGCCGAGTCCAAAGAGGCCATCGCCGGCTACTTCCGCATCGCCGTCAGCAGCATGGACGAAGCCGTGCGCATCGCTCAGGAGTGCCCCATCCTCCAATACGGCGCGACCATCGAAATCCGTCCCATCGCCGATCTCTGCCGTCCCATGGCCGAAGTGAAATCCTCCAGCCAGGACTGATTTTCCCACAACCACATACACCACCATGAACACACCCGAATACCCTGCCTTCAGCCCCTACATCACCGTTCAAGACGCCGCCAAGGCCATCGCCTTTTATCAAGAGGCGTTTGGCGCCACGGAGCGCTTCCGCCTCGTGGACGCATCCACCGGAAAGGTCGGCCACGCCGAGCTTAATCTGCAAGGCGGCCTGCTGATGCTCTCGGATGAAAATCCGGCCTGGAACAAATCCCCGCAGACACTGGGCGGCACGCCGGTGAAATTCTGCCTCATGGTGGAGAATGCGGATGCCGCCGTGGCCAAAGCCGCAGCCGCCGGAGCCACAGTGATCATGCCCGCAGCGGACATGTTTTACGGATTCCGTACCGGCTCCGTGAGCGATCCCTTCGGCCACCTCTGGCTGCTGCAGCATGAGATCGAGAAGGTGTCTCCGGAGGAGATGCAGAAGCGCTGGGACGGCATGACGGAGAAATGCCCGGCATCCAATGACGCAGCCTAGTAATCCTTTTCAACCCAGAACCCAACGCGCATACCATGATCAAAAAAATCATCCTCGGCCTCGTCACCATCATCGTCCTCATCTGCGTCATCGCCTCCTTTCAGTCCGATGACTTGAACATCACCCGCTCCGCCACCACCACCGCCAGCCCTGAGACGGTTTTCAAAGTGGTAAACGATTTCCGCCAGTGGGATTCGTGGTCGCCATGGTCAAAGCTGGACCCCGCGATGAAGAAATCCCTCGAAGGCCCGCCTGAAGGCGTGGGTGCCATCTACAAGTGGTCCGGCAACAACGAAGTGGGCGAAGGCAGCACCAAACTCATCGAGAGCAAGCCCAACGAAAAGGTTGGCATGAAGCTTGAGTTCGTGCGTCCCTTTGCTGGCACCAGCGATGTGCAGTTCACCTTCACCCCGGAAGGCACCGGCACCAAAATCACCTGGGCCATGCAGAGCAAAAAGCCCTTCATCGGCAAGATCATGGGCATGTTCATGGACTGCGAAAAAATGTGCGGCGACCAGTTCCTAGAAGGTCTCGCCAACTTGAAAAAGGTCGCTGAAGCCGCCCCGAAGGCTTGAGCTTTAATCATCCCCGCAACCGCCATGCTCGATCAGCCCACATCACCCATTGTCACAGAGGCTCAGATCGCCGCCGTGATCCACATCACCGTTCCGCGTGATCAGATTCAGCAAGTGATGGGACCCGCCATTCAAGAAGTCATTGCTGCTGCCACCGCTCAAGGCATTGGCCCCAAAGGTCCGGTGTTCGCGCACCTCTTCGGAATGACCCCCGGCATCTTCAATTTCGAAGTCGGCGTGCCGGTGTCCAGCGCGGTGCAGCCCGTGGGAAGAGTGAAACCGGGAGAAATCCCCGGCACAACCATTGTCCGCACCGTTTACACCGGTCCGTATGAGGGACTGGGCGAGGCCTGGGGAGACTTCCAGGACATCATCGAATCCCAAGGCCACAAGCTGGGGCCAAATCTGTGGGAGCGCTACCTCTCCGGCCCGGAGAGCAGCGACGAGTCCGCCACCTTCCGCACGGAACTGAATCAAACCATCATCACACCATGAACAACCATCCCATAGTATCCCAGGAGGAATGGCTTGAGGCGCGCCGCGCGCTGCTGGCCAAAGAAAAAGCCCAGATGAAAGCAAACGACGAACTGGCGCGCCAGCGCCGCGAACTGCCCTGGGAGCAGATCACCAAGCCCTACGTCTTTGACACTCCCGCAGGCAAGGCCTCGCTGACCGATCTGTTCGACGGCCGCAGCCAGTTGTTCCTCTATCATTTCATGTTTGGCCCAGACTGGGAAGAGGGCTGCCCCGGCTGCTCATTCCTGTGCGATCACGTGGACGGAGCGCGCCAGCATTTTGAACATCATGATCTCACCTTCGTGGCAGTGTCTCGCGGCCCCATCGACAAATTGGAGGCTTACCGCAAGCGCATGGACTGGAAGTTTCGCTGGGTCTCCGCTGAGCACACAGACTTCAACTACGACTTCCACGTCTCATTCCCGCCGGAGCGCGTGCAGGACGGCAAGATCACCTACAACTTCACAACGCAAGACTACATCCCAGATTCCGAGGAACTGCCCGGCTTCAGCGTCTTCTACAAGGATGAAGAAGGGCAGATATTCCACACCTACTCCTCCTTCAGCCGTGGTGGCGAGGCACTGCTCGGCGCATACCAATTCATCGACCAGACACCGAAGGGCCGCATGGAAAGTGTGAATGGCAATCTCATGGATTGGGTACGGCGCCATGACCGCTATGAAAATGACGGCCGTACAGCCGACAAAGAATGCTGCGGCTGCAACTCCACCGCCAAAGCCGCATGAGCAATGCTGCCTGCCATTGCTCCCGTGGGAAAAAGCTGCGCGCTGTGAAAAACAGCGCCCGCTGGATTATCCCCGGAGTCGTGCTGGCTCTCCTGCCAAAGTGCCCTCTATGTCTCGCGGCATGGCTGAGTCTGGCACTCGGCATCGGCATTTCCTCTTCAACTGCCAGCGTGCTGCATGCCACGCTACTCAGCCTCTGCCTGTTTTTCTGCATCCTTTTTCTCATCCGCCACATCTGCCTGCTCCGTCATCCACGAATCCATTAACACCCGTTCACCATGCCCCTCTCCGCCCCCATCGAATCACCTCTCACCGAACGCGAACTCGTCCTCGTGCGTGAAACCGACCTTGCCGCAGCCAAACTCTACGCTGGTTGGACCCAGCCAGATCTGGTCGTCCAATGGTTCACGCCCAAGCCTTGGACCACCACAGCCTGCGAGATCGACCTGCGCCCGGGCGGCACCTGCAAAACCACCATGCGCAGCCCCGAAGGCCAGGAGTTCCCCAATGTCGGCCTCTACCTCGAAGTCGTGCCAAACGAAAAGCTCGTCTTCACCGATGCCTACCTGCCCGGCTGGGAGCCCAATCCCAATCATTTCTTCACCGCAGTTCTTACCTGGGAAACACTGCCCAATGGCAAAACCCGCTACACCGCCCGCGCCCGCCACTGGACCAAGGAGGCCTGCGAAAAACACGCCGCCATGGGTTTCATCGACGGCTGGGGCAAGGCGTTTGATCAACTCGTTGAGTTGATGGGCGACAAATAACTGGCCACTTTTTCAATGCGCCTCACAGCCAGCAATACGTTCAATGACGAAACCAGAATGAGACATGACGAAATAACTCCGAATTCCGAAACCCTAATCTACCTCACTCATCCACAGCCCTTGGTTCGTCATTCGTGCTTCGACATTCATTCGTCATTCTGAACTCGTCATTCATCATTTCCAACTCCATCACACCCTCATGTCCCAGTCCTACATCCAACCCTACCTCTTCTTCGGCGGCCGCTGTGAAGAAGCCATCGAGTTTTACAAAGCAGCCATTGGTGCCGAAGTGCAGATGCTCATGCGCTACAGCGACAGCCCGGACCCCATGCCGCCAGACACGCTGCCTGAAGGCTATGAAAGCAAAGTCATGCACGCCAGCTTCAAGGTCGGCAGCAGCGTGATCCTTGCTTCCGATGGCTGTGGTGGTGAGGAGAGCAAAGGTTTTCTCGGTTTCTCACTGTCACTCGCATTGCCAACGGAGGCCGAGACAGAGCGTGCCTTCAATGCCCTGGCCGAAGGCGGCGCAGTGAACATGCCTCTGGGCAAGACCTTCTGGTCATCACGCTTCGGCATGTTGCAGGATAAATTTGGCATGGGCTGGATGGTCACCGTGGCTCCCGACACGGATGCCAAGCCTGCATAAAATTCAGCATTTCACTGCCATGCAAAAAATCAGCCCTTTCCTGTGGTTCCATGACAATGCCGAAGAGGCCGTGGCCTTTTATCTCGCCATCTTCAAGGAAGGCAAAGTCCTGCGTAAAACCCGCTACGCAGAGGTGCCGTCGGAGGACAGACCACCGTGCCCTCCTGCAGGCACGGTGATGACAGTGGAGTTTGAACTCTTCGGCCAGAAATACACGGCTCTGAATGGCGGCCCCATTTTCACCTTCAATGAAGCCATCTCCTTCGTAGTCTCCTGCGAGACCTAGGAAGAGCTGGATCGTTACTGGGATGCGCTCCTCGCCGAGGGCGGCACGCCTGTCCAATGCGGCTGGCTGAAGGACAGATTCGGCGTATTCTGGCAGGTCGTTCCCACGGTGCTGACGGATCTCATCTCCTCGCCCGATCCCGATGTCTGCTCTCGTGTCACCCAGGCCATGCTGAAGATGATCAAGCTCGACATCTCCACCCTGCAGCAAGCGGCTCAGTAAGAGCTAACTCATCCCGAATCCATGATCCATTCTCAAGATCCAGCCTCCGAAATCATCAGTACGCGTGTATTCGATGTGAGTCGCGACCGGCTCTTTGCCGCCTTCAGCGATCCCAAACAACTCGCCCAATGGTGGGGCCCCAAAGGCTTCACCAACACATTCGACGAATTCGACTTCCGTCCTGGTGGCGACTGGAAATTCACCATGCATGGTCCCGATGGCAAGGATTACGCCAATCATACCCGCTTCATCGAAATCGTGCCTGCCGAGCGCATCGTCTATGAACATGTCGCCCCGCACTTCCGCATGACCATCACCCTCGCCGATGCCGGAACCGGCACCCACATGACTTGGTGCATGCAATTTGAGACCCCCGAAATCTGCGAACGTTTCAAACCCATCTGCATTCCCTCCAACGAAGAAAACTTTGACCGTCTCGCCGCCTTCCTCGGGTAAGACACAGCTCACATTCCACCTCATTTATCGCATATCACATTTCGCAGCCATCACCCCTCGTTGTTGAATCGCTCAGATCTTTATTTCACTTCTCTGCTCCCATGAAATACGCCACCCTCGCCGCCTCCATCGTCCTCGGACTTCTGTTCATCATGGCTTCCAGCATGTTTTTCTTCGGCAAAGTGCCTGAACAAAAACTGAACCCGGAGGAAGCCCATTTCATGGCTGCCTTTGGTCCCACAGGCTACATGAAGTTTGTGAAGGTTTTCGAGATGCTCGGCGGTCTCCTTCTCCTTGTTCCCAAAACACGCAATTTCGGTCTGCTTTGCGTCGGCCCTGTCATCGTGAACATCCTGGCCTACCATCAGTTTGTTCAAAAAGATGGCATTCTGGACCCCACGCTTATCACCATTGCCGTGCTGTCGCTCTTCCTTCTGTGGTCGGAGCGCAAGGCCTGGGCAGGACTGCTGCGCTGAATGGCGGACAGATGAAAGGTTGGGGTGTTGAGGACGGTTCACAGAATCGTCTCCAACCACCATGACCACCCGACGCACCTTCATTGCCACCACCGCCCTGACCGCTGCCACGCACGCGTTTGCGGCACCGAAAGACAACGACATCAAGATCGCCCTCATCGGCTGCGGCGGACGCGGCACAGGAGCCTGCAATCAGGCGCTCTCCGCCGGCTCAACGATAAAGCTCGTCGCCGTGGTCGATCCGCTGGAAGGCAAAGCGCAGGCCGCGCTGGACATCCTCAAAGAGAAGCACGAGGGCCAGGTCGACGTGCCGCCGGATCAAGTCTTCACCAACTTCGAAGACTACACCAAAGCCTTCGCCCTCGCAGACGTCGTGCTGATCACCACGCCTCCAGGCCCCCGTCCCTTCCTCTTTGAGCAGGCCATCAAAGCCGGAAAACATGTGTTCATGGAAAAACCCGTCGCCGTGGATGCCGCAGGCGTGCGCCGCGTGCTTGCCGCTTCCGAGGAAGCCAAGAAAAAGAAGCTCAATGTCTGCGTCGGCTTTCAACGCCGCTACCAGCCCAGCTACATTGACATGATCGACCGTATCCACGCTGGCGAGATCGGAGACCTCGTCTTTGGCCGCGTGTACTGGAACGGCACCTCGCGCCCCGGGTTTGTGCGCGAACCGGGCGAGAGCGAACTTCACTACCAGATTCGCAATTGGTACTTCTTCACCTGGATGAGCGGTGATCACATCCTGGAACAACACTGCCACAATCTCGACGTCGCAAACTGGGTCATGCAAGGAGTCATGCCCATCAAAGCCGTAGGCCAGGGCGGCAGACAAGTACGCCGTGGGAAAGAGAACGGCACCATCTTTGACCATCACACCATCGAGTTTGAATACGCCAGCGGCATGCGCATCCTCAGCCAGTGCTGCCAGATCGGCGGCAAGTGCGCACGGGATGTTAGCGAGCACTTCCACGGCACCAAGGGCGCAGCCGATCTGGCGAACGGCGGCAAGTTCCTCATCAACGGCCAGCCCCCCGGCGGCAAACGTCTGCGCAACAAGGAAGACGCCTATCAGCTCGAACACGACGCGCTGTTTGAAAACATCCGCACCGGCAAAGTCCGCAACGACGCCGACTACGCAGCGCACAGCACCATGATGGGCGTCATGGGCCGCATGGCCACCTATACCGGCCAGGTCATCACCTGGGAGCAGGCGATGAATTCGCAGGACGCCCTCGTCCCCGACAACATCACCTGGGCCACCGAACCTCCGGTGAAGCCTGATGAAGACGGCTGGTATCCCGTGGCCATTCCTGGAACGACGCTGCCCGTTTAACAAGACCGAATGACCGATCACTCCGAGGCACGGATGTTTTCGGCATTCAGGCTTGGAATTTCATTCGTCATTCCTCATTCTGATTTCGTCATTTTTTATTCCCATGCCCCCCGCCCCCAAATGGTACTCCACCGTCACCCGCTACCAATGGCTGGTCCTGCTCGTCGCTTCCCTCGGCTGGGTGTTCGATGCGTTTGAAGGACAGATTTACAATCTGACGCGGGCGGACATGCTGCCGGAACTGCTGCATGTGAATGCAGATGATCCAATGGTGAAAGTGTGGGGCGAGCGCTTCCTCGGCATCTTCCTGCTCGGTGGCACCTTCGGCGGCCTGCTGTTCAGCTCACTCGCAGACAAGTGGGGACGCAATCCGGTGATGGCTCTGACGATCTTGTTCTACTCGGTTTTCTCCGGCATCACGGCCTTTGCCGGAGAGATCTGGCAGGTCGGCGCCCTGCGCTTCCTCGTGGCGATGGGCGTGGGCGGTGAGTGGGCCGTGGGTGCCGCTCTGGTGGCCGAAGTCTTTCCCAAAGAAGCACGCGAACGCGCCGGTGGCATTTTCCACGCCACGTCTGTGGCGGGCCTTTGGCTCGCAGCGGCCTCCGGTCTCTGGGTCGGCACCCAATGGCGCACTGCGTACATGCTCGGCGTTATTCCCGCACTGCTCGTGCTTTGGGTACGACTGAGCATCAAGGAGCCCGAGGCATGGAAAGAGGCTCGGCAATCCAAGCCCAAACGCATGGGCAGTTTCAGCGAACTGCTAGGCACACCGCGCTGGCGCTCGCGCGCGATCTTCGGTGCTCTCCTGGCCATGGTGGGACTTGCCACATTTTGGGGCGTCGTGATCGCAGGTCAGGACATCGCCGCTGACTTCTTGAAACGTGCGGGAGATCCAGACTGGTCCAGCAAATCGAAGATCGCCTTCGGCTTCATTCAAACAGCAGGCGCAGGCGCAGGCATGCTCGCGTTTGGGCCGCTAAGCGCCCGCTGGGGCTGCAAGAAAACCTTTGTCTTCATGCACCTCGCCGCCCTGGCCATGACGCCCATCATCTGCTGGCTGCCTTCGTATTTCGGCAGCTACGCGCTGCTGCTTGTGCTGCTCCCGGCATTTGGCTTCTTTGCGCAGGGTATCCATGCAGGCTACGCGGCCTTTTTCCCTGCACTGTTTCCCACGCACCTGCGTGCCACCGGTTCCGGATTCTGTTTCAACACGGGCCGCCTACTCGCTGCCCCCGTGCTCATCTGGCTCAGCGCCTGGATGAAATCCACCCTGGACCTGCGCACCGCGATCACCTGCCTCGGCGGATTTTTCCTGCTCGGCCTGGTTTTCCTCGCTTGTCTGCCTGAGACACAGGGCGAAGATTTGCCAGAGTAAAAACGCGCCCATGCCCACGGTTCACTTCACCGCCAATCTCGCGAGTCAGACTTCGGCACCCATCTGCCAGATGGATGGAGCCACCGTGCGTGAAGCCTTGAACGCCGTGTTCACTCAACATCCCACGCTGCGCAGCTATGTCCTCGATGATCAGGGAGCTGTGAGGCAGCATGTGGTCGTGTTTGTCGATGGCACCGCAATCACTGATCGGCAAAAGCAGGCCGATGCCGTGAAACCGAACTCCGAAATCTTTGTCATGCAGGCACTGTCAGGAGGCTGAATCCATGAGCACCAAACTATATCTCGGCACCCGCAAAGGACTCATTGAAGCAGAACGCAGCGCCGCTGGCTGGCGCATCACCCGCAACTCATTTCTCGGTGTACAGGTCCCCATGCTGCTGCCCGATGCGCGCGATGGCACGCTCTACGCCGCCGTGGAGCACGGGCACTTCGGCACCAAATTCCACGCCTCGCATGATGCAGGCGCGAACTGGGAAGAGCGTGCCTGCCCGGCCTTTCCACCCAAACCGGAAGACGCGCCCAAGGTGCTCAACATGGCGGACCAGCAGCCCATCCCATGGGACCTGAAAAAAATCTGGGCTCTGGAAGCCGGTGCCGCAGATGGCGAACTGTGGTGCGGCACACTGCCGGGCGCTTTGTTCCACTCACTCGACAGCGGCGCTTCATGGCGGCTTGTCGAAAGCCTGTGGAATGATCCGGGCCGTGCCAAATGGATGGGTGGTGGCGCAGAGTGGCCGGGCATTCACACCATCCTGGTCGATCCGCGCAATCGCCATCGTCTGCTCATCGGCGTCTCCTGCGGCGGCGTATGGGAATCCACCGACAACGGTGCAACCTGGCGCAACATCGGCGAAGGCATTCGCGCCGAGTTTATGCCGCCAGATCAAGCCTATGATCCCGGCATTCAGGACCCGCATCGCATCGCCTGGAGTGCGGCAGATCCGGACACGATCTGGATGCAGCACCACAACGGCATCTTCCACTCCACCGACGGCGGCCAGAAGTGGCGCGAGATCACCCATGCCAATCCCTCCAACTTTGGCTTCGCCGTGGCCATGCATCCGCAGGATTCGCAGACCGCGTGGTTTGTCCCGGGCATCAAAGACGAGCTCCGCGTGCCCTGCGACGGCGCCTTATGCGTGATGCGCACGCGTGACGGCGGCCAGACTTTCGAGCCCCTTCGCCAAGGCCTGCCTCAGGAGCACGCTTATCACCTCGTCTATCGCCACTGCCTGGATGTCACCGGCGACGGCCGCACCCTTGCCTTCGGCAGCACCACCGGCTCCGTCTGGATCAGCGAAAACGGCGGCGACTCATGGGAACGCCTCAGCGCCGATCTGCCGCCGATCTATTGCGTGCGTTTTGGGTGATGCGGGATCAAGCCGTCACCAGCCTCTCAAATTGCAGCCGACCTGAAGCCTGATCTGTGACCAGCGTCGCATGCAGCGGCCCGTCCATGTTCTGCCCGACGTTGATGATGTTCGTCACACCGATCTTGTCTTGCCACACACCGCGCCGGATCGACGTGGTGTGATCATGACCGCAGACCACGAGTTCGGGCTGATGCTCCTCGATCGCATCCCGCCACCACGCATTGCCTTCAACCGGTGAGCCTTCCTCGGAGAGTTGCGTTCCAGTCGGCGGCTCATGCATGATCCAAAGCCTCCTCGCGTCATCGCCATGGTCAGCAAGCAGATGCTTGAACCAATACTGGTAGTGCTCGCCACCAAGAGGTTCACCTTCGCTGAATGCCTCCTCCTGACCCATGGCACATGGAAAGCCCACAACACCAACTTCTCCGATCATGGCATAGCCACCGTTCAGACGTATAGGCGCGGAAGCGTGCAGCGACCTCCAGGCATCACGAAACTCAAACCAGTTCTCGTCCTCGTGATTGCCACGCACAAACAGCAGTGGCTCTTCAATCGCATGGAGTTCCACGGCACATAGCGTCGGCGTAAGCTGGCTGGTTTTCCCATACGGCAGCAAACCGGTGCCATGCAGAAAATCCCCGCCAAGGATGATCGCGTCCGGCTTGACCTTAGACGCTAGTTTCACCAGCGCATCATACAAAACGGCGCGCTGGTGCAGATCGGTGGCAACGAGAATACGGGACATGATGATGAATACTGGGCTGCTCGTTCACCATAGCCACGAGGAAAAGATTCAAGATGCCTCACTTCGTCTTTTCTGACACCCACTCCATGGTTCCAAGCGCCTGAATTGCCGCAAGGAAATCAGGGTCTTTCGCATCATCCGCAAAGATCGTGATCGTGCCGAGAACATTCGGCACGGGAGCCACGAAGGCCGTTGAGACGACTTTGGCTTTAACCGCTTCAGTGGGCCCATCGTCGGGGGATGCGTCCGTGTTTTCAGCGTGACAACCAACGCCCTGCTTGAGCTTGATTTCCTGCATCTGCCCCTCGCCTTCCACGGAACCGGCTGCAGCAAACCGCTGGGCCGTTTGCTGGATGTCGTTCAAGGTTTTGTAGCGCACCTCGCTGTTAAAAAAGGTCATCTTCCAGCTTTTATTGGGGTCAGCGATGGAAAAAAGGGACAGCGTATGCTGCTCTCCGGTTCCGATGCCTTGAGTCACACACAGGTTCCCAGCCCTCCACGCCGGTGGCACGTCCATCTGCAACCGGCCCATGCTGCCCATCAAAAATTGCTGTCCGGGCCCCTTGACCCTGGAGAAGGTGCAGTAAAAGAGAGACTCCCCAAGTTTCTTCAGCATCTGCGTGTCATCCTCAGTCGGTGAAATCACCGAGGCGTGTACTTCCACCCATTTGCCCAGGAGCTCGAAATAGCAGTTCATATTTGCCAGGGTCAATTTCTCTCCCTGGCTCTCATCCACGGTCACATACTCCACACATTCACAGTAGGGCGTGTTCCATTGCTTCACGCTGTCCTTCTGGATCATCGGGTTCTGGCTGGCCTTCTGCCAGAAGTGATCGCGGCAAGCTTTGCTATCCCCGCCGCTTCCAGCCGGTGCTCCCACAAAAGCTGACACATTGAACCGTCCGGCATTGCCCCGGTAGGTCAGTCCATCGGCATTGAACTGCTGGCTTTCCACGGCAAGCACCGGTCCTTCAAATTTGATCTGCCAGCCTTGATCGACAACGGGAACGGTCAAAATTTCGGCATGCAGCACTGTACAGCCGAACACACAGACCAGCAGCACTGTGATCACATGCTTCATGCCATCGGAAACCTTGGACGGATTGTTCACACCATCGCAGGCGCAAAGCCGTCCTTCTGCTTCTTCTTCAGCTTGCCCATGCGCACGAGTTCGACATCCGCCGCCACCACCTTGTACTCGGGGCACATGGTGTCTCCGTCGCAGCCCTGGCCGGTGACGTTGTTCACCATGGCTTCGGGGAAGTGGAAAGTGGTGTAGAGAATGCCGGGCTTCACCTCTTCGGTCACGCGGGCTTCCAGTTCCACTTCACCACGCGCACTGGAGAGCCGGGTGATGTCGCCATCGCGAATGCCTTTACGCTTGGCGTCCTCCGGATTGATGGAGAGCAGGTCCTGCGTGACAATGTCGCTGTTGCCCGTGCGGCGCGTCATGGTGCCGCAGTTGTAGTGCTCCAGAATGCGTCCGGTCGTGAGGATGAAGGGGAACTCCTGCCCGTTCGTCTTCAGTTCGGTGGACTCCACCCATGGGAAGAAATGGAAGTGCCCCTTGCCACGGGCAAACTGCTCCTGATGCATGATCTGCGTGTCCACACCACCTTCTTTGACTGGCCACTGCTTGCCATTGATGCCCAGATTTTCCCAGGTGGCGCCTTTGAAGAACGGTACAATCTGCGCGATCTCCGCCAGCACACCATCCGGCGTGTAGTCAGGCTGTGGGAAGCCAAAACGCTGCAGGATTTCGCACATGATCTGGCCATCCGGCTTGGTGCCAGCGAGCGGCTTCACAGCAGCGTTCACGCGCTGCATGCGACGCTCCGCATTCGTAAAAGTGCCGCTCTTTTCCAAGAAGGACGAAGCAGGCAAAATAACGTCGGCATACTTCGCCGTTTCAGTCATGAAGATCTCCTGCACCACGAGGAATTCGAGGCTCTCCATCGCATGGCGCACGTGATGCGCGTCAGGATCGGTCTGCACCACATCCTCGCCCATGAGCCAGAGCGCCTTCAGCTTGCCTTCGACGGCAGCGTCAAACATCTGCGGGATCTTCCAGCCGGGTTCTGTCGGCGAGGGCACACCGTAGAAGTCCGCGTAGCGCTTTTGAACTTCCACGTCGTCCATCTCAAAGTAACCCGCGCCTTGATGCGGCTGGCAGCCCATGTCAGCCGCCCCCTGCACATTATTCTGGCCGCGCAGCGGATTCACCCCCACGCCGGGACGACCGATGTTGCCCGTCATCATCGCCAGATTGGAAATGAGCATCACCGTCTTCGCGCCCTGCTCGTGCTCGGTAACTCCGAGGCCATGGAAGCTCATTGCGGCCTCTGCAGAGGCGTATTCGATAGCTGCGGCACGCACGAGTTCCAAGCTCACACCTGTAATTTTTGCCAGCGCATCCAAATCAAGCGCACGCAGCCCGTTCTCAAACTCATCCCAGTTCTCACAGCGCTTCTTTACGAACTCGGTCTTCACCAGACCCGCATCGAGAATGCAACGGGCGAACATGTTCAGCAGCGCCACGTTTGTTCCTGGGCGCAGTTGCAGGTGGTGCTTCGCATACGGCACGAGTTCGATCTTGCGCGGATCGATCACGATCAGCGGCGTGCCTTTCATGATGTGCTGCTTCAGGCGTGCCCCCGTGACCGGGTGGCCTTCCGTCGGATTCGCACCAATGACCATCACGCAGCGTGTGTGCTCGATGTCCTCATACGAGTTCGTCGCCGCCCCGGTGCCAAAGCTCTTCTGCATGCCCCAGGCCGTTGGCGAGTGGCAGACGCGGGCACAGCAGTCGATATTGTTCGTGCCCATCACGCCACGGATGAACTTCTGCATGAGGTAGTTCTCCTCATTCGTGCAGCGTGCGGAGGAAATGCCCGCCACAGCCTGCCCGCCATGGTCATTTTTGATGCGGGTCAGATTGGCGAAGATGTGATCATACGCTTCTTCCCAAGTCGATTCCTTGAACTGGCCGTCCGGCTGCTTGATCAGCGGAGTACGCAGACGATCCTTGTGATTGTAGAACTTGAAGGCAAAGCGCCCTTTCAGGCAGGTGTGTGCGTGGTTCACTTCCGCATCCACCGGGGCCTGAATGCTCAGCACAGCATCGCCCTTCGTGGCAACATTGAGATTGCAACCCACGCCACAGTAGGTGCAAATCGTGCGCGTCTTCTTCGTCGCCTCGATGGACTTGGAGAAAAACACATCGCTGATAGCCGAAGTCGGACAGGCCTGAGAGCAGGCACCGCAGGAGACGCATTCGGAGTCCGCAAACGATTCATCCAGCCCCTTGATGATCTTCGCATTGAAGCCACGGCCATGCATCGAGAGCACATGCTGCCCCTGGATTTCATCGCACGCACGCACGCAGCGCGAGCAGTTGATGCACTTCGAAAGCTCGGACGTCATGTAGGCGTGCGAGTGGTCCTTCTTGCGGTCCAAATGATTCTCCCCCGCCGGGTAGCGCACCCCACGGATGCCCACCTTCGCCGCCACCGTTTGCAGTTCGCAGTTCCCGCTCACCTCGCAGGTCAGGCAGTCCAGCGGATGGTCCGTCAGCACCAGTTCGACAATATTCTTGCGCAACTTCCGCACCTTCGGCGATTCGGTGAACACATGCATGCCCGCCGTCAAAGGTGTATGGCACGAAGCCACCACGCGACGCGGCCCATCGGCCTGCAGCGCCACCTCGACCGAACACACACGGCACGCGCCATACGGCTCAAGCTGCGGCGCATCACATAACGTTGGCACATGCCCACGCCCGCGATGACGGTCGATGAAGTTTAAAAGCGTGTCGCCTTCATTGAATTGATGCGCATCGCCATCAATAAAAGCGGTGAGAGTGGAGAGATCCTTGACCATAAAAGTAGTGGTTTGGGATGAAGGCTAGGCTTTGAAATAAGGGCTAAGTTCGTCACCAAAATGCTCCAGCGCATTCTTGATGGGCAGCGGCACGCCGCCGCCGAGGGCGCACAAAGATGTCTGCTCCATCGTATCCAGCAAATCAGTGATCAGTTCGCGGTCGATCTTGTAGCTACTGTCGGCGCGGGCTTTGGCGATGAGTTCCTTGCCGCGCGTGCTGCCAAGGCGGCAGGGGAAGCACTTGCCGCAGCTTTCATCAGCGGTGAACTGGAAGAGGTGCTGGATGTATTCGATCATCGGCATCGACTCAGGGATGCTGACGACGCCAGCGTGGCCTTTCATGAACCCCTCATACTTGAACGATTCGAAATCGATCGTGAGTTTGCCGACGTGACTCATCGGCACGATGCCACCGAGCGGTCCGCCAATCTGGAGAGCCTTGACCTTCGTTTTAAAGCCGCCTGCAAGGTCGATCACCGTCTGCAACGGCGTGCCCATGGCGACCTCGTAGATCCCGGGTTTTACGAAGTGGGAATCAAGCGAGAGCAGCTTCGGCCCAGTGGACTTCGGCGTGCCGATTTGGGCGTAACATTTGCCACCCAGCGTGAGGATCGCATGAATGTTCGCCAGGGTCTCCACGTTGTTGACGATCGTCGGCTTGCGGAAAAGCCCCTCGATGGTGGGAAACGGCGGACGCGTGCGCACTTCCGGGCGCTGACCTTCGAGGCTCGCCAGCAGCGCGGTTTCCTCACCGCAGATATAAGCTCCCGCACCTTTGATGGACTTCAGCATGAAGTTGAAGCCGCTGCCCAGAATGTTCTGCCCCAGCAAGCCCGCCGCGCGCAGGTCTTCGATGGCTTCATTGATGATCGTCACCGAATCCGGATACTCGGCGCGGATGTAGAGAATGCCGTTCTCCGCACCAGCGAACCAACCCGCCACCATCATGCCGAGCAGCACACTGTGCGGCTGCTTCTCCATGAGGTATTTGTCGATGTAGGCACCAGGATCGCCTTCATCCGCATTGCAGACGATGTATTTGACCGCGCCCTCAGCGGCGCGACAGCTTGACCATTTGAAATGCAGCGGGAAGCCCGCACCGCCACGGCCACGCAAGCCGCTGTCCTTCAGTTCCGCCCCCAAAGCGTCGCGATCACCACCCGCGATGAGCTTTTTAAACGGCTCATAGTAGGCGTCAATGCCGGGAAACTCAGCGGTGAGTTGAGGAGGCTGCAGGTGCGAGACCACGGCATAGCGATCTTCCGCATCGCCCTTCCCTGTCTTCACGAGTTCGCCCAGCGCCTCATCACTCTGCCCTGAATAGTTTTTCCCCTGATACTGCAGCGCACCTCCCTCATGGCAGCGGCCGAGGCAGCAGATGTGGCCGATCTCTTCCTTTTTGAAATGCGTCTCCAGCGTGTGGTGCAGTTTGTCCTGTGTCCCGGCGCACAAGCAGGCGCTGCCGTTACAGACGAAAACCTTCTTCCCCTCGTTCTCCTTTTTCAGGAAATCGTAGAACGAAACAGCCCCAAGAGTGATGGCATCCCCAAACAGGTGGTCCTGCCCCATCTGATGGACGACGTCATTCTTTTCAGCCGTTCCCGCCTTGTCAGCGGCATCGACCATGCGCTCAAAGACGTTTTTTTCGACACCTTTGCGGAAAGAGAGGGCACTGAGATTTTTGGACATGCGGTTGTAGTGGAAGATTAACGACCAAAACCTGCGAATGCATGCTCAAAAATTGAGATTAAACCGCTTCGACGATGATCTTTTCGCCCCGAATCTCCCTCACGCGCACCGGGGTGCCGCTCTGCACATACCCCCCCTCCACCATCGCCTCGATCAGCCGTCCTCCGAGATCGATGGTACCATAGGGGCGCAAAGCGCTGCGTGCGCTGCCACTGTCTCCTACCTGGGCCCGGATGGCGTCCCGCATGGATGGAGCATCTTGCAGGGTGCCACCGGCGGAAGTTTGCAGAATCAGAGAGCGGAACGGACGCAGATCAGGCAGCCAGAGGCAGAGCAAAGTGATGATCACCGCCGCCCCTGTGACTCCAAGCGCAAAATTGCGGAACCCGGCGGCATAGGCGGCGAGGTTGAAACTGCCCGCGCTGGCACCGCTCGGCGGCATCACCTCCCACCCGGACATGGCATAGACCAGCGCCACCATCACGCAAAGAAATCCCACAATTCCCGGCACAATCGTCCCCGGTGCAGCCAGCAGTTCCACACCGATCAAAACAATCCCGACCACAAACACAGCAGCGACCACCATCGTCTCCTGACCTGCCAGACTCCCGGCCACATAATGCCCAAAGAAGAACAGCGCAAACGCAGCCACCGAGACGAAACCCGGCAGCCCAAAACCCGGCGTCTGCATTTCAAGATACCCTCCAGCAAGGCCGATCAGGATCAAAATGGCTGCATACCGCGTCACCCAGATGGCGATTTTTTCAAAACCCGTGGGCTCCGCAGTGACCACTTCCCCCTTCAGGGATTCAAGGTTCTTGATCTCCTCGATCGATTTGACGATCCCCTTGGCCAGCAGCGGCTTGCCATTGATCAGCATCGTCGCCTGCGCGGAATCCAGCGTCACGATCTCCCCTTTCGGAATGATTACCTGTCCGTTGATGCTGAGCCCCCGATCCATGTCGATCATGCCTTCAATGATGCGTACATCATGCCCCTTCTCTCTCACCACCGTGCGCACCATGCCCATGAAAGCAGAATTGTTCTTGGCGCGCTCAGCCTCAGCCAGCGGGGTGCCATCGCCTGAAACCGGCGTGGAGGCTCCGATGGCGCTGGCCGGTGCCATATAGATGGTGTCCGTCGCCATCGCGATCATCGCTCCAGCGGAGATGGCCCGCGTGTTCACAAAGGCAAAGCTGCGTGCCTTCAAGTTTTGCAGATCCTGCATCATCAGGCTGATCGTGTCCCAGGCCAAACCACCGGGCGTGTCGAGTTCGAAGATCACCGCCTCGGCCCCATCGTGGTTGCAGCGGGCGAGCGTGCGCTTCATGAACTCAAACCGCGCGGGGATGATCAAATCGTCCTGCCCCACGGGAATGACCACGACTTTGCTCGCGTAGCTCTCGCTGTTAGAGAATGCGGGTGCTTCACTCTTCTCCGACTTGGACTCCACCTGTGAAGCAGGCACCACAGCCACCTCTTTTTTAAGAGATTGGTCATACCAAACCCCGTTCAAGACAACCAGCTTTCCCGCCGGCGTGGCGGCCTTCGCCAAGGCCTCCACGTCAGAAATGATCGCACGTGCCAGCAGCGGCTTGCCATCCACCGGCTCCACGGCGGTGTCTGCGTCCAGCAGCAGAAGCTCACCTTTTTCCGCCAGCGTTTTGGTGCCAAGCATCAGCCCCTTGTCACGATCCACAAAGGCATCGGCGATCTCCGGGCGGTGGCCCTTCAGTTTGCACAAACTACGCGCCCCAGCTTTCAGCACGGCAAGAGATTCCGCCAGCAGTGTGTCCTGCGCTTTGGTTGAAAGCGTTTCATCTGTCTGCACCTTCGGCGGAGCCGCTCCGATGCGGGAACCGGGAGCCATCCAGATCTCATCACAGGCCAGCGCCATCAAAGCCCCACCACCGATGGCGGATGTGTTCACATAGGCCTGCGTTTTGACCTTCAAGCGCGCGACTTCCTCCGCCAGAGACAGTGCAGCTTGGGCATTGCTCTGCGTGACATTGATGTCGAGGATCAGACCTGCTGCCCCCTGTTTGATGGCCTCATCCATCCACTGCCTCATTTCACGCCAGCGCCGTACGTCCTCGATGTCAGAATCAGTGATGCCCACACGGGCCATCTGGCCGGTCAGTGGTGCGGCGAAGCCTGTGGCAGAAAGGACGCTCAGGCTGGCCAGCAGTAGAATACGGAGGATTTGCATGTTCGAGACTACGAGGGTGTCGTTCGCATCGCAACTGGCACTACGTCAGCCTTTTTTGCCAAACAACAGCCGCCAGACAAACATCAGAATCAGCGCTCCTCCCACCGCAGTGGCGATGCCTTTGATGCTGAATTCGCCAACGACGCCCCAGTGGAAAAGGCTACCGACCTTGCCGCCGATGATGCTGCCAATGATTCCCAGCAGCACCGTGGTGATGGGGTTCATGCCCTGCCGCCCGGGCATGATCAGTTTCGCCAGAATGCCGGCGACCAGCCCGAGCGCCGACCAGATAAGAAGTCCTTGGAGTGACATATGGCTGCCATGCTACGGAGTCATGGCCCCCACCGTCAATTCCATTCCTACTCTTTCTTTGCAGCCTGCCGCCAGGCGTTCCACCCTCCTTTGAGCACAAAGGCGTTCTCAATGGGCAGCGTCTGCTTGAGACGTTCGAGAATCTTGCGGCTGGCATCGCACTTTGCCGCGTTGCAGTAGAGAATGATGGGCTTGGTGTTTGTCTGCAGGGTGTCGAGCAAGCCAAAAAGCTGCTCTTCAAAATACTGCTCGTTTAACAGCACCGCACCCGGAATGTGCGCCTCATCATACTGCTCCTGAATACGCGCATCGATCCACAGCACCTTGCCCTGCCAGCGCTCTTGAATCACCTGCATGGAGACTTCGTCATTCCGCAGCGGCTCCTCCACCAAATACAGCGCCGGAGCACGCGGATGCCAGGCATGGGTGGCCCACGCCGCTGTTGCGGCTAGGAGGATGAGGAACGTAGCCTGACGAAGCGCGGAAAACATACGGCACACAGATCAGGGCTTGGTCGCAGCCGTGGCGGCGGCAGGTTGCGACTCCGGCTTCCGGGTGATCGTAAAAAAGGCGAGCTGGTAACGGTATTTCGCGATGCTGCTGGTCGTCTCGATCTTGAGCGCCCCCATCGTGACCTCCTCCGTGTTTTTAGGCTTCACGGTGATGAGATACTCCCGCCCCTCCTTGATCTCCTTCAAGGTGAACGTGACGTTATTCCGTGTGGGTGTGATGTTGACGATCTTCATCGGCTCATTGCCCACGAACTGCACCAGGCAGGCCTTGGAATCCGGCTCATCGCCAACCCACCACTGGAGATTTTTCGGTTTGATGTCCACGACAGCGGGCACATCAAGGATGAAGTTGATCTGCCAGTCAGGTTGATTCGGATCGTCGGTATTGACCGTGACGAATTTTTCATGCCTTCCCACAAAAGTGGAAACCTTGAACGAGGCGTGGCCGGTGCCGATTTCACCCGGCTTGTACTCAGCCTTGTCGAGTTCCGCGCTCAGGCAGCTGCACGCGCTTTCGAGACCGAGGATTTTGACCGTTTTGTCCCCCGTGTTGCGGAATTTAAACGTCGTCTCCACCTCCTCATCTTCCGGCTTGGGCTTCAGTTCGATCGCAGGCACGTCGAGTGAGAGATCCGCATGCACCGTGGCGGCGAACGCGAACACAAGAATAGTTAGGCGGCTGGCTGACATGGGGAAATATAGCACATCTTGCCCCCCTGATTGCAAGGCATCTTGACGCGCCCGGGCAGCCGCGCACCCTGCCTCCCTATGCGATTCGCGATTTGCAACGAGACCTACCAGAACTGGACCTTTGAAAAAATGTGTGAAGATGCCGCAGCCGCCGGCTATCACGCCATCGAGCTGGCCCCCTTCACCCTGAAGGAAGATCCCCGCGAACTCACTGTCGAAGAGGCACTTACCCTCTGTGCCAAAGCCAAATCCTTCGGCCTGGAAATCCTCGGCCTCCACTGGCTGCTGACAAAGCCCACCTGGTTTCACATCACCACGCCCGACGCCCTCCAGCGCAAGGAAACCGCCAAATTTGGCCGCCACCTCGCTCAATTCTGCGGTGCCACCGGTGGCCGCATCATGGTCTGGGGCAGCCCCAAGGCCCGCAATCTGCTGCCGGAATGGAACTATGAAGATGCCTTCAAACGCGCCGCCGACTGCGTGCGCGAAGTCGCCGAGGAATGCGGCAAATACGGCGTCGTCATCGCCATGGAGCCCCTCGGTCGCAAGGAAACCAACTTCCTCAACACTGCCGAAGAAACCATCCGCCTCTGCAAGCTCGTCGACCACCCCTCCTGCAAGCTCCACCTCGATGTGAAGGCCATGAGCGATGAAACAAAGCCGATCCCGGACATCATCCGCGACAGCAAGGAGTGGACCGTACACTTCCACACCAACGATCCGAACCTGCGCGGCCCCGGCCAGGGCGAAGTGAAATACGAACCCATCATCGCCGCCCTGCGCGAGACCAACTACGACGGCTACCTCTCCGTCGAAGTCTTCGACTACACTCCCGACGCGCCCACCATTGCGCGCCAGAGCATCGCGTACTTAAAGCAGGTGATGGGACTCTAGCTCACTCAAATGATTTATAGCCCTACTGGCTCATAACATCGCACGGATATAAAGCCAATCCCCTCTCCCCACCGCTGATGTGGCAATGCCCAAAGCGTCTTTGGGGAGAGGTAAGGGTGAGGGGGCATCGCATGCAGGTAGAAGGTCCCCCCTCGTCTCGTCCGAATATTCGTTGCCGTCGTGCGTTAGGGACGACGAGGGAGAACCACTTCCCCCTGATCACAAAAAAGCGGGATGGTCTTTCGGCCATCCCGCGCTGTAATTGAAATCAAATTGCCTGCCTTCGCTTATTCCTTGGGTTTGTCAGGAGCCGGAGCAGGAGCCTCAGGTGCCTTGGGAGCATCACCTTCGACAGGAGGACGACGGAAGCCGCCTTCACCCGGAGGAGGACCACCAGGGGCACCGCCTTCGCCAGGACGATTCATGCCAGGACCACCCTGACCACCGCGGAACGACTCACGCATTTTTTCGGTGAATTTGATGTATTCCTCTTCCGAAATGCTGCCATTACCGTCGGCATCCATTCGTTTGAAGGATTCCTTGGGGTCGCCAAACATACCACCACGACTGCGCCCCCCCTCACCACGACCAGCTTCGCCCTCACGGCGCATGCCCTGGCCTTGAGGCGGGCCGCCGGGGGATCCAGGAGATCCACCTTCGCCACCGCCAGGCGGACGACGGAAACCACCGCCCTCTCCGCCAGGTGAACCACCACCCTCAGGACGGCGCATGCCCGGACCACCCTGTCCCGGACCACCACGCCCGCCTGACTGAGCCATCTTGGCGACTTCATCTTTATCGACAAAACCATCCTTGTTGGTGTCCACGAAGCCAAAGCGTTCCTCGCTTCCTTTCCTGCTCATGTTGATGAACTCCTCCTTGCTGATCTTGCCGTCGTTGTCGGTGTCGGCATTTTTGATGAAGGCGGCGATGCGTTCAGAGGGATCACCACCACCAGGAGGGCCACCAGGAGGAGGACCGCCGGGCGGGCCACCTTCAGGCGGACCTTTGGGTGCGTCTTGAGCGCTGGAGAGGCAGGTCAGGCTCAGGATGCTGAACCCGTAGAGGAGTGTTTTTTTGAGTTTCATGTCGTGCGTGAGTTTGGTTAGTGAAAGCACGACGACTCAAACAGACCCCCGTCAGATTGGTTGCAAAGTTTGCATAAATATTTCAGGCAAGCTCAGCCAGCAGCGCCTGATTCAAGCGCACTCCCGCCATGAAATTCTCGATGGGAAAGTTCTCATTCGGCGCATGCGCCTGGCAGTCCGGCAGCGCCAGTCCCAGCAGCAGCGTATCGGCATTCAGCACGTCTTTGAATGCCTGCACGATGGGGATGCTGCCGCCTTCACGGATGAGCGCCGTCTTCTCACCAAACACCTTTTTCAAGGCACGCTGCGCAGCAGTGCCGAGCACGGAATGCGGGTCCATCAGATAAGGCATTCCCGTGTGCCCCGGCTTGATCTCCAGCCGAACTCCCTTGGGAAGATGCGCCTGCAGATGCGCAGCCGCAAGCTTCAGCACAAGGTCAGGATGCTGGTCCGGCACCAAGCGGAACGACAGCTTCACAAAAGCTTCACGCCCGATCACCGTCTTGGAGCCTTCCCCCTGATACCCCCCGCCGATCCCGTTCACTTCCGCCGTGGGCCGTGCCCACCGGCGCTCACGTTCCGTGTAGCCCGGCTCCCCAAACAGCGCCGGAGATCCAGTCAGCTCCAGCATCTCCGCATCACCATCCCCGAGTTCCGCCCAGGCCTTGCGCTCCCAGTCGGCGATGGGACGCACTCCATCATAGAAACCGTCGATCATCACGCGCCCTTCCGCGTCATGCAATGTCGCCGTCAGGCGCGCGACAGCCGTGACAGGATTGGCAATGGCTCCGCCAAAGATGCCACTGTGCAGATCAATCGACGGACCATAAACCTTGGCCTCCATGCAGGCGATGCCGCGCAGTCCATACGTAAAGGTGCCCACCCCCGGTGCCACCATTCCCGTGTCCGAAATCGCCACCACATCACACTTCAGCATCTCGCGATGCTGCTCCAAAAACGGCTTCAAATTCGGACTGCCAATTTCTTCTTCACCTTCAAACAGCAGCGTCAGATTCACCGGCAGATCCGCGTGCTTTTCCAGCGTCTCCGCCAGCCCCTGCATATGCGCCATGAGCTGTCCTTTGTTGTCCGTGGCTCCCCGGCAAAAAATGCGGCCATCACGGATCGTCGGCTCAAATGCCGGCGACTTCCACTCCCCCAGTGGCTCCGCCGGCTGCACATCATAATGCGCATACAGCAGCACCGTGCGACGTCCGGCAATGTGCTTGTTCTTCGCCACCAGCACCGGATGCCCCGGCGTCTCATGCAGATCACCAGTCAGCCCCATTTCCCGCACCTTGCTCAGCAGCCATTCAGCACAGGCACGCACATCGGCACGCCGCGTGGAGTCAGTGGAGACGGAAGGAAAACGCAGGCACGTGAGGAGATGGTCGAGTCCGGGTGGGTTCATAGGAAGGAATAACGAATATTGAACTGGATTGAATGCGCGGCGCTTTCAGCTCCGGCATTCAATGTTCAATGTTGAGCGTTCAATGTTCAATGTTCCATTTTCTTCCGTCATTCGTCATTTCAACTTCTTCACTTCAATCTCATCCACGCTGCCCTTGCCACCATAGAGATTGAGCAACACCCCGGCTTTTTCGCCCTCCGTCAGCTCAGTCTTAAGCTCCAGCACAACCTTGTCATTCACCTGCACCGTGATCTTGTCCCCCTTCGATTCAAACGCCACCCGCTGCCACTCCGTGGACGGAATGCGGGTGTTCACAGCCTTCAGGTTTTTCACGCCATCCACATCACGCACCGACACGGCACCGTTCTGGGTAAGGGCGATGTTGATCTTCCGCTGCGCCCCAGGCCGATCTCCCGGAGTGTAAAATCCAAAGGCAATCCAGCTGCAGGCCCAGGGCTTCACCAGCAGCTGCACCGAAACATCCTGCACCGGTGCCTCAAAAGCCCGCCAGATCACCGCACCTTTGCCTGCCGACTGATCCATCAGCAGCGTGCCATCGCTGATCTCAAATTTCGCTAACTCCTCGCCTTTGGCAAACACCCACTTTTCATCCAGTTTCTCTAAACTGAAATCATCCGCGAGGATCACATCCCCCTTCAAGCGCATCGCCCTGGGTTTCTTATCCGCCGCATGCAGCACGGTGGTCAGAGCGAGACAGAGAAGCAGGATGCGTTTCATCGCCGTTTAGGTTTGGATCAATGTTTCACCTCGCCCTCAGGCCCGTGGTTCGGCGGACGGAAGAACAGCACCATCAGCACAATGCCAGCCAGCGCCATTCCCGTCGGAACGAGGAAAAGCTTGTGGTAGTCCACCACTCCATCCTGGGTGTAGTTGACCACGAGCAGCGGGAAAATCTTGCTCGCCACCACCATGCCGATGCCGAGAATCAGCAGGTTAAACAAGCCCTGCGCGCTGGAGCGGATGTCCTTCGGAAACACCGCGTCCACAAAGATGTACACCGTCACAAAGAAAAACGCATAGCAGATGCCGTGCAGCACCTGCACCGCCACGATCAGCCACTGATTTTCTGGCGTGCCAAAGTAGGCAAAGATGAAAAATCTCACGGCATGCCCGAAGATCCCGATGATCAGCGTGGTCTTCCAACCCAGTTTTTTGAGCACCGTCCCGAGAATCAGCATCGTCACGATCTCCGCCACCTGGCCGATGCTGCTGACCACCATGCTCATATTCGCCGAGATGCCCACCTTTTGCAGGAAGCCGTCAATCACGACGAAGTAGCCGTTGTGGATCGTCGAGTCGATGAACGTGACAATGAACAGCACCAGGACAAACGGATTGCTCAGAAGTTTGAGTGCCTTCAGCCAGGCCTTCTTGTCCATGCCCTCCACATCCTTGCGCGGTGGCGTGTGCGGCAGTGACAGGCTGAACACAGCCAGCACGAGGGAGATGATGCCGGCCACAATAAACACCCACCGCGTCTCCGACGCGCCCGCCTTCTCACTGAGCAGGAAAATGAACGGCCAGCTGACTACAATCCAGCCAATCGTGCCCCCCATGCGCACAAAACCAAAGTCCTTCGCCGGATCCTTGAGATTGGCAAAGGCCAGCGAGTTCGTCACCGAGATCGTCGGCACATACAGCAGGCAATAGAGAATGAAGCAGGCGAAGAAGGGCCAGAAGGACGTTTGAAACGCCGTCGCGATCAACGCCAGGCCACCCACCAAATGGCTGAAGGCCAGGAAGCGCTCGGCGGAAAAGTTGCGATCAGCGAACTGGTTGCTGAAAAAGATCCCCACGATCGACGCGATGCCAAACGCACTGCCCACCAGCCATTGCTGATCAGGGTTAAACCCCAGCATCGTCATATAAGAGAAGATTTTGATCTGCCACGCCCCCCAGATGGCGATCTCTAAAATCATCATAAGGAACAGCTTGAACTTGATGGACGATTGCGCGGCGGTGTCGGTCATAGGAAGGAGGCCGCGAGGCTAGGGAGACGGCTTCATCTTGGCAAGGACAAAACCACTCCGGAGCTTGAGCCGGTGAAAAGCCGGTGATATTAAGGGAAATGGTCCGTAAAATCGTCCGCTACCCTGAACCCGTGCTCCGTGCCAAATGCCGCCCCGTGACTGAAGTCACGCCCGAAATCCGTGCACTGGCAGCAGACATGCTGGAAACCATGCGTGAAGCCAACGGCGTCGGCCTGGCCGCCCCGCAGGTCGCCGTGGATGTTCAGCTCGCCGTCATCGATGTCTCCCACAATCCGGACTGCATCACCTTCATGAAGGTCAACGGCGAGAAGGTGGACATGGTGCAGCACATGCCCATCGTGCTCATGAATCCCCAGCTCGAACTCGGCAGCACCAAGGAGATCGGCGAAGAAGGCTGCCTCAGTTTCCCCCGCCTGCGTGGCGACATTCGCCGCTCCAGCCAGATCAAAGTCAGCTACACCGACCTCGAAGGCAAAACCGTCACCGTGGAATCCGACGGCCTCCTCTCCCGCGCCTTCCAGCACGAGATCGACCACCTCAACGGCATCCTCTTCATCGACCGTCTGAACGCCGTCGCCAAAGTCGGCATCAAGCGCAAGCTCGCACGGCTGATGGAGGAGTGGGAAGAAGACGACGAATAAGAAGGAGCCGACATCTGGATCGACCCACCACGGGCTGCCCCTGCCCAGTTATTGATAAAACAGCCTTAAGCCCAGCATCCTAGCCCAAGGGCTGGACACGCAATCGGCGCAGTGTGTAAAAAGGATCCTCTGACTCCGGCATTCGTCTACCTCCCCCTTTTCGCCTCGGACTGAACCGTTCCCTCTGCGCTTCAAAGACCCCATCCACGAATTCCTTGCTCCCCAGCACCACCCCATCAGTGAAATAGCGCACCCGCAGCCTCACCAGTTCCGCCGTGCTTAGCTGCCCTTTCTCCGCCAGCACCGCTCGCGCCGACTCCGCACTCACGCCGCGCCTCAGAACCTTCTCATTCTGCGCGTCTTTGATCTCGCGTCCCTCAGCATGCAGCAGGCACCGATACGCCTCCGCAGCGCCCGCACTCTTCCAGCCGTCCACTGGCTTCCCCTGCGCCTTGCACAGCCCACGCTGCGCCCTGCGACTGCCACCCAACGCCTCCGCATACCCGCACCAGCGGTAGTCCTTCGGGTCCTTGACCAACGCCGCACGCACCGGATTCAAATCAATGTACGCCGCCATCGTCCGCAGCGCCTCCCCCTTGCCCTCCACCAGCACGCTCTTGAAGCGATCCATCCACAGCGTCCCTTTACGCCCATGCCGCTTGTTGAACCATCGGCTGAAGCGTTCCTTCACCTCCTTCACAAACAAAGAAAGGTCACAGAACCTCTTCTTGAGCCCCTCAATGCGCCGCTCAGCCAGCACCGTCATGCCACGTGATCGCAGATCGCTCAACTCATCACGCAGCAGACCAATGTAGGTTCGGCTGTACAGGATCCTCAGATGCTCCATCAACTTCGCCTCGCCATCCGGTCCCTCAAACCTCTGCAACCACATCTCCCGATGCGGCACCTCCGCCAGCAGATGGAAATGGTTCTTCATCAGGCAGTAGGTCACCACCTTGATCCCAGAGAACTCCGCCATGCGCCAGATCACCCGCCGCAGCGCCTCTTTCTCAACCTCATCAAAAAACACCTCCCCGCCACACGTCCGCGACATGACATGGTAGCAATAAGACTCCAACGGCCCCTTCCCCAGAATCCGATGCCTCCCACCTGACCAAGACCGCGCGCCAGGATAGAGCCCCGTTTTCGCATTCACCCCCACAAGCTGCTCTTCAAGCGGGACAGCCTGTAAATCAGTTATTTGGACTACTTTCATAATGCCAAAAATAAGCAGAAAACGAGTACAGTCAAAACTAAATGCCTGGCATTATTTTTCACAGCACACACCTTTTCCGCCATAAAAGGAGCATCCGCCCCTTATCGTAAAGCGAGAGCCACCGCTCGTGCCTTTTCCACCCGCCGCACCTCCAGCGTAAGCCCCTGCCCATTTTCGAACGTCTTCACCTCAGCGGTGATCTGCACCACGGGATAACGCGCGGTATTGAGACCGTAGGTCCGGTAGGCGGCGGCGAAGATCTCACACTCGATGATGCCCGTGCGGTCGCAGATCGAGATAAACTTCATCGGCTGCCCGTTCTGCTGCAGATGCGAACGCGTGACAACGATGAGCCCGCAGACCGTGACACACTGATTGGGGTAGCTGTTCAATTCAGCGATCGGACAATAAGTGCGCCAATCCACCTCAGGAAAACGATCGAGCGGGTGGCCGCTGACCGTGTAGCCAAACAGCTCGGCTTCATCGTGGAGTTTCTGCAGCAGCGTCGGCTCCTCGCGACAGGTCGCTCGCAAAACCGCCGGCTCACTGCCTCGAAACAACCAGTCCGCACAGACGGCGTTGTCACTGGCCGCGTGCAGGCAATGCCAGAACTGCGCCGTACGCGTGTCCCCCAGCCGGTCGAAAGCTCCGGCTCGGATGAGATTTAAAATCTCGCCCCCCGCCGGACGCACCCGCTGGCAAAAATCACGCACACTCACAAAAGGAGAGCGGGCAAGCTCACTGCGCCAGCGCTCCAGCATGGCCTCACCCACATCTTTGATGCACCTCAGAGGCACACGGATGGCTTTGCCCATGGAAGTCGCAGGCGTGCCGTGGTCGGCGGTCACAGCCTCCACAATGAATGCATCGCTCAGCACATTCACGCACGGAGACAGAAAGCCAATGCCCAGGCGGCGACATTCGAGGGTGTAAACCAACGCTGAGTAGAAGCCTTTGCCGTTCGTGAGCACCGCAGCCATGAACTCAGCGGGGTGGTAGTGTTTGGCATACGCCCCCTGATACGCCTCGACAGCATAGGCGGTGCTATGCGCACGGCAGAATGCATACCCCTCAAACCTCGCCAGAAGCTCCCACACCTTGACGCTGACACTCTCCTCACGCGCCAGCGCCCGCGCCGCAGCGATGAATTCCCCCCGAATCTCAGCAATCTTGGCCGTATCATGCTTCACCAGCGCCCGGCGCAGTACATCAGCCCGGCCCGGTGCCAGCCCCGCGAAGGCCTCGCAGATTTGCAAAACGTGCTCTTCATAGGCGACCACGCCAAAGGTGGATCTCAGCACCGGCGCCAGACTCTCGTGTATATAGTCCACCTTTTCCAGCCCCTGCGCCCGTCGTGCAAACTGCACTTTTTTGAGGCCATTGGCCGCCCCGGGGCGGATCACAGACACGATGGCCACCAATCGGTCGATGTCCCGTACATCAGCCATGCAAGCCAGGTTGATCATCGCCGGACTCTCAATGTGATGAACCCCGCGCGAGTTGCCAGTGGCGATCATTTCCCAGATGCCTGGATCACTCCACGGCCCCACCTCCTCCTCACGAGGCGGCGCCTCCGTCCCACCCGCTGCGCCGACTTCCAGTGCTAAAAGATCCAAAGCCCGGTCTTGGGACCGGAGCGTAATTTGAGTGTCCCGCAGAACTGCAAGCCCACCCTGCGCCAGGATGTCGAGCTTGATCAACCCCACCGCTTCCACCGCATCCATGTCAAAATGAGTGGTCGGCCAACCCTTGCCGCTAATGAAGGTGGGCGTTTGATCGCGAATCGGGTCGCGTGACAACACCACCCCGCAGGGGTGCATTTTGGCGTAGCGTGGCAGTCCATCCAGCATTCCGGCCATGAGCAGGGCGGTGCGCATCGGCTCCTCCTGCCAGGCCGAGATATCACACTCACGCGAGAGCGCGATGGCATCGGCTGCATGGCGTGCATCGGTCCATGGCATGTGCTCGGTGAGCCGCCTGATCTCATTCTCAGCCACCCCCAGCACCTTGGCCACATCTCCAAAAGCGGAGCGCGCCTGGAAGGTATTGAACCCGCCCACGATGGCCGCATGCTCAGGCCCGTAACGATTCAACAGTAACTTTATCACATCATCTTTACGGTCATGGGCAAAGTCGATGTCGATGTCTGGCAGTTTTTGTAACGCCATGCGGTCACGGTTGAGAAAGCGCTTGAAGTAAAGCTCGAAACGGATCGGACAAACATTGCTAACGCCAAGAGCGTAACACACCAAAGAGTCTGCAGCGCTGCCTCGGGTGATCCAACCAATGCCCAGTTGTTCACATTCCTGCAGCAGCTGCCAGACGGTGAGAAAGTACTCCTCATAACCGACCTCGGCGATGATCGAGAGCTCTTCACGCAACTGCGCTTCATGCTGCCGCGCAAGGTTTCCGTACCTCCGCCTCAGGCCCGCATGCGCAAGCTGATGCAGCATCGCCGCGGGTGTGCTGCCATCTGCGGGCACATAACGAGGAAATCGTAATGTTTTGAAGTCGAACTCAAACTCGCATTCTGCGTGAATAGCATCGATAACCCTCGTCTCTTCAATAGAATTTTCGCCAGATAACACGCCCAATCCGTGAAAAGAAAAATCCCCCTTTCTTTTGCCTGGATTCGCCTCGTGCAAAAGGGTCAGCGTCTTCATGCTTTGCAGGATATCGAAGAAAACTCGGTCCTTTTTATCACGATATCGTATTTCTTTAAACGTTACATTACCATCACCAGGCGGCATCACGATCAGTCCCTCCCCATAGTCCTGCATTTGCCCAACAGTAACGCCTCCAACGTCACCAAATGACAGCAACCGACAGAGGTTCTGGTAGCCTCGCTGGTTCTTCACATAGGCCAGCAGCGGCTTCTGATCACAGCGTAACTCCGCCCCAATAATGGGCCTGATCCCCTTCGCCTTGGCCGCTTGAAAAAACGGTACGGCAGCGTGCAGATTCGGATCGGTGATCGCCATGGCAGTCATACCCCGCTCGACTGCCGCATCGATCATGGCCGGGATGGTCAGCGTGGAATCAAGAAAGCTGTAGCAGCTTTTCACATTTAGAGCCGACACCGTTTTTAGTAACGATTTTTTCGTTATTATTTGAACACCCATACCCGGCCGTTCTTTCAACACCCGGCTCGATGCCTGGGGCGTGCGATCAACAATAATCTGCGGCTTGGGCAGCGTCTGGCGGGGAGCATGCTGATGCTTGCTAAGCCACAGATCATGCCCACGCATGATGCTGCGGTTTTCATGCCGCAGGGTGTCCACCACTCCGGCGATCTTATGTAACTGCTCACGCGTAACGTCCGACTGCTCCAGCGGCAGCAGCGCATGCCCCCCAGTCTCATAAACCTTGGTGAAACGTAGCCCCACCAGCCGCACACTGACACGTCGTTCCCAGGCACGTTTCAGCAGGCTGGAAAGCAGCGGATAAACATCATTCTCCAAGTCGGTCGGCTCATCGAGGCTGGTCGAGCGCGTCACCTCATCCATGTTATTGTAACGCAGCCGCAGTAACACGGCACGTATACTTTTACCATCCTGCCGCACCCTCCGCATCAGTGTATCCGCCATGGCACGCAGTCGGGCGATGATGAAAGCCTGGTCCGTGGTGTCCTGGCTGAAAGTGTCCTGTTCGCCATAGCTCTTCGCCTCCGGGGCATCACACACCACCGGGCGCGTGTCATTGCCCATGGCATAGTCATGCAGCACCGGCGCCCCCTGCCCCACCAGCAGCGACAGCTCATCCACCGGCGTTCGGGCAATGTGCTCAATGTGCCGCAGCCCTGCCGTGTTCAGCGTGGCGGCAAGATGCGGCCCCACCGTCGGCAGCCACCGGTTTTCCAGCGGCCAGAGAAACTCCTGCTCTCCCCCCCTCTCCACCTCGATGAAGCAATGCGGTTTCCTCAGCTTGCTCGCGATCTGGGACACCAGCTTGTTCGCCCCCACCCCCACCGAAACCGACAGCTTCAGGCTCTGGGCGATGGCCTTCTGGATCGTCGCCGCAGCCTCCCCCGCACGCGTGCGCTTGGCACCGTAGAGGTCCAGGTAGCACTCATCAATGGAGGCCAGCTCCACCAGCGGTGAGAAGTCATAGGCGTACGAAAACATCAGCCGCGAGAACCGCTCGTATTTCTCAAAATCGCACGGCAGCACGATCAGGCTGGGGCAGAGCTTCCGCGCCCTCGCCGTCGGCATGGGCGTGTAGATGCCCAGCTTCCGCGCCTCATAACTGGCAGAGGCGATGATGCCGCGCCGCTCGCCCCCCACCGCCACCGGCCGACCGCGCAGTTTGGTGTCCGCCGCCTGCTCCACCGAGGCGAAAAACGCATCCGCATCGAAATGAAGAATCATGGCGCATCACCTTTCAGCCAGCCGCAGCAGGGCGATCTGCACCCCCTGGATGACCAGCTCCCGCGCCGGAATGAGGTCGGGGTATTTGGGGTTTGAGGCACGCAGGTAGGGCACGCCCCCCTGAATAATGAATCGCTTCAGGGTCGTTTCGCCGTCGATCAGTGCGGCCACAATGTCCCCATGCTTCGCCTCTCGAAACTCCATGATCACAATATCCCCCTCCAAAATGGCCGCATTCCGCATGGAATCCCCCCTCACCTTGAGGGCAAAGGTCCGCGCATTCTTCGGCAGCCGCAGGGTGGTGGGGTCGATGTCGATGCACCCGTCCACTCGACCATCCTCCAGCTCCGGCCTGCCAGCGATAATGCTGCCGAGGAAAGGCACCTGATGCCGAATCCAGGAACGAGCTTCGGAAAGCCACAGGAGATTCAGCGCGCGGGTTTGGCATGGATTGATCATGCCTCACCATATACTGTTCTTTAGAACAGTATCAACTGCAAGCTGTCTAAATTAAACCGTGGCACCAAACAAGGCGCCAACCCCGGCAGTCAGCGCCATCGCCAGCGCTCCCCAGAAAGTCACCCGCGCGACGGACTTTAACACAGGCGAGCCCCCGGCGCGTGCCGCCAGACCACCCAGCAGCGCGAGAAAGAAAAGCGAGCTGCCCGACACCGCCCAGACGAGCGCGGACGCTGGCACAAAAACCACGAGCAGCAGCGGCATGGCGGCACCGACGGCGAAAGTGGCCGCCGAGGCCAGCGCAGCCTGCACCGGCCGCGCGCTCAGCGTGTCGGAGATGCCCAGTTCGTCACGCGCATGCGCACCCAGAGCATCCTTCGCCATCAGCTGCGTGGCCACCTCACGGGCGAGTTTGGCATCAAGTCCCCGAGCCACATAGATGGCCGCCAGCTCTTCGTGCTCATTCACGGCGTCCGTTGCCAGTTCCACACGCTCACGATCCAGGTCCGCGTTCTCCGTGTCGGATTGAGAACTGACAGAAACATACTCGCCTGCCGCCATCGACATCGCACCCGCCACCAGTCCGGCGATGCCCGCGACCAAAACGTTGGCCTGGCTAGATTCGGCTGCTGCCACACCCACAATCAGGCTGGCAGTGGAAACGATGCCATCATTCGCACCGAGGACAGCCGCGCGCAGCCATCCCACGCGGTGTGTGCGGTGACGCTCAGTGTGTCTCATCATAAATGCTCCTTGGTTCCCATCATCTCCCGCGTCTCAAGCGCATACGACCTTGGGCGCGGAGGTGTCACGGCACAAGCATCCTCTGAAGGATTTTGGAAACGCATTGCAGGCATAGGAGGGTTCTTCCAAAAGCTGCACTACTCCTCCGGCGTCGAAAACTCCACGCCGACCACCATGCTAATGCACGATCCTGATGGCCCAAAATACCTCCCGGACACTGGCATCACCCCGCGCGGATGGTGGCTCGTACCGGTCACGATGTGCCGGTGCTCACACCGTTTTCCCGTCGTCGGATCAAAACCCCGCCAGCCAAGCTGCGGGAAATACACCTCGGCCCACGCATGGGTCGAGCCACGTGCCGCACGCGTCGCCTGACAGTCCAGATAGCCGCTGGCAAAGCGCGCGGCGATGCCCAGATGGCGCAGCGTTTCCATCATCAGTGTCGCCACATCGCGGCACGACCCGCTCCCCAGAGACAAGGTGGTGCCCGGCGTCTGCACCCCCTTCTGCTCGCGGCGCTTGTAGCCGATCTTCTGGTGGATCGCCTCTGCCACTTGCAGCACGAAAGCCTCGGCACTCGAAAATTCTCTGGGATCTGGCAGCGTGCCGATCCATGCCTGCAAGGCCGCCGTTTCCTCAGCGAAGACCGGTGTCATGTAGCCCTTCAGGATCGCCTGCTCCAGTGGGTCATACTCCAGCGGATAGAGACTCGGGCTGTGTGGCTTTTGAGGGGGCGCATCCGGCGCAAAAAAACGCCTCACCACCACATCCACCTCGAACTTCAACTCCGTGCCCGGCTCACGAAAATGCGCGTACGCGATCGAGTTCCCGAAAATATCCCAGGCCCACGTCACATCCGCCGCCGGCGTGATGGAAAGACTCAGACTCTCCACCCGCAAGTCATGCCCCTCACGCGGACGGATCACCAGCCGGTGCATCTCGAAAGTCACCGGCTGCGCGTATTGGTAATGCGTGCGGTGGATGATCCTCAGCAGATGGCTGTCGCTCATGGCTCGATCAATAATGCCCGGCCCGCCAGATCGGCGGCATTCAGCGGTTGAAATTCATCTGCCACACAGGACACCGACATGCCCGTCATCTGCATCTGTCCAAAAATCGTGGCCACCGCAGCGTCCGCAGCGTCCCGGCCGGTGCCGATGCGAACCAGCCCGTTCAGCGCCGCCAGCCGCGTGGGATCAAAAATGAACCACCGGTTCCCGATGCATGCCTCAAAACAGGCATGGAAATCGGGCGGCTGCATGTTGCAGGCATAGCCGGCAAAGTAGCGCGCCGGGATTGACAGCGCCCGGCAGAAAGCGATCCCGAGATGCGCAAAATCACGACACACACCCGCGCGCTGCGTCACCGTGTCATAGGCGGAAGTCTCCTCGTTCGTCGCGCCGCTGAGGTAGTCGATGTTTTCAAAGATCCAGTCCGCGATGGCCACAGTCTGATGATAGGGATGATCGATGCCACCAAACATCTTCATCGCCAGCCGCCCCATCCGGTCAGACTGGCAATAGCGGCTCGGAAACAGATACGAGATCGCCGAACGATGGATCTCAGAGATCGGGATGCCCTGAATCTCCTCGTGACTGACCATCGTGTGGCGCGTCTCGGCCATCACCGAGTAGCTCACTTCCAGCTTCGTGGCATCTCCCGTGTCCAAACGGATGTAGCGGTTCTCGCCCGTCCCCATCGGCAGCTCTTCCCACTTCACGCCGGGGGTCACCTTGAAGGACTCCATCTGCAGCGTTTGATTCTGCGTGGCCAGCGCATGAATGCTCAGCAGCACTGTGCTTTGCATTAGGACGTCATATTGAAGTTCAGCGTTGATTTGAAAAGCCATGGCTTGGAACATCGCCCCAAAGGAGCAACAAGCAACGGGTGCCCTTCTGGGGTGTACTCCCCATGTTAATAATGGACACGATGAGCGACGCTCCGACCGTTCCCTCCATGATTATTGATGCCTCCTGCTGCCTTGAATATTTAGTCCCCGTCGAAATACACGCCATTTTCATGCTTCGTCCGCGCAGCGGCTCCGGCCAGTGGATCATCCGGGAGGAGTTCGACATGAATCCCCGCGTACCAGTCGAAGAATACACGGATTTCTATGGCAATCTCTGCCAGCGGATCGCCATGCCAAAGGGCCCGTTTCACTACTCCATGAAATGCCGCGCCAGGGTGGCGACGGAGTTGCACAGCCAGCCGCTCGCTCAGCTCCATTCCGTGAGGCAGCTCCCAGTGGACGTGCTGCATTACCTCCTGCCCAGCCGCTACTGTCAGTCCGACAAGCTGGGCGACCTCGCGACCTCCATTGTGGGCAATGCACCCAGCAGCTACCAAAACGTCACCAGCCTGCGCAACTGGATCCACGACAACATCGCCTTCCAGCGCGGCACCAGCAATTCATCCACTTCCGCCCTCGAAACAGTCACCACTAGGCACGGCGTATGCCGTGATTTTGCACATCTCGGCATCGCACTCTGCCGCTCCATCAATGTCCCCGCACGCATGGTGGTGGGCTTTGTCCTCGGCCTGGACCCCATGGACCTCCATGCGTGGTTCGAGGCCTACATCAGCGGGCAGTGGTTCACCTTCGACGCCACCGAAGACCACCCCGGCGGCAACCGCATCGTCATCGCCTACGGCCAGGATGCAGCGGACGTGGCCATCGCCTCCATCTTCGGCCCTTTCACCTGCACCACCATGAAAGTCACCGTCGCGCTCGCCCCCGAAACCTGAATCTGTTTTCAGCAGGCACAGGAAAGTGCATGAACGGCACCGCTGCGCCCCCGCGAGTGCGAGTTCTTTTCCATTTAAAGTCAGTGCCTCATGCCGAGGTTTTGTCGTCCGGCTTCGTGGCCCTCTGGTAAGTATCCATCGGTGCATCCCCCACCCAACCGGGACGCAGCCGCACATCCTCAGCACCGCTGAGTTCGCCCGGCCCGCTCGGCGCAGTGGCATCCTCCGCCCGGCGCATCTCCCACCAGCACTGGCCGCAGTGATTGTGCTGATGATCCACCACAAAGCCGGCATCCTTCATCATCGGCCCGATCCAGCCCATGCAGTGGTCGCAGTAGTCCGCGTACTGCTGCAGACCATTCCTGAGGAGAAAGCCCTTGGATGGGCACTCATGCATGTCGATGCGGAAGACCGTGTCCGTCACCGTGCGGTGTGAAACCGCGCCTTCATCCGCCAGCGTAGGCCCCCAATACTCCTTCATGCCCTCAAATCCTTTGGCGGTGATCAACGTGTGCGCATGCACCTGCGCATCACGGTTGATGGCCTCATCCCAATATGCCGTGACCAGCTCATGCCCGCCGAGCTGCCGCAGCCATTCAAAGGTCCACTCGTAGTGACCGCAAAAATCGTAGCATCCAGTCATGCCGCCTCCTTGATTTGATCGAGCTGCTGCCCGGGTTCATTTTGACTCTGGCGGATGAAGCGCTGCGTGCAGGCTCCGTTCCCACCGCTGATGCGCACAGTCAGCCCCGCAGGTGCAGCCATGGCCTCACTCACATAATAGCAATGCTGGCACAGACAGGGAACGATCTCCCGCTGGTGCTCCCTCAGGTGCTTGATCATCGGGCACGTGCGCACTTCCAAACGCACCTCATCAGAAGCCTCAATCACTTCCACCTCAGCACCCGGCTCTGCCTCAAAGAAGGCCCGCCAGTGCGCCGCCACCGCAGGCAGCCCGCCCTGCAGCCAGCGTTCGCTCACAGGTTTATGATAGTTGGTTCCCATGTCCCGCCAGTATCGGCGCAGGGTGTCGAGACCGAACCGCGTCAAGATGAAGCGGAACGTCGCATTGATGGCGAAGTAGAAATCCGCATGCCCGTGCGGCTTCGTGTCTGTGTAGGGCAGCGGCGCCGCGGAGGTCGTCATGATTCAAGATAAGCCTGTGAGGTTGTTATTGCCGCCGGGAGACCAGCGGCCTCATGCGGCAATGCATCAAACTGTACGGAGCATTCGGCAAGATGTTTGTACAGTCCGCCAAATGAAGTTGGCTGCCCACTTCAAATTATTCCACAGAGCGTCACTTTCAGACAATCACTTCACCTTTTGCCCCCCTCATGACTTGTGTTCCAAGTCTCTCCCCCCATGCGAATGACCCACGTCTTAAATGGAACCAGCAGTCGCGGTCAAACCGACGACCTCGGTTCCTCTACCCGCTGGAGAATCAACGATCTTCATCCTCTGGATCGGCAAGATGCCCAAAGCCAGGGCTGTATTGTATCCCCGCCATGAATTCCCACCCAGCCTCATCCTCACCCGATTTCAATTCGCCGGCCTGCCCGGAATGTGCTGAATACGCTTCACCGCTGCCGCATCGCGGACGTCGCGACTTCATCCGAGTACTCTCCGGCAGTGCCTTGGGAGTCATGGGCACCTCCTCATTGAGTTCAGGTTTTGCAGCCCCGGTGGAAGCTCCCCGCACAGCAAAGCCGGCCGAAGAACTCATCCGCGAACTCTTCGCCGGGCTGACCGCCGAGCAGAAAACGGCCATGGTGAAACCTTGGAATCATGGCGCAGAAGCAGGCGGCATCCCCACACGTCTCAAGACCCACAACGCCGCCCCCTTGGGCAAGAAACTCAGCGAGCAATTCACCCCACCGCAGCAGGATCTCATCAAGCAGACCTTCAAATCCATCCTCTCAGGCGACGAGGCCTACGACCGCATCAGCCGCCATGGCAAGTGGGACAGCAGCGGCTCCTTCGAAGGCAACGGCATCGCCATCTTCGGCGACCCATCCGGCAAAGATCCCTTTTCCTGGGTCTTCGCCGGCCATCACCTCACCCTCCGCTGCGATGGCAATTCCCAGCCAAACACCGCCTTCGGCGGCCCCATGTATTATGGCCATTCCGCCAACGGCCACAGCGACGTGAACGTTTACAACGATCAAACCAAGGAAGTCATGAGCGTCTTCGAAATGCTCAACGAACCCCAGCGCAAGCAGGCCGTCATCGTCGGCTCTCCCGGCGACGGCGTCGGCGCGCTCAAGCCCAAGCTCGTGGAAAAACCCTCCACCGGCGTCGGCTACGGAGATCTCGATGAATCCCAGCGCAAACTCGTCACCGGTGTCATGCGCAAGCTGCTCGACCCCTTCCGTCAGGAAGACGGCGACGAAGTCATGCAGCTCATCAAGACCAACGGCGGCATGGAAAAACTGCGGCTCGCTTTCTACAAGGACAACGCAGAAAAAGGCAACGACCGCTGGGACGCCTGGCGCATCGAAGGCCCCGGCTTCGTCTGGAACTACCGCGTCCTCCCCCACGTCCATTGCTTCGTGAATGTCGTCGGCCAGGCCTGAGTCCCTTGCAGGTGATGCGGGCATTCCTCCCCATTTTCTTCAGCGGGCTGCTGCTCAGCAGCCTCGCTGAAGTAGCCGCGCGTGCTGAAGAGAAACCACGAGCCGCGCCCGATTTTAAAAAAGACGTCCTCCCCGTCTTCGAAGAAAAATGCATCCGCTGCCACGGTGCGAAACGCCGCGGCGGCAAGCTCGACATGCGCACCCTCTCCGCCCTCCTCGAAGGCGGCGACACCGGTCCCGCCCTCAAACCCGGTAACGCCAAAAAAAGCCTCCTCATCGAGCTCATCCACTACAAGGAGATGCCGCCCAAAAAAGAGGAGCCATTCATCACTCCCACGGAACTCGAAATGCTCCGCCACTGGATCAACACCATGCAGGGCAAGACTTGATCATTATCCATTTTAAAATGGAGCCAGCAGTCGGGGTCGAACCGACGACCTGAGGTTTACATGATGCATTCCTTGTCAGTCCCAAACTGTGATCGAGCGGAGATTGCGTGACAGGCGCTACGTGATGGCATTGGTCTTGTGAACCGGTGGTTTGTCCGCTAAAACATCTTCCATGGTTTCACCACGTTCGCGCCATGCAGTTCTCTGCGCCGTTCTCGCGGTGGGGCTGCATGGGATGGTGGCGGTTGCGGAGCCTGCCAGGGACGCGGTGCCACTTTCCGAGGACTACGTGCTCAAGGTTTGGGAGATGGATGACGGACTCCCGAACAACACGGTGACAGGCATCACGCAGACACCGGACGGCTACCTGTGGCTTGCCACGAATGCCGGACTGTCGCGCTTCGATGGCGTGCGCTTTACCGTGTTCCCCAGGACATCCAGCCCTGAGTTCAGCACCAGTATGCCCTACAAACTCCGGTGCAGCCGTGAAGGGGATCTCTGGATCGGGCTGATTCGCGGTGGCGTCGTGCGCCTGCGGGAAGGACGCTTCGAGACCATCGTGCCGTCGTCCCCGCGCGAGGGCCGGGCGAATCTTGTCACCTCATTCGCCGAAGATGCCGCGGGAGCCATGTGGATCGGGCTGGCTCCGGAGCAGAAGGCGCTGAGGTGGGAAAACGGCCTCCTCACCACCTTCACCGCAGAGCACGGCATCGGGCCTGATGCCGACACGCAGGTGCGTGCGGATCGTGACGGGCGCATTTGGTTCGCCACGAAGGGCGGCTGCGGCACCTTCGATGGGGAACGCTTCCAGCCCGTGGATGCGAACGGCGGCACCCGCGTGCAACTGACACGGGCGCGGGCAGGCGGCATGTGGGCTGCGCGGGGCAAGCACCTGATCCACTACGGCGCGGACAACACCCCGGTGATCGTCGGCGAACTTCCCTGGCCGAAAGGTGCCGTGGAAGTCGTGATGCTTTTCGAAGACGACACCCAGAACGTCTGGCTCGGCACGCGCGGCTCTGGACTCTTCCGCTTCACCTCGGGGCGCTTCCTTCATGTGCCGACTTCGCACCAGGCGATCTCTGCCATCTCGCAGGACCGTGAGCACAATCTGTGGGTGGGCACGCGGGGCGGCGGTCTGAACCGGCTGAGGCCGGGCCGCTTCGTGCTGCGTGAGGCGAAGGATGGCCTCGGCACCGACAGCGTGGTTTCTCTGTGTGAAGACGCCGACAAGACGCTGTGGATCGGACTTCGCGAAAGCCCCCCAGTGCGCGCAACGAGCCTGGGCAACAAAACCTTCGCACAGGCTGAGGGCTGGACCGGCGGACTCGTCACGAGCGTGTGCGCCGATCCTTCCAAGGGGATTTGGATCGGCACCGACGGCGCGAGAGTGATCCGATGGCGCGACGGCGTGTTCACCAAGCTGGATCTCCATGCACGCTCCGGCCAGGTGCTCGCGGACACTCATGGCGATGTGTGGATGGCCATCCTCACCGATCAACTCTTGCGATGGCACGACAGCGACGCTCCTAGCGGAGCCGTTGACGAGAAGCTCCCGCGCGTCCGAGCCCTCGCTGAGGATGGCAGGGGTCACATCTGGGCAGGCACGGATGACGGCGGACTCTACAGACGTGAAGGGGAGCACTTCATGCCCGTGCCGATGCCGGGAGCGAAACCACGTCAGTCCATCCGCTTCATCGTTCCCGACGGGCCCGACACGGTGTGGGTGGGAGCCTCGGGAGGCGGCCTCGCCCGATGGCGCACCGGACACATGTCGCGTCTCACCGCAGATGCGGGGCTCCCCACGAATGACCTCCGCTCGCTTGTCCTGGATGAGGATGGCAACCTGTGGCTGACCGCAGGAACGGCCTTGATCCGCGCGGAGCGCCAAGGCACCGAGAACGCACTCGATGGAAAGGAGGGCCGTGTGCCGATGGTCATGTTTGGCCGTGAAGACGGGCTGAGGAACGTGGGCTTCGCTTACGGACGCAGGAATGCCGCCATCCGCACGCACGACGGCCACCTGTGGTTTGCCACGGATCGGGGGGCGCTGGACGTGAACCCGCACGTTGTCCGCCGGACCGAGCCGCTGCCGCCGATCCTCATCGAAGGCATGCAGATCAATGGCCGGTCCGTTGCTTGGAACACAGTCCCGCCACTCGTGCTGCCGCCCAAACCGGCCCCTGTGGAATTTCACTACACCGTGCCGACTTTCCGCTCAGCGGATAAACTGCGTTTCCGGCACCGGCTCATTGGTATCGATGACGGCTGGACAGAGGTGCAGGACCAGCGCATCGCCACCTATCCGCGACTTCCGCCGGGAGAGTATCGTTTTGAAGTTGCAGTCTCGGAGCCGGGCGGGACGTGGCAGACCGCGCTTGTCGCACCCGTGTTCACCGTGTCTGCCGCTTGGTGGGAGACATGGTGGTTCCGCGCCCTCTCCAGACTCATCGCTGCGGTGGTGCTCGCATGGCTGGTGCGGCTCATCGTGAAGCGCCGGATGCGCGCTCGGATGATGGCCATGGAGCAGCAGCACGCCTTGGAACGTGAGCGGGCGCGCATCGCACGGGACATGCATGACGAACTCGGCTCGAGCCTCACGCGCATCGCGCTCATGAGCGAGCTGGCCTCGGACGAGCCGGAGATGGCCGGCCAAGCCGGCGAACGTCTGGGGGAAATCGCCCGCATGGCCCGTGCCGTCTCCGGTTCGCTCGATGAGATCGTGTGGACCGTGAACCCCCGCAATGACACGCTGGAGCGGCTCATCGGCTACATTGCGGAGTCCGGCAGGGAGCATCTGGAGCTGGCCAATGTCGAAGTGCATCTTGACCTGCCCGAGAACATTCCCGCGCTCGCCGTACCCTCCGACACCCGCCATCAACTGCTTCTTGCCGTAAAGGAGGTCGTCAACAACGTGGTAAAACACGCCGCAGCCCGCACCGCCACCCTGTGCCTGGAATTTCAGAATGGCGTGCTTAAAATCACTATCCGCGATGATGGTCGTGGCTTTGACCCCGCGACCATCGCCGACTCCTCCAATGGTCTGATCAACATGCAGCACCGGCTCGAAGCTTTGCGCGGGAGCGTGCAGATCACCAGCCGTCTCGGCAACGGCTGCATCGTCACTTTCACCGTGCCAATGGCAGGCACCAATCCCTGACCAATCCCCGTGTCCTTTCCAACTTTTGTCACCCATTCATGCGACTCGACGCCTGCTTAGTGGGCCGCTAGCTTAAAGGACGCTCCCAGCACTCCTTCCCCCCCCGCTCCCAGCACCGCCACAATGTCGTCTTCCACTTCCACGCAGTCAGTCACGCTCGCCATCGTCGAAGATGACCCCATCCTTCGCGAGAGCTGGGCCGCGATTGTCAACAAGATGACAGGTTACCACTGCGTGGCCAAGTTCGGCAGCGCTGAACGAGCGCTCAAGGAAATACCCGGTCATGCTCCGGACATGGTGCTGATGGACATCAATCTCCCCGGCATGACCGGCATCGAATGCACGCGCCGGCTCAAGAGCCTCCTTCCGCAGATTGAGATCATCATGCTGACCATGTTCGGCGACGACGACCACCTCTTTGAATCCCTTCGCGCCGGAGCCTCCGGTTACCTGTTGAAACGCACCACGCCAGCAGCTCTGCGGGAGGCTCTGGATGAGGCCCGTGCGGGGGGCTCACCCATGTCCCCCCAGATCGCGCGCCAGGTGGTCCAATCCTTCCGCCTGCCAACGGCTTCGCCGAACGCAGACGATCTCGAAAAACTCTCCGAGCGCGAGATGGAAATCGTGCGCCTCCTCTCCGTCGGGCAGGCCTACAAGATGATTGCCGACCAGTTGCAGATCAGCGTGGACACCGTGCGCACCCATATCCGGCGCATCTACCAGAAGCTCCAGGTGCATTCCCGCACCGAAGCCGTGGTGAAGTATCTCGATGCGAAACAAGGAAGCGGTGGCCGCAAATGATCCGGGTCGGGTATCACATCTTTGTGTGACTGGCGGGGTCGTGGGCATCACAGCATGATTGCGATGGTTCAGCTCAGTTCATCGCATCGTCAGCTTCATGATCCGCAGTTATCTCCGCCCATCTGGCCTCCACAGGCATGTCGCCACCATGCTCTGCCTCCATGTGGCGGCCTCCGGTTTCAAATCGCACGCGGCCTTGCCGGACAATCCCACACAGGTCCAGCAGTGGCGGCTCGTCAATTTCGGCACCACGGCCAACAGCGGTAACGCCGACCCCGACGGCGACGGCATGACGACCGTGCAGGACAACATCGCCGGAACGGACTGGCTCGTGCAGATCACTGACGTTGGCGCGGCCGCGCAGACCAAACTCTTTTACCGCCTCATCCTGCTATGAAATTCAATTGTCCGCATTGCACTCAGAACCTCGAAATCGCCGACGAATGGTCCGGGCACGCTGTGGATTGCCCGAGCTGCCAGCAGGCGCTCACCGTGCCGACAGTGGTGATGACAATTCCGCTGCGTGAGGAAGCTCCGAGGCCTCCTGCGAAGCCACTGCCGCCCAAGCTGCGTCGGCCTACGGCGGGCAATGACACGCCGCCGACTCCGCCACGTCACGGGGGAGGGGGATTTGGAAAATTTCTGCTGATGTTGATCGTCCTCGCGGGCGCGGGGTTCGGCTACGCGATGCTTCATTACGACGAGTCGCCGCAGCAGGTCTGGAAGCGGCTTGTCGATCTCATGGAGACGATGGTGAAGCCGGCTCCGGTTCCCACGCCGAAGCCCGAGCCGGGCGCCGTCACACTCCAACCGCAGCAGGCGCCGCTCAGACGGGCCGTGGCATTTCCCGCGCCACGATTCGCGCATCCGGGTGCCCCGCTTTCCCTCGCGGATCTCCAGGCCGTAAAGGCGAAAATCGCCAGCAACCAGGAGCCGTGGAAATCCGGCTACGCATCATTCGCCGCCCCCCAGAACTCCGCCTACATCCCGCATGGGCCGTGCGCGATCGTGAGCCGCGCCCCCCACGTGAACCGCAAACAGTGGATGAACGACATGACCGCGATCTGGAACATGTCGCTGATGTGGTATTTTACCGGCGACACCGTCTGGGCGCAGAGGGCGCATGACGTCCTGCTCGCCTGGGCAACCACGCAGACTTCGTTTTCAGGCCGGGAATCGATGCTCGACCTGGGCGACTACGCCCCCCGGTTCGTGGGCGCCGCGGAGATCCTGCGCGGCACCTGGCCGGGCTGGACGGAGGCCGATACGACCACGGTGAAGGCTTATTTCGCCAATGTCCTGATGCCCGGCGCCAATCCGTGGGGCGAAAGCATGTATGGCGCCGCGAACAAAGGGGCGCTGGCCATGGTGGCCCAAGGACTGATGGGGATCTTCAATGACGACACCGTCACGGTCGACCGGATCACGTATCAGGCTCGCACGCTGGCGCACGTCGGCCTGCGCAGTTCCAACGACATCGGCATGCTCGGCGACTCCCTCCGCGACCAGGGCCATGCCCAGGTGCAGCTTTACTCGCTGACCGTGCTGGCCGAAGCGCTCTGGAAGCAGGGCATCGACATCTACTCCGACCATGACAACCGCCTGCTCGCGGCCGGCGAATATTACGCGCGGGTGAACGATCTCTCCGTCGCCACGCCGTTTCTCCCCTTCGGCACCACCGATGCCTATTACAACAACGACGTCACCAATCGGGGCTTTCACGCTGGAGCCACGGCGCTCAGCATCCTCCACAACGCCTATGGCATCCGCAAGGGCCTCCCGACTCCCAATATCACCCGGAGACTCCATGAGATGCCGTCGGACTGGCTGTTCCTGAAGGATGCCGACCTCTCCACGGCCACGCCGCCAGCGCTGGCGATCCCCGCCACCACCTCGATCACCTCGGGGTTCTCCGACGCCGAAATCGGGGGCGCTTCCCCTACCGGCAATTCCTCCTGCTCCGGCGGCACTTGGACGGTGGTGGGCTGCGGCACCAACATGTGGGGCTCAGGCGATAGTTGCCATTTTACCTATAAAGCGGTCACCGGCGACTGCGCCATCATCGCGAAAGTCGTGTCGGTCCAGAACACCCACAACGACGCCAGAGCCGGCGTGATGCTCCGCACGAGCCTCAGCGCCGGCGCTCCCCGGGTTTGGATGGCCGTCACTCCCAGCAAGGCAATTCAGCAAAACATCCAGGGCATCGCCGTGTATGGCGGCAACAACTACGGCAATAAAGTTGCTGCCCGCATCCCCCAGCCATCGTACTGGGTGAAACTGGAGCGAATCGGGAACATCGTCACCGGATCTATTTCCCCCGACGGCACCAACTGGGCAGCCACCGAAGTCGGCCGCCTCGATAATTCTCCGGCCACGTGGTATGTCGGCCTGGTGGTCAGCGCGACGAGCGGCTCGCTGAACACCTCCACCTTCAGCAACGTCCAGATCACCGGCGGAAACGGCGGTGCTCCCATCGTCACTCCCGCCGCGCCCGCCGCATTCCTGGCTGCGGCCGGCGAGAATGTCGTCTCGTTGCGCTGGCAGCCGTCCTTCGGAGCCACCGGCTACACCATCAAACGCGCCACCACCAGCGGCGGCGCCTATTCGACGGTTGTCTCGGGCGTCACCGCCAGCAGCTACACGGACTTGGCGGTGACCAACGGTACGACCTATTACTACGTCGTCACCGCGGCTAACTCCGCCGGCACGAGCGCCAATTCGCCCGAGGACAGCGCGACGCCGATCCGCCCGATGGTGAACCTCGCCTTCGGCGGCACGGCCAGCTCCAGCGCGGTTGGCGCCCCCTGGTATGAGACACCCGACCAAGCCTTCAACGGCAACTCCGGCTCAAAATGGCATAACGGCAACGCCACCAACCACAGTCCCACCGGCTGGCTTCGCTACGACTTCGGCGCGGGCAACGCGCAGACCGTGAAGCGCTACACGGTGATCAGTGCCGACGTGGCCAACCGCGACCCGAAGACCTGGACCTTCCAAGGCTCGAACGACGGTTCGACCTGGACGACGCTCGACACGCAAAGCAACCAGGCCTTCGTCAATCGGAATCATGCAAACACCTACAACCTCGGCAACACGACCGCCTACCGCTACTACCAGATCGATGTCACCGCCAACAACGGCGGCGGCACGCTGGCGATCGCCGAACTCGGCCTCTGGTCCGACACCGACCGAGCGCTGAACCGCCCCAGCATTATCCCAAAAGCATCAACATCCGCCCCCGCGCGCAGGTGATCCAATCGTCAATCAAACATCGAAGCCGTGGTGAAGTATCTCGATGCGAAACACAGCAGCCCCGGCCACCGGTGAGCTGAGACAGGGCGGCTCGGGGGCTGCCTCATGTCACATCTTTATGCGACTCGCGGGGCTCCGGGCATCACGGCATGATTGAGCCATATCAGCAACCGATGTCCGCGCGTTTCCTCCCACTCCTTCGCTCCAGCCTGCTCACCCTGTGCGTGACGCTTGGGTGCCTGCTGGTGCCGACGCCAATGGCGCACTCGGCCCCGATGGCGGAAGGCCAGCTCGACATGGCAACGGTGGAAGCCATGACCCAGGGTTTCAATCGCGGCATGGCGGCTTTTGAAAAGCGTGATTGGGCCAATGCCATCGCCGAAATGGAGAAGGTGATCGCTATCGTGGAAAACTATCCCGACAAAAAGGCCATGGAGGCCCCGAAGCTGCGGCTGGCACCGGTTTACTACACGGTGGGGGCGGCGGCGTTCAATGTGCCGGATTATCCAAAAGCGATCGCGGCCTTTGAGCGCTTCGCCAATGAGTTCCCAAAGAACGAGAAGGTGCCGGAGGCTCGGCTGGCCATCGCCCGCGGCACGTTTTTGAACAAGGACTATGCCAAGGCGGCGCACCTGTTCGCAGCGCTGGAACAGTATCCGTCGCTGCACGATCAGGCGCTGGCGATTCAGGCGCAGTGCTTCAAGGAGAGCGGTAAGACGGCGGAGCTGGTGGCGGTGGTGGAGAAATTGATCGCCGATGGCATCACCACGACGGCACAGGCCGGTGCGGCGCTGCTGCTGGCGCAGGTGCAGTCGCAGGCGGGTGAACTCGACCAGCTCGCGGTCTTGCTGGAGCAGCTCATCGCACACCGGCAGTTTGTCGAAAACGTGGTGGTGCTGAACTCGCTCATCGTGGACCTGGGAGACTCGCAGGCGGAGAAAGGGCAGTATGAGCAGGCCTCGCGCACTTATCTAAACGTGATGCCGCCGGCGCAGGTGATCCTGTTTCAAAAGCAGCGCATCGAGTTTCTCGAACGACGCATCGCAGCGAATGAAGCGGCGGCGGCGCAGGCACCGCAGTCAGCCATGTCGATTTTGGGCCAGAATGCCGAGCTTCAGCCGGTGCTGGAGCAGGCGCGGGCCTTGCTGGAGGAGTTTGAGAAGCTGCCGGACTACATGCCGGGGCTGATGCTGCGCAATGCGCGCTGCTGGTATGGGCGGGACAAGAAATGGGAGTCCATACTGGTCTACGAGCGCCTCATGGAGCGCTATCCGAACGCGGTGAAAGAGAAAGAGGCCGCGCTGTTTGGCTGTGTGATCTGCTACGCGGACCTCATGCAGGTAAAAACCTGCCAGCAGCTCTGCGTGCAGTATTTGAAGGACTACCCGCAAGGTGAAAACGCCGGAACCGTGGCCTATGTGCAGGGCGCGGTGGCCTTGCAGGCGGGAGATGTGCGCGGTGCGGCCACTCTGTTCGGCACGCTGGTGGATTCACACGCCGGCAGCACCTTCATCGACCAGATGTATCTCATGCTCGGCAGTGCGCACTTCAGCCTCGGCGAACTGGATGACGCGCTGCGCACCTACCAGCGCTACATCACGAAGTTTCCCAACGGTCCGGCGCTGGAGGAGGCCAAATACCGTGCGGCGATCATTCCGGTGTTTCAGGGCAAGTATGAAGCCGGCTGGAAAACGGTGGAGGCCTTTCTGAAAGAGCACCCCAAAAGCCAGTATGCCGAGGACGCAAAGTATCGGCTCATGATCTGCAAATACGCCGCCAATCTCTACGACGACGTGCTTGCCGACGCGGCAAAATGGCAAAAAGACCACCCTGGCGGCATCATGGAAGCGGAAGTGCTCTCCTTAAAAGGCGACTGCCTCGCTGCCATGCTGAAAAACCAGGAGGCCGCTGATGCCTACATGAAAGCCGCGAAGCTGGCCGCCACGGACGAAGTGCTCAATTACGCACTCAACGAAGCCAGCAAGCTGCTGCAAAAACTCGGCGACATGACGCAGCTCTCAAAGCTGTGGGAGGACTTCATCAAGCAGCAGCCGGACCATCCCAGCGTCGTCGCGGGCATCTACTGGATCGGCAAGGCGAAAACGCGGGATGGCAAGGTGGATGAGGCCAAGCAAATCACCGTGGCGCAGCTCAAACGCTGCTTGAACAATCAAAAGAACGAAGCGGTGGAGATGCTGCTGCAACAGCTTGCACAACTCTGCTGGAAGCGGCCACGCCCCAAAGCCCCGCCACCGGCACCCGCGCCTGCGCTGCTCATGGACAAAGACGGCAAGCCGATCCCGGCGCCAGATCCGCCCGCGCCACCACCGCTGCCGCCTTGGGATGCGCTGGCGGATCTGGAGCAGCAGATCGCGCCGCTAAATGCCATCGCCGAAGCTGGCGGACGTCCGCGGCTGGCCTATGTGCGCCTCGAATTGCTCAAGCTGCTCAAACAACAGGAGCAGGCGGATGATTTGATGCGGAAGATCGCGGCCTCAAAGCCGGAGGTGCTCAGCCCACAGCTCCTGGCGCTGGCCGGTGCGTTCATGCAAAGCAAGAAGCTGGATGCGGAAGCCACGGTCTTTTACAATTACCTCAAGGACAACTACCTCAAGAGCGCCTGGCTGGACTACGCTTACGCCGGACTCGGTGCCATGGCACTTGCGAAGGGCGATGCCAGGCAGGCGCTCGAACTTTATACGCTCGCCGCAAATGAGTACACGGGCAGCAAGGTCAAAGACAGCACGCTGGGACTGGCGCTCGCGCTGCTGGAGACTGGCCGCTATTCCGAAGCGAAAAAACTCTTTGAGCAGGTGGCCGGCACACGTGAATGGCGCGGTGAAGCCACGGCACAGGCGGTGTTTTACCTCGGCATGGTCGAGGAAAAACAAAACAAGCTGGCGGAGGCCGTGGCGCATTATCAGCGCGTGTTTGTGGCCTACCAGAAATACCTGCCGTGGGTCGAGAAGGCCTACATCAAAGCCGCGCTCTGCTTTGACAAGCTCGGCAAGCGCCCGGAGGCCACCGCACATCTCCAGGAGGTGCTGCGCCATGACAAACTGGGCTTCGAAGTGAAAAATGAAGCGCGCAAACTCTTGCAGCAATGGGGGGATGCATCATGAAAGACGACTCGCGGCAGCGCCAATCAGCCGGCATTCGGCAATTATCATTCGGCATTTTTTGCCTCCTGGCTGCCAGCCTGCACGCGGACACGTTGGTGCTGAAAAGCGGTCTGACGGCCACGGGCAAGTCGTTTCGCCGTCAGGGCGATGTGATCCTGGTCACGGTGGAGATTCCCGGGCCGGATGGCAGGCCGATGACTGCGGAGCGCAGTACGCCGCTGGCCGAGATCTTGAAAGTCGAGTGTGTGCAGCCAGAGGCGCTCAAAACGGCTCCGGCGCTGCTGGCAGCGGGCAAGGCCGCGAGTGTGCTGCCGGCTGCCGATGCGGCAGCCAAGCTGGCGGAACCATTTGGCGACCTGCCCGGCAGTTACTGGCCGGCTTTGATCGTGCTTAAGGCGCACACGCTGCTGGGCATGGGCAAAGATGCGGAGGCCGCCGCGCTCGCAACGACGATGAGAAATAGCGCGAACGCAGACCTCGCGCGCGATGCACGCGCCGTCGAAGCCGTCATCGCCGCACGCAAAGGCGATCATGGCACCGCCGCAGCGTTGGCGGCACCGTTGCTCAAAGAAGCCACGCGGCCAAGCACCATCGCCGCAGCAGCCGTGGCACGCGGGCTGGGTTATCTGCAGCAGCAGCAGTTTCAAGAGGCCTTGAAGGCTTTTTTGGAGCTGCCCGTGTTCACGCCGGATGAAACCGCGCTCAGCGGCATGGCGCAGCTCGGTGCGGCGCAGGCTTACTACGGCATGGCGGACTATGACCGCGCCATCGCCACGCTCCAGGACCTGATCATGACCCAGCCCGGCAGCTCGGAGACACCCAAAGCGCAAACTCTGCTGCCCGAATGGCAGCGCCGCCGCACTGCGGTCAACGCAGCCAAAGCACCCTGATTCACTCTGTTCACCACACCTCATGAAACGCACCGCACTCACCCTCGCCTTCATTTTCACCACCGGCGCCGCCTTGCTCGCAGAAGAAGCCCCGCCTGCGGCCAAACCCGGTGAAACTCCCGCCATCCACACGAAGACGCTGTGGGAGCAGATCAAAGAAGGCGGCTGGGTCATGTTCCCCATCGGTGCCTGCTCGATGCTCACGCTCTATCTCATCGGCGACGGCTTCATCCGCGTCACCTCACCCAAGAAAATGCTGCCGAAAGAGCAGGTCACCGCCGTGAAGAATCTCTTCCGCAGCGGCAAATACGTCGATGCCTACAATTACTGCAAAGCGCAAAATTCCGCCTTTGCCAACGTCGCCCGCATGGCCATCAGCAGCCTGGGAGAAGGTAAAACGGCCGCGGAGGAGGCCATCTTGACCGAGATGACCAAGGAAAACTCCCGCATTCAAACCTTCGTGAGCTACCTCTCCGTGATCGGCGTCTGCACGCCGATGATCGGCCTGCTCGGCACCGTCACCGGGATGATCAGCGCCTTTGCCGTGCTCGGTTCTTCCGGCATCGGTGATCCCAGCGGTCTCTCCGCCGCCATCGGTGAAGTGCTCGTCGCCACCGCGTCCGGTCTGTTCATCGCCATTCCCGCCTTCTCCGCCTATTACTGGCTGCGCAATCGCGGCGTCAAGGCGCTGCACGAGATCCAGGACACCATCGCCCACATGCTGCGCAAGATGCCGTATGACAAACTTGCCGGGGCGCACATCGGCGATGAAGAAATCGTGGCCGCTGATCCTGATTGGTGGGTGGCGGACGAACAAGAGGCCCTTGCGTGATCGGTTGATCAAATCTGAAACCTAAAACCTAAAATCATATGGCAGGAGGAGGCGGAGGCGGCGACGGCGAGCCGGAATTTCAAATCGCGCCGATGATCGACGTGCTGCTGGTGCTGCTCATTTTCTTCATGAGCATCACCAGCGCGCAGGTCTTGAAGGTGGACAAGGCCATCACCCTGCCCGTGGCGGAGCATGGCATCAAGAAGGACAACATGCGTGCCGAGGCCATCATCAATGTGCGCTGGCTGGCCGACCAAAAAAAAGCCATCTACACCTATGATGACAAACCCTTCACCGACATGGCCAAGCTCAGCGCTGCCTTGGCCGAGGCCAGGAAGCTCAGCGACAAAATGGGCGCCAAGGGCAGCAATCCCGAGTTCCGCGTCGTCATTCGCGGTGATCGCGAGGGCGACGCGCGCAGCGTCTCGCTCGCCATGAACGCCGCTGCGGAAGCTGGCATCGGCGACGTCTCCATGTCCACCTCGAACAAAGAATAGCATGAAACGCTTCGACCCCAACGCTGGCGACCAAGGCTCGCTGGGCTTCCAGATCGCCCCGATGATCGACGTCGTCTTCGTCATCATGCTGTTCTTCATGGTCATGGCCAGCGCGGTGAAAGTGGAGCGCGAACTTAATCAAAAACTGCCCGGCACCGTCGAGACCAGCAAGAGCACCGACTTCACCGACGAGGTCATCATCAACATCGTTGAAAACGGCGAAGTGCTGCTCAACGACGAGCCGATGGACCCCGTGGGCAAGCACCAGATGCCACGCCTCACTGCCAGCCTCATGCGCCTCAAGCAAGGCAGCGAGGCCGCGAAGACCCCCGTGCTCGTCACCATCATCAGCGCGCCCGATGCCAAATATGCGCGTGTCGTCGACACCCTCGACGCGCTCGCCGTGGCGGAGATCACCAATGTGACTTTCACCGTGACTGACGATGAAGAATAGCCACCGCTCATGACCCCGCCCACCAACACCCGCACCTGGCTCGAAAGCCACGGTCTCGGCGAACTCGCAGATGTGTTCGAGGCCGACCAGATCACACCCGATGTGCTGCACACGCTCACCGCTGAAGACCTGCGGGAAATGGGCATCACCGCGCTCGGTCATCGCAAAAAACTGCTCGCCGCCGTCGCTGCGCTCAAAGCTGAAGAAATACACGAAGCGGCCAAACCTCAGGCGGCAAGTCAAAGCGTGACGCCACTGGCTCAGGCAGCAGTTAAACCTTCAGCATCATCCGCGCCGAGAAAAGCGGTGTCGCCGACTCCCCCTGCTGCGCCACCAGCACCAGCGCCCGTAGCAGCAGCAGCAGCAGCAGCACCACCAGCAGCAGCGGCAGCAGCGGCGCCCGAATCGAAGCGCAAAGGTTTCTCCGCCAATTTCCTTGCCGTTTCCATCGCCGTGCATCTCATTCTCGGCCTCGGTGCTGGTTACTGGGTGGTGCAGAAGATTCAAACGAAGCGCAAACTCCAGTTTACGGGTGGTCCGCCCACCGTCAGCCCGAGCAAGCGTGCGCTGGAGCACAAGGTCTCACTGCAAAAGAAGAGAAACGCCGGTGGCGCACCGGCGCAGGCACGCCGCATCGCCGTCACCGGCCTGGCCGCCAGCATCACACTGCCCGAGATGCCCGCGATGCCGAATGCGAGCACGCAGTTCGTCGCGGGCCGCATGGCTGGCATGGGCGGTGCGGGTTTCGGCTCGGGACTCGGCTTTGGCAGCGGCAGCGGCATGGGCACCGGTGGCATGGGCAAGGGCGGCCTTGGTCTGACCATGTTCGGCACGCGCGGTGGGAGCGATGGACTGATCGGCACGTTTTACGACTTAAAACAAACGCCCGACCACAAGCCCACGGACATGGCGGCCGAGCCGGCCGAGCGCTTTGATACTCACAGCCCGAAGTCGATGCGTTACAAGGAAGTGGTGAAACGCTTCGTGAAAACATGGAATCCCAGCACGCTGAGCGGCTATTTCCGTGCGCCAGGCAAACTGGCGGCGTTGCAGCTTTTCATCCCGCAGCTTCTCGCCGAGGAGGCACCGAAGGCCTTCCAGGTGGAAAAAGAGTGCGAAGGCCGCCGCTGGCTCGTCCACTACCAGGGCGAAATCATTGTGCCGCACGACGGGAAGTTTCGCTTTGTCGGATCGGGGGACGACACCCTCGTGGTGCGCTGCAAAGGCAGCAATGTTCTCGACGGCAGCTTTCCGGACTACAAGGTGGTGCCCGAAGTCAACCAAACCAACAAAGCCGGGCCTGCGCCGGTCTGCCCTCTCGCTGCCGGGAAATGGCTCATGCTGCGCAAGGGCGAGGTGATGAAACTCGAGGTCCTGGTTGGTGAAAACCCCGGCGGCCACTTCTCCTGCTTCCTCATGATCGAGGAGCACGGGGCCGCACACCCGGACGGCATCTATCCGCTGTTTCAGTTGGGGCAGGCGGAAATCCCCAAAGGCACGGCGCCGGCGCAGCATGGGTCGATCATCTTCGGATCACGTCGCCTCGGCCTCGGCTCGCTGATGAAATGACCACGGCCTTGGCGAACCCGCTTCCGTGTCCTGGTCATGGACAGCCATCGCAATGCAGAACACAACTAGCCCTGGCCACTGGTGAGCCAGGACAGGGCGACGCAGGGGTGGCAGGCTGTCGCATCTTTATGCGACTACCGGCTGAAAGCCTCACCTGTATAACCTTGGCCATGAGGTGACGAGATCGCGCCGCCATGGCCTGCCATTGCCACCCATGCATTGTCTAAACCACAACTCATGCCACCCCCCGTCATCCCCCAGTCGTTCCACGGCCTCTCACCCCGCCAAGACGGTGACATTGATGCCGGGTTTTCAGAAATTCACCAAGTCTCCGGCCCTGCCGCCAAGCCCATCATCATCACCACCACCGCCGCCAATGAGGCGGAGGCGGCCAGCCGGCCCGGTGATGTCGTCACCGACCTTGTCGGTGGCTGATGCACGCACGCGCCGACGCCGAACAGCGAGCCACCACACTGATGCGTATGCTCATGCAGAATGCCGCCCCTTCCCGTGCCGCCCGGTCCAGTGACCGCAACGGGAGCGGACCCGTGGAGACGGTGAGGCCGCCACACGATTTCCAGGCGGCCTTCTTCCAGCGCATGGGATTGGCTCAGCAATTCCGCGCCTTGTTCGAGCTTTTGCCGGATACCGATTTCTTTGCCAAAGACACCGAGGGCCGATTCGTCGCCATTGGTGCGGGCATGGTGCGGCGCATCGGCGCACAACGGGAGGAGGAGCTGCTCGGCGTGCATGACTCCACCATCCATCCGCCCTTCGTCGCGCGGGCCATCCGCGAGGACGACCTGCAGGTCATGCGCACCCGCCAGCCCATCGTGGACCGGGTGGAGGCGCTTTATGCACGGACGCACGCCAAGGACTGGTTCGTCACCACGAAGCTCCCCATCCTCGACGAGAACGGAGAGGTGATCGGCGTCATGGGTTTTGTCCGTCCATATCACGGAGGATCGGGCGGCGGCGAGGATGACGCCCGGCTGCGGAGGGTCGTGGCCCACATCCACGAACACTACAGCGGGCGCCTCGTCATCGCGGATCTCGCCCAGATCGCCCACCTCTCCGAGCGCCAGCTCAACCGCCGCTTCCAGGAGACGTTCCGCATGAGCCCCCAGGAGTTCATCGTCCGCACCCGCATCCAGGCGGCCAGCGATGACCTGCTGGAGACGGACAAACCCGTCGCCGAGATCGCCCTTGAGCACGGCTTCTACGACCAGAGCGCCTTCACCCGCCAGTTCCGCCAGCACACGGGGGAGACGCCCCTGGTGTTCCGGCGGCTGCGCCGGCGGACCCGTGATGTCTGACCCCTTCCCGGGAACACCCCGCCAGGCACATGGCGGATTGTTACCAAAGTTCGTCCGACGCGAACAATCTTTTCGCCTCGGAATTCCGCACAATCGCCCGCATGTGGAAAATCAGGTCACACCCCCTCGTGCGCATCGCACCCCGGACTCGCGTGGAAGCCGACGTCGCAGTCACGCATGACCGTGGTCAGGCCGCGTCGCTCCACGGTGATGCCTTTGGCGGATCTGTCACATCTTTGTGCGACTACCGGGAATTCACCGCTTCTGCAAAATGATGCCCCTGTAGTGACTGGTCATTCTCAATTTTCGCTCTCTCGCCATGAACAACCCCGCCAGCATCCTCACCGCGCGTTTCCATCGTTCCGGTCTTTTCAAAACCCTCGTTGGTCTCCTCGCTGTGGCCTTGTCCGCCTTCCATTCCGCGCAGGCGGCGACGTTCTATTGGGACACGGACGGCGCGACCGCAGGATCGGGTGCCGCGACGGGCACTTGGAGTAGTGCGGGCAGCACGGCTTGGAGCACGGATGCGACGGGTTCCACGGCCCTGGGCACAGTCACCACGGCCAACACTGACGACCTGTTCATCGCCGCCGGCACGAACGGCACCACGGGTACGATCACGGTCAGCGGTGCGGTTCTCACCAACAGCATCACGTTCGATGACCCGGTGGCCGTCACCATCAGCGGTGGCACCTCGATCACGCTGGGTGGCGGTGGTGGCACCGGCACGGGCATCTTTCAAACCGCGAACGGTGCGAACGTCACCAGCACCAGTGTCATCCTCGGTGCATCCTCAACGGCATTCGCCTTCTCCAACTCAAGCACGAGCCTCTTGACCATCGGTGCGGTGACGGGCTCGGCGACTTCCGGGACGCAGACGATCACAGTGGGTTCCACGAGCAGTGGCGGCATCACGCTGAATGACATCATCGACAATGGTGCGGCGGGTGGCGTGGTGGCACTATTGGTGAAAAGCACCGGCTCCGGGGTGGTGACGCTTGCGGGCGCGAACACCTACACGGGCACGACCACCATCAACGCCGGCACGCTCGATCTCGGTGGTGGCACCGCGAATGGTTCGATCAGCTCCAGCAGCGCTTTGAGCATGGGCGGCGGCACGCTGAGCTACAGCAGGACAGGGACGAATACGCAGACCTTCAATGGCACTACATTGACCGGCGGATACTCGTCCATCAACAACACCGTGAGCACCAACACGCTCGCGTTGGGCGCGTTGACTCAGACGGCCGGCAGCGGCGGGTCGGTGAATTTCAGCACGGTCACAGGGGCCATCACCACCACGACGACGGCGAACACCAATGGCATCCTCGGTGGCTGGGCAACGGTGGGCAATTCCGGACTCTCTGGCGCAACCGCTGATTGGGCCGCCAACGATGGCAGTGGCAATATCGTGGCTTATACCGGTTATACCAATGTATCGGGCAATCAAACCGGAGTGGGCGCATCAACCCAGAACTGGAGGACTCCATCTGCTGGCGGTGTCACCGCCACACTGACCACCAGTGCGACCGTCAACTCGCTGGTCGTGCGGGGTGACTTTTCAGTTTCCAGCGGGGCAACGATGACACTGGACAGCGGCGGTCTCATCCTGAGCGGCATCAGCCGTTGGTTGCTCAACAATGGGGCTGGCAGCACGGCCGGAACGGGTGCCATCACATCGGGCCTGGCCAGCGGAGAACTGTTTGTGGATGTGGCGTCTGCCGCGGCCGACGCCAACAATTGGCGCATTTGGACCAAGTTCGTGGACAACGGGGCCACCGCCGTGAAACTGGTCAAGACGGGCCCGGGATTGCTGGCCTTGTGGAATTACAACACCTTCACCGGTGGGACCGTGGTCAACAGTGGAACGCTGAACTTGTCGGTGGGCGGTGGAACCGGTGCCATCCGCGGCACGCTGACCATCAACTCGGGAGCAACGGTCAACACGGCGGCAAACGATGCGTTGGGGTACAATGCCAACGTGTCCGTCACCACCGTCAACATATTCGGGGGCACCCTCAACAACGCGGTGGGCGGCAACAACGCATACATTGCGACCTTCAACATGATCGGGGGCTCGGTGACCTCCACCGGAGGCGGTGCCTTCCATTTCAACACGAATCTTGGCATCAACACCTATTCAAGTGCGACGACCGCACTGGTCAGTGCGAATCTGGTCAACCGCGGGAGCGCGCTGATTTTCAATGTCGGCCGGGGCACCACGGCAAGCGGCATCGACCTCAACATTTCCGGCGTCATCAGCACAAGTGGCGGATCAGGTGTCACCAAGACGGGAGCAGGAACTCTCGCGCTCACCGGTGCCAACACCTACACCGGCACGACCATCGTCAGTGGCGGCACTTTGCAGGTGGGCAACGGCACCACGGGAAGCCTGACCAGCAACGCCCTCACCTTCGGCGGCACGGGTGCGATCAACTTCAATGAGGCTGCGGGGAGCGCGCAGGCCATGGGTGCCCTGACCTTCAGCACGGGCGATGGCACGGTGCAGTCCACCTTCGTGGGCACCTCCGCCACACTCACTTTCTCCAACGTGGTGGCCCGCACGGCGGGTGCGACGGGCAACTTCGTGGTCTCTGGTGGCACCAATGGTTCCACCAACAAGATCGTGTTCACCCAGGTTGCTGGCGCTACGCCGACGACTGGGGCGCTTCTCGACAAAGGCTGGTTCTTTGGCGGCAGCGATTATGCGGCCTACGACACCGGCCTTTTTATCCGTGCGCTGGCCTATGGCTCGGATACGAATGCGGCCGCCGTGGACACCATCACTTCGGACAACCATGTGAAACTCACTGCGACGCCTGCCATTCAAAACTCAATTTCTCTGCTGACCCTGAACCTGGCCGGAAGCGGAGTTGGCTGGACACAGAACGCCTCCCAGACGCTCACACTCTCAGCCGGTGGGTTGATCAAATCCGGTGGCGGCACGGTGGGCACCATCAGCGGTGGCACCGGGATCACGACGGGCGGTGCTGTGGAACTGGTGATCCGCACGGATACAGCGAGCGACTTGCTAACAATTTCCACTGCCATCCTCAACACGTCCACCGGGGGCCTGACCAAGAGCGGTCTAGGCACACTGACACTTTCCGGCACCGCCAACGCCTATGCCGGCGCGACCACTATCGACGGCGGCATGCTGACGCTATCCGGCACTTACATCGGCGGCGGCGCGTTTACGGTCAAGAACACCGGCACGCTGAACGTCACCGGCACCACCAATGGCAACATCATCGTGGGGCCGGCAAGCGGCGGCGTGGCAACCGCGAACATCAGCGGCACCGTGACTCTCGGGAACGGCAACACCCTCACGGCGGGCAACACAGCCGGCGGCACTGCGATCATTAACATCAGCACGGGGGCGGTCATCAGTGGCGGCAACAGTCCCATTAGCGCTGGCGTGAATGGCTTCGGCGTGATTAATGTCACCGGCGGCACCGTCACTCCCGGACAGTTCCTCGTGGCCGGCATCGCGAACGCAGGCGCGGTCGGCATCTGGAACATCTCAGGCGGCACGGTCAACATCAATTCTGGCAATGCCGGCACGCTTGGCGCGAGCACAGGCACCATCGGCGTCGTGAACATCACCGGCACGGGCATCTACAACTCGAGTGCCAACAACGGCGCATCCGGCATTTTCGTGGGTGAGAATGGCGCCGGAATCTTGAACGTGTCCGGTTCCGGCTCCCTGGTGTTGGGCGGGCAAGCTGCATCGAATGGTCTTAGAATCGGCCACGTCAACGTGGCGACTGCTTCCGGTATCGTGAACCTCGGCGCCGTTGGTGCAGGTGGTGGAACGATCACGACCAACAGGGTTTCGACAGCGGGGACCAATGCGACGAGCACCTTCAACTTCCACGGCGGCACGCTCAAATCGAGCACGACGCCGAACGCGGCTTTCATGACCGGTCTGACCAACGCCTTCGTCTATGGCGAAGGCGGCACGATCGACAACAACGCACAAAGCATCACCATCGGCCAGGGGCTGCTGGTCCCGACTGGCAACGGCGTCAGTTCCATCGCCGTGACTGGAGGGGCGGGCTTCACAGCAGCTCCCTACGTCGCCATCACCGGCGGTGGCGGCACGGGGGCCACCGCCGTGGCGGTCATTGACAGCAGTGGCAATCTCACCGGCATCATCATCACCAACCCCGGCACCGGCTACACGTCCGCGCCGACGGTGACCCTCACGGGCGGCAACGGTGCCGCCACCTCACTCTCTGCGTCTCTGGCTGCCAACACCAGCGGCGGCCTGACCTTCCAAGGCTCCGGCACCACGAGGCTCTCAGGTGCCAGCACGTATTCCGGGGCGACGGCGGTCAATGCCGGCACGTTGAATCTTACGGGTTCGATCACCGACACCGCAATCACCGTCAGCGGCAGCGCCATTCTCACAGAAGACAGCGCCGGGGTGATCGGTGGCACCAGCTCGCTCACGCACAACAGCAGCGCCACCACGACGACTCTTGCGGGGACCAACACCTACACGGGAGCGACCCTGGTCAATGCCGGCACGTTGAATCTTACAGGTTCGGTCAACGGCACCGCAATCACCGTCAGCGGCAGCGCCATCCTCACGGAAAGCAGCGCCGGGGTGATCGGTGGAGCAAGCTCGCTCACGCACAACAGTAGCGCCACGACGACGGCTCTTGCGGGAACCAACACCTACACGGGTGCAACCCTGGTCAGCGCGGGCACATTGACCTTGAGCGGTGCCGGTTCGATCAACAGCAGCAGCGGCATCACCATCAACGGCAGCGACGCGAAGTTGATCCAGACCAGCTCGGTGGCGGGCACGACTGCGATCACGCTGACGCAGGGCACGCTGGACGGCACCGGCACGGTGGGCGCCTTGACCGTGGGCAACGGTACCGGCGGCATTGTGAGCAACGGCAACGGAACCACCAGCACCCTGACCCTTGGATCCGTGATCCTCAATGGTGCCGCCACGCTCAATTTTAGAAAAGTCGATGATACCTCCACGGCAGCCCTGGCTGTCACCAACGCTTTGACGACCACACCCGTGAACGGCCAGGTCACTCTCAATGTGCTCACGGCACCCACCTGGACCAACGGGAGCACCTACAACATGATCAGCTACGGCAGTTTCAGCGGAGCGAATACGGACTTCACGCTAGGCACCATCACGAGTCTCGGAGCACGCCAGTCGGCAACCATCGGCAACACGGGGGCTGGCAGCGGCTTCATCACCCTCGCCATCACGGGTGACACTCCGGTCTGGACGGGTTTGGCAGGCGGCGCATGGACCACCACGGCCATTGGTGGCGCACAAAACTGGAAACTGCAGACGGCGGGCACCGGCACGGAGTTCTTGACCAACGATCAGGTGCTCTTCAATGACACGGCTGCCGGCACCACGGCGGTGACCATCAACGACGCCACGGTGAGCCCCGCGAGCGTCATATTCGACAACTCCACCAAGAACTACACCCTTTCCGGCAGCAACGGCATCACCTCCGGCACGCTGGTCAAGAACGGCACGGGCACGGTGACGATCAGCACGGCGAACACCTACGCGGGCGAGACGAACATCAATGGCGGAACATTGATCGCCGGCAACGGCGCGGCCCTTGGCAGCGTTGCTGCGGGCACGACGGTCGCCAGCGGCGCGACGCTCGACATCAACAGCCAGAACCTCGGCACTGAGGTGCTCACCATCAGCGGCAGCGGCGTCGGTGGGAACGGCGCGCTGGTCAACAACGGCGCCAGCGACCAGATCAATGCCACCGGCCGCATCGTTCTCGCCGCTGATGCGACGATCGGCGGCACGCGGCGCTGGGATCTGCGCAATTCCACTCCGACGCTGAACATGGGAGGCTTCACCCTCACGAAAACCGGGGCGAACCTGATCTCACTCGTGGGCGTGAGTGTTTCAAACGCCGGACATGTCGTGATCAACGATGGCCGGCTGAACATTGAGACCTCGACGAACCTCGGCGGCAGCTCGGCGAACACGATCACCGTGAACTCGGGAGCGACACTTGGATTCTGGTCCGCCACCAACGCGGTTACGTGGTCCGTGGCGCTGAACGACGCAACGATCTTCCAGGAGAGCGGTGGCTCGACGATCAGCGGCCCCGTGGCGCTCACGGGTGCGAACACAGTCAATGTGAATGCGAACACGTCCCTTTTGATCAGCGGCGGGATCAGTGGCGCAGGTGGCTTCACCAAGACAGGCGGTGGTGTGCTGACGGTCTCCAACCTCACCAACAGCTACGGCGGCGGCACGGTGGTGAGCGCCGGTCGTCTCGCCTACGACGCTGGCGGCAACACGGGGCTGATCGGGAACATCAACCCCTTCGGCGCAGGCAGCGTGACGGTGAACAGCGGCGCGCAACTCCGCTTGGGGACCAACGTTGGCGGCCACAACAACAGCGTGTTCAACATCGCCAACGCAGTGACGCTGAACGGAGGCGCGGTCCTTGCGGAGGACGGCATCCAGCATCTGACGGGGACCGTCAACGTCGCGGCGGCGAGCACGCTGGGATCAACCTTCAACGGCGGCGGTTTCGACATCAACAAGGGCCTCTTCCTTGACGGCGTCGTGAGCGGCAGTGCTGACCTGACACTTCAGCAGAGCGGCATCAACACCGGCGCCAACTACAACACCTCGATCGTCTATTTCACCAACAACTCCAACACATACTCTGGAACGATCACGGTTACACCGATGGGCGCTGGCAATGGCGGGGGCAGCTACGTCGGCATCAATGCCACCAGCGCACTGGCCAATGCGACGGTGAACCTCGGCGGGAACAACACGAGCAATGCCCAGCAGTTCGGAACCAGCCCCATCGTTTTCAACACCGGTCTCGGCACGGCAACGATCGGCGCCCTCAGCGGCAGTGGCAATGTGGTGCTCACCGGATACAACCAGAGCACCCATGCCTATGGTGCTGATTCAATTGACCTCGACGTCGGCGGCAACGGGGCGGACACGTCCTACTCGGGCGTGATCAGTGGCGGCGGTTCGCTGACAAAGAGTGGCACGGGCACCATGACGCTGTCCAACACGAGCACCTACACCGGCAACACCACAGTGAGCGCCGGCACGCTCCTCGCGAACAACACCAGCGGATCTGCCACAGGCAGCGGCAACGTCACCGTGCAAAGTGGTGCGCGGCTTGGTGGCAACGGCCTGGTTGGCCTGGTCACCGGCACGCAGAACATCACCGTGAACAACGGCGGCATTCTCAGCATCGGGAACACGGGCGATATCGTTGGCGAAGACCTCGGCCTGATGACCAGCGGCGCGGGAGTCATCACCTTGAACGGCACGCTGGAGTTCGACATCTACGACAACCTTGGCGGCACCGACAACCTGACCAGCCCGCTTGACACCAACGATCTGCTGAATCTCACGAGCGACACCAGCATCGTGCTCGGCGGCACCTTGAAAGTCACGGACACCACCGGCCTTTCCGACTCGTCGTGGATTGCTGGCGACACCTGGAGGCTGCTCGACTGGAGCAACGTGACTGCGGGACCGAAATTCTCCGGCGGCTTCTCGACGTTAGATCTTCCCGATTTGGCCGCCGGGCTCAATTGGCTTGCGAGCACGGATGGCAACGGGTTCTACATCACCGTCGTCGTCGTGCCCGAATCTTCACGCGCCGTGCTGATGCTGACCGGCCTCATGGCTCTTGTCCTGCGTCGCCGTCGCTCTTTGGCCGCCGGTTTTGGCCAATCCCGCGCCACCATGGCAACAAAACATTCCGGCGAGTGCTGACGGCGTGGGCAGCTCTTTGATAACGAACAACCAACCTGCGATGAACCCTCTCCAACATCAAGCCTTCCGCACCTGCCGGCAATCCGGCATGGCGCTCGTGATGGTGCTTTCCATCATGGCCCTGCTCATGGTGCTGGTGCTGGCGCTGCTGTCCATGGGAAAGTCGGAGATGCGATCCTCGTCGGCCTTCAGCCAGTCCTCGCAGGTGCGCACGCTCACGGATATGCCCGTGAGCATAGTCATGGGCCAGATCCGGCAGGCAACCTCCGGCCTGGGCATGACAAAGACCTGGGCTTCACAGCCCGGCATGATCCGCGTCTTCGGCACGGAGTCGGGCGGGCCTGGCGGACGGGCGAAACTGGAGTCGGCGTGGCGGCTCTATTCGTCGGACAAGATGACGGAGTCCGGCACAAGCTTTGATGCGAAAGAGGAGGCCGCCACGCTCGCACAGTGGAAGCTTGCGTCCGCGCAGTTCACGGATATGAACGAGCCTGTCGCCCAGATCAATGCGCAAGGAAACATCAAGCGTGTTTATCCCATCCTTGATGCCGCCGCGCTTCAGGATCCCACCGGGGCTGGGAAGTCAGGCAAAGTTGCGGGTTTTGGCATTGCCTCCAGCGCGACGGTGCCGGGCGGCAGCGCAGAGCAACCGCTGCCCATGCCTGTGCGCTGGCTTTATGTATTGCAGGATGGCCGTTTCGTGGTTCCCACGGGCGGCACGGGTGGGAACGCAAAATTTGATGACAGCGTGGTCACGAAGGCCAATCCCATCGTGGGTCGCATCGCTTTCTGGACGGATGACGAAACCTGCAAGGTCAACCTCAACACTGCGGGTGAGGGCACACCGTGGGACGTTCCCCGTGCTGTGGGTTGGTCGGACCGGAACTTCGCCTATTTCATTCCCGCGCAGAACGAGTTCCAGCGCTTCCCCGGTCACCCGGCGATGACCTGCCTGAGCACCGTGTTGCAGGCGTTTGATGACCGCTACAAGCCGCAAATTCCCAACTTGTCGAGTGACGGCACAGTCGCGAACAAAGACGCCTATCAAACCTATCTGAAAAGCGTCTGCGATCTGTTGCCGAGAACCAATTCCGGTCTGGTGGGAGAGGGCACCAGGGGCGGCACGGAAACACCCACGAGCGCGGGCGGTCTTCCCGTCAAACGCGAGCGGCTTTTCGCTTCGGTGGACGAGTTCTTTTACGGCTCCAAGTTTGACAGCAAGAGCGGCCAGCGCTCGGTGAATCCCTCCGGTGGGGCGGTGGATGCCGCGGATCTGGAGATGAGCCGGTTCTTTCTCACGGCTCACAGCCGCGCGCCGGAGGTGAATTTGTACAACCGTCCGCGCGTGTCGTTGTGGCCCATCCAGGCCGAGGCCACGAAACGCACCGCAAAGGACAAGCTCCTCTCGCTCTGCGCCACATCGGCGGGGCAGACCGCCTGCTTCCAGCGTGCATCCACCTGGGAGAATGATTCGAGCAGGCAAGGCTCATCGCAGAGCATGACGGAGGACTTCAACCTGGCGCAGAATCAGACAGTCTTCGGTTATTTGCAAAAGCTCACGAAACAGGGCGTGCCGGCATTCGGCACCCCGACATTCGATGACAAATACGGCGCGCTGAACCGCAATCAGATCCTGCTGGAGATGTTCGACCTGGTGCGGTGGGGAGTGAATGCCTCGAACCCATACACCACGCCCAATTACCATTACATTCCGCCGCGTGCCTATACGGGGTTGAACTCCACCTACCTCGCGGAGGCGTCCGCCGTCCCGGTGGTGGCCGAGGGCACGAAGACGGAAAACTTCGGTGCCACGCTGAAAGCCTTTGGCCGCTATCCCACCATCATCGAAGCCTCCGTCGTGTTCATGGCCACGGACGTGGAGATGGACACGAGCACCACTCCACCCCAGCCACTGGACAAAACGCCGAAGGACAACAAGGCGGACAAGACGAAGAAGATGCGCGCCTTCCTCGTGCTGCAGCCTTTCACGCCCGTCGTCGGCATGCCGCCCTACACTCCCAACGTGCGCTATCGCATCAAGGGTCTCGATCAATGGCAAGCCAACGGCAAGCCGCTGGGATTCGCGGCGGGCGCGGTCAACCGTTCCTGGGTTCCCGCAGGGGTCGCCTATGACTACGGGCACTCGACGGCCTATACGTCGATGCACGCCCAGTTTTACAAGTCTGGCAAAACGCCCAAGACGGTGGCTGTGGGCGGGGCATCGGCGGATGAAACCAATTCCTTCCCCTTTGTCAGCCAGGAAGTGGATGTCTCTGATAGTGACAAGTTCCAGTTCACCGGCGGGTCGATCACCGTCGAGATCCACCTTGGCGCGGGACCAGCCGGGCAGTTGAATGACACGACCCTGGTGCAAACCGCCACGCTGAACTTCCCGAATCCCACAGGCACCTGGCCGGTGCCACGCGTGAGGTTGGATACAGGCATTGACGCCAACAAGAACTGGGACAACGCCATGCTCTACAGGGACCTGCAGACACGGCTCAACAAGAACGATCCGCAGAACTATCTCATCCTGCTGGGCGACACCGTGCGCTCCGTGGTGACCAGTGCGACAAATCCCGCCAAGGGCGATTTCCGGGTGATGTGCGCGCTCCGGGAAATAACGCAGGACTACTACACCAAGCACGCGGACTATGACAATCCCACCATGGAGGAGGCACAGTCACTGCGACATGCCGGCACGGCCTGGACGGGGCATTACGGTCGGGGCTTTTCCCAGCCCTACCTCACAACCGCGACGGCGGGCCGGCAGCACACTTGGCAGATGGCTGGCTATGTCATCAGTTCCCCGACAAAAATAGACAAGTCTTATGGATTGCTGCGGGATGTGCCCTACTGGCAGGATTGCCAGCCCGCCACCCCCTGCAAACTCGATGGTGCCTACAATGCGATCGGGACGGGTCGTCCCGGTGATTGGGACAATGGCATGGGCCGGATTGAAGACGGCCCTTACATCAACAAACCCGACGATACAGGAATCACGGGCAACACCTCCGCCCGCAACGGCTACTTCGCGCGGGATGGCTTTACTGAGGAACATACCGGCAGGTCTTATGCGCCCAACCGGCAGATATGCTCCGCAGTCGCCTTTGGCTCACTGCCCACGGGCGTGCATCCCATTCCTGCCAACGCCAGCAAGGTCAGCCCATGGCAGACACTTCTCTTCTGTCCGAATCCACCCTCCCGCTCGCGTCCCTCAACCAGCGAACCCACCCAGACGGATCACTATGGATTCAAGGCTCCACGCGATCACCTCATGCTCGATCTCTTCTGGATGCCTGTGGTCGAGCCTTATGCGATTAGCGAGCCGTTCTCGACTGCGGGAAAGATCAACATGAACCACCAGATCATGCCATTCTCCTACATCCAGCGCGCCACCGGGTTGCACGCCGCACTGCGGAGTGTCCGTGTCAGCGCCCTGCCTTGTGAAATCGCCTGGGTGAAGGATGGCTCGACACTGGGGGCCTCCAGCTCGCAGCTCGAGGAGTGCTACAAGAGCTATGACCGCTGGCTGAAGTATGACACCGTTTATGAGGTCAACGCGGAGGAGACGATGAAAGGCTTTCAGCAGCGCTTTGACCTGGGCGACGTGTTCCGCAGCGCCTCGGAGATATGCGACATCTTCCTGGTGCCGAAGCCAAAAACCAAGAACGCGGCCAGCGCCCCTCCTTACTACCCCAGAACCGGCGGAAAACCAAGCGCGTCGCCGGAATACAAGGACATGACCGCGTGGTGGAACGGCAGTCTGAACACGCAGAAGGACGGATTCGAGCTGACCGGCGACAACACGCGCGAGTCGCCCTACAATCAGCTTTACCCGCGCCTCACCACCAAGTCGAACACCTACCAGATCCACTACCGCGTGCAGGTGCTCAAGAAAGCCCGCTCCACAAAGCCTGCCGAATGGGATGAGAACAAAGACACCATCGCCGCCGAGCAGCGCGGCTCAGCAACCATCGAGCGCTATCTCGACCCGAACGATCCCGACCTGCCCGATTTCGTGGCCAACCCGGCGCGGACTGATGCCTTGGATGACCATTATCGCTTCAGGGTGATTTGTAAAAAAACCTTTGCTCCATGAAAACACCTGCCCTCTCCCACAGTCTGCGCGCATCTGGCTTCTCTTTGGCGGAGACCGTGATCGCTGTCGGCATCACTGCGTCAACCATCGTAACACTGGTGGGGATGATTCCCCTCTCCCTGAACACATTGCACCGGTCGGGCGTTGTGACTGCGGAGGCCCGCATCACGCAGGCCATCGCCGCCGACTACCGGATGCGTGAGTGGAGCGAGGTCGTCCAGCAGCAGCAGGAAGGCGGCTGCAGAGATTTCTCATTCGACGGCCAGGGCACGCGCGTGAAGCAGGGCGACGCCAGCACCATCTTCACCGCACGGGTTACGGTGTCCGATGCGCTGCCGCTTCCCGGAATGCAGCAGACCAATCCGCGCCTGAAGAACGTGCAGATCCTCGTGACATCGAGTCCTGACGCCACTGCGGCCTTCACCATGCCCGAAAACTGCCACAAGGCGCAGACCCTCGTGGCGCAGACGGACAAGACCGCTCAAAGCCCGCCGATGGCATCGAACTAGCAAGCCGATGAAACTCTCCGACACGACTTCCAGTCCATCCGCTGTGCGCGCCTTCACCATCGTGGAGCTGCTCGCCTCCCTGGCTGTCCTGTCGGTCCTGATGGTGGTTCTCGCGCAAGTGCTCTCGGTTACGCAACGCACCTGGGGCAGGGCGAAAGCACGCACCGAGGAATTTCGCGCTGCACGCGCCGCCTTTGATGCCATCGCCACACGGCTCTCCCAGGCGACCTTGAATTCCTACTGGGGCTACAAACTCGACAAAGACGGCAACCCGGTGCTGTATCAACGGCAGTCTGAGCTGCACTACGTCAACGGCCCCGTGACCACCTTGCTGCCATCAGCCACGCCCTCCGCAGGCCACGCCATATTTTTCCAGGCACCCCTCGGGGAAAGCCTTGATGCCAGCGGTGCCACGGTGTCGGCGGCCACTCCCGCCGGCTTGGAGAATTTGCTGAACTCCTGGGGCTGGTATGCGCTTTACGAGAGCGACCTGCCGCGCCGTCCCGACTTTCTTCAGGCCGGCCCCGCTCATCCGGAGAAAAAGCGCTTCCGCCTGATGGAGTTTCGCCAAACCACGGAAAAACTCCCCCTGTTCCAACTGACATCCGACCCGAATGGCGGCACCATGCCCATCCCGTGGATCGAGGCCCAGACCGGGAAGGAAAATCTCTACAAGTGGTTTCGCGACACCCTTGCCGCCGATTCCCAGCCCGTGGCGGAGAACATCCTCGCCATCCTCATCCAGCCCGTGTGGCCCTCGTCCGGCGGGCAGACCGGGGCCAGCACGGATGCCGCGCCGGACTACATCTTCGATACGCGACGCCACCAGTGGCCGGACCTCACCCCCCTTGCATACCGGTCGCGGCATCAGCTTCCCCCCATGCTGCGCCTCACACTCATCGCGCTGGATGAGCGCGACTGGGGCGGGATCGACACTGCAAAGGCCGATGAACTCGCGGCAGAACTCAGCGAACTGGTGAACGCAAAACTCTTCAAGCTGGCGGCGGACTACGAAAAGGATCTTCAGCGTCTCGAAGCCGAGCTCGTCAAGCGCAGGCTCAGCTTCCACATTTTTTCCACTGCCGTCCAGATCCCGGCGGCCAAACTCATGTCCGGCATTGAGAACTGAACCCGCATCACGCCGGCGTCCGCGCCGCGCCTACACTCTGGTGGAGCTGGTGATGGTCATCGCCATCATGGCGATCCTCATCACGCTTGCCACCCACTCCATCGGGTCCATGCTTGCCTCCCAGCAGCTTGGCTCGTCGTTCACGCGCTTCTCGAATGAACTCGCCCTGGCCTCCCGGCTCGCGGCCAAGGAGAACCGGCTGGTCGGCATCCGCTTCCTCAAGCGCGCGGAGGAAGGGGCGCCCGCCGAGCAGACGCAGTATCGCGCGTGGCAGTTCCTCGTCCCGGATCGCACGACCGGGAAATGGCGTCCCTTGGGCAAAGCGCATCTGCTTGATGCCTCAACGGTGATGATGGAGCATGGCATCTACTCCACGCTGCTGAACCATGCTCCACTTGTGACCGCCGCCGCGGTGGACGATGCGGACACCACGCCACCGCTCTTCGCTTTCAAGCCGGAGGGCGGCACCACCCTGCCCCGGAGCAGCACTGCGCCGAAGTGGTGCGTGACCCTCGCACTGTCCAGTGATCTTCGGCGTGCGCCGGACCAGTTGCCGGCTAACCACCGCACCCTTGTGCTCAACGCCCACACCGGTGCCATCACCGAATACTGACATGCGCCGCCACCTCGCTTTTTACCACAGAAACAGCCAGATTTGGTTCCGTGAGGCAAGCGATTAAAGCAGCTTTCATGCGCACGTACGCATTGCAAACCAACGCTGGCGGAAAAGCTTCAGCGAAAAGCACGACCAAAAACGCAAGTGCCAATTCACTGGCGCAAGACAGATCGTGACGGAGATGCCGCAAACCGTGATCGTGCCGAATTAAGCAAAGCTTCGTTGAAGGAGTATTCAATGCACAGACCGGCTCCTTTGCCATGATCGAAGCTACCGCATCTACGCCAGACCCCGCAGGCAACCAATCCGCTTATTTTGGAGCCTATCCATGCCTCCCCTTGCTTTCCGATGAGTTTTACCGAATGACGCTGGAAGTCTTGATTTTAGGGCTTTCCAGCCGTTTCACGATGGAGCCAGCAGTCGGGGTCGAACCGACGACCTGCGGTTTACAAAACCGCCTAACTCTCTGCATTTTCAACCCCTTCATGAATTTATAATGGTTTCATAACGGTTTTTTGTCGCATCCCGTGCAATTTATTGCAACGTCCTGCATAATGAAGATCACAATTAAACCACTCAAGGGACACCCTGGTTACAAGTTCCGCGCTTCTTTTTCTCAGGGTGGCAAATACCTTCAGAAATATTTTAAGACGAAGCAGGAAGCCAAGAACTTTGCAGACGCCAAGGCTGTCGAACTGGAAAATGTGGGCATTGCCGAGCGGGGCGTGTCTCCTTCCGAGTTCCGCGCCTTGCTCTCTGCCCGCGAGATCGAAAAGCAGTTGAGAGCGTCGCACGTCACCGAAGAGTTCAGCTTCGAGCGTGCCGTCGAGTTCTACGCCGCTCACCTGCGAAGCACGAAATCCAGCGTCACTGTGAAGCATGCCGCCGAGCAGTTCCTCTTTTCACAGGAGCGTAAGAAGCGGAGCAAGCGGCACCTTCAGAACCTTGGCTACCGTCTCGCCGCCTTCGAGTTGGTCTATGGCAAGCGCATAATCTCGACCATTACCAAGGACGATGTGGAGAATTACCTCGCTGGAATCAAAGGCACAGGCCGGACACAGATCAATCATCGGGCCGTTTTGAGTAATCTCTTCAATTTCGCCGTTGGCAAAAGCTGGATGGCAGTCAACACCACAGCCTCTGTCGAGATCACCCCCGACAAGAACACGCCGCCCGGGATTTTGACAAATGCTGAATTGGCCGCGTTCCTCGTCGCCGCCGAGCCGCGCATCGTCCCAGTGTATGCAATCGCGTTCTTTGCTGGCCTACGTGAAGCGGAGCTTGCTCGTCTCGACTGGAAGGACATTAAGCTCAAGCGCGGCATCATTGACCTGTCCGCCAAGGCCACGAAGAGCGCCCAAAGGCGCATTGTAACCATCAGTCCGAATTTGAAAGCGTGGCTGAAACCATACGTTCAAGCATCCGGCCCATTGCGTCCGTCCGATCAAATCTTTCGCAACTCCCGTAAGACAGCATGCCTCGTCGCTGGCATCAAAGACTGGCCGCATAACGCCGCCCGTCACACCTTCGCTTCTTGCCACCTAGCGGCGTATGAGAACGCCGCCAAAACAGCACTGGAGCTAGGGCACAAGGGAACGGACGTTCTGTTCGACCATTACCGCGAGATCGTAGCGCGGAAGGACGCAATAGCGTACTTCAAGATCATGCCGCCGAAGACACCAACAAACATCATACGCATGGAGGTGGCAGCATGAAAAAAGAAAAAGCCCAAGGCAGGAGGGCAGCAAACCATACCACGCTGAAGCGCCCTGAGAATGTGCCAGTGAAACCGTCGGTTGATGATGTGGCTACGATTGCTTCTTTAATAATGGCTGGAGTGGACAGCGCCGGGTTCAGCGGAAAAAAGCTATCGGCGGCTGAACTGGCCATGCTTCGTTCTACAATGGAGGGAGTGGACAGTGATGGGAGCAGGGGCGGCATTGGAGAACTATCGGAGAGTCAAGTGGATAGGATCAAAGAGCTCTGGCAGGCAGGGGTCGTTGAGGCGGTGCGGGCAGCGGTGATTGCGGACACACGTCGCGATCTGGAGCAGTGTGGCATAGCTATGGCTGACGAATTCTATGATGTCCTGAGAAAGCGTGCAAACGCAAGTCGTGCTGCTGAACTTCGGCCGGGTTCTCGTAGAGGCTCCGTTAAATACTTGGAAGGCTTGATCGAAATCGTTCAAAATGACAACGGCACTCATAGCGCAGTCCTGCTGGGCAAAGTCCAGAAGGCATACTCAAAGATCGTAGAGCCGGAGCATTCAGAACTGTCTGTCGCGCATTCTTTACTGCTCGCTAACACGAAGATTATGGGGAAGGAAGGACCACTGGCACAGCTATTCAACGCAGTCCGTTTCGCCCCAGACGACAAGCGGGAGGAAGTGGCGTTGAAGGCGAAGGAAGCACTGTGCTTAGTGGTCGATTCTCTCGCTCGCAAACTCCCGCACACACTACACAAATCCCGCAAACGCTTAACACTTCCCGGCCGTGGACAGGTGCCTCTTGCGCTTGTCGCCATCGAAGAGTTTCGGGTATGGGTCCTGCGGCACCATGCCCTTCCGACCAAGGGTGAACTGCAATTACTCTTGATCGAGAAGCACCCCAGTTTATCGGAGCTGTCCGCCGCAGCATGGACTGATATTTGGGAAGAAGCCGGACTCGCTAAACTGCGGAGGGCCGGAACTGGGGAACTGGCGAAAGCAAAAGCAAAGGCGCGGGCGAAGGCGCGGATGGGGAATGTTTCGAGGCCGCGACGAACTACACAAAAAACTAAATGATCGTGTAGCACATTCGATGCGTGAGATGAACCCTGGTTAGACGCGGTGCGACGTGGTGCATATATACACGGGTGAAAACTACCCACAGCACCCCAGCGCAAACCACTGCAAGCACTCCTTGGACTGACCGCCATGGTCTTGCAAAACACCAGGCAGTCAGTGTCCGCACCGTCGATTCTTGGATCGCACAGAATCTGATTCCGTTTCGCCGTCTAGGCCGCCGTGTTGTCTTTAACCTTGAAGCAGTCGAGGCCGCATTGGCCCGCTTCGACGTGAAGGCCAAGAAGGACGCATAAAACAACAAACCCGCTTCCTGCGAAGAAAGACGGGCCTGCTGTTTGCGGAACTAAGAAGACCGCCAAAGTAGTCAGTTTTTCGTCACGGGCAAGGGCAGAAAACGCCCCCAATATGAATGTAAACAATTTGCCTACGCCCTCAGCGGACGACACAAAAGCAGAGGCGGCAGCTATAGGCTCCGCACTGCCAGCAAAGCCTTTGTCGTGGCAAAGCGGCTCCTTCCTACACTCATACATAAACAAAGCGGGTCTCTCTCTGCATGCGTTTCGATTGTATTGCCTCCTTCGTTGCCGTGCGAACGTTGAAGGCAAATCTTGGGCCGGGATTAAATCTATGGCTTCTGATTGCGGGTGTAATCGCAATTTGGTTATGAAGGCGACTACTGAGCTTGAGGAGCGTCGGATGATTCGGGTGACCAGGCGTCATGATGGATCGCACACCAATTCTTACCAGATGACAGCACCTGAAGAATGGACCGAGGTCCAAAGTAAGGCGAGCTTGGTCAAAAAGGTGCCAGACCCCACAGTGATGACCCAGTCACCCACAGTGACAACCCAGTCACCCACAGTGACTGCCGCCAAAGTGACCACCCTGTCACCCTCAATGACTGCTCAGTCACTCCCCATAACTACGCGGTCTCTCTCCATGACTACCAGGGCAGCCACGGTGACTGGAAGTATATCCAATAGAAGTATATCCAATGAACTCGATTCATCTAAATTGAATCCAAATAAATCTATCTCTTCTGAGGGGGAAGCCGAGAGATATTCTTTCGACCCGGAGTGGGAGCCCCCCATGTCACCTGAGGAATTGGCTTGGAGGATAGAGGAAGAGGGTTATCCTGACGCCTCAAAGACCGAAGAGGAAATAGCCATATCGCTGATCCAAGATTGCGTGAACGAATGTTTTCGTCGTGGAACAATAAATTGGAAGCAAAGAGAGATGGCTTTGATCAAGGAGATCGCCTTGGACTACACTGGGGAGGAATGCTCGATGGAAATTTTTGACCTTAAAGAGCACGTAAAGAATCTAAAATCCAGATACGAATCAATGGAACAAAGCAGGTACACATGCAAATGCGCTTTCGATCTTCTCAAGAATTGGGAGAAGGAGATCAATCTCGCTTACACTTTTAAAGAATAGAACTTACTGTGCCACATCCTTCTGCTGCGGTATAGTCAAGTGATCGCCGAATCCGGTTATTGTTCTTGATGCCCTCAGTCCACCTTTTGGTCTCAGTGGCGGTTGCTACAGTGCCTGCCGCCAATTGCGAACCAAGGCCTCCCCTCCATCAATTTCGCGCAACCCATCATCGTTACACCTTTGGTCAAACCGCTGATGGCAGCGTTGCAGACATGTAGGAGATGGTATCGTGGTTCTGGGGTGAGTATGGCCTTCTGGCAGCCGTCATCGCTGACTCCCTGAGGATCGCGGCCCACCATCAACAGCACACCTTCATTGGTTTGCCCCAGCATTTTAATGGCGGCACTGACTGAAAACTCAGTAGTTCCGAGTTCATCTTGAACTCACCGCTCTGCTCTCCATGAACGCCTACCACTAAAAAGTCTGAAGATAACGTGCTTAGATAGCAAATATTTTTGGCAAAAAAATGGTAGCAATGCGAAGCGAGACGCGGCCCCCCTGCCGAAACTTGGTTTCTAAATGCCTGTTTCCGGCCGAATCCGATCATAATCATATGGGGAAGGCTTTAGCCTCTGGCTCGATGAGCCTTTCCCATAGTGGCATTACGCCACAGCCGCCCGTCACCTGGGCGTATTGTGAAGCCCATTACTGGGCAGTGGTGAGTTCGCCGTCGCTGATGGTCTGGAGCAATCTCATGGCGCAGTCCAAATATTACTCGCCCCGGCTTCAGCACACCCTCATCTCGCCGCTCTATCATGCGGCCAAATCCAAAGGCATCCCCATGACTGCTCTCGCCAGCAGTCTGGTCGCCGAGGGTTTGCGCCGCATGAACCAGATGCCGTCGGATGTTTGTGTCGCTGAAGCATCACCAGTTCGATCTGATCCATCGGACCGGCATCAATGATCGGATCATCAACACCTCGTCACTCTCAAGCCCGGCCAATCGCCGGGCTTTTTTGTGCCTTCATCCCAACATCAAACACAAGGAGATTCACATCATGGCTATCGTCCTCGAAGCAAACTACGCAAAGAAGCTGGGCCTGCCCGGCTACAGCTCTCATCAATACTCCGTGTCCATCCGCACGGAACTGACCGACCTCTCGCAGGTCGAGCAGGAAAGCAGCAGGCTCTACCGCCTCCTGCAGGATGCGGTGGATCAATCCATCCAAGAAGTCGGGTTCATGCCCGATGCCCATACCTACGGCAGCGCCACCAACGGTGCCGCCCCACCCGCCACCAATGGCAGAAGACATCCACATGCCAATGGGAATGGGCACACCAACGGCTCCAGCACTGGAGCATGGCGGTGCAGCGACAAGCAACGCGGGCTGATCGAAAAGGTCGTGCGAGAGAAGAACATCGACAAAAGTGAGGTCGAACAGATCGCGCTGGAGATGTTCGGCGCCGGCGTCCGCCAGCTTGATCGACTTCAGGCCAGCGGTCTGATTGACGAGCTGTTCGAGCGCTACAACGCCGGTGCAAGGCGCAATGGAAAGCCGCGCAGCAACGGAAATGGTCATCCCAGCGCGGAAACAGCGGGCTCCCCTGCCCTTTACCGTGCTGCGCCGAAACCGGTGATTGGAGGGCTCACATCATGATCGCATCCCCCGATCAGGAGTCAGTTGCCAAGGCCGGCCGCACCAAGGACGAACTGCTGGAAACGATCTCCGCGTCCCGTTTGGGGACGTGGTTGTCGTGCCGGTTGAAGTTCTACTTCCGCTACCTCAGTGGTAAACTGAAGAAGCCCTCTTCGGCCATGCGGGTCGGCACCGTCGTTCATGCAGTCTTGCAGCAGTGGAATCTTGCCCGTTGGCGCAAAGCCCCGCTGCTTGATGAGATGGTCAGGACTGTGTTTGACCAGGCTTGGGCCAATGCGGAAGAGGATGAACCGATCAACTGGGGGGATGAAGAGGAAAGCACCAAGGCCGGTGCCTTCGCCCTCCTTGAGACCTACCTGCGTGACACGCCCATTCCTTTGGATGAGCGGCCCGAAGGTGTGGAAGTCTCAGTGGAGCTCGATCTTGCCCGGTACGGCCTGCCCAAGCTCGTTGGCATCATGGATCTCGTGCGGAAGGGCGGTTGCATCGTCGATTACAAGACGACCAGCCGCACACCCGACAGCGAGAAGGTGCTGCACTTCACCGAAGTGCAAACGACCTCGTATGCCATGCTCTACCGCGAAGCGACCGACCGGCAGGAGAGCGGCATTGAACTGCACCATCTGGTGCGGCTTAAAACGCCCAAGCTGGTTGTCACCCGCAGCGGGCCAGCCAGTCAGGAGCAGCAGGACAAGCTCCTGCGGATGATCCACTCCTACGTGCGAGGACTGGAAATGGAGGACTTCGTACCCGCACCTGGCCTGCAGTGCGGCAGTTGCGAGTTCTTCAACGAGTGCCGTCGATGGCACTGAGCACACCAGCGGCTCCGGGAATGACAACCGGAGCCGCTTTCATTTCTTCGATGAGCGCTTTGCTTTCAGGTCGTCTTTTTTGACGATTGTCTTGTCATCCGAAAGGGGGACAAGCAGCTGCCAGACCTCGATGCCGTGGATCTTGGCAAATCGTTCCAAAGTCGAAAGGCGAGGGTCTCTTTTGCGACCTGCTTCGACGGCTTGGTAATACTTATAAGAGATCCCATTTTTGTCCGCGAATTCTTCCTGTGTCAGCCCCTGTTGCATACGCAACTGCTTCAATCTCGCCAATAAGCGTTTGAGCGTCGGACTGGTCATCTGACCCTGCTATTAGCGGGTCCGTCACGTTCTTTACACTCACACAACGGTAGTGTAATTATCCAAACCACTAACCCACAAACCAAATGAACCACCGTTTTTCATGCCCTCTTTGCAGACAAAAGATGGCTATTCAATCAATCACACCAGGCCAAGTCGTGGTCTGTCCTTCGTGCGATTCCCCCATCCAAATCCCAAACAAAGCGGAACCCACAGCGCCCCGATCAATCTTTGAGAGGGTTGCCTGGGCTTTTGCTGCCTTTGTTGTCATAGTCGGAGGATATTTCCTCATTTCCGTTCTTTCCACAGGACAAAAAGCTGAAGCACCACAACGCTTCTCGCAAGAAGCAGCCAGCGACTCACCTTTGCCAGATGCGAACGTCGATGTTCAACCCGCTCCTGCTCCTAAGCAGGCGAATGAATCAAAGAAAGTTGTGCTCTCAGACGAGGTGAAAGGATCTATGATCACGGGATTTGCCGGCTATCAGAAGGGACTGCAATGGGCTGCAAGCTACGGACGAGTTCCTACAACTGCGGAATATGAATTGATCAAACTCTCGTTCGCTCCGTCTGATCCAAGCAGCAGCATGGATCAGGCGCTGTACAAGGCATTTCTTG
>JAIPJY010000014.1 GCA_021733925.1 Prosthecobacter sp. | reverse complement strand
TACATGTCCGAGGAGGAGATTCAGGCCTCCCACATCACCAAAAGTCTCCAGGGCGCCACGAGCCGCCAGGAAGTTTACCAAGCGATGCGCGATGTACGCTCTCAGCTGCTCGCTGGGGCCGACTTTGCCAAACTCGCGGAAGAGCATCGCTCCGGTGAGCAGCAGCAGATTGACCTCGGCTGGTTCAAGCGCGGGGAGTTCATGGAAGAGTTCGAAACCATCGCCTTTTCCATGGGTGAGGGCGAGATCAGCCCTGTCTTCAACACTCAGCTCGGCTTTCACGTCTGCACCGTCACCGGACGCAAACCGTCCGTGGCGCGTCCGTTTGAGGAAGTGAAGGAGGACGTGAAGAATCGTTTTCTCGAAGAGTATCGCGACAAAAAATTCAACGCCTTCCTCGAGGAACTCAAAGCCACCGCCAAGGTCGAGGACACGGATCCTGAGGGAGAGAACTGCGGGCATTAATTCTACTTTGGTAAGTTATCGGGGTTTGGGGGCTGGCGGTACGCTCTGAGCGCGGCGGAGCTTCTTGCAAACGCTGCTGGTGGACCTGGTGTGTGGCGGATTCTTGGGTTTGCTTTCCGGTGTTGATGGGCTGGTACCAGGGGAGCCTCGCTGAGGCTCGGCACCCCTTCGCTATGATGCGCAGTCCCGTTGGGACTGGTGTCTAGCGGAGCGGGAGGATGAAAGGAGGCAACCTGCCAAGGACATTCCACGGCATTCGATGTGATGACGCAGGAAAGACCTTCCGATGGATATTGTGCCCTCTGATAACTTACCAAAGTAGAATTAAGCGCGAAGCGCGAGCAGAAGTTCGGCTTCTGCCGCATTCAAGCCTTTGAAATCGCTGGCACTGAAACACGGAACACTTCCACAGGCTCCGGCAGTGAGTCCATGGGCGGAGGCCCGGGAAAATTGTCATCCACAAAGCGGCGCCAGGTGTCGCGCGTTTTTTGCGAGATGAAGCCCTGCACGGTGTCGCCGCATTTGCCGCAGATCATCACGCTGTGCAGCAGGGAGAGGCCCTCGCACACGCCGGTGATGACGAAATCATCCATGCCCGGCTCATCACGCCGCGCATTGCACACCGCGCACGATTCCAGACCGCGCTCCAGTGTGACCTGCTCATCTTGAAACTGCCCCAGCCGCTGTTTCGACTCCTGGGAGAACTCCTCCATCATCTGCGTGCGGCAGTGATCGCACAGGGCATACTCCATGACGCATTCACCGCGCTTGTAGGCCTTGGAGATTTGGAAGCCTCCAGGAAAGTCTGGCAATGACTCACCACAACGCGTGCAGTTCTGAAACGGACGCTCCTCATACTCACACCGCAGGTCTGGCGGAATGGGCGGCGGCTGTTGGAGATCGTGATCAGACATCGGCTTATTTGCAACAAAGCGCACACCATGGCAGTTTCACAGTCCAAACTCATGCGCGCCTCGCTTTTCCTCAGTCTCCTCCTGCCAGCCCTTCTGCCTGCCCAACCTGCGGACTGGCCGGACTCCCGTGGCAACGCGGCCATGACGGGCACTTCCCCCGTCGAATTGAAGTTCCCGCTGGAACTTGCCTGGCAGTTCAAGCTCATGGACAAGCCGAAGGGGCAGGCCGAGATGCTCGTCTCCAGCGCCGTCGTGCGCAGCGGCAAAGTCTATCTGGGCTGCAAGGACGGCAAATTTTTCTGCCTCAATCTCGTCACCGGCAAAGAAGTGTGGAAGACCGAGGCCAAGGGGGCCTTCGACGGTGCCGCCGCGTTCGCGGGCGATCTCGTCGTCGCAGGCTGTCAGGACGGCTTTGTCTATGCCTGGAACGCCGACACCGGCAAGGAAGTCTGGAAATTTGAAACGCAGGCCGAGATCCACGCCGCCGCCAATGTGTGGACGAATCCTGAGACCAAGGCGCAGAAAATCATCATCGGCAGCTACGACTACTCCATCTACTGCCTCGATGCCAAGACGGGCGTGAAGGAGTGGGCGGCAGAAACCGGCTACTACATCAATGGCGGGTCTGCTGTCGGCGACGGCAAGGTCGTCTTCGGCGGCTGCGACAGCGTGCTGCATGTGCATGATGTGAAGACCGGCAAGGAGGAGCGGCAGATTGAGGTGGGGGCCTACATCGGCAATAACGTCGCCATCGCCGACGGGGTGATCTACGTCAGCCACTACGGCAATCGCGTGGGTGCCTACCGCATCGCCGACGGCACGAAGGTGTGGGAATACGGCGAGCGCGAATTCGAGTACTACGCCGCGCCTGCCATCTGGGGAAAGGGCGTTTATGTGGGCGGCAGAGACAAGCGCTTTCATGCCATCGACCGCGTCACGGGCGCGCAGCTCTGGGAGTTTCGGGCGCGTGATCGCATCGACAGCAGCGCGGTCATCTGCGCTGGGAAGGTGGCCATTTTTGGCTGCGACGATGGCTACATCTACGCGCTGGACCTCAAGACAGGGAAGGACGTCTGGCACAACGAAATCGGCGCGCCGGTGAAGACGTCAGGTGCCATTGCGGGGGATTATGTGCTGTTTGGAGCGGATGATGGGGTGCTGTATGTGTTTAAGAATGGGAAGTGAGGAGCGTGTATGACCATCCTGAATCTTTCTCGCGAGGATTGCTCACATCGTCTTGATACGCCTTACAATCCGCCAGCCCCTTCCATCAGCGATCAAGAATTTGACCAAGAGTATTACCTCCTTTATTCCAAGCTGGAGGAGTTCATGGCTGCGCATGGCGAAAACAATGCTTTTGGACAAGGCGATTACTATCTAGAACCCTCCATCATGCGCTCGCGTGGCATTGGATTCGAGGTTTCAAACTCCAAAATCGTGACGACGGAATTGCTGCAAGGCTTGCAGAAACTTGCAGCAGACCATGCACCTGCATGGGAGATTTACTTCCGATCAGATAACTTTGACTATGATGTTTTTATCAACCCTTCAGCCGTGAGAATCTACCGCAATACCCAGGACTTGCTCCCCTGCCTTGACGGATCAGTATAGGCCATGCTGTTGACACTCCCCACTGATTGAGGATACTGCCTGCCGTGAGCACGCTCGTTCAAATCGAATCCGCCGTCGCCGGACTGCCGACGAACGACCAATGGTCATTGCTGACTTGGCTGCAAGGCCGTTTAAAGGATGCGCCGAAGCCGGCAATTGAAACCACCACTTCCGAAACACTGAAAGTGTTCCGCCAGTTGCAAGCTGAAGTGGCATTGACTGCTGAGAGTGCCAATGCCTGGAAAAAAGCAGTTGCTGATGCTCGACCTTAATCTTTCTCTCGGATACGAGCAGTGATTCATCTCGACACCAATTTTCTCATTGATGCGCTGGTGCCCGGCAGTGCGCAGGAATCTCAGCTTATCGGCTGGCTTGAAGCCGGAGAGACGTTAGGAATTAGCGCACTTGCCTGGGGAGAACTTCTGTGTGGGCCCCTCTCAGCGACGGCAGAAACCTTTGTTCGCCAGTTGCTACCCGACGCCAAACCGCTTGACCGTTCTGATGCCGAAAAAGCAGCTCAGCTTTTCAATCATACGGGCCGACGATCCAAGACTTATGTTGACTGCTGCATTGCCGCTGCAGCCATTCGGGTCAATGCCACATTAGCGACAAGCAATCGCGACGATTTTCTTCCAATGGTCTCGTATGGGCTGAGGGTGGCTTGATCGGAAGCCTTCTTGCAACCCATAGCCAATTCATCTGACACGACGCTTGACGAATCACGCCATGCTGAGCGTCTCCACGGCTGTCTCAAGGTGGACCATGGCCCCATAGCAGCCCATGCCTGCCTTCGTCACCAGCCCGAGAAGATGACGCAGTTTGCGCTTCACGCGCCAGGCGATGGAACGGGGAATGGTGCGGTGAATGGCGAACTTTTTGACGTAATTGGACACGGTCCAGTGCGCGGTCAGTCCATCTGGAAAAAGGGCGATGTCACCGGCTCGCAGCCTGTGGACCTTGCGGCCGGCATTCTGTTCTTCGATCACCACCTCGCCCTCCAGGATCTGTACAATTTCATCCAGTCCAAACACCCATTGAAATTTGCCCGCAGTGCACTCCCAGACGGCGCAGGAAAGTGTGTTGTCAGTAGCAATTGCCAGTGTGGTGGCCTTGGCAGTCGGGTTGCCTTGCAGAATCCAGTCGGGATTGATGGGTGCTGGCTGCAAATCTTGCTCAAGGATAGATCCTGTCTGAATCAGGGGGAAGTTGCTGGGCAGTCGTTTAGCGGGGCGAGCAGCGGTGCTGTCGTTAAAACCAAATGGCGATTTAAGAGCGTTTTCCATATTTTTCATCTTTATATGTAATAGCCAAATCGTCTATTGTCCAGAAAACCCGTGTAGCGAAAGCCTGACTTGATGCCCTCTCCAAGTCCATACCGCACCTTCCCATGCCCTGGGTGACTCAAGCACCACATCCCCGTCATCAGGTCAGTTCTCATGCCTGTCCGAAATGCAGGACTGCTCCGCTCACTCCTATTCAACCCTTTCCCTGTCAATGAACTAGCTTGGGTCAAAGGAATAATGTAAACGAGCCTGAGCAGCCACCCGCCACCACGATCTACAGCCCTTTCTTGCATCCCTGCAACCCACCGCTAAAGGAAACAGGTGCGCATTATTTCCGGAACCGCAGGGGGGCTTGCACTTGAAGTCCCGAAGACCGTCACACGACCCACGCAGGATCGGGTGCGGCAGGCTGTGTTCTCGATGCTCGGGGAACTCGTGCCGGGGGCGCATGTGCTGGATTTGTTTGCCGGCACGGGGGCCATCGGCCTGGAATGCCTGAGCCGGGGCGCGGCGTCGGCGGTGTTTGTGGATGAAAACAAGGGCGCGTGCGAGGTGATCCACCGGAACATAGCGAAGACGCGGCTCACGGGTGCCACGGTGCGCCACAGCGATGTCTTCCGCATGCTGCCGCTGCTGGAAAAAGACGGCAAGCAGTTCGATCTCATCTTTGCCGATCCGCCGTACACGCATTGCGATGCGGACACGGATTTCGTCGCGAAGTTGCTCGCTGAAGAAGCGCTGCCTGCGCTGCTACATGCAGAAAGCCACCTCATTCTCGAAAGTCACCACTTCAACCGCGAAACGAAAAACTGGCCCGGCTGGGAGGTGCTGACCGATCGCAATTACGGCTCCACCCGCATCGTCTGGCTGCGCAAAACCCCGCATGGCATCGAAAGCGCTTAGCCTCACACTCTACAATCTGGCGCTGCCCCTGGGGCTCGTCCTGATGCTGCCCGGTGCCTTCCGCAAGATGCGCCGCCGCAATGGCCGCTGGCGTGATCTGGCGCAGCGCATCGGCGTTTTCTCCAGCGAGACTCAGGCTGCCATCAATGCCCTGCCGCAGCGCGAACGCTTCTGGGTACATGCCGTGAGCGTGGGTGAAGTGGGGGTGGCAAAAAAGCTCATTGCCCGGCTGCTCAAAACGCATGCCGATCTCGGCATCGTGCTCAGCACGACGACGCCCACGGGGTATGCGCTCGCTGAAGAGCTGGCGGCGCAGCATGCGGGGCGCGTGGTGGCCATTTACAGTCCGATTGATCTGCCGGGCGTAGGCAGGCTCATGCTGGAGCGCATTCAGCCTACGCAGCTGGTGCTCATCGAGGCGGAAGTGTGGCCCAACCTGACAGCCTGCGCCTCGCGGCTTGGCATTCCTATTTCGCTGGTCAATGCGCGGCTCTCGCCACGCAGTGAGCGCCGCTACCGCAAGTTCAGCTGGTTCATCGGGCCGATCTTTCGCATGCTGAAGCAGGTGCTCGTGCAGGAGGCTGACGACGTCGCGCGGTGGCAGGGCTTTGGAGTTGATGCGGAGCGCATCCACCTCACAGGCAGCATCAAGTACGATCCTGAGGGTGCGGTCGTGCCTGCCATCAAGATCGAGGAACTGCATACGGTGCTCGCGCTGGCTGGCATTGCCGAGACGCAGCCCATGATGCTCGCTGCCAGCACGCATGCGGGAGAGGAGATCGAGCTGGCGCGTGTGTTTCTGCGACTGCGTGAAGAAGTGAGAGATCTCGCGCTGCTGATTGTGCCGCGTCATGTGGAGCGCCGTGCTGAGATCAGCGCGGCGTTGCAAGGCATCGGCATCTCCCCTGCCCTGCGTAGCGTGACCAACTCACGAGTTGATGGCGGTGCGCCTGTTTTTCTGATCGACACCACGGGTGAACTCGCCGCGTGGCAGCATCTCGCCACGCTGGTGGTTGTGGGGAAAAGCTTCCTGGCTGAAGGCGGGCAAAACCCTGCCGAAGCGGCGCTGGCGCAGAAGCCTGTGCTCTTTGGACCGCACATGGAGAACTTTAAGCCGCTCGTTGAATTGCTGCTGAAGCGTGAGGGTGCAAAGCAGGTGGCTGATTTTGCGGAGCTGGAATCTGCGTGTCGGGTGCTGCTGAAGGATGCGGCCAAGGCAAAGCGCATGGCGCAGGCAGGGCATGATGCGCTGACGATTCACGAAGGCGCGACGATGCGCAGCGTGGAGAGGCTGCTGGGAAAGTAGCTGAGAGATTTATCTCGTTCTGGAGGTCATGCGACCCCTCCCAGAACGAGCTAAAGCTCGTGAGTACTTTAGCCCCAGAGGGACTGTGGATAGTCGCCGGCGTCAATCAGCGCACGAATGCTGGCGACGACTTCGGCTTTGTCTTCGGGGTAGGTGACGCCGAACCATTTGCCGGTGGTTTCGAGGACGCGGACTTCGGCCTTGCCGGCGGCGATGAGGGCATCTACCTGGGCGGGAACGTAGCACTCGGATTTGAGCTCGGTGCCGCGCTCGGCGAGGAAGGCGGCAAAGGCGGTGCGCAGGTGCGCGAAGATGTCGGGGGTGAAGCCGAAGAAGTTCATCGACACGACTTCATTGCCGGTGAGCGGGACGTAAGCGCCTTCCACCTCGCGGTTTTCTGCGCCGGTGTCGCATTTGTAGATCTTGGTCATTTCCAGGACGGTGCTCAGCATGCCCTGGGCATCGCAGGTGCAGACGCCACGGGAGACATAGCCGTGATCGGAGAGGGTGTTCTTGAGGTAGAAGCCCACCATGGACCAGTGGCTTTTGCCGTCCTGGGGACGTGGCTGGGTGAGATCTGCGGCGATCTTTTGGAAAGCGTCCTGACCGTAGAAGTCGTCGGCATTGATCATGAGGAAGGGTTCATGAACCACCTTTTCGGCAGCGAGCAGCGCATGGGCGGTGCCCCAGGGCTTGGTGCGGCCTTCCGGGACGGTGAATCCGGCAGGGAGATCGTGCAGGTCCTGAAACGCGTAGTCCACCTCAATGCGGCCTGCATATTTGGAGCCGATCTGCGTGCGAAAGAGTTCTTCGAAATCGCGGCGGATGACGAACACCACCTTGCCGAAACCGGCGCGGATGGCGTCAAAGACGGAGTAATCCAGCACCACCTCGCCGGCAGGCCCCATGGCATCGAGTTGTTTGAGGCCGCCGTAACGGCTGCCCATGCCGGCAGCGAGGATGAGGAGAGTGGGTTTCATCAATTGAATATGGGGAAATGGGTGAGGGCGCGCACCTTTTCGTCGGGTGGCTGTCAGGTCAAGACGAAGTGCTGAGGTCAAGACACGCGCCGAACCTCACAACAGAGAGCTTGTGCTCCTTCGCCGTTTCGGCTTACATCCATGCACATGCTTCAAGACATCACGAAACTCATTCAGCTTCAGGAACGTGACCAGCGCATTCGTGCGCTGCAGAAAGACCTCAAGGACATCCCCACAATGCAAACGCGGGCGAAAATGCAGCTCGCGGGAGATCAGGCCGCCGTGGAGGCAGCGAATCTGGCGATGAAGGAGGTCGAAGTGAAGATCAAAAACATCCAGCTCGATGTCCAGACGCGCCAGACTTCCATCAAGCGTCTGCAGGACCAGCAATTCGAGACACGCAAGAACGACGAATTTGCCGCTCTCGGTCATGAGATCAAACGCTACGAGGCCGATGTCACCAAGCTGGAAGATGGCGAACTGGAGCAGATGGAAGCCCTCGAAACCGCCAAGGCGAAGCTGAAGGAAGCGCAGGCCAAACTGGCTGCCACCCAGGTCCGCGTGAACGAGGAACTCAAAAATCTGGACGAACGTGGTGTGGGCGTGAAAAAGCGCCTCGAGGATCTCACCGTCGAACGCACCACTTTGGCCGAGCCGATCGATCCTGATGCCCTTGATCTTTACACCCGCATCTTCATCAAGAAAGGTGATGCCGCCATCGTGCCGATGGAGAACGCCATGTGCGGGGGCTGCCACATGAAGGTGGTCGTCGGGGTGATCCAATCGCTGAAGCAGTCGGAGGGACTCACGCAGTGTGAGGCCTGTGGGCGTATTTTGTATCTGGTGGAGTAGGCGGGAGTTTAAGCCACCCAGAGCTGGTCCGTAGTAGTGGCTTTAGCGGAAATCTGGAGGCTTTCCAGACCGCCTAAAGGCGGGACTACAATACGAAGAACCAATCAGGCGAGCAGCTTGTGCAGGACTTGGCCGTGCACGTCGGTCAGGCGGAAGTCGCGGCCTTGGAATTTGAAGGTGAGTTTTTCGTGCTCCAGACCGAGGAGATGCAGAATCGTGGCGTGCAGATCATGCACGTGGGCGGGATCTTCGGCGACGCCGAAGCCGAGTTCGTCGGTTTTGCCAAGTGTTTGTCCCGCCTTCACGCCGCCACCAGCAAACCACATGGTGAAGGCGTCGATGTGGTGATTGCGGCCGGTCTTGTCGCGGTTCTCACCCATCGGTGTACGGCCAAACTCGCCGCCCCAGACGACCAGTGTTTCTTCCAGCAGGCCGCGTGATTTGAGATCGCGAATCAGCGCAGCGCAGGCCTGATCGACGTCTTTGACGACTTTGGGGAAATCGTCTTCCAGCGTTTCGCCTTTGCCGCCGTGGTTGTCCCAACTGGTGTGGTAGAGCTGCACGAAGCGGGTGCCGCGCTCCACGAGACGGCGGGCGAGAAGGCAGTTGCGTGCAAAGGAGGGCTGTGAGGGATCGACACCGTAGAGATCGAGCGTGGCCTTGGATTCGCCGCGCAGGTCGATCAGCTCCGGTGCGCTGCTTTGCATGCGCCAGGCCATCTCGTAGGCGTTGATGCGTGTTTGGATCTCGTCATCGCCAGTTTCAACGAGGTGGGAGAGATTCAACTCGCGCGCGGTGTCGATAACGCGGCGCTGACTGGCGGCGCTGTATTCCGCCGGGGTGGAGAGATTCAGGATGGGCTCGCCGGTGCCACGCAATGGGACACCTTGGTAGGTGGTGGGCAGGAAGCCGCTGCCCCACAGCACGGCACCACCACGGGGGCCGCGCGGACCGCTTTGCAGGACGACGAAGCCGGGCAGATCGCTCGATTCACTGCCGATGCCGTAGGTGACCCAGGAGCCCATGGAGGGACGACCGAACTGGCCGCTGCCGGTGTTCATGAACAGCTTGGCCGGGGCGTGATTGAACAGCTCCGTTTTGCAGGTGGTGACGATGCTGATGTCATCCACAACGCCCTGCATGTGAGGCAGCATGTCGCTGACCCAAGCACCGCTCTGGCCGCGTTGCTGGAACTCGCGGCGGGTGCCGAGCAGCTTGAAGCCATTGCTGGTGCCCATGAAGGCGAAGCGCTTGCCCTCGATGTAGCTCTGCGGAATCGGCTGGCCGTTCAGCTCGACGAGCTTCGGCTTGTAATCAAAGAGTTCGAGCTGTGATGGACCGCCGGCCATGAACAGGTAGATCACGTTCTTGGCGCGGGGTGTGACATTGGACTGTTTCATCACGCCTGGACCTGCCGCCGCAGCCGCACTCGCTGCATGAAGTCCGCGTTCCGCCATCAACGATGCCAGCGCCACGGAGCCGAGGCCCATGCCGCACTGGCTGAAGAAATGGCGGCGCGTGGTGTCGCGGAGCGTGGCTGAATCTGACATCATCATACGAGCGTACGATAGCGGCAGTGCGGATGTTTCAAGGTGTGGGGCTTCCGCCCCCACTCAATCTTCTGACTCGGGGTCGGACTGCGAAGCCAAGAAGCGAAACCCCGGCACCTTGGAGTCATCAAATCTTCCATCCACGCCATCAAGCCGCAAAGAGCACCCCGCTCCGCTCACCGCTGTTTGTAGTACCGGCTTCAGCGGCTTCTGGATAGCGCGACCAGACCGCCTAAAGGCGGGACTACAATACGAAGAATCAGACCTTCACGCCCAAGGCGGCCAGGGTCTTGAGCACGATGGGTTCACCGGGCTGGAGTTTGTCACGTTCAGCAAACAGCAGGCGCGTCACTTTTTCATAACCCGGCAGCTTGCCAGTGCGGCGCTTGGCCAGCAGGCGCACGTAGCGTACGGCGCGGTCGATGAGCTTGTTGTTGCTCGGCTTCACGTAGGTCATGAGGTTGTCGAGGTAGCGACCGAGACGCCCCATGACGAGGGTGGAATGAATGTTGATGAGCATCTTGAGCAGCAGGTGCGCATGAAATTCGTGGACGCCGGTCAGATCGATCTGCTGTTTCAGGCCGTCGAACTCCCAGACCATCTCCCCTGCCCCGCCGTCGATGTGAAACTGAAGCTGCTCGGCCTGATGGGTGCGAATTTGACGGCGTGCGGAAAGTTGTGCGGAAAAATCATAGGACGCCAGAACCTCGGCACCGGCGACGTGGCGGACGTCAGGCCATTCAAGCGTGCGCGGCTCACGGTGCAGCAGCGCCAGCCATGCGGCATTCGCGCCCGGTTGCTCAGGCATGAGGAAATGACACCACGAAGCCGGCGCGGCTGGATCATCCTGTTTTTCAAACGGTGCGAGGCTAAAGGTCGGGGCGCGCTCGGTGGTGTCCGTCACGACGGTGATGCCAAACCGTGAGCTTTTGTAGAGTACGTAGGCACCACGCTCATACGCCGCTGCCTCATGCTCGATGAACGGCACGAGAAACTGCCCGTCGCAGTGCGCGACGTGGCGCAGCAACTGCAGCACTTCCCCCGGGGCGTTTTCTGGATCGTGCTGATGCAGGAACGCAAAGCCAATGGCCGCCATGAGCACGGTGCTGGCCTGCAACCGTGTGCTGCCTGAGACCGCCATGGCACCCACTGAGAGGTTCAGCTTGCGGATGGCCGGATTTTCGATCACGCGTTTGGAGCGCGCGGCGACTTGGACCAGTTGCTCATCTGGATTGCAGTAGAGAAACCAGGGGTGATTGGCGGACAACTCTGCCGCGCGTTCAGTGGCCCCGATGACAAACGGCGTTTCGCCTCCTTCGGTGGTGGCGATGAGGAGGTCGCCTGCGGCAAAGCCGAGCTCTTCGAGCTGCCGTGCGCCGTATTCGGGATGATCTTCAAAAGTTTCGATGGCCTTGATCAAGGCGAGATCTCCGCCAGCCATGAAGGCGACGATGCGTTCCGGATCGCTTACCGGCAGGACACCCATGCGACAAAACACTTCGATGCTCAATGAAAGCCGCCCGGTAGCGCCGCACCCGCAGAGAAACACCCGGTGCCCGGCAGCAAGGGTGGCTGCGATGGCCCGGGCGAGGTCCGCGAGAGGGGCGGATTTTGCGGCAAACTGCCGCAAAGCGAGCACGTCCACCTGATGCATGAGCCTAATCGCCTCCCCCACATCCGAACGCGCCATCTGCGATAAAGAAGTGGTGAATGGATGCTGTGATTCCGTATCAAGCGCCCCGAGCTGATAGTCGGTGGCGACTTTGAGGAATTCGTCGGCAGCTTTCATTCTATAAAGGGTTCGACTGGCGCAGCAGAAAGGATGTTCACATGTGACTGTTTCCCATCTTGCACGCAGCGCAGTGCGTTTCACTATGCATGCAATATCGCATGATGGAATTCGCATTGTTCAGGCTGCCCGATGGGCGGGCATGGCTGGGAGAAGGCCCCTTCACCGCGCTGGCCACCGCGCCGGCCGCGGGGGGAGCCTTCTATATCAATGACTTTGATTTGCATGATCCCATGCCCTGGAAAGTGCCTGCGAGGCTGCATGAGATCACCGCTGGCAGCCTCGCAGAGACGATTCACCTCAATGGCTCGCAAAAGCCTCAGATCCAATGGGCTAAACCTGCCACGGAATGGTTCAAGATGGCTTTCCGTCGCATCCGCCGTGAAGTCCAGGCCAAGCGCCTGGAGAAAATGGTACCCGTGCTCACCGAATCCGGCACTTTGACCGCCGGTGACCCGCGACGGCTGCTCGACGCGATCATGCAGGCCCCCGAGAACATGTGGGGTTACGCGCATGTCAAAGAGGGCGGCGGGTTTCTCGGTGCCACCCCAGAACTGCTGTTCAAGGTGAAGGCACAGCAACTGGAAACCATGGCGCTGGCCGGCACGGCCAAGCCCGGCAACCAGGACGCGTTTCTCACGGACGTGAAGGAGATCGAGGAGCATGAAATCGTCGTGCGCTACCTCACGGAGCAGTTGCAGGGGCTTGGCGTCGTCACCCGCGATCCACGCATCTTGTGCCAGACCTCCGGTCTCGTGCATTTTCAGTCCAAACTGAGTGTGCAACTGAACGCCGCCGCTGATCCGGCGCAGCTGGTGCCGCTGCTGCACCCCACACCAGCGGTCGGCTGCCTGCCGCGGGATGATGAGGCCTTGGAAAAACTGCGGGAGTACCGTCAGCAGTTGAAGGTGCCGGGATTTTTCGGTGCACCCTTCGGCTTTGCCGAAACTGATGGCACCACGCACATTGTCGTCGCCATTCGCGGCATCTGCTGGGAGGGCAATCAGATCAGCCTGCCCTCCGGCTGCGGTATCGTGGGTGGCAGCGCCTTTGATCACGAATGGCGCGAACTGCGCCTCAAGCGCGAGGCGGTGCTGCGCCTGCTGGCTCTTCAATCATGACGCAGGCACAGCTCATTCAACAAACCCTGCACACACTCGCGTACCTCGGGGTGCGTGAGGTGTGTGTCGCCGCCGGTGCGCGCAATGCGCCGCTGGTATCCGCGCTGCTCGCCTGCAGCGGTGTGAAGGTCTGGAATTTCTTTGAAGAACGCAGCGCGGCCTTTTTCGCGCTGGGCCGCATCATGGCAGATCGCCAACCGGTGGCGGTGCTGACGACCTCTGGCACTGCGGCGGCAGAGCTCCTGCCCGCCACGATCGAAGCGTACTATCAAAATCTGCCGCTGGTGCTGGTAACAGCGGACCGGCCGAAAAGCTACCGAGGCAGCGGCGCACCCCAGGCCATTGAGCAGGCAGGACTGTTTGGCGTTTATGCGACGGTCGTAGGAGACTGGGATGCCACGGACGAATCCCATGAAGGCGTGTGCTCCGACGGGCCGATGCATCTCAACATCTGCCTGGATGAACCGCTGGAGACGAACGTAGGCGGCGTCGATTTTTCCTCCGCTCCACCGCCACCGGCCTATGAGGCAGGTCCGCCCGTCCCACTGCAGTGTGATCTGGTACTGGCAGCGGGCATGCACCCTGAAGACGCCGCCCACGCAGCGGTGCTGCTGGCCCGGCTTGGTGCGCCCATCATTGCCGAAGCCACGGCGAATCTGCATGGATTCCCAGAACTTCAGCCGCTGCTAATTCCCGGTGGCGAACGGGCGCTGCAATCCGCGCGTCCGGCGCATGTGCTGCGCATCGGCGCGGTGCCTTCATGGCGTTGGTGGCGGGATCTGGAGACTCTTCCGAAAATCAAAGTCACGCATATCACTCGCGGTGGCTTCAGCGGACTCGCGCGGAAGGAGAATGTCGAAACGCTGGGATGGGAGAACATTCACAGCACCGAACTGGCTCGCGTTGATCCGCCTTGCGGCATTCTGCGCTTTGAACCCGACATGGAAAAGTTCCCCGAGTCCGAACCGGCCTGGGTACGTAAAATTGCGAATGCCATTCCTGAGGGTTCACGGGTTTTTCTGGGCAACAGTCTGCCGATTCGAGAATTCAATCTGGCGCTGCAGACGACGAAGCCGGGCCTGGAATTTTTTGCGAACCGTGGAGCCAACGGCATCGACGGTCTCGTTTCGACCTTTCTCGGCACGAGCGCGGTGCATGGCGGTGAATGCTGGCTGATCCTCGGGGATCTGAGTGCGCTGTATGATCTGGCTGCACCGTGGGTCATCGCTCAGATGGATCACCCGCGGCTGCGCATTGTGGTGATCAACAATGGCGGCGGCAAGATCTTCTCCCGTGTGGCCAGCATGCGCGCACTGCCTGAGGCCGCACGCAACGTCATCGAAAACCGTCACTCGCTAAGCTTTGAACCCTGGGCGCAGCTGTGGGGCATGGAATACCTCCAGACCGATGATGTGAATGATCTCGAAGATCTGCTGCCGATGCCGATGGTGATCGAAATCCGACCCGACCCGCTGCAAACGGAAGGATTTTGGAAGGACTGGCAGAAGCCGGTGATCAGGCCACGGTGAATTGAATCTCTTTCGTCAGGAGATGAAGGAGGCGGCCAAAGCAACCTGCAAGCGCGGAGCGTCTTGGACTGCGGCGGGAGACCTGGGCGCGACGCTGTTTTCGATGGCTGGACGATGGGCTGAGGACGTAGCACACACTATACCTCGCGAAAGCGGTAGCTTCGATGCAGGCTTGCGCCGTGCATCTGCGCGACCGCCTCCAAAAGGCTGTCGCGCACTCGCAAACGACGAGGCGCTTGCTTGGTGCTTCGCAAATCAGGCTACGATGAAATCGCGGAAGGCGGTGATGATCACTACCACGGAGCAGGCGCCGGCGTCGGGGAAGCCGATGCAGGCCTCGCCCAGAGTCTTGGCGCGGCCAAACTTGGCCACCATGGCTTTGCTGGCTTCCGTGCCGGCTTCGGCGGCGGCAGCCACGGCGGTGATGGCCTCAGGCAGAGATTGAGAGGCGACTTCCGCTGCCTTGGTGGCTGCTGGCTCCATGGCATCCACGCAGGTTTTGTCGCCGATGGCGGCACCACCGCGCTGCTTGACGCCATCCACACCGGCCTGGAGGAAAGCGGCCAGTCCGGCGGCGTCGAAGGATTCTTTGCCGTTGAGCGCTTTGCCGCCATTGCGGAAGAAGGTGCCGAAGATGGCTCCGCTTGCGCCGCCCATGCTGCTCATCATCGCCATGCCGACGGTGGAGAAGGCTTTCTCGATGCTTTCGACTTCGCCGGCGTTGAGCTTTTCCGTGGCGGCACGCATGCCGCGCTCCATGCCCATGCCATGATCACCGTCTCCGAGATCACGGTCCGCCTGGGACAGCATCGGCTCGGCGGCGATGATGCGCTCACAGGCGAGCAGGAGCATGGCTTTGACTTCGTCTTTGGAAAGGTTGGCTTTGGACATGGGACCGCGATTGTTGGCGCGCTGGCGGGGAAGTCAAATGCGAAGGGTGAAGGCTACCTGGAGTCTCCCATCATGAATTAACCACGGAATACACCGAATACACGGAAACCAGAGTCTGACTTCATGTTCCGTGTATTCGGTGTATTCCGTGGTCAGCCTTCAATCGTCGATGCCTTACCACAGATTCAGGAAAGCCGTAGATTGCTCCTTATTCGTCATCACAACTCCGTGAAACGAGCCACCTTCGGGCACTCGACGCCTGAGCCGCGCAAAAAAGTGCAGATTGATACATAAGCCCCCAGTATCTCGACAGGCTGAAAGGCCCCGTAAAAGGGAACGGTGGTGAAGTCATAGATTGCATAGATCAGCCGACCGACTTCGGAAGTATCATCTTCAGCGGGCATGGCGTCATGATAGGCTGTGTCCCATATCGCCACATTACCAATCTGAGTATAAAGAGGTAGGAGACGAAGCAGCTCCAACAGTAGCCTTTGTCGTGGTGTGCAGCCAAGGCGCACAGCCAGGACGGCTTCTGCGAGTTGACGCGTAATGGAGGAAACTGTCATGAGCCCCACTCACACCTCCGCACGTTTGTCCGCCTTGCGCAGTCTGTCGGCCATGCCTTTCATGATGTGCAGGGCAAACTGAGGCATTTCATCGACCATGTAGAGGAAGTGATGGCGGTTCACGGGGAGAAGCTTGCAATCCGTGCGGGCGATGGCGTCAGCGGAACGGACAGACTCCTCGATGAGGGCGATTTCACCAAAAAAACCTTCAGGGAAGACGGTTTCAACAACGACCCCATTGATCAGAATGTCCACCTCGCCGCTTTGCACCACATACATCTCCCCCGAATCGTCGCCGATGTTAAAAATGGGTGTTCCTTGCAGAACGGTCCGCACATTGGCCGGGCTGGCGAAGATCTCGGGGAGTTTCATGGCATGCGCAGGTTTTACAGTTTGGTATAGCCCACGCTTTCGCAGGGCATGTCCCAGAGTTTTTTCAGTTCCTCATCGAGCTTGGTGATGCTGAAGCTCACACCGGCCATTTCCTGGCAAGTGACAATGTTATCGACGATGGTCTGGTGAATCTTGATGCCGCGCGCGTCGAGGATGGGCTTCGCACCACGCAGCAGGATGAGAAGCTCCATCATGTGGGTGGAGCCAAGGCTGTTGACGAAGAACACGATTTCATCTCCGGCAGCGAGTGCCAGGTCATCGGCAAACAGCAGGTCAAGAATCTTGGCCGCGAGTTCATCCGCTGTGCACATCGGGATGAGCCCGACGCCCTTTTCACCGTGGATGCCCATGCCGAGGCCGATCACATCATCCGCCAGTTCAAAGGTCGGTTTGCCGGTGGCGGGAATGCTGCCGGGCTTGGTGGAAACGCCGACGGTGCGGGTGTGGTCGCAGGCTTTCTGGGCGATGCGGGCGAGTTCATCAAGTGTGTCCACGGTCTGTGCGGCGGCACCGGCGATCTTGGTGATCGGCACGAGACCGGCCACGCCACGGCGGTTTTCTTTTTGCGCGGGAGGTGCGGAGCAGACGTCGTCGGCGATGATGACGGTTTTCACGATGATGCCTTCGTCCGCAGCGAGTTCCGCGCCGATGTCGAAGTTCATCACATCCCCGGCGTAGTTGCCGTAGAGAAAGAGCACTCCTTTGCCACGATTCACTGCCTGGGCAGCTTCCAGCACGATGTCTGGCGGCGGTGCGGCGAAGATTTCCCCCACGGCAGCACCATCGGCCATGCCTTTGCCAACGAGGCCATGGTAGATCGGCTCATGACCTGCGCCGCCACCCACGAGCAACGCAGGCGCGTCCGGCCGCAGATCATTCATGACGATGGAACGCGTACCGACGCGGCGGGCCTTGCCATCATAGGCAAGCACGAGACCTTCAAAGAGTTCGTCGGCGCACTTCAGCGGATTGTTGATGATCTTTTTGGCAGGATTGGCTTGGCTCATGGTTTGAATCGTCTGGGTTGGAAAGGAAACGCCAGTTTTACGGCGTGCACCCGGGCTGTCAAAGCACGATTCACCGGCCGGCCATGGAACGGTCTGGCATCTGGAAAGCATTCTCGATGATGTGGACGCGTGGCAGTCCGCCCTCGGTGAGGATGACCTCGGCAATGTCGAAGCGAAACTGGATGCGCGGATTTCCAAGCAGCCGCAGCCAGTCCAGGGCACCGCGCTGGATGAGGCGCTGCTTGTCAGGACCCACGGCATCGGCAGGACGGCCGAAAGCGGTACTCGTGCGGGTTTTTACCTCGACAAAGGTGAGCACCTCGCGATGCCGGGCGACGATGTCCACCTCACCACGGTTTCCGCCCCGATAGTTGCGATGAAGCACCTTGCGGCCATGCGATGCGAGCCAGCGTGAGGCAATGAGCTCGCCCATGTCTCCTATTTCTTTGTTGTCCATTTTTCGACCGATGAGACGGCGCTGGAACAAGGACAGCGGGCGGGCGCGCAGCCAGAGCGACGCGGCTCGCACGCGTGCATCTCCCGTAACCCGCCGCCGCAGCCAGCGCCACAGACATTGAGGTCGGAAGAAGAATCGCTTCATGCCAGATCGAGTTCGAGCTGAGCCACCGGCCTGAAACTGCGCCGATGATGCGGACAAGGGCCGTGCTGCTTCAAAGCCGCCAGATGCCCTGGCGTGGGATAGCCTTTATGAATTTCAAAACCGTATTCGGGATGCTGCCGCGCCATCTCCACCATGAGGCGGTCCCGTGTGACCTTGGCGATGATGCTGGCCGCTGCGATGGAGTAGCTGAGGCTGTCTCCTTTGACCAAGGCGACCTGATGCAGGGGGAAAAGCTTCACCGGCTTGCCGTCGATGAGGGCCGCATCGGGCACGGGCAGCAAACCCAGCGCGGCACGCCGCATGCCTTCCCACGTCGCCTGAAGGATGTTAATGCGGTCGATTTCATCGGGCTGGATGCTCACGCAGTGCCAGCGGATGCGTGCGTCGCCGGTGATCTCATCGAAAAGCCGTTCGCGCTTCACTTCGCTGAGCTGCTTGGAATCGTTGAGAACGGCGTGGGTGAAATCGTCCGGCAGAACCACTGCCGCCACACACACGGGACCGGCAAGAGGGCCACGACCGGCTTCGTCAATGCCTGCCACAATGCGAAAACCCGCAGCACGCAGCGTGTTCTCGTGGTTGAGCGTTGGCATGATGAAAGCAATGGTGAACTACAAACCTGCTACGGCTTTACCTCAATGGGAAGGGTCACTTCAGCAGGAGCTCCGCTTTCAGGTGCCTGCCAGCGCAGCACTTCGGCGCCTGGCTTGGCGGGATCTTTGGACAACTTGTAAATGCGAATTTCCAGCGCGGCCTTTCCACCTTCGGGCCGTGGCACCGGCTTGATGCGCAGGGTGATTTCGTTGTGCCCGTTGACGAGACCGCCGATGAGGATCTGCTGATCCAGCCCATCCCGAACGGAGTCGTAATCGATGCCATTCATGCGCATGGTCGTTTCATAGCCGAAGCTCTGGAGCTTGCAGCCCGCCTTGTAATCCGGCACACGGCACAATGGCGGCGGCGGCGGCATGCTGCCGGGCGGCGTGTACTCGGGGGTGTCGAGAAAGTCGGGACGCTTGCCTGCCTTCAGTTCTTTGATCACGTCCGGGGCGCCATCCAAGCGGGAGATGCGATTGCTGTCATACCTCCATGCCCCATTTTCACGGGCGAATTTCAGCTTGAGGAGATTTTCCCGGATGAGTTCCTTGTCCTGCCCCATGTCGATCCGGCCAAAATAAACGAGATGCGCGGTGTCGCCCACCGCCTCTGCTTCCAGCAGGCGCAGACCTGCCAGGGCCGGAGGCTGCACATCGGAAGCAAACACGGCATCAGGAAAAGTCTGGCGTTCACTGACCACCATGTTGCGAATCACCGTCTGACGATAGAGGGTGATGCTGGCCGCCCAGGCCTTTGCATCTTTGCGCAACATGGCATCGCGCCAATTGCTGTACACCTTTTCCAATGCGGCCTGCAATCCGGCCTCGTCCTCCTGAGCAGACGCAGGTGAGCAGAGTTGAAACAGGCTTAAAACAAGGAGCGAAGAGAGGAAATGGCGCATGGCAGGTGCGGTTGAAACCACGAACAAGGGCATGTTTCACGTAAAAACAACTGGTCATCATCATTTTATGATTAGCATCCCGGGAATTTTGCTGTGATAGTTTTAATCCAGAGTAAAACCATTTGCCGATTTGGTGATTCTGGTAAACGTCAACGTCTTTACCCCCCAAACATGGAGTCCCACAGTGAAGGTCAGCCCCGCACCCCCCCGATTGATCGCAATCGGGAGTTGCTGAAGACCGCCCGAGAAGAAATCTACAAGACTGTCGGCGGAGTGAATCTCTCGGCTTATATTTGGGAACCGGAGATGGACAAGGCGCCCTCTTATCCCAAGTCGGTGGCAGCTTTCTTTTTCAGCAGCGGCTGGGACAACGGCCAGGTGGCGCAGTTTGCCCCACACTGTGTTTACTTTGCCTCACGTGGCATGACGACGATCTGTTTTGATTATCGCGTGGCCACTCGTCACGGCACGGGTCCGGTCGAAGCCATGGCCGATGCGCGCTCCGCCATTCGCTGGATTCGCATGAACGCTGTCGAACTGGGCATCAACCCCGGCAAGATCGTCGGTGTGGGTGGTTCGGGTGGTGGACATGCTATTGCCTCTTCGGCTATTCTCTCCGGGTTCGATGATCCTTCAGACGCGCTGGATTGCAGCCCGGCCCCCAATGCCATCGTGCTGTTCAATCCGGTGATGGACACCTATTCCAAGCACGCTTTCGGGCGTGACCGCTGGCCGGATCAGGCCACCAGCAAGGCCGCAGACCTCATCCGCGGCATCAGGCCAGGCCTGCCTCCCATGCTCATCATGCATGGCACTGGTGACCGCGTGGTCCCCTTTGACGGCTCCTATGAGTTTGCCCGCAAATCGAGCAAGAAGAAGAACCTCTGCCGCCTGATTGAATTCGAAGGCCAGGGACACGGCTTCTTCAATTTCAATCTCTCCTTCGAGATGTACGAAGCCACCCTCATGGCGATGGACGAGCTCTTTGTCGAACTCGGTTTCCTCGAACCCGATCCCGAAGCGGGTCTGGGCAAAGTGGAATAGACCGCCGACCGCCTGCGGCGGGAATGACGAAATCAGAATGACGAATGACGAATTTTTGCTTCTGCGCCGTTTCGTCAAAGGTGTTCATGCGTATTGATCCGCCTTTTTGAGTTTGCCGCTCGTTAACCTTTCCATCCCAATGTCTCGCACAATCATGCTCCGCTCTCTCCTTCTCGCAGCAGTCGTCTCCACAGCCCATGCCGCCGACTGGCCGCAGGACACCAGCGATCTCAAGGCCGATCCCAAAGCCGAGTACGGCATGCTCGAAAACGGCGTGCGCTACGTCATCGTGCCGCACGATGAACCGCCGGGACGCGCCAGCATCCGCCTGTACATGGATGTGGGGTCGCTCATGGAGCAGGACGATCAGCAGGGCATGGCGCACTATCTTGAGCACATGGCATTCAACGGCTCGCGTCATTTCAAAGGCGGCGAGATGGTCGAGTACTTCCAGCGCCTGGGCATGGGTTTTGGTGCGGACACCAACGCACACACCTCATTCAAGGAAACCGTGTACATGCTCGAACTGCCAAAGGTGGATTCGAACTACCTCGCCGAAGGTCTGAAACTCTTCCGTGATGATCTGGACGGCATGCTGCTCAACGAAGCCGAGATCGACAAGGAACGCGGCATCATTCTCAGCGAAAAACTCAGCCGCGATTCCATCGAGTACCGCACCATGATGGCGGGCTACAAGTTCGCCATGCCGGAGTCAATCTTACCTGACCGCATGCCCATCGGCACGGAAGAGATGATCAAGACGATGAAGCGCCCGCGCTTCGTGGACTTCTACGAGAAGTATTACACGCCCAAGCGTGCCGTCATTGTGGCCGTGGGTGATTTCAAAGACACCGCCGCCGTCAAAGCAGAGATCGAGAAGCAGTTTGCTGATGCCAAACCAAAACATGGCGATGCTGAAGAACCCAATCTTGGTAAAGTGACTTCCGGCTATGGCATCATCGCCAAGCTGCACACGGAGATGCAGGCGGAAGCGCTCACTCTTTCGATCGAAATTCCCCGCCCGGCCAAAAACAAGCCTGACAATGCGGCCACACGCCGTGAGAAGACGATCCGTGACCTCGCCGACATGATGATCAACCAGCGCCTGTCCAAGCTCTCGAAGGCCGAAGGCGCGCCGTTCATGGGCGCTGAAAGCTACAGCTATGAGTATCTCGAATTCGTCAGCGTGAACGGCATCCAGGCCCAGTGCGATCCCAAGAACTGGCAGGCCACGATCACCATGCTCGAAACCGAACTGCGCCGCGCTCTTGAGCACGGCTTCACCGAAGCAGAATTTGAAGAAGCAAAAGCCACCGTTCTCAAAGGAGCCAAGCTGCGCGCCGACCAGGCCGACAGCCGCAAATCACGCGATCTCGCCAGCGGATTGGTCACCATCATCGCCAACAAAAAGGTCTTCACGTATCCGGCAGATGATCTCGCCCGTATTTCCACCGTGCTGGCGGGTTTGAAGGCGGAAGACAGCCATGCGGCACTGGTGGCTGACTGGAAGGGTGACGACATTCAGATCTTCCTCGGCGGGAATTTGAAGCTCGAAGGCGACGCCTCGAAGCAGATCATCGACACCTTCAAAGCCAGCCGTGAAAAACCAGTCGCAGCTCCAAAGAAGGAAGAGACTGCTGCGTTTGCCTACACTGACTTTGGCCCTGCGGGCAAGGTCGCGAGCCGCGCAGAGGCGAAGGATCTTGAAATCATTCAGGCAGTCTTTGAAAACAACGTGCGCTTCAACTTCAAGCATACCGAATTCGAGAAAGGCACCATCCGCGTGCTGATCAATTTTGGCGGAGGCAAGCTCAGCACCCCGGTGGACAAGCCAGGCATCATCCCCTTCGCGCAAAGCACCTTCCAGCTGGGTGGCCTGGAAAAACATGGCGTGGATGACATCCGCCGTATCTTCGCCAGCCGCACCGTGGGCAGTGATTTTTCCATTGGTGATGAAGCCTTCCTGCTCAGCGGCCGCACCACGCCGGCGGACCTGGAATCTCAGATGCAGCTGCTCACTGCTTATCTCGTGGCACCGGGGTATCGCGAAGAAGCAGCACGCCAGTTCGAAAAGAATCTCGAACCTCTCTACACCCAGCTGCAGCACACCGCCGAGGGCGTGATGAACAGCGAAGTCGTCGCCTTCATGCATTCGGGTGATCCGCGCTGGGGCTTCCCCAAGATGGAAGAACTCCGCAAGCGCACCCTGGACGAGCTGAAAGCCTGGCTCGCCCCGGCGCTCACCCAGGATTATCTCGAAGTCACCGTGCTGGGAGATGTCGATGCCGAGACCGCTCTTAACGCCGTGGCCAAAACGCTGGGTGCACTGCCCAAACGTGCAGACAAAAAACCTGCGTATGCAAAGGAGCGCGCAGTGGCTTTCCCAGCACCAGAGGCCAGCAAGACCTTCCCCTTTGATACCGAGATCCCGAAGGCCATCGCCACGGTTTACTGGCCGACGGCGGACATGAGCGATATTCAGCGCACCCGCCGCCTGACCGTGCTCGGCTCCGTCCTGGATGACCGCCTGCGCATCAAGGTGCGTGAAGAGCTGGGAGACACTTACAGCCCGGCCTGCTACCACGTGGCGAGCGACGCCTTCACTGGCTACGGCTACATGACGACAATGATCGAGTGCAAACCTGAGCTGGCAGTCTCACTGACGAAACTTGTCACTGAAATCGGCGACAAGCTGTCAGGCGGACCCATCACCGAGGATGAATTTGACCGTGCCATCAAACCGATGCTGGTGCAGCTTGAACAGATGCGCCGTGACAACCGCTACTGGTCCATGAATGTGCTGCGCTGCGCCCAGGAGCATCCTGAGCGCCTCGACTGGGCGCGCAGCTTCGTCAGTGATTTTGCCGGCATCAAGAAGGAGGAGCTCGAAGTTCTTGCGAAGGAGTATCTGGGAGCCAAGCGCGCCGTGTCTGCTGACATTATTCCGCTGGAGAAGAAGTAAGCCATGCAAGAGGCGGGGTTTTGCTTCGCGGCTGCCCCCGTCTCTGGTCGCGCTATCCAGAACCGGCTAAAGCCGGGACTACAATACTCAGAGATCAGACCAATCTCTTCTTCAGAGCACTCACTTCCGCGGTCACGTCATTCGCTAGCAGGAACGCTGAGACGACCACCACGCGATGGGCTCCGGCGGCGATGACTTCATCGAGACGACTGGCATTTACGCCGCCGATGCAAAATATCGGAAGCGTGACGCGACGATGAACCTCGGCGATGTCGCTTAAACCGACGGGCACGTAGTCAGGCTTGGTGCCCGTGGCATAGAGCGGGCCGAAGCCGATGTAGTCCGCGCCTTCGGCCTGGGCGGCGACTGCTTGCGCGAGGCTGTGAGTTGATTTGCCGACGAAGCACGCCGAGCCGACTACGGCGCGTGCTTTGGCCACGGCATCGTCATCCTGCCCCACGTGGATGCCTTCACTGCCAATGGCTGCGGCGACTTCGAGGTGGTCATTGATCACCAGCGGCACGCCATGGGAGCGGGTGATCGGCAGCATGAGGCGGGCGAGGCGTTCGATTTCCTGCGCCTCCAGTTTCTTGGCGCGCAGTTGGATGACATCCGCGCCACCCAGGCAGAGCTGATCGGTCATGCTCTCGACATTGGCTGCCGTGACATAACCGAGATCAACGATGCCGTAGAGCCGTGCGTCTTGAATGCGTTTCATGGGTGGGCTTTGCATGAGTGGTGATGCGGGTTTCTGCAAGGCTGAGTTTCCGGTTGCCCCGGTTAAGCTCGGAGCCTATGACAATCCATGGCGGCGGGCATCCTCGTGGTGTTCCCCGTTTTCTTTATCTGCAGGGCGTGCAAGCGCCGTGCAGCCGTTCGCAGATGCAGGGAAGGCCGTGAGAACCGGCCACAGTGGCGCTGCGGTATCGGGTAACGACCCTCCATTCATGTCTGCGGACATGGAGCAAAGCCAATCGGGAGCAATCCTTGGTGAAGGCGGAGGCGAGGAGCGGTGGTCAAACGTCGCGCAAACCCGGAGTCCGAACATCTCGCTGCGAACAAGCTCATCCGACCCGCCATGTGGCGGTGTGCGGATGATTTCATCGAACCAATGAACACCCCAACGACATGTACCTCCAGAACAACTCTGGTCGCCGCCGATGTGCAGCGATCACGGCGGCGCTCCTAGCCGCCATTCAAATCAGCGTGGCTCAGACGCCCGCCAAGAAACAGCCGAAGACCAAAGACATCCCCGAAGTCGTCATCACCGCGACGATGTCTGAAACGGAATCCTGGCGCACCGCCAGCAGTGTCACGGTCATCGACCGGAAGAAAATCGAGGAGCAGCAGTACCGCTTTGCCATTGATGCGCTGCGCAATGTCCCCGGTGTGACCATCGCCGCCCCCGGCATTCCTGGCAACGTGGCCACCGTGCTGACACGCGGCACGGCCACGAAGGACACCGCCCTGATGATTGATGGCAGGCCCCTTCCTGCGAACCTCGCCGGTTCCTTCAACCTTGAAACCATGGCGCTGGACAATGTGGAGCGCATCGAAGTGCTGCGCGGTCCCGCCGCCAGTCTGTATGGCGGACGCACCATGGGCGGCGTGATCAACATCATCACCCGCAGTGGCAAAGGTTTGGAGAAGCCCCGGACAACCGCCCACTTCGAAACCGGCAGCTATGGCACGTTCCGTGAGGGCGTCAGCTCCATCGGTGCCATCGGCAAGCTGGACTGGGGCTTTGAAGTGAGCCGCACCGACATCGACGGGCAGCGCCAAAACGGCCAGTTCCGCCAGACCAGCCTCGCCGGCAAAGTGGGATACCAGCTTGCTGACAGCCTGCGCTTTGACCTCGACACACGGTATTACACCGCCCAGTCCGGCACTCCTGGCACCATCTATGCCGTGGACCCAGACGCCCAGGTGCTCTCTGAGTTCTGGAGCATCTCGCCACGGCTGGTGTGGGATACGACCGACCACTGGACGCAGTCCCTCACCTTCTCGCACAGCCAGTTCCGACAGACGGCCACTGGCATGGGCGGCTTTTTCAGTCCGAACAATCGCACCAGCTCACGCACGGACTTTTTGGAATACAAAAGCATCGTGAAGGTGACGGACAAGTGGACGCTCACCGCAGGCGCGTGGTTTCAGGATCAAAAGATCAGCCGCTACAACGACACTGCGCAGATGCTGGACATCTCCCAGGCGCAGACGAACTACGCGCTGTTTCTGCAATCACAGGCGGAGCTCTTCAAAGGCTTCAATCTCATCGGCGGCGTGCGCTATGACAAGTATTCGGACTTTGACAACGCCTTCACCTGGCGCAGCGGCATCAGCTATCTCATTCCCGTGTTGCAGACGGTACTGCATGCGAACTATGGCACTGCCTACACGCCGCCCACGCCGCAGGATCTGACGCCCGTCTTTGGGGGCAATCCAAACCTGTTGAATCCGGAACGCAGCCGCGGCTATGAAGTCGGCATCACGCAGCCGCTGTTTCAAAACAAGCTCTCATTGCGCGCCACCTACTTCCACAATGACCTGCGCAACACCTACCAGTATCCGTTCCCAGCCTTCATTCCCGTGGCCATCGGCGCCGCCACCACCCAAGGCATGGAGAGCGGCCTGGACTGGAATCCCTGCGCGATGTTTGGCGTGAATCTGAGCTACACCTACCTGGAGGCCACTGACGACACCAATGCCGCCCGTCTGGTCCGCCGTCCGCGCCACTCCATCTCCGGCGGCCTGCGCTTCCAACCGGTGAAGGATGTGACGTTCAATCTCAGCACCCTCTATGTGGTTGACCGCGAGGACTATGATCCCGTCACCTTCGTGCAGCGGGACCTGGAGGATTATCTCAACGTGCGTCTCTCGGCCAACTGGCGTGTGAACGAGCACCTGGATCTGTTTGCCCGCGTGGAAAACCTGCTCGGTGAAAAGTATGCCGAGATCCCCGGCTTTCCCGTCATGGGCACCGGCGCGTATGCCGGGCTGCGTTTGCGCTTTTGATCCGCATGGTTGACACTGGGGAGTGAGCAGCCCACCGCCACGCCTCGAATCTCCTGCCGCACTGCGCGAACGTTTCATCCGTCGCGTCAGTGCGGACAGTCCTTTCTACCGGCTGTTCGACCACCTGCCGGACCTCGCCTTTTTTGCCAAGGACAGCGACTTCCGGTTCATGTGCGCGAGCCGCCGGTTCATGGACCGCTTTGGCATCACCGAGGAAGCCGGCATCGTCGGCAAAAATGACTTCGACCTCTTCCCTGCCCGCCTCGCGGAAAATTTCAGGCGAGATGACGAGGAAGTGCTGCGCACCGGGAAAGCGCAGCTCAACATTGTGGAGCTGTTCTTCACGGATCAGGGACTGCCGGACTGGTTTGTCACCAACAAGCTCCCGCTGACCGATGCCAAAGGCCGCGTCATCGGCATCATGGGCACGGTGCAGAGTTTTGAAGGCAAGAAGCAGATGCTGCAGCCCTACCTGCAAATCGACCGTGCCCTCGCCTACATCCGCGAGCACTTCCGCACCGGCGTCTCCATCACCGAGCTCGCGCAAATCGTCCATCTCTCGCCCCGGCAGTTGCACCGCAAGTTTGTGGAAACGTTTGGCGCGAGTCCGCAGGCCTTCATCATGAAGCTGCGCATCCAGGCCGCCTGCGAAGCCTTGCAGCGGGAGGGTGCCAACATCGCCGACGTGGCGAGTGATCTGGGATTTTGCGATCAAAGCGCCCTCACCCACCACTTCCACCGGCACATGGGCATGACCCCGCTGAAATACCTGCAGCAGTTCCGGCTGAGGCGTGCCTAGTGGGGTACGGAGATTCCTGCATGGCGGCACTGTTTACCCTGCAATTTCTGGTTGCTGCAATGCCGAAGCCCGCTTAAAGACTCCGCCCCACGATTTTCGCGCGATTAGCTCAGTGGTAGAGCATTGCCTTCACACGGCAAGGGTCGCAGGTTCGAACCCTGCATCGCGCACCATCCGCACTGTTCGCCACGTCGCGACATTCTGTGACAAAGGGTTCAAAATCAACGTTGTGAGCCGAATCAAGCCCACTGTTCACTTGGACATCTCGCGCCATATTTTGACGCTTCTGGACGGAATCATGCCACGTATTTTGCCCGGGTACTTTCAAACCATCGAGGCCTGGCAATGAAGCCACCGTCTGAGCAAGTGGAAGCTGCCCTGCATCGGTGTAAACCTTCGCAGTCAATCTCATGTCACTGTGCCTCATCAACTCCATGATCTCGCGCTGAGGCTTGCCGTTCAGCGTGAGGATTGTTGCGAAGGTGTTCCGCAGAGAATGGAAATCGGCCACCCTGCCCTGCTCATCCGTTGGGGCAATCCCAGCGGCTTTCATGTCTGCATGAAAACGTGGCATGCGAGGAATCAGCCCCTTAAAAACGAGGTCACCTATTGCGACCGTTGCAGGCCGGACAGACTGCAAAAGTTGAACCACGTTCGGGTGCAAAGGCAGCAAGGCCTCCTTGCCGTTTTTCGTGGTGGATGCTCTGGCGCGAATCAACGGATTCACTGCGGCAAGATCTATGTCCCGCCACTCGATCTTTTGCAGTTCTCCACGACGGAGCCCTGTGAAAGCAGCAGTGACATAAACCACGGCACGCCTGCCCGAGACCTTCCGCAACCGCTCGACTTCATCCATTGTAAAGGCACGGCGCTTTCGCGACTCTGCGCCCTTCGTCGCGACCTTCGCAATATGCGTCAGTGGATTCACCGAAAGACGGCCGGCACCGAGCAGCCAATTTACGAACGAAGAAAGCGACCAGTGGTACTCGTTGATCGTCTTGGGATGAAGGGTCTGCTTCCCACGCCAAGCCTCGAAACCATCGCGCCGAATGTCCTTCGCAAACGTCCAAGCGCACGCTTGAAAAAGTGTGGTCAACTGCTTCTTCAACCCCTTAACATACTTGGAGGCCTTGCCCTCCTTTTCCTTCGCATCAAGGAAATCGTTCAGGTGCAAAAGCAGCTCTTTCTTGCTGGCGTCTCGCTCTGTTTTCGTTGGGCCAAGGCCGTCACGTTCAAGCTGTGCCTCTTCGAAAAGCTGCTTGGCATACTTCGTCGCAGCCTCTTTCGTGCTGCGTCTTGTTGAACCTCGGACACGCTGCTTGGAATCGTCAAAATAATACGAGTAGCGGTAATAGCGCTCCCCCTTCTCACGATGAACTGAAAATGGCATAGGTCAGAAATTGGAAGGGAGTTTCTTCAAAAAGAGTTCAAGATTTTCAGGCTTCACGACCCACCGCCCACGCAGTTGATGCGCTTTGATTTGGTGATCGTGAATCAAACGTAAAACAGTGCGGCTGCTGCGGTCAATGACGGCACCAACCTCGTGAAGTGTGAGAAAGGATTTTTGTAAAATAGACATGGATCATGGGTGTGATGCATGCCCTCGACAGATCCACAATGCAGGCATGCAAGTTTGACCAGCATCGTTGTGACTGTCGCTGGTCTCCTAACACGTCCCTTTTATGAAACCTCCAGCAGCGAGGAACTTTCGCCGGAAGGGGTGACCCAGAGGTGTCTGAGGGCGCGGGTCTTGTACGCACTGCTCAGTGAATCCGTAGATTCGGACAAATTAAAACATACTCAGACGAACACGTCAATATTTTGTTTGCGACAGCCAGCTCATCACATTCGTTATGGCATGCACAAAAAAAGCCCCTTGCGAGATTAACGCAAGGGGCTCATCACAATCATTCAGAACTTAGAGGCCTTACCAAAGGAAAAAAACAAGAAATTTTATGCAGGACCAGAGGCATCGCAGAAAAGTTTCAATGTTTATTTTCAGATTCAGATTCAAACTCGCCCGCAAACTTAAGAAGTTTGCTTTAGTTTTAGGAGACTTTCTTTTGTTTTTCAAGAAGTGTGTAACACAACATAAAACGCATCGACAATCTGACCTATTTTCATACAACACGCACCCATCGCAAAATAGGCGCTTAAGAGGTGTCTAATGGCACACCTGGAAGCCAATTGTTAATTATTCCGCCATATGCAGAAACACTTGCCCGAAAACTCACCCTTGCAAGTAACTAAAGTGAGATTAATCACGCCCTTCTTTGACGGGCTTGAACTGGCTTGCCAGTTCTTTAGCTAATGCAATCTGTTCAGGTGTCATAAGCAATATTTGTCCAAGCCTTAGACGCAAAGCTGCTGGGTCGTTTGTTCTCGATGCTATATCAGACCACATGTAAGCAAGGACCAAATTTTTCGGAACAACATCGTTCCCTTGTTGGGACATGATGGATAATGTCCGTTGAGCCCCTAAGTGCCCTTGGATTGCAGCACGTTGGATCCACTTAACGCCCTCTTTTGGGTCCTGAGGCACACCACTTCCTTTGAAATATTGCATGGCAACTAACACCTGCGCATCAGCATTACCAGCAACGGCTTGCTGATAGAAAGTGCGGAACATATGCTGAGCATTGCCATCTTGAGCAGCCGCCTTCCAGACTCCGATCACGATAATGCATGTTGCGGTAATCGTTTTGAGAGTGGTCAAAGGACGGTTCATAATCCGAAAAGCATGGGTATCATTTTCAATATATTCACTGCCTAAAAACCTAATTCACCGGATCGACGGTTCATTCGTTTTCATGCGCGTCAACTAAAAATCTGTTTAGTCTCGGTTTTTTAGTGGTTCGAACGTGCGCACCCAAATGGAGGCTAGTTGTGGGGTGTCAAAGGGAACCTTTTCGACGCCCGACCACTATTCCCTTTGACACCCCACAACTAGCCTCCAAGCGGTCAGTAGGAGGTTTGGGCACCTCTGGCATCGCCAGTTCAGTAACGAATATCACGTCACTCGCACCCGATAGACCAATCGCGGAAAGACGAAGCGGGGCTGTCCAGACGCTCGATCCCTTTCATGAACGCTGCAGCGTCGCACATGAGGCGCACGCGGTCATTGTTTCGCGCCTTCCATCGCTTGGGAAACTGGCGAATATCACGTCTCACCAAGTCCACACAAAACGGCAGCGCATTGTATTCGCTGGGCCTGTAATAAAGCTCTCCGTCGATCTCCAGAGGGCAGCCGTCCTTGAATTGCCAATATAAAAAACGCAGCTTGGGATAGCCCTCTTCGTCAATCTTGTCTTTTGAGCTGTGACGCCGGGATTTTAGTGTCTCCCAAAACAACCGCCCACCTACTTGCGAATACTGCTCATACTCCCTCTCCAGAAACCGCTTCCAGCGGCTATGCTCCACATCCTTCTGCATTTTTTTTCGTGCAATGCGTCGCACGAGAAGCACCCGCTTTTCCTCCTGTTCAACGATCACCGGCTCCACCGCAGGAAGAAAAGGTTTGTTGATCTTGCCCCAATACCGCCCACTGAAATTCCCCGGCATCGTCTGGTCATCTTTGCTCAGGTACTTGATCAGGTAGTACACTGCTCCTCCCACGCTCTTGATTGGGTCCACCTGCGTTGCTCTCATTCCCAGATGCTTGTCCCCATTATGGGCGAGGCGATACCACGTCGTGCGCACCCAGGCGCGCACGACCTCTAGTTCCACACGATGCAGGCCATAGAGCATCAAATGATAATGCGCGGCACCTCGTTTCTGAAACTCCAGCTTCCAGATGCCCGAACAGGAAGGCCACTTTCTCCGCAGGTAAATCTGGAAGGTGTGCAAGTGCCCCTTGTAAACGGCGTGATCTTCCGGCGCCGGACAGTCGATGGGATACGTCAGGGTGACAATCAAGGCGTGTGCCAATTCCTCGCGTCGTAGGGTGCCTAGAAAGCATTTGAGGCGTGCGCGGCTGGATGCACTCCACTCCTTGATCCTCCCGCGTGGTTTGGAGTCTTTTGGTGGCTGATGCGGTCGCAGGCGTGGCACATTCACATCCACCAAGGATGCACCGGGATACCATGTGATACTAGGCTTGGGTTTCTGGCATTCACCTCCTGTTCTAATATGCGGCTTAGACAAGCCCGCCGCACCCAGCGGGCCGCCAATGGCACAGGCAGTTCGGCACGCCGATTCTGCCTGTGCCAATGGCTGGCCCGCTCTTGGTGCCCACGTTTTATATCCAAGCGCGCCCCTTCCCTGAAGGGAATATTCCTTGCTCATGGTGGCGGATGGCTAGGAGTTGGAACCGCTAAAACCGTGGCTTCTCACGACGGCCAGCACCGCAGCCCGCAGAGGCAACGGCAGCACAGGCCACGCTTTGACAACCTCCGCCAAATCCGTCAATTCAGCGCATTGACACGCATTTTGCCCGGATGAAACGCTCCCGCCCTTGTGAATGCAGGGCAGGCTTCCAGTTCGAACCCTGCATCGCGCACCATTTGAATCGTTCGCCACGTCGCGACTCTCTAAATTCAGTGGTTTGCCGAAAACAAGGCATACCGCCCTGCAACGGCTAAACCTGCGGGATCAGCTCGCCTTCGCGCACCAGCTTGCCGCGTTGCAGCAGGAGCTGGCTTTGCTTGATGGTGAAGAATTCAAAATGAGGATCGACGGCGTCATCGTCGATTTCGCAGCGCAGTTCGCCTTCGGCCTCGCCGAGGGTTTTGGCGACTTCCATGAACAGCTTCAGGATCACATGATCGCGCTCCCGGCCCATCCAGGAGAACTCCAGGGATTGCAGGGCCAGGTCTACTTCGATGCCGCTCTCGGCGAACAGGTCATCCAACCGGTCTGCTGACTCGCGGGAGAGGATCTTGAAGGTGAAGTAGCCGTCGTAAGTTCTGATTTCGTTCATGCACCGGATGCTTGGCAGCGATTTTTTGCGGGAGCCACCTCATACCTTCGATTCATCTAAAAATTCCTGATCCAGTCGTTACATCGCTGGCAAGGCCGAACATGCCTATCATTAAAGCTTTAACCCATTTGAAATGTGGCATTTTTAACCACTTAAAAATGGGAATGCGCTCTGTTTTTGAACTTGTTTGATTCTTGGAGTATCAAACAGGCCCCCACCCCTGCTTTTCGAGTTCCGAAAAGCCCCCACCAAAAAAAATCCATGAGTACTTCGTTACTCAAAAGGCAGCCTCGTCGTCGTGCCTTTTGCTCCATCCTCCGTACGGTTTCATTTCTCCCGGTGCTCATGCTCACCCATGCCAGCGTGGCTGCAGATGCGAACTGGACAGGCGCTACCGGCACACAGCTCTGGTCCACCGGCACCAACTGGAGCACCTCTTCGGCACCGGGAGCCCTCACTGGCACGACCAATGCGGACATCGCCACGTTCAACACGGCGCTGGGGGCCACCACGATCACCATCGACGCCGGGCGCAATCTGCGGATTGCCTGGTCTTCGCCACTGGCGCAGGAAGTACTTTCACGATCGGCAGCGCCGGCTCCAATGCGGGAGAAACCCTGCTGCTGAGCAGCGGCGGGAATGTGGTGATGAACTCCGGTAATACCGCCACCGTCACGCTGAATGCGCCGATGGTCATCGAACCCACCAGCGGCACAGGGACGGGAAGCTACACCTTTTCCAACAACTCGACGGCGACGCCGTCCACTGATGCGAATCCCTACAAGATGACCATCAATGGCAGCATCAGCGGCGGTGCGACGACCGGGCTGATCACGCTCAATTTCACCGCCACGACTGGCAACCGCAGCAACGATGCCTCGGCCAACGTGATGAACGGGCTGATTTCGGATGGTTTGTCCGGCGGGGTGAGCGTGAATGTCACTGGAACGAGTGGTGGCCAGCTTGGGGTGTGGCGCTTCAACAATGCCAACAACAGCTACACCGGCATCACCAGCGTGAGCACGGGCACACTGATTTTCACCAGCATCGCCAATATCGGTGTGAACAGCTCCGTCGGGGCAGGCAACACCCTGAATGTGGGAGGCGGTTCGCACGTGAAGTATGTGGGGGGTGCCGCCTCCACGGACCGTGCGATCACCGGCAACGGTCTCTTTTACAACAACGGCACAGGCGCGCTGACACTGAACGGCACCGTGGCGGCCGGCATCATCTTCCGTGGCAATCAGAGCTTCATTGTGAATGGACTGATCTCTGGCAACAGCGGCATTTCGCGCACCGATGGCGGCACGGTTTTTCTGAACAACAACAGCAACTCCTTCACAGGAAGTCTATCGATCTCCGATGGTGCCTTTCAGGCCGCCACGATTTTCAACAACGGCACGAATTCCGCCGTCGGCAAGACGGGAAATGTAGGCCTCGGCCAGGCCAGCTCAACGGTCGGGCGCTTTGAGTACACAGGGACTTCCACCTCCACGGACCGCCTCATCGTCATGCAAAATGGTGCCACCAACAACACCGGGCGAGGCATCATCAATGTGATGACTGCGGGGCAGACACTCACCTTCACCAATGGCGTCCGCCTCAACACCGCCAACACCATCAGTTCTGCTGCCAACTACTCTGATCTCACGCTGACGGGTGTCGGCAACGGGGAAATTCAGGGGCAGATCGGCGGCACCAATGGCAGCCCCTCCGCTGTGGTGAATCTGCAGATCATCAAAAGCGGCCTCGGCACCTGGACGCTTTCCGGGACCAACACTTATGCGCTGCAAACCACCGTGAGCGCCGGCATTCTGAACATTCGCAACAGCAGCGCGCTCGGTGCGGTGCTGACCAGTGAGACCGTGCCATCCGCAGCAAATGCAGGCACCGTGGTGGCCAGTGGGGCAACGCTGCAAATTCAGAACAACATCAGCGTGGGAGCCGAAGCGCTCACGCTGGCAGGCACAGGGGCAAGCGGTCAGAATGGCGCCCTCGTCAACGTCAGTGGCACCAACAGCTTTGCGGGCGCGCTGACGCTGACCGCCAATACCACCATCTCCTCTGACAGTGGCAGCCTGGCCCTCACCAACACGGCAGCCATCGTCGGTTCCGGCGGCAGCCGTGCGCTGACGCTGAGCGGTGCAGGCAATGGCAGCCTGGCCAGCAGCATGGACACCGGCGTGGCCAGTCTGACCAAAAACGGCAGCGGCTTGTGGACGCTTTCCGGGAGCAACAGCTACACCGGTGCCACCACGGTGAACGCGGGAACGCTGAATGTGACCGGCGCGCTGGGCAACACAGCGGTGACGGTGAACAGCGGCGGCACTTTCTCCTATGCTGGCGGGATCGGCGGCAACCTCACCACAGCCAACAACACCACGATCAACATCGGTGATGTGTTGACTGCCGGAAGCACGGGTACGCTGACCGTGGGTGGAAATCTGGTGCTCAATGACAGCACGCTGCTGCTGTTTGATCTGGGCACGACGAGCGACCTCATTCAGGCCAATGGCAGCCTCATCACTCTCGACGGCATTGTGCGAGTTACAACGGGGGCCGGATTCACGGCAGGCACCTACAAGCTCATCGGCTACACGGGCACGCTGACGGACAACGGCTTGGTGGCGCAGGCGCTGGCTGGCTATGACGTGAGCATCGTCGTGGACACCGTGAACCAGGCGGTGAACCTCGTCGCCACTGGCATCAACGCCCAGTATTGGGACGGAGGCGACAGCGTGGCGGACAACGTCGTGGACGGTGGAGATGGCACCTGGACCAATGCCGGCACCAACTGGACCCTGGCCGACGGCAGCAACAATACGAGCTGGTCTGCCTCGGTGGAAAAGATCGCTGTGTTTGGCGGAGTCGTTGGTGGCACGGTTCAGGTGCAGGATGCCGTGGCAGTCAACGGGCTGCAGTTTGCCCGGAACTACACGCTGGCAAACTCGGGAGGCCAGATTCAAATCACCGATGCGGCGACGGAAATGCGCGTGGACACAGCAGTCACCGCGACGGTGGCGGCACCCGTCACGGGCGCAGGCGGCATCAACAAAACCGGTGACGGCACGCTGATCTTCACCGCGGCCACGGGTTCCAACACCTACTCAGGCAGCACCCTCATCACATCGGGCACGCTGAAGATTGGAGCCAATGACACCCTGCCCACAGGCACCGCCGTCACCATCGGCTCTGGAGCCTTCACCGGCGCCTTGGATCTCAGCAGCGCCAGCCAGCAGATTGCCAGCCTGCAGATCGCCTCCAACAACGCGAATCTCAGCAGCGTGGTCACCATCGGTGCCGGGCAGACCCTTCAGGTCAATGGCAGCATGAGCATCGGCATTGCCAACAATGTCAAAACCGTGACACGCGCCATCATCACCGGGCCGGGATCGCTGGTGATCAATAACACGAATGCGAATTTTGATGCCGGGCTGCAGACCGTCACCTCGCAGGGTGCCGCCGATCTGCTGCCCAATGCCACCAACCCGTTCGACAATGGTGCCAATGCAAACAATGTGACCTCTGACTTCACCGGGCTGGGATCATTCACCGCAAACGTGAAGGAGTTTCGCGTGGGCTTCGGAGTCAACGTCAACAGCACGCTCCTGCTCTCAGACACGAGCAACAACATCACCGCGAATGTGGTGCAGCTTTCCAACAGCAACGGACTGAACTCCGGCAGCAGCACCACGGTGCTCGGCGCAGGCAGCAACATCATTGCCACGGACACCCTCAACATCGGCGTCTCCAAAGGCGTGGCCACCCTGAAATTCGCCTCCCAAACCGCCGGCAGTGCGGGCACTGTGGTGATCGGCGGCAAAACCGGCACCACGACCGACATCACCGTGGGAAGTTCTTTGACCACTGCCACGGGAGCCCAGCCCACCGGCACACTCGATTTGCGCGGGCACACCGCCACCATCACAGCGGGTGCGCTCATCATCGGCAAGCGCAGCAGCGGTGGTGGCGGCGGATCGGCTGGCACGGTGTACTTTGACGGAGGCACCTTCACTGCAAACAGCGTCGAGATGGGCACCATGAGCGGGAATGCAGGCACCAGTTCTCCAGGTCCATCGGGCAACGGCATCCTGATCATCAGCGGCGGCACCTTCACCGTGAACAGCGGCGGCAGCTTCGTCATGGCCACCTATGCGAATACGAACACCTTCGGCAACGCCAAGGCCACACTGACAATCAGCGGTGGCACGCTGGTCTCGAATGTGAACATCGTCGAAGGCGGCGGAGCGGGTGCCACCACGGCGAACACGACCAGCATCATCCAGCTCACCGGCGGCACACTGGACATGACCGGGCATAGCATTGGCGATGCCACCAACACCATTGACACCCTCACGCTCGAATCCGGCACGCTCAAAGACGTGCAGGAAATCAACGGCGGTGGAGCGGTCACCAAAAGCAACACGGGCACCCTCGTGCTCCTCGGCACCAACACCTACTCTGGAGCCACCACGATCAGCGCAGGCACCTTGCAGGCGGGCAATGGCGGCACCTCGGGAACGCTGGGTTCCGGGGATGTGATCAACAACGCCACGCTGGCCTTCAACCGCAGTGACCTCCTGACGGTGGCCAACAACGTCAGCGGCACGGGTGTGGTGAATCAAACAGGCAGCGGCACCACCGTGCTGAGCGGCGCCAACAGCTACACCGGGCAGACCACAGTCAGCGCCGGAAGCCTGCTGGTGAACAATGTGTATGGCGGCGCTGATTCCGCCACCGGCACCAACACGGTGCAGGTCAATGCGAACGCGACTCTCGGCGGCACGGGAAAAATTGCCGGGTCAGTCAATCTCGCTGCGAATGCGACTTTGGCACCAGGTGGCAATGCAGCCACCATCACTGCTGGCACAACGGGGCTGAGCACGGAGATCGGCACCGTTTTAATTGATGGCAATCTCACCGTGGGTGCCTCCGCCACGCTGGCGCTGCAGTTGAAGAGCAGTGACTCCGGCCTGAACGCCACGTTTGATCCCACCACCAATCGCCTGACTGGCTTCAGCGGCACCGCCACTGATGGCAGCAACGACCGCATCATCGTGAATGGCACCCTGTCCCTTGATGCAGCATCCGCCATCACGGTCACCTTGGGGGCAGATTTCACGCCGACCTATCAAGCAGTGTTCGATCTCATCGACTGGACCGGATCAAACATTTCGCAGGCCTATTATGACTCAGGCACCGGCATGCGCGTGGGAGGGAGCGCCGACAATGCGGGCTTCGCGCTCGATCTGCCAGATCTCACCGTTTACAACAGCAGCTGGTTCTGGGATGTGAGTCTCTTCGGCAGCACCGGCGTTATCGCCATCGTGCCTGAACCCAGCCGCGCCTTGCTGCTGCTCGGCGGCTTGCTGGGCCTAGGTCTGCGGCGGCGGCGGTTGCCCGCTGTGCGCTGAGACAGGAGACATGGGCTGCATGCTGACTGCTACGAACTGCGGGTGAGCCGTTTGGGCTTGAACCGCTGCACGGCGGCTTTGAATTGATCCAAGACTTCATGAGAGGAACCGTAGCGGCCTGACACATACATGGCGACCAAGGGGTCGAACTGAGGTGAGAGATCGGGACGTGCTTCTGCGACGCGCCGGGCAAAGGTCAGCGGGCCTTCATTGGGCTTCCAGGTCTTCACACCGGCTTTGCCCACACGACTGCATGCGCGCTGCCAGAGCCGCATCCATGGATCGGCATGACGTGCGGGACGCCGCAGCCACAAGGCGATGAGCAAGGCTCCCACCAGGACGAAGGCCGTACTGGGGATGAGCAGCACCAGTTTGCTGTGACGCAGGCCGACACTTTCCAGCAGGCCGCGCTGGGCCTCCTGGTTGTAGTCGATGACCTGGTTTTGCCAGTCGTAGTTGACGCTGTCCCACCACAGCCGCAGGTGCTGCAACGAGCGCCCCCACAGGGTGCGGCGCTGGCGTTCTGCCTCCTCTGCACCACCGGCCAAAAAGGCGCGCAGGTCGATGTTCACGCGATCAGGCGCAAGCGCTGCGGTGGGATCCACCCGATACCAGCCGTAGTTTTTCAGCCACACTTCCGTCCACGCATGCACGTCACTTTGTTTCACGATGAGGTAGCCGCCGTTGTGTTCGGAGTATTCGCCCCCGAGATAGCCGACAACAACGCGCGAGGGCACTCCCGCCATGCGCATGAGCGTGGCAAAGCTGGCGCTGAAGTGCTCGCAGAAACCTGCGCGGCGGATTAGAAAGAAGTCATCCAGCGCCTGCGGCCCTTTGTACTCGCCCGGCTCCAGCGTGTAGCTGAAACCCTGGGTTCTAACGTAATTGAGCGCGATCTGCACAATCTGCTCATCCGATTGCGTCACCGATTTCCAGTAGTCGGTGAGCTGCCTGAGTTTGGGCGAGATGTTTGCCGGCAACTGCATCGCGGCTTCTCGATGGCTCTCGGGCAAATCACGCACCGGATCCTTTCCTGTCGGCAGCTCGCAATACGATACGACCTCAAAGCGCTCTGAATTCTGGATGGAGAAAGGAGAGACGAGCGATTGATCGAATTCGGGAGACAGACTCTCACCACGGATCCTTGCCATGAGCGGCTTGTCCAACCCGGGCAGCCAGCGTTTGCCATGGGCCTCCAGGTCGATGATCTGACGCACGTCCACGCCGCCTTGCGGACGCGGCAGCTGGGGGGCGAAGCTCAGGCGATCACCATGCGTCCAGCGCATGCCTTCACAGTTCCAGAGCGTGAGACAGCGCCAGTAGCGGATCTCGTTCGGAGGCAGTGTGCCGCCTGGAAAGCGCACGCGGAAGGCCACGCCCGAACTCTGGGCCACTGTGGCGATGTTGCCGGGATCGAGAACATTGTCGATGCCTGTTTCACCAAAGCGGCTGCGACCAAGCGCGGAACCAAGGTCAAGCAATCCACGTGGAAACACAAAGAACAGCAGCAGAGCCAATGGAAGCGCCTGGGCAAAGAGCATGGAGGTGATGCGCAGGGGTTCACGCGCGCCCGGAATGCTGCGACGAAAGCGCACCATGCACGCGGTGATGAACAGCACCACCACCACGGTCCACACGGAACGGGCAAGGTGGTTTTCCAGCAGCACTGCGCAGAAGGCGAGGAACCAGCCAATGAGCGCCAGTACCTGAAACTCACGCGGTGTGCGGCTTTCCAGCATCTTGGCTCCGGCGAGCACCAGCAGCAGTGCGATGCCCGGCTCCATGCCACCCAGCTCGCCATAATTAAAATACACAGCCGTGACACCCGCGATGATGACACCCACACGCACGAGCAAATGCGGCACCGCCATGTGCAGCACCCCACGCCAGATCAGGCACAACGCACACACCACCAAGCCTGCCGTGGCGATGTAGCCATGCAGCGGCAGAATGGCGAGCAGCAGCGCGAGACTCAGAAACAGCAGCGGTCGTCTGGGCAGGAAAGTGGACTGCTCCAAACTCAAAACACTGTCCGTCTTGCCTGTCTGCAATTCTTCCGACAGAGCTGATCCGGCATCTGTGCCCGACTGCAGGGAGAGCGCATCAAGGCAGCGCCGCAAATGGGCGGGACCATGACTCGCGCGAATGATGTGTCCGGGCATATGAAGTTCGTACGGCTTGCCTTCGTCTTCGCAGATTTCCATCCAGCGTGCGATCTGAGCCGCACGAGCAGGCTCATCGAGCGTCAGTGCATTCCAGTCGAGCACCACGACGCCTTGGACTCCGCTGCTCCATGATTTGACCATCAACGGGCCTCCACGCGCCGCCGAGCGCCAGTCGATGTGACGTGGTGAATCCCCCGCACGCCACTCACGCAGCCCGGCAAAATCATCACCTCCGCCAGTATTTCCACGAGAGGAGGAAACGGCGATGGCATCTCCCTGCCGTGATGTGACTGGCGCAGGCAGCGGCAGATCACCTGCAGGTTCGGGATGCACGCGGCGCACCCACGATGTCTCCACCAGGCACTCCGCCGAGAAAAGGCCCAGAGGGTAAACACTGCGCACCACCAGCTGCAACGCACCGCTGGCATGGTGCAACGGCGGCGGCAGATCGACAACCACTGCCCCACCTGCCGGTACACGCTCGACAAAGACGGGGGTGGAGGCACCGACGACGTACACTTCGAGTCCACATGGAGATACAGCGCCCGTGGCACGCAGTTCCACCGGGATGCATTTTTCAGCATTCTGCACCGCTGGTCTGGCCCCGATCAACCGGATGTGCAAGCCACGCAGGTTCGCCCGTGCATGCAGCCAGGAGAGCAGGCCCATCGTCGCAGTGAGCAACGCAATCAAATGGGCGGCCCCATTGGACTGCGCCTCCGCCGCATACCACATGCCCGCCACGATGGCTAGCAGCGCCAGCGTGTGTCGGTTCCAGCGCACGCGCACTTTCATGACATCAAGGAACCGGGGTTTCAGCAATCAACTGCCGTGCGAGTTCCACGCCTGTCATGCCATCGGCGGCATGTTCGAGACGATGTCCCATGACGACCACGGCGACGGCCTGAATGTCTTCGGGCAGCACCATCGCCCGCCCGCTGAGCAGGGCCCAGGCACGGGCGGCGGCAAGCACTGAAAGCCCTGCACGGGGAGAGAGCCCGTGCCCCTGAACGCGGCTGGCGGCCAGCAGATCCTGCAAGTAATCGAGCAAGGCAGGCGAAGCGTACACTGCCCGCGTCCAGGTCTGCAGTTGCTGCAGTTCGTGAAAGGTCATCGCGGGCTGCATCGCACGCAGCATCTCACGGCGCTCCTGGCCTTCCAGCAGCGCACGTTCGGCGGTGCGATCCGGCACTCCGAGGGCGAGACGCATGAGGAAGCGGTCCATCTGCGACTCCGGCAGCATGAAGGTGCCGATTTGCGAGGATGGATTCTGCGTGGCGATGACAAAGAACGGTTCCGGCAAAGGATGCGTGGCGCCATCGGCAGTGATCTTGCCTTCCTCCATGGCTTCGAGCAGAGCTGACTGGGTCTTGGGCGTGGCGCGGTTGATTTCATCCGCCAGCAGCACCTGCGTGAAGACCGGGCCGCGATGGAAATGAAACGCCGCCGTGTCCCGGTCATATACCGAAGCTCCGAGAATGTCGGCAGGCAGGAGATCGCTGGTGAACTGCACACGGCGGAAACCAAGACCCAGCGCCTGCGCGAGCGCCTGGGACAGCATCGTTTTGCCGACGCCTGGCTGATCCTCAAACAGCAGGTGCCCACGAGCCAGAAGGCAGGTCACCGCGAGGCGCACGACATTCTCTTTGCCAAGAATGATCTGCGACACACTCGCGATGATGGTTTCGATTTGTTGGGACGCTTGCAGAGCAGTAGCGGCGGGCAGCATGGCGTCGGTGGGGGAATGGGATGCGCGTGAGGACACGAGAGGATGAGTTATACCTGCAAGTGTCGCCGATTTGCAGGGTGTAACGCAAGTCTGCTTTCATGGCGCAAGGCAGAAAGTACTATCGAGCTTTAGCTCGTTCTGGGAGATGCAGCGCGTTTTCCAGAACGAGCTAAAGCTCGATAGTACTTTTCCAGAACGAGCTAAAGCTCGGCAGTACTTTATTGCATCCATTCGCCCCTCAGATTTGCTGCAGCTTGTTCCGTTCGTTCGGCGTGTGGCAGACGGGACAGATGGTGACGTCGATCTTGCGCTTGGCCTCACAGGCATAGGCTGTACCGCAAATGCGGCACTGGATGGCGATGCGACGACGATAGACCTCGCGTTTGCGATCGCGCCAGAAGCTGTGAAACCACAGTACGCAGACCGTCGTGACCCCGACGGCCATGAACAGAATGATCAAACCACCGAGCGGAATGGGAATCATGGCGTGGCAGCCACCTCCCAGCGGAAGGAGATTTCGCCCCATTCAACACGCTTCACCTCAGCGGGTGTGAACCGAAGCGTGCGCACTGCGGCATGCAACTGCTGCATGATTTCAGCATCGTCGACACTGCTCAGCGGCAGGGCACTGACAATCTGTCCCGCACTGCCAATGGCGACACGAAACTGCACCCGCGTGGGCTGGGTGAGCTTGATGCCGCTCAGTTCCACACTGGCCGGGCCGCGCTTTGCCAGAGAAGTACTCATGATGGCATGCAGCTTTGCGGCAGGTGGCATGGCCACAGAATCGACGGTACGGCGTGGCACCGGCGGCAGAACATCCGCAGCTGCGGTGAAGAGACGCGGCTGATGGATGGCGGCAGTCGCGGGCTCGAGTTCGCGCAGCTTGATCTCATGACCGGCAAAGGAGGGATGAAAGGCCAGCTGCGGGCTTTCGACCGGCGCCACGGAGTCGGCGTCGCTCAAGAGTGCAAAGCTGCGGTCCTGCGCGCGATGGATGAGAGCCAGTTCTGCCGGAATGTTGGGATCAAGGGAGATCACATGCTGCGGCGTGACCGGCAGCCGCTGCGTCACCGGATGCACAATGCGGAAGATGAAGAAGAAACCGGCCATCGCGGCCATCAGCAGCATAAGCGCTCCCACAAGATGCCATACCGAATGATCACGCACGTCCCAGGCGAAGATCAGACCCGGCGTGGAAGAATGCGGTTTCGTGGGCATCGTGATCAGCGGCGTGTTACGCCTTGGGCGGCACGGTGGAATACGCGACTTCGTAACCGAGCTCGAGCGCGATGTTGCCGATCTCGATCACGCGGCCATGCGTGGCCTGCCTGGCGGCATGGATGATGGCGCGGCGCTCGCCTTCGCGGTTCGCCTTGAGCTTTTCCCGCAGTTCGCCCGTGGTGATGCGCACCCCGTCAAAATACAGCGCATTCTCCAGTCCGGCGGGCACGGTGATGATGTGGGCGCGGTCAAAGCCCGTGAGCCGCGAGTTCGACTGCGGCGGCTCCACATTGATGCCTGACTGCACCACAAAATTGCTGTTGAGAAGGAAATACACCAGCAGCAGCAGGATCATGTTCAGCAGTGGCACCGTGTACAGCCAGGGGCTTTGCTTGGGCAGATGACTCTCGAGCTTCATGGTTGATACGGCGATGCGCGCAGTATCGGAGGCGCGAGGTGGTTGGGCCAGCCGAAAATGCGCAGCGGGAAATTATCCTTTCATCCCGCGGCCACGCGACTTCGTCATCGGCGGCGCGGCTTCCGCCGGGCGGAATTCCACGATGTTGTCCGTGCTGTTGGCGTCTTCGATCAGATTCACGATCTCAATGCCGGCGCGTTCCAGATCATGCATCAGGGAGCGGGCACGGGCGCTGAGAAAGGCAAAGGAGAGATAGGCGGGAATGGCCACGACCAGACCGAGCGCGGAAGTGATCAGGCTCTGATACACACCACGCGCCACATCCGCCTGGGTCGCCACGCCATTGGCGGAGGAAAGACTGGTAAAGCTGTCCAGCAGGCCGATCACGGTGCCCAGCAGGCCGATCAGCGGTGCCGCATGCGCGATGGCGTTCAGGATGCCGAGAAAGCGCTCAAGACGGGGAACCTCAAGCTGACCCGCCTCCTGCACGATTTCCTTGAGCTGCTCGCGCGGTGCATGGTGCCGCAGCAGCGCCGCGTGGATCACCCGCCCGGCTGGCACCCGAGTGGCCACGCATTCCTGCAGGGCTTCGGCGAAGTTTTTGCGGCGGATCAGGCTGGCCAGTCCGGCCAGGAATTCACCGACGTTCATGCTCGCCCGGTGAAAGTAGGCCAGACGTTCGATAAAAATCGCTCCGGCGAAGCACAGGCACCCTATTAGGAGCCATACGAGCGGTCCGCCTTTGGAGATAAGATCTATCATGTGCCGAGAATCAGAAAGTGATGGGTAAAGCCTGGCACCACACGCCAGTTCGGGAGTCGTGGAATACCAAGCATGTTTTATGCCGAGACTGATAACTTGTAAACACTGGAAATTAACGAGAAAAGGGGCGGGCGGTCAAGGGGCGGAAAGGCACATAAGTTCAAGGTTTCGCCGTCCTAAAGGTCAAAACGGTCTCCAGAGCACCGGAGCCCCCCTTTTTACTTTCCGCCCCCCCACGTGACATTCATACCAAAACCCATCACCTCCCAGCCTTGATTCCCCCATCCGAACCCGCTCCAATGCTGGCATGAATCCTTTCGATCTTCAGGTCAATGGCTACGCCGGTACCGACTTCAACGGCGACAACCTCACCGCCGAATCCCTGCACCTCGCCTGTGAGGCCCTCGCGGAGGATGGGTGCGATGCCATCCTGGCCACTTTCATCACGGATGAAATCCCCACCTTGGAGCGCCGCATCGGCAAACTGGTCGAACTGCGCGAAAAGGACGAACTGGCCCGCCGCATCATCACCGGCATCCACATTGAGGGGCCCTTCATCAATCCCATCAAAGGCTACGTGGGTGCGCACCCTCCCCAGGCGGTGAAACCCGCCAATGTGGACGACGCCAAACGCCTCCTCGCCGCCGCCGGGGGACTCACGAGACTCGTCACCCTCGCCCCTGAGCACGACGAGGGCAGCAAGACCACCGCTTTCCTGGCCTCCCAAGGTGTCACCATTTCCGCCGGTCATTGCGATCCCTCTCTCGATCAACTCAACGCCGCCTGCGATGCCGGACTGACGATGTTCACCCACCTTGGCAATGGCTGCCCCATCCAGATGCACCGCCATGACAACATCATCCAGCGTGCCCTCAGCCTGCACGACCGCCTCTGGCTCTGCTTCATCCCGGACGGCGTGCATGTGCCCTTCTTCGTGCTGAAAAACTGGCTCGCCAGCATCGGCCTGGAGCGCACCATCTTCGTCACCGACGCCATCTCCGCCGCCCGCCTCGGCCCCGGCCGCTACACCCTCGCCGGCTGGGACATCCTCATCGGCGACGACCTCGTCGCCCGCTCCCCTGATGGCACCCATTTTGTCGGCAGCACCGTCACCGTCCCGAGGATCAAGGCGAATGCGTATGATCATCTGGGGATGAGTGAGGCGGATTTGAAGCAGGTGATTGATGTGAATCCGAGGCTGGCGATCCGCCATCTCTGCGCCTAAATTTTGTGCGATAAAATATCGCACACTGCATGAGCACCTTCGGCACAACACTCTTCGGGGGATCACGTTTCGTTCGCTGGAGCCTGACGCCTGTCATTCTCTTCTTTGCGTTGTGGATGCCGACCATGACTCACAATATGACCGCCAATGGGATTCCAGCATTGATTGGAATGGAGATCCTATTCGCAGCCATGCTGGGAGGATTTTGGCTGCCTGAAAACATTGGTCGCTGGTGCTTTCGCTTTGTCACGGGTGTCGTCTTTGTTATTTACCTGGTCGCCGTAATCGATGCATTCACCTCCGCCAAACACGCTCCAACAGGCGGGGATGTGAGCCAACAATCGCCCTATACCTTGCTGTGGGGATTCATCATCATTGGCCTCCCCAGCCTTTGGTACACATTGACCGGCAGATTCTCGCTTCGGTCCGAAGTTTCTCAGGAAGAGCTGTCAGCCGCAAATGACGCCAGACGCCAAGCGTTTGAAGCCATTCTTCTGCGCCCCGACTGGAGCTTCTATGAACGCCACCTGCGGCGTCCCGCCCCAGCAGCACTTCGCGCTCTATATGCAGATGAAAATCTCATCACTTCCACGCTATTGGATTACTCCGACTCATGCTCCATCAATACTTTTGAGCCTTTGAACGAAGAAAGTCTGTTCGCCAGCGCTGAAGACGCGGAACAGTCGATGATCCCTATTGCAACCACCGATTCTGGCGATCCGATTTACCTGAAATCTGGCCTCATGGAATCCAACGCCGTCTATGTGGCTTATCACGATGGCTACGACGTGGAAGTACTGGCAGATTCTGTTTCAGCTTTTGTGCATCGATTGAAACAAGCCAACAAAGCCATCGCATAGCGTCTTGGATGAATCCCATTTCCTGGCTCGAAACTCATCGCGGACGCTACACCGTCGTCCGCTGGCTCTTTCCACGCCTGCTGGCGGGGCTCTATCTCATCGCCTTCATCTCCTGGGGCCTGCAGTATGACGGGCTTGTGGGTGAGAACGGCATCACTCCAGCGAAGAACCTGCTCGAAAATGTCCATGCGTTTGAAGCGCGAGAACACCAGACGCTCTTCTGGCAGATGCCCAGCCTGTTTCACTGGCATTATAGCGATGCCTTGGCGCATGGTTGCCTGATCACTTGCTGTGTGCTGGCGGTGCTCGTGATGGCGGGGGTGGCGCAGGGACCCCTGCTGGCGCTGCTGTGGTTTGGGTATCTCTCCTTCGCCACCACGGGAGACATCTTCATGGGCTACCAGTGGGATGCGCTGCTGCTGGAAGCCGGGTTGTTGGGTCTGTTCGTCGCGCCGTGGCGCTTGTGGTCGTGGCGCGGCCCGACGGAACCGCCACGCGGCTCCATCTTTCTCCTGCACTGGCTGCTCTTTCGCCTGATGTTTCTTTCCGGCTACGTGAAGATCGGCGGTGGGGATCTGCCTTGGCAGGACATGACCGCGCTGCTCTACCACTACGAAACGCAGCCGCTGCCGAACGGCTTGTCGTGGTTCGCGCACAACGCGCCGCGCTGGTTTCACGTGGCGAGTTGCTGGATCATGTATGGCATCGAACTGGGCCTGCCCTTCGCGATTTTCCTTGGCCGCTGGGGACGTCTGACCGCTGCGTTGGGCTTTCTCTTTCTCATGGCCATGATCTCAGCCACGGGGAACTACAATTTCTTCGATCTCCTCACCGCCGCCCTCGCCATCACCCTTCTCGATGACCGCTGGTTTCTCAAACGTATCCGCAACTGGCTGCGGATCGACGCCGAGACGCCACGCCCGTCCTTGGCCCGCTGGACGCAATGGCCTGCGCTGGCGGCTGTCCTACCGGTCATTTTGTTCACCCTCCTGGCGGCGGATTCCTTCCTTGCTGGGCGCATCCGCAACTTCAAGCCGGTACTCCCTGCCGTGCTGCACGAAAAACTCGATGCCCCCATCGCCCGCTCGCGCTCCTTCAATGCTTACGGCCTCTTTCAAGACATGACCGAGGAGCGGCCGGAGATCATCCTCGAAGTCAGCGACGACGGTGCGCTCTTCCTGCCGCTGGAATTTAGGTACAAGCCCGGCGATCCCAAGCGCCGCCCGCCTTTCATCGCCCCGCATCAGCCGCGGCTGGACTGGCAGATGTGGTTCGCCGCGCTGTATCCCAACTACGATCCGCAGCGGGATGCGAACCCGAACTCTCCCATGCATTGGTTCGGCCAGTTCTGCACCGCCCTGCTCCAGCACAAGCAGCCCGTGTGGGACCTGCTGGAGCCCCCGCCCTTCCCGGTCGAAAAAATCACCCACATCCGCGCCAAGCTCTACCGCTACCATTTCACCAGTCCGGAGGTGCGGGAAGTCTCAGGCGAATGGTGGGAACGCGAACTGATGGGCAATTTCAGCGGAACCATGTCACTGAATGCCTCTGGGAGATGATTCATTCGACATTCTTCTTGCGTCTGTTCCATCCTGCGGCACTATCGCGACCCCTCGTTCGGTTTCGAATGAGGGAACAACCTTCGGGGCGTAGCTCAGCCTGGTAGAGCGCTTGCTTTGGGAGCAAGAAGTCGTCAGTTCGAATCTGGCCGCCCCGACCATCTAAGATTTAAAATCTCAGATTTCTATCCCGCTGCATGTCCGCCCTCTACGCCACCGCCCTGAACACCTTCAAGGAAATGGGCTGGCTCTACCGCGAAGTCCCCGAGCATTCCGTCATCGAGGCCGATTTTGAAGCTCATCACACGAAAATCCCGCTGCATGTGCAGATTTTTGGCGAGACACACATCATCACCGTTGTCTCCAGCGCCACGTTGCAGGTGCCGCCTTCCCACCGCCTGCCGGTGTGCGAGCTGCTCATGCGCACAAACAAGGATCTGAACCTTGGCAATTTCGAGCTCGAATGGGAGAGCGGCCAGGTGATGTTCCGCGTCACGAACGTCTTCCCGCCGAACCGCCATGATTCGCGCATCATCGCCAGCCTCGTGCATTCTTCCGTGGCGGAAATGGACCGCCTCACGCCGTTTCTCGGTGAAATCATCCAGACGCCCAAAGGTGAACTGCTGCTGCTCAAGGTCGCGGACCTGATGAAACGCGAAGATTTGCTCCCTCCCGTGCCCGATGCTGAGTGATTGGACGTGACACAGGCAGCCCGCCTGTGCTTTTGTGGCCACGAACAGGCCCTCATAATGTCCGCCCGCTACACACTCCCGCAGCACCCGGCTTTCAGCGACCCGCTGTCCAAGGAGGATCTCTACACGCTCGTGGCTCGTGGCTCACTCGCCCGTGGTGAGATGTGCATGGATGAGGCCACCGGCCACATGCACACCGTGGGCGAACTGGTCAGTGGCATGCGCCGCCCCACTGCCAGCAGCGGCCAAGCGCGAATCTCCCGCCCTATGTATCGAGAGATCAGCCCCGATACGGAACATCCTGATGAGCCACCGCCAGTGGCGGATGACGAAGAAGAGGATGAGGAGGAACTCGAAGAAGCAGCACCCGAAGAAGATAAGGATGACGATTTCGACTACTCCCCCAGCGGTGAAATCATCCTGCACCGTGCGCATCCCTCCTGGCTGGGCTACACCAAGGCGCTGTTCCTCTGCCTGCTGCTCACCGTTGCCGGCGGCCTGCTGTTTGTGATTCAGCTCGAGTACGCCGCCATCGCCCTGCTCTGCGCCTCCTCCACGCTGATTGCCGTCGGCATTGCGCGTTACTCGCATGATTACATCGTCACTCGCGAACGCGTGGAGCTGATCTGGGGCATCATCGGCCGTAATTCCAAAGAAGCGCGCATCTGCGACATTCGCAGCATCGACGTTTATGAATCCGGCATCAAAGGCATGCTCGGTCTCGGCACCATCGACTTCTCCACCGCCGCCAATGCTGGCATCGAAGTGCAGTTCAAGGACATGCGCAATGCCCACGCAGTGAAAGATCTCGTGCGCAAACTGCAGCGAGGTGTGGATCCCACGGATGACTGAAAAAATGACGAATGACGAATGCGGAATGACGAATGACAGGCGGCGCACTCCAGCGTGTGCCGTCCGGCGATTTTTTCTAGTTTCCTCATTCGTCATTGCTTCGCTTCGCTTCCTCCTTCGGAGCAGCACACGCTTCGCTGTGCTGGCTGTCTCGCTTTGCTCGGTTCTGCATTCGTCATTCGCTGCGGGCGCCCCCCTCACCCGCGCCATCGACATCCGCATGCTGCCGTATGAGCGCAGCTTGGAAAAACTGCCGGTCGATCTCACCGCCACGGTCGGCTTCGTGGAAAACAGCGGCACCGCCTTTGTACAAGACGACACCGCCGGCACACACCTGCACTTCAGACCCGCGCGCAATGATCTCCGTGTCGGAGACCATGTGCGTATTCAAGGCACCACCACAGCCGGCCTCTACTTTCCCGGAGTGGATGTCGCTCAGCTGCAAATCCTCGGTCATGAGGCACCGCCCATGGCCGTGCCTGCCAGCTATGACGATCTCGCCACGGGGCGCTTGCATTATCAGCGCGTCATCGTTGAAGGTCTTGGCCGCACCTTGACGCCGCTGGATGAAAACCGCTCGCTGCTGCGCCTCGCCATAGGCAGCCGGGTGCTGGAGGTGCGTGTAGATGCGCCTCTCGAATCCGCCCCTGCGCTCATCGATGCCCGCCTCCGCATCACCGCACTCGCCGCAGGTGGCATCAATGACCGCCGTCAGCTCGTCTTCCCCTACATCCGCGTCACGGATTGGAAGGATGTGGTGATCACCAAAGCCGCACCAGCACTCGAAGCACTGCCCATCACCTCGGTGGTTACATTGCTGCAGTTCGGCGCTGCGGACGAGCCTCACCATCGTGCCCGCATTCGTGGCACCGTGCTTGCGGCCTATCCTGACGGCCGTGTTTTTTTGCGCGATGCCACTCCACCGCCTCCACCTCGTGATACATCCAAGGATATACCAAAACCGCCGCAATCGCCCTCCATCGCGATTCGCCTCACGACGCCAGTCAGCCTCACCCCCGGTCAGCATGCCGAAATCATCGGCTTTCCCATCATGGCCGGATTCAGCGCCTCCCTTGCTGATGCACTCGTGCTTGCCACGGAGCCGGATGAATCACCCGTCGCCGCAGTTGTTTCGCTCAAAGAATTTCAAGATGGCTCGCACGATGCCGATCTTGTCCATCTCACCACGCCTGCGGTGCTCAACGACTACTTCCGCAGCGCCGACGGCTTCGAGCTCCGCCTCACCTCCCAGGGCACACCGCTGCGAGCCTTCTTGATACAATCCGATCCACCTGAGCTCGATATCGGCACGTCTGTTGAGCTTACCGGCATCTGTCTGGTTGAGTCATCGACGGACAAAGGCTTTCGCTCTCAGGCCGAGCGTGCGTCACTTCTGCTGCGCTCAGCAGACGACATCCAGGTGATCCATTCAGCCCCTTTTTGGACCCCAGGACGTCTGGTCCTCGCCAGCAGCATCCTTGCGGGTCTCGTGTTGCTGGCCTTCATCTGGATCGCCGCGCAACGGCGGCAGATCGGCATCCTGAGCAGCCGCATCGTGCAACAGGCCACGCTGGATGAACGGCAGCGCATCGCGCGTGAATTTCATGACACCTTGGAGCAGGAACTCACCGGTCTCTCGCTGCGACTGGATGCCGCCACGACGCGACCACTCGAAGACAAAGCCCGCACGCTCATCGAAACCTCCCGCAGCCTCGTCTCCCGCATTCAAAGCGAAGCACGCAATCTTGTGGCCGACCTGCGTGACACCGAGCAGCCGCCGGAACTCATCAGTGCCCTGCATGAAATCCAGCTTCGCATGCCGCCGAATGCACCGGCATTGAAGCTCGACCTGCATCCCATACCACCCATCCCCGGCCCCGTCTCTCATCACCTGCGCATGATCGCCCAGGAAGCCATCACCAATGCCCTCAAGCACGCGCAGGCCACAGAGATCACCCTGCATCTTTCCGCCACCGCTGACGCTCTCACACTCCGCCTCACCGACAACGGTCAGGGCTTCGCCCCCGCTGCCGCAACCACCGGCCAACCCGGTCACTTCGGATGCATGGGCATTCGCGAACGCTGCCGCAAAATCAACGCCAACGTCGATTGGCAAAGCCAGCCCAAACAAGGCACCATGGTCACGGTTCTCCTCCCGCTGGACCGCTTAACCACCTAACCCATTTCGCCGTGTCCACCTCCCCCATCTCACTCTTGCTCATCGACGACCACTTCGTCGTCCGCAGCGGCCTCGTGGCCTCGCTGGAGCTTGAGGACGACTTCAAGGTCGTGGGTGAAACCGACCGTGGCGAAGAGGCCTCCGCACTCTTTGCCAAAAAGCACCCCGATGTCGTCCTCATGGACCTGCAACTGCCCGGTATCAGCGGCATCGAGGCCACCGCGGCTTTGCTGCGTGATCATGCCAACGCCCGAGTCCTCATCTTCTCCACCTTTGCCCGCGATGACGAAATCCAGGCCGCTCTCAAAGCCGGCGCACTCGGTTATTTGCAAAAATCTTCATCCCGCGACGATCTGCTCGCCGCCATTCGCACGGTGGCTCAGGGCGAGCGCAGCCTGCCTGTCGACATCGCCCAACGGCTCAAGGACCGTCTCGCAGAACCGGAGATCACGCCACGCGAGCGCGAAATCCTCGCCCTCGTGACGCAAGGCAACGCCAACAAGGAAATCGCCGCCACATTGGGCATCGGCGAAGACACCGTGAAGCAGCACGTCAGCCGCATTCTGATGAAGCTCAAAGTCAATGACCGCGCCCAAGCCACTGCGGAGGCCATCAGGCGGGGATTGGTCAAGGTTTAGCCACCGTCTCCACTGGCAGCAGCTTGAGCCCATGAGGCACGAATTTCTCGAAGTCAGCAATGTTTCGCGTCGCTACACGCACCTGGAGAGTCATCGCACAAGCGGCGATCATGCAGTCGGCATGGCTGCCACGTTTGCGTCCCGTGTAATGAAACAGCCGTGACGCCTGCTCGGCCTCCTTGGCCGTGAAGTCCAGGATACGCCCTTCAACAATGGCCTGCACGGCATCTTTCTGCGCCTTGGTATGCGGTCCATTCAAAAACTCCGACCACGCGATGGCGGAGACGGCGAGTTGTTCCCCATCCTCCAGCCATTGACGGATCACTGCGATGTGCGGAGACCCGATGGTGACGAGGTCGATGAGGAGATTCGTGTCCAGATGGATCATACTTCCCACCAGTAGCGTTTGGCATCGCGCTCGGACTGAACTTCGTCGCGGAAGGCCTCAGCTTCCTGCACGGTCAAACCGCCGCCGTTCTGGAGCCAGTCGAGAGCTTGGAGTGGTTTGGGGCATTGGTCTTTCATATCTTCTTCCTCCTTGATGCGCCTCACCGCCCGACGCATGACCTCAGCCTTGGGGACACCCCATTTTTTGGCGAGCAAATCAAGCACACTCAGAGTGAACTGATCCAAAGCCATGCTGGTTCGGGTGAGTGAGTAAGACATGTGGTAACAGGTTATGTATTGAGGGGTGTTTTGCAAGAGCATTTTCCGATTTTGCGACAGTGGGAAGCCCCTCTGAAGGAAGCCAGACCATCTGAGGAGGCCGGTATGGGAAACATGGTGTTTTGCGAAACTGATTTCCGGAAAGCGAGCGTGGAGACGCTCGGCGGCGGATTGAGGACAAGCCGCCCTGCCTCGCGCTGAGCAGATATGACGCCCCTCCTTTCGCAAAAGCTTGCTGGTCAATCGCCCTGACTATGATTAGGTAGCACCCACCGCCTCTCCGATGAACACGCGCACCCTCTTGGTTCTGGCCGTACTCACCGGTTCTCTGCGAGTCACGGCACTTGACTCCAACTCCAATCAACAGAGCGACATTTGGGAAGTCCAATTTGGCGCGGTGGCTTTGGGGGCCTTAGGAGATGCCGATCATGACGGCTGGACAAATGCGCAGGAAAGCACCGCCGGCACTAATCCGCTTGATCCGCATTCCTTTCCCACGTCCGCGCTCGCCGCCGGAGTGGCTGGCCAGTTGCATTTTGGGTGGCCGAGTGCGGCAGGCAAGAGCTACAGCATCTACGGCAGCCCCGATCTCAATCCGGCCAACTACACGCTGCTGAGCACTGTGGTGGGCAATGGCACCTCCATCCTGACCCCTTTGGACACCAACGGGCAGAGCCGCTGGTTCTTCAAACTCGGCATCAGTGATGTGGACAGCGATCAAGACGGACTGAGTGACTGGGAGGAACTGCAGGTCGGGCTCAATCCTGCGCTCGATCACAGTGATCGAAACGACACCTCTGACCTCAGCCGGGTGCAAACCACGCTCACCTCCGCCAGCACGATCACCGTCGGTCTGATCGACGGAGACATGCGCGAAGACTGGCCGGACAAAGGCGTCATTGCCATCCGCCGCAGCGGCGGACTGAAACCGCTCACGGTCAACCTGACCTTCACCGGCACGGCCACACGAGACAACGACTACACGACCAACATCATCGGCACGCAGGTCGTGCTGCCGTTCGGTGCAAGAGAGACATGGATCGCGCTCTCCCCTGTCAACGACCTCAATGTTGAAGGCGGCGAAACCATTGTGGTGAACGTCACTGCGGCCAGCGGCTACTCCATCGGCAGCAGCAGCGCCACGGTGACATTGGGAGATGCCTCCCCCCTGCCCTGCGCCAAGGAAGCCGCGCGCTTTCTCATCCAGGCGGCCTTTGGCCCCGACCAGGATGACAGCAGCGACGCCGACATCGTGCCGGAGAATGTGGAGGCGCTGATGGCGATGGGGCTCGAAGCGTGGATTGACGATCAATTCACCCGCCCTGTCGGCTACATCCAGCCCTACACGAACTGGGCGCTGCAATACGCCAACGGCCTCGCGCTGTACGGCAACTACAAGGAGCACGCGTGGTGGGAGCGAGCCATGGGCGTGCCGAAACTGCGCCCCGACGACACCACCACGCAGCTGCCAGACCCGCTGCGCCAGCGCGTGGCCTTCGCATTGAGTGAGATCCTCGTCACCTCAGACCGACCCGAGTCGCTGGCGGTCGATTACGAGGGCATGGCAAACTACTATGACATCTTTGAGGCAAACGCCTTCGGCAACTACCTCAACATCCTCAAGCAGGTGGCGATGCATCCGGTGATGGGGGTTTACCTCAGCCACCTCGGCAACCAAAAAGCCAACGTCGCGCTGAACCTGCACCCGGATGAAAACTTCGCGCGTGAAGTCATGCAGCTCTTCAGCATCGGCCTGTGGATGCTGGAGACGGACGGCTCGCGCAAGACGTACCCCACCGGCCATCCGCAGGCCGGGCAGTTCATCCCGACGTACGACAACTCCGACATCACCGAGCTCGCCCGCGTGTTCACCGGCCTGACCTGGAATGACAGCACCAGCTTCAACGCGAACAACCTCGTCAACGGCGACCACCTGCACCCGATGAAGATTTATGACGCCTACCACGACTGCGGCGCGAAGACGCTGCTAGGCGGGCTTTCCATCGCCGCCAGCACACCGAGCAGCGGCAGCACCGGCACGGCGGGTACGGCGGACATCACCGCAGCGGTGACTAATCTTTTCAATCATCCCAATGTTGGCCCGTTTATCGGACGCCAGCTCATTCAGCGCTTCGTCACCTCCAACCCCAGCCCAGCGTACATCGGACGTGTGGCCGCGAAGTTCAATGACAACGGCAGCGGAGTGCGTGGAGACATGAAGGCCTTTATCAAGGCCATCCTAATGGACCCTGAAGCACGAGATCCGGCCATGATGGACGCGCCCACGTTTGGCAAAATGCGGGAGCCCTTTCTCCGCGTGGTCAACATGGCAACGGCTTTCAACGCGGCATCCACCTCCGGGCGCTATCCGCTGGATCAGTTCAATCTCGACCACCAGCAGGACCCGCAGAACTCGCCGAGCGTCTTTAATTTCTTCCTCCCGGGGCACAGTCCGCCCGGACCCATCACGCAGATGGGGCTCGTCGCGCCTGAGTTTCAGATCGTCAATGCCAGCTCCGCCATCACCGGTGCGAACTACTTTTACAACGCCATCGGCAACAACAGCCTGCACCGCTGGGGCAACGGCACTGCTGCCTATGCCGTCGAGTTGAATCTTGACCCCGAACTCGGCTTCGTCATCCCATCAGCGCATATCAACGAGAACACCCCGAGCTCCGCCAACCTGCTGGATCTGGATCTGCATATCCGGCGGCTCGACCTGATGCTGCTCGGCGGCACAATGACGCCCCAGCTGTTTAAAACCATCCGCGATTCGGTTGATCGCGTGAAACCGCCGGGCACGAGCTGGGAATGGCACCGTGAACGGCTGCGCCAGCTCATCACCGCCATCGTCTCTTCCGCCGAATTCAACGTGCTGCGCTAACCTCCTGACCGCCCTGCCTCCATGATCGCCTTTCAATCTCCGCGCCGCCAGTTTCTCGGTCAGGCCAGCTGCGCCGCCGTGAGTTCCATTCCGGTGCTGAACACGCTGCTGAATCTCTCGTTTGCCGAAAAGATCGCCGCGGTCACCGCGCCGACCAACAGCGAATACCGTGCGGTGGTGTGTCTCTTTCTCTCCGGAGGCAACGACAGCTTCAACATGCTCGTCCCGCGTGAGACGACCGCGTATGCGCAGTATCAGGCCACGCGCTCGAACCTCGCGCTCGCCCCAGGATCGCTCATCGACATTCATCCAACCGGCCAGAACGACTTCGCCGTGCATGGCGGCATGCCGGAGATCGCGGCGTTGTTTGAAGCCGGGCACGCGGCCTTCGTGGCCAACGTGGGCACACTGATCGAACCCGTGCAAAACCGCAGCCAGGTCACGGCGCTGAGCAAGAAGCTCCCGCTCGGCCTGTATTCGCACTCGGACCAGATCGAGCAGTGGCAGACGAGCCTGCCTAACCAGCGTTCCGGCATCGGCTGGGCCGGACGCACGGCCGATTTGCTGCAGGGGCTGAATGCCAACCAGAAAGTGCCGATGAATATCTCGCTGGATGGCAGCAACGTCTGGCAGACCGGGCATCAGGTGGCGGAATACGCCATCACCACGACCGGCGCGGTCGCTTTGCAGAACTACAAATTCGGCTGGCAGCAGAGTGACACCACCGCGCAGGCCTTCAGCCAGGGCGTGGACAGCCAGCTGGCGCAGCAGTACTCCAACGTGCTGATGCAGACTTTCAATGCCAGGAAGAAGGCCGCGCTGGATGCCTACAACGCCTTCACCACGGCAACCTCCACCGCGCTGCCGGGCGGCATTGTATTCCCCTCCAGCTATGTCGGTTCGCGGCTGCAGATGATCGCCCAGGCGATTCAAGGCCATGCAAACTCCGTCCTGGGAGCTGTGCGGCAGACCTTTTTCATCAATCTGGGCGGCTGGGACCACCACAGCGGCGTGCTGAACCTCCAAGGGCAGATGCTGCCGCAGATCAGCGCGGCGGTGGGTGCCTTCTACAACCAGCTTGTGGCCATGAACATGCAGGACAAGGTCACGCTTTTCACGGCCTCCGACTTTGGCCGCACGCTGACGAGCAACGGCCAGGGCAGCGACCACGCCTGGGGCAGCAACCAGTTCGTCGTCGGTGGCGGCGTGCAGGGAAAGCACATCTATGGCAGCTTCCCCAGCCTTGCGATCAATCCAGCGAGCGGCCCCGAGCAAAACCCGCTGGACACCGGCAACGGGCGGCTGATCCCGACCACGAGCTGCGATCAGTTTTTCGCCGAACTCGCCCTCTGGCTGGGCGTCTCCCCCACGGATCTCCCACTCGTGCTGCCCAACATCGGCAACTTCTACAGCCCCGGCTCCAGCACACCGCCGCTCGGTTTCATGGCGTGACCCACGCCAAAGCGGTGGTGGTTTGCCAGCCCCACACGAAAGTGGGGTGCCGGAAATGCTGAAAGATGGCGCAAACCGGCGTTGATAGGAGCATGACGCGCTTTGTACTCGCCACTTTCCTGCTCAGCACCCTCGCCTCCGCTCAAAACGACAGCGGTGGCAATGACACCACGGATAAACCGCTGGCAAAGCCGGTCATGCAGTGGCGGTTTGACGATGCGAAAGAACCCGGCCCGCGTGCACCGACCTTTCCCACCTTCACGAAGGACAACACCGCGCAGCGTTTCAATGGCGACGGCAAAAAATCTGCCCTCACGATCAAGGACAGCGAAGAGCTGCGCTTTGGCCTGAATGAAACCATCACGCTGGAGGCGTGGGTGAAGCCAGCGGGGGTGAGCGGATCTCCCTACATCCTGGGCAAGGGCCGCCTCGGCACGAAGGAATTTGGCGCGGAGAATCAAAACTACGCGCTGCGTATCCAGACAGCGAAAGGTGGCGCGCAGATCGGCTTCCTCTTTCACAGCGCCGATATTCCCGGCAAGAAGGGTGCCTGGCACCGCTGGTGGTCCAAGGACACGCTGCCGAGCGCGGGTTGGCACCACATCGCGGTCACCTACACCTTCGGCAAACTCAAGAGCATCAAAGGCTACATCGACGGTCGCGAGACCACCGGCCTCTGGGACATGGGCGGCGAGACGGATCGTGCACCGGTCACTGATGGTGATGCGCTCATGATCGGCAGCGGCTCCACGCTGGCTGGCACGCACTCGCTGAATGGCTGGCTCGATGACGTGGCGATCTATCGCGGCCCGATCGACGTCGGTGCGCTGAAGGCGAAGTATCAGTTTGTGCCGCCGCCACCGCCCATCGCGAAGAAGCAGGTGCCCGCCGGACGCGTGCTGGTGCAACTGGCCGAGGAAGGCATGCCCGAAGCGAACGCGTGGCCGAGTGAGCACCCCAAAGTGGGCGAGACCTACACGGAGGATGTGTTTGGCTTCTTCGACGTGCCGCAGAAGTATGTGGAGACCGGGGTGCGCGGCGACCGCCATGTCCCATTTCTGCTGCGTGCGGCTGCCAGCGTGACCTTCCCCAAAGGCAAGCACCGCCTGCTGCTGCGTGCCCGTGGCGCCACGAATCTCTACATCGACAACAAGACGGTCCTCACCACGCCCTTCCCGCCGAATGACAGCGATGGACATCACCTGGTGATCGACCAGCAGGGCTACCTGGATCTCGGTCCTGACTTCCGCTTTGCGCCGCCGGGCAATCGTGAATCGTGGTGCGAGTTTGAAGGCACGGGCAAGCCGCAGTTCATCGTGCTGGAGACGCTGGTGGGGAGCTACGTCGGCAAGTCGGAGCGCCGTCCGGAACTCGGCGAGACGGTGGTCGCTTGGTCGCCGCAGGGCAGTGAAGCGTGGAAACTGATCACCCCCGGCAAGCGCGAAGTGGCTTACAACGATGCCGGCTGGACCGCCTACGAGAAGGAACGCAACGCGCACTACGCGGAGATCAATGCGAAGAAGCGCGCCGAGTTGCGTGCGCAGTCCGCGCCGTATTGGGCCAAGCGCCGCAAGGCTGCGGAAGCATGGCTGGCGAAAAACCCGCCGGGTGAAGGAAGCATTGATGGCTTCATCGCCGCGAGGATCGAGAGCGTGAAGTCGCAGGACGCGCACAAAGGCAGCATCGACTACTTCAAAGACATCCAGCCGATCCTCGAAGCCAAGTGCACCGAATGCCATCGCGGCGCGAAGGCCAAAGGCGGGCTGCATCTGGATTCGCTCGCAGACGCGATGAAGGGCGGCAAGTCTGATGGTGCGGCGGTCGATCCTGGCAAACCGGATCACAGTTCGATCATCGCACGCATCACTTCGACGGATGAAGACGAGGTCATGCCGCCCAAGGGCAAGCTTTTGACCAAGGATGAAATCGCGCTGGTCACCACATGGATCAAGGAAGGCGCGCACTGGCCGGACATCCGCGCCGATCACCTCACGCTCACACCACTGGCGGATGATCTGACCTTCTTGCGCCGGGTGTATCTCGACACCGTGGGTGTGCCACCGTCGCTGGCGGAGATTGCCGCGTTTCAGAAGAACCCGGATCGCAAGGTGATCATCGACCAGCTCCTGCAAGACTCGCGCTGGGCGGACAACTGGATGGGCTACTGGCAGGACGTCCTTGCGGAGAACCCGAACATTCTCAATCCCACGCTGAACAACACCGGGCCCTTCCGCTGGTGGTTGTATGAGTCGCTGCAGGACAACAAGCCGATGGATTTCTTTGTCACCGAACTCCTGCGCATGCGCGGCAGCGAGCGCCTCGGCGGCCCGGCTGGGTTTGGCACGGCCTCACAGAATGATGTGCCCATGGCGGCCAAGGGCACCATCGTCAGCACCGCCTTCCTCGGCGTGGAAATGAAGTGCGCACGCTGCCATGACTCGCCCACCGGCAAATCGTTGCAGCAGGATCTTTTCGAACTCGCCGCGATGCTGGGCACTAAGGAAATCGAATTGCCGAAGACCAGCAGCGTGCCGATGGACAAGATCCACGCCGGCGGCCGCAAGCCGCTGATTCAGGTGACACTGCAACCCGGCACCAAGGTGCAGCCGAAGTGGCCCTTTGCCGAATTCTGCGACGAAACCGCCGCGAAACTCGCCGAAGATCCGAAGGACACCCGCGACGTGCTGGCCGCCATGATCACCGCGCCGCAAAACGAGCGCTTTGCACAGGTCATCGCGAACCGAGTGTGGGCACGCTTCATGGGCCGTGGCATCGTCGAGCCCATCGAAGACTGGGAAAAGGGCAAGCCCACGCATCCTGAGCTGCTGAAATGGCTGGGGCGTGAATTCGTGAGCGGTGGCTATGACGTGAAGCACCTCGCACGCCTCATCTTGAACAGCCAGGCCTATCAGCGCGCCACTGATCCCACCCTGAAACTCACCAGCCCGCTCTTCACCAGCCCAGCGCCACGGCGCCTGCAGGCCGAGCAGATTGTTGATTCGCTTTTTGCGGCCACCGGCAAGCCCTTCCACACGGAAGAAGTCTGCCTGGACATCGACAACACGCGTGACCTCAAGAACGCCATTCACATGGGCAAACCGCACCACAGCTGGATGCTGACCAGCACCAGCAATGAGCGCGACCGCCCCAGCCTCGCCCTGCCCCGTATCCAAGCCGTCACCGACGTGCTCGGTGCCTTCGGCTGGCGTGGTTCACGGCAGGACCCCATCAGCAAACGCGACGTCGATCCGAACGTGCTGCAACCCGCCATCCTCAGCAACGGCACCCTCGGCATCTGGCTCACGCGTTTGAGCGATGACCACGGCATCACCGATCTCGCGCTGCAAAACGAGTCGCTCGATCAGTTCATTGATCAGTTATTCCTCAAGCTGCTCACGCGTCATCCTACCGCTGAAGAACTCGCGCTTTATACGAAGCACCTGAGTGCGGGATTCGACACACGCATCCGGCCTGTTTCAAGCACCCCGCCACCCGCCACCACACGCACGCGTGAGAAATACGTGAGCTGGTCCAACCACCTCGACGGCGAAGCCACCACCGTGCGCATGGCGCAGGAAGCCGACGCCCGTGCCGGAGATCCACCAACGAAGAAGATTGATCCCGCATGGCGTGGCCGCATGGAAGATGTGCTGTGGGCATTGCTGAACGCGCCAGAGTGGGAGTTCAGTCCTTAGTCGCCCTCTAGCGGGCATCTGTCCGATAAGTCTTCGCGATCTCGTCCCTACAGACCTTTTTGCTTGCGGAAGAGAGCCGCCTGGCGGCGGGATATTTCCACTTTGTCGCCGGAGGCGAGGGTGGCCTGAAGGCCGCCGCTGAACCATTCGATGACGTCGGTGATGGCACGGGTGTTGATGAGCTGGGCGCGGTTGGCGCGGAAAAAAATGGGGAGGTTCAGGCGCTGCTCCAAAGTGCCTAGGGAGCGAGGGAGCAGGACTTTGCCGCCTTCAAAGAAGACGTGCGTGTAGTTGCCTTCAGACTGGAGCAGGTAGATCGAGCGCACGGGAACGAACCATGTGCGCTGCTCGCCTTTGAGCAGCACGCGATCGGTTTCACGGAGAGGGGTCTCATCCTGCGCTTCGGCTTCCGGCGCGGCGGGATCGTTCAGTTTCTGAATAGCTGCAGCGAGCCGGACGGGATCGACGGGCTTCAAAAGATAGCCGACGGCATTGACCTCGAAGGCGCGCAGAGCGTGGGCATCATACGCGGTGCAGAAGATGACCTGCGGTGCGTGGTCGCCCATGGAGTTGACGAATTCAAAGCCATCCATCTCGGGCATCTGGATGTCGAGGAAGAGGACGTCCGGCTTGAGCGTGGGCAGCAGGCTCAGCGCAGCATGGCCGCTGTCGGCTTCGCCAACGATTTCGATCTCTGGATGCGCCTCCAGCAGTCGGCGCATCTCGCGGCGTGCCATGCGTTCGTCGTCAATGAGGAGGGCTTTCATGGTTGCTGAGTTTGAGGGAGGCAGACGGAAACCTCCACTCCGTCGGCAGTTTGGCTGATGGTCATGGGGGCGGAGCTGCCGAACAGCAGCGCGAGCCGCTCCCGCGTATGGGCGAGGCCGATGCCGCCTTTGCCCTGCCAGTTTTCAACCAGCGCGCCGGAGTTCTGAACGTGGAGGCAGAGACCTGACTGGCCGAGGCTGGCCTCGTAGCGCAGAAAGCCGGGGCCCAGCCTCGCGGCCACGCCGTGCTTGACGGCGTTCTCCACCAGCGTGACAAGCAGCAGCGGTGGAATGAGCGCTGATTCACAGCCGACGCCGACGTGTCGCTCCACCTTCAGCCTATCGCCGTAGCGTGCGAGTTCCAGATCCAGCAGCGCATCCACCGCCGAGAGCTCGTCGCGCAGCGGGATGAGCTTCCGATCACTGGACGTAAGCGACGCGCGCAGCACCAGCGAGAGCTGCGTCACGGCATCACGCGCGTGCTTCGGGTTTTCATCAATGAGTGCGCGGAGGGTGTTGAGGGAGTTGAAGAGAAAGTGTGGATTAAGCTGCGTGGCGATGGTCTGCAGTCGCGCCTCCTTGTTGGCGGCAGCATGGCGCAGAGAGGTGACCTCAATCTGATGCAGCCGGGTGAAGGCCTGACAGGCGTAGTACAACGCGGCCCACATGCCCAGTAGGAAGAGGGACACAGCGCCGGTGGCGACCAGTTCAATCAGCATCCCTCTGTCTGCGACCGCAGTGCCAAAGCCACGTGCGGCGAGGAACCAGCGAAGGGCATTGATGAGCAGGGAGCAGCCAGCCGCGAACCCCACGCAGGAGAGCAGCACCACGGGAACCAGCCGCCTGAGGGGACGCAGGTCCCAGCGGTGCTTGATAGAGAGGAGGTGCAGCCAGTGGGTGGCCAGAATACCGCACAGTATCATGGCCACATTTTGAATCCACATCACCGGCTGCAGAGCAGCAAAGGCCCTCCTGAGCGACTCCGCTGTAGCTGGGGATTTATCGTCAAAGGCGATGGCGGGTGGCCCGGATAGAATGGTAACGGTCACCATCAGGGCAAACAAGGACCAGAAGCCGGTCTGCATCAAGCGGTAGCCGCGCCCGGCAAAGGGTGGCGTGCAGTTGGCATTGAGTGTGGCCTCGTTCATGTCCAAGCAAGTTTGTGCCACCGACGGCGAAAAGCCAGTCTGCAATGACAAGACACTCTCTGGTGGTGACGAACGGTGTAATAAAGCCCATGAACGGCGGTGGCCGTTCATCCGCGCATGATGCCGCTCGTCCTGCTGATTCATCCGCTGGTCTGAATAGCGGCGCGGGTTGCGTGAATGCCGTGACTATTGGAGTCATGACTTCCAGGAAACAGACCCCATTTTCCCGCATGACGCGGCGCTGTGCGCTGGCCCTTATCGGCTGCCAGATGCTGATGGGTTGCAGCTTCATCCCGAAACTGGAGCGCCCGGCAGCACCGGTAAGCACACGCTACCCAGACGGTGGCACGACGAGTGCTGGCAGCAGCGAGCTGGCCTGGCGGAGTGTGTTCAAGGAGGACGCGCGGCTGGTGCGGCTCATCGACATCGCGCTGGAAAACAACCGTGATCTGCGAGTGGCCATGCTGCGCGTGGAGGAGGCGCGAGCGCAGTACCGCATCGAGCGCGCGCCGCTGCTGCCCACCGTGTCCGCGACGAGCGACCTGGCGCAGAGCCACGTGAGCGGACTGACCACTGAGCAGTGGTCGCTGAAACTTGGCACCACGGCGTATGAGCTGGACTTGTTTGGCCGCATCCGCAGCCTGAGCGCAAAGGCGTTGGAGACTTACCTGGCCAAAACCGAAACCCGCCGTGCCGCACAGGTCACGCTCATCGGGGAGCTGGCCACGCAATACTACACCGTGAGGCGGTTTGATGAGCTCATCGCCAACACAAAGAAGACGCTGGCAGTGGTGGAGGAAAGCTACAGCGTGAATGAGAGCATTTTCAAAGCAGGCGGGCTGCTTGAGCTGGACCTGCGCCTGTCTGAGACGCAGGTGCTCACGGCCAAGGCCAATATCATTTCCTACCAGCGTCAGCGTGCGCAGGCGGAGAACGGCCTGGTGCTCATGCTCGGCCAGCCGCTGCCTGCTGGGCTGCCACAGGGCAGAGCGCTGGCAGATGCGCCGGTGAAGGCGGTGCCCCCTGGTGTGCCTTCGGAACTGCTACTGGGGCGGCCAGACATCCTCGCGGCGGAGCACACGCTGCGTGCCGCGAATGCGGACATCGGCGCGGCGCGCGCGGCCTTCTTCCCAACCGTAAAGTTGACGGCCTCTGACGGCACCACGAGCGCGGAGCTGACGAGCCTGTTTGGCCAAGGGACGGCGGTATGGAGCTTTGCGCCGCAGATCAGCCTGCCCATTTTCGCGGGTGGCCGGAACAAGGCGAACCTCGACGCGACAAAGGTGCGTACGCGCATCGAGGTGGCAAACTATGAGAAGGCCATCCAGAGCGCCTTCCGGGAAGTGGCTGATGCGCTGGTGGCGCAGCGTGCGGCAAGGGAGCAGATCCGCACGCTGGAGGCGCTGACCGCCGCCCAGCAGAGGCGCTATGACCTGGCCGCCGCAAGGGACCAGCGGGGCGTGGCAACCTACCTGAATGTGATAACGGCACAGCAGGACCTTTTTAACGCGCAGCAAAACCTCATTGGCTCACGCTATGACGCAGTGGCCGCACGCATCAAACTTTATCAAACAGTCGGAGGAGGCTGGAAATGAACACACGCATCTTACTTTTATTGTCACTGATTTCCCTTTCAGCCTGCAAACCACCGGGAGCAGGCACGTCCCGCTTTGAAACAACCACCGTCAGTCCTGGAGATTTGCGTGCTGTGGTGATGGCCAGCGGCACGCTCGGCGCGGTGGTGAGCGTGGACGTAGGCTGCCAGGTGTCTGGCCGCGTCATGAAGCTGTACGCGGACTTTAACTCCACGGTGAAGCGAGGGGACCTCATCGCGGAACTGGACACCTCCATCTATGCCGCCAAGGTGAAGGCTGCCGAAGGCGAGCTGGCCGGCGCCAAGGCCAGCGCCCTGTGGAAGAAGCAGAACCTGGCCCGCAAGAAGGAGCTACTGCCCCTGCGCGGAGTCATGGCGCTGGATGTGGAACAGGCCACGGCGGAACTGGGGCAGGCGGAGGCCACCGTGACCATCCGCGAGGCAGCGCTCGACCAAGCAAAGATCGACCTGAGCTACTGCCGCATCTCCGCGCCGGTGGACGGCGTCGTGGTCTCACGAAAGGTGGACGCAGGCCAGACGGTCGTCGCGGCGATGAACACGCCGGTGCTCTTCACCCTCGCGCAGGACATTAAAAAAATGCGCATCAACGCCACGGTCTCCGAGGCCGACATCGGCCGTGTGAAGATGGGACAGAAGGTGGACTTCACGGTGGATGCCTTCCCTGATGATGTGTTCGACGGCCAGGTGGTGCAGGTGCGCATCTCCCCCACGACGAAGGAGAATGTGGTGACGTATGAAACGCTCATCGACGTGGAAAACCCAGAGCAGCGGCTGTTCCCCGGCATGACGGCGGACGTTTCCATCCTCACGGCTGAGAAAAGCGCCGTCCTGAAAGTGCCGAACACCGCGCTGCGCTTCACACCGCCGGAAGGCAGCAAGGTCAGCGGTGCCACAGACGCCAAGCTGCAGCGCAGGCAACAGATTGTCTATGTACTGGAAGGAACGGACAAAGAGCAGACGCTGCGCGCCGTCATCGTCACGACGGGCATCACGGATAACAGCGAGACGGAAGTGATCGAGGGACTGGAGGCCGGTGCGCGTGTGGTGACGGCCACGCTGGGCGGAGCCAAAGAAAACGCGGAAGGGCCACCACCATCCATCTAGCCATGAGCACGACGGTCATTGAGCTGACGGACATGCGGAAGACCTACCGCACGGGCGATGTGGAGGTGCATGCGGTGAACGGGGTCAGCCTGCGCATCGAGCGTGGGGAGTTCGTGGCGATCATGGGCTCCAGCGGTTCGGGCAAGTCCACGCTCATGAACATGCTGGGCTGCCTGGACCAGCCCACCGCAGGCAGCTACCTGCTCGATGGCGTGAATGTGGCCAAGCTGGGCCGTGCCGACCTCTCCCGCCTGCGCAACCAGAAGCTCGGCTTTGTCTTCCAGAGCTTCAACCTGCTGTCACGCACCACGGCATGTGAGAATGTGGAGCTGCCGCTTTTCTATACCAACCCGCATGTGCCGCTGCGGGAGCGCCGCCAGCGTGCAATCAATGCGCTGGAAAAAGTGGGCCTGGGAACACGCCTGTACAACCACCCGAACCAGCTCTCCGGCGGCCAGCAGCAGCGCGTGGCCATCGCCCGCGCTCTGGTCAACAATCCTGAGCTCCTGCTGGCGGACGAACCCACGGGCAATCTGGACACGCGCACGAGCATCGAGGTCATGGGCCTGTTTCAAGCCCTGAACGACACCGGCATCACGGTGGTGATGGTGACTCACGAGCTCGACATCGCCGCGTACTGCAAGCGCACCATCGTCATGCGCGACGGCAAGATCATCCGTGATGAGCCCAACACCACGCGCACCTTTGCCAGCGACCAGCGCGCCGCGCTGGATGCTTCTGAACAACACGCCGACCTCGCCTGACCACCATGCTGCATACGCTCACATCGCCGCTGCTGCGTGCTGGCCTGACGGCCATGATCGCCTTCCGCGCACTGCGGCGGAACAAGCTGCGGAGCACGCTGACCGCGCTGGGCATCATCATCGGCGTGGCGTCCGTGGTCGCCATCATGGCGGTGGGCCGGGGTACGCAGCGGCGCATCCAGGACCAGGTGTCCTCGCTCGGGTCAAACCTGCTCATCGTGTTCTCCAAAAGCCGGCGGACGAATGCAGCCGCCGCAGGCAACGCGGAGTCCAGCAACCTGACGCTGGAGGACGTGGAGGCCATCCGCCGTGAAGTGCGCAGCGTGCAGGCCGCGAGCCCGGAGGTGACACTCTCGGCGCAGGCCGTCGCCGCCGGGCGGAACTGGAGCACGACCATCGCCGGAGAGTCGCCGGGCTACCTGCGCATCCGCGACTGGCCACTGGCACGCGGCAGCATGTTTACAGAGAGAGAGGTGCGCAGTGCGGCGCGCGTGGCCGTCATAGGATCGCGCACGGCACGGGAGCTCTTTGGCCCGCTGAACCCCGTGGGGCAGACGGTGCGCATCAAAAACATGCCCTTCACCATCATCGGCGAACTTGAAAGCAAAGGCGCGGGCATGGGCGGTGCCAACCAGGATGACCGCATCGTCATTCCCTACACCACCGCCATGCGGCGTCTTACCGGCGACAAGTATCCGCGCCTCGTCACGCTGCAGATCAGCAGTGACGGGCTCATGAGCGCCGCGCAGGAGCAAGTCACCGCCCTGCTGCGCCAGCGCCACCGCCTGGCCGACGGACGCAAAAACGACTTCGACATCGTGAACCAGAAGGAGATCGCGGACACCGTGAACAGCATCACCACCATGCTGACGTATTTGCTGGGCGGCATCGCGGGTCTGTCGCTGCTCGTCGGCGGCATCGGCATCATGAACATCATGCTCGTCAGCGTCACGGAGCGCACGCGGGAGATCGGCACCCGCATCGCCGTCGGCGCGCAGCCCCGGGATATTTTGCTGCAGTTTCTCATCGAATCCATCACGCTGAGCCTGCTCGGTGGGGCGATCGGCGTGGCGCTCGGTTACGGAATCAGTGCCGCCGCGAGTATGATCCCGGACTTCCACCCGTCCGTTTCCATAGGCAGCGTAGTCGTGGCCTTCGGCATCAGCTTCATCGTGGGAGTGTTCTTTGGGTTCTACCCCGCCCGCAAGGCCGCCAACATGAACCCCATCGCCGCGCTGCGATTTGAGTGATTTTGGCCTCCACGGAACCCTTCATGGAACACAAGCCGCCAACTCCCATGAATGCCGGAGAAGCGTTTCCCAATGGGATAAGCCACCACCCCACGAAAGTGAGGTGCGTCCGAAAGTGAAAACTGGCTTTATTCGGCGTTTATACGGCAAGACTATGAAACGCCGCTCCTTCCTCACCTCCGCCGCTGCCTTTGGCGCGGCACCGTTGTTTGCGAACAACACGCCCGTCCACATGCCGAAGGGCAAGGCGGAGCATTGCATCTTCATCTGGCTGGGCGGCGGCATGGCTCAAATTGACACGTTTGATCCGAAGAAACTCGGCAACAACACGGACAAGACCAAGGTGGCGGGCTCGCTCTACAAGTCCATCGACACGACCGTGCCCGGCGTGCAGCTGACGGAGCATCTGAGCCAGACGGCGAAGGTGATGGAGCATGTGACGGTTATGCGCACGGTGAATCATCATGTGATCGACGAGCACGCCTTTGCCACAAACATTGTGCACACGGGGCGCATGATCTCGGGGAACGTGGTGTATCCGAGCATCGGCTCCATCATTTCGCATGAGCGCGGTGCGGTGGGTGGCGAGGTGCCGCCGTACATTCTCATTGGTTATCCGAATGTGAGCCGCGGCCCGGGATTCCTCGGTGCGAAGGCGGGCTATGTCTATCTCACGGACACGAACACCGGACCAGCGGGCTTCACGCGCCCGGATTTCGTGGATGAAAAACGTGCGCTGACCCGTGAGCAGCTGCTCGCGCCGCTCATGGCGCGTGCGCCGAGAGAATCCGTGATCGCCGACTACAAGACGGCGCAGGAGCAGGCGCTGAGCCTGTCCGGCCCGCAGTTCATGCGGCATTTCAATCTCAAGGAAGAACCCGCCGATCTGCGCAATGCGTACGGTGGTGAGTTCGGCCAGCGCTGCCTGCTCTCGCGCCGGCTCGTGCAGGCGGGCGTGCGGTTCATCGAGGTTTCGCATAACCTCAACTTCATGAACGGCACGGGCTGGGACATTCACAACGAAGGCTACAAGAACCAGCACCTGCTCATTCAGGAACTGGACACCGCCCTCGCCGCACTGATCCGCGATCTGAAGGACAAGAAGCTGCTCGACAAGACGCTCATCGTCGTGGGCACCGAGTTTGGTCGCCCGCCGGAGTTTGATGGACGTGGCGGACGCGGACATCAGGGCACCACGTTCTCGATGGTTCTCGCGGGTGGCGGACTGAACCACTGCGGCGCATATGGCGTCAGCGATGAGCTGGCGAAAAAGCCTGTGGAGAATCCGGTGCCGCTGGTTGATTTCCACGCGACGATTCACGCTGCGATGGGCATTGATCCGAGCAAGGAGCTCATGGATGGCACGCGCCCAGTGCCGATCACGGATGGTGGGAAGCCGGTGGCTGCGTTGTTTGGATGAGGAGTGCCAGAAAGGGTTGCCTACGGAAGTCGCGGAATAAACGGAAGTCTGAAGTTTGGATTCTGATTCCGTGCCTTCTGTGTGTTCCGTAGGCCCTGTTGTTTGGGTCGATGATCTTCCAAGACTTTCCCAAATCCTGCGTACTCTTCGCATATGAAATCCATGCTTCTCCTCTGGCTCCTCATCCTCTCAAGAGCGCTCGCTGATGACGACGGCTTTGTGCCGATGTTTAATGGGAAGGATCTCAGCGGGTGGGTGAATGCGAACTGTGCGCCGGAGACGTGGAGCATCAAGGATGGTGTGGTGAGCTGCACGGGCGTTCCCACCGGGGCGATGCGCACGGAGAAGCAGTATGAGAATTTTGTCATGGAGTGTGAGTGGCGGCACCTGACGAGCGGTGGGAATTCCGGTGTCTTCATCTGGGGCAGCCCCATCTCCGCGCCGGGCGTGCCCTTTCTACGCGGCATCGAGGTGCAGGTGCTGGACCAGGGCTACATGAAGCATGCGGATCCGAAAAAGCCGCGCTGGTTTACAACGCATGGCGATGTCTTTCCCATTCACGGCGCCACGATGGAGCCGCATGGCGAGCACAGCGGCCAGCGCAGCTTTCCCAGCGAGGAACGCAGCAAGCCTTCGCCGGAATGGAATCACTACCGCATCACCGGCAACAATGGGACGCTCACGCTGGCGGTGAATGGCAAGATCATGAGCGGCGGCGACAAGTGCTTCTGGCGCAAAGGGTATCTGGCGCTGGAATCCGAAGGCGCGCCGGTTGAATTCCGCAATGTGCGCATCAAAGAACTGCCCTCCACCGGAGCCACGGCTGCGGACTCGGCGCCGCTGGATCAAGGCTGGAAGCATCTGTACAATGGTCTGGATCTGCGTGGCTGGAAAGTGGCTGCTGGAGCTGAAGCGCGATGGAAACCGTCGAACTGGAATCTGAAGCTCGAAGCTACGGGCGGCCAGGAAGGCACGCCGCTGTGGAGCGAGGCTGAAGTGGCCGATGGGGAGTTCATTGCGGACTTCCAGCTGCCGAAAGGTGCTGATCTCAATGCGACCTGCACGGGATTTTGCGTGCGTGGTCAGGCGAGTCCGGCGGTCCTCATTGGCACGGGCAAGGCTCCCATCGTCTTTGGTCCTGACAAGGTGAAGCCCGGCAAATGGTATCGCCTGCGCCTCAAGCTCGATGGTACGAAAGCCACTGCCACGCTGACGGAAACGCAGGAGGCTAATCCCCAGACGATGGAGGCGACGCTGGAAGGCGGTGCGAAAGGGCCGGTGGGTGTGGCGGATTTTGGAACGCCGGTGACGTTCGCGAATTTCTTTGTGAGGGGGTGACGCATGTCTTTGTTTCACGTAAACCGTGGTTTGCGCGCAGCTCGCTGTCTCGATCTGCATCAGACATCGTCAATCTTCACAGTAAGATTCAAACCATACATCCCAATCTCCATCGCTGGAAAAATTAACGCCCGCCACCATCATCACTTGCTTGGCCCTAATTGTCTGAAAATCATCCGGCCCCGTATAGACAAGACGAAATTGGAACATCCCATCTTCCAATTCTCCCACATCCAGAATGGTCCATTGCAAGACAGCCAGCAGTTCCTCGGCAGATGTCAGCTCGCATTCGTCCTCAAGCCAATACGCATCGCTCGGGTAGATGCGTTGAGAGGCCGTTTTTCTCAGCTGGGTTTCCTTCTCCAGGAACTCGTCGATCCATCCAACCGCCTTGCCTAGATCTGCATCCGACACCGCATGCACGAAGATGGCCACCTTTTCATCCTTTGACTTTTCCCAGTCAAATTGGTAAAAACCTGGCTGAATTAAAGTGAACTGACGGGGATCGAATTTCATAAAGTTTCATTTGTCTTCAACTCACACCTACCTGACAACAACAATCGGGTCATAATCGAGTTTGATTTTGTTCTGCAATGCCCATTGACGAAAGCGCTGGGATACAAGCAGCCGACGCATTTCACAAAGCTTGGTTTTAGGGCCAAAATCTTCATGGGTAACCGCAGCATCCACGCTTGCCATGGAGGCAATGGCGTCCGAAGTGTAACGGTAGATGTGCGGAAGTTCAGTTTCGGCAATATGGCAACCGTTTGTATAATGACCTGGAATCACAGGTGTGCCATCATCATCCACCAAAGGGGAGCACATGGGCGGCATCATGTAGTTGCTCCAGATTTCCCAAAGTGGCTCAGAGGGCTGCCTGCTGCCTTCCACTACTACCGGTGTAAAGGTGAAACCTTTGAAACCTTCGGCTTCCATATGCTCCTTGATAATCTGCGTGCAGATAGGCCCCTTTGCTCCTTCTGCCCGACCAATGGGAGGGATCTTTGATTTGATGTGAACGAGAAGAGGGGAATCAAAATGTAAATGCTTGTGCTCACCCATCTCTATCTCTCCCGCCATTTCGAGGAAGGGTGCTTCATTGTATTCTTGCGTCGTGAACTCATGCTTTTTCTTGATCAGAAACAGGCTTGGATTTCCCACCTTTCGATACCAAGGGTGTGATTTCGTGTAGGGGGAAAGTCCGTGTTCTTGAAGGAACGTTAAAATGGCGGCCAACCTAGGGTCATTTTCACGCAGCAAAACCTCCCAGCAATATTTATCGGGCCGATTGAATTCAGGAAATGTTTCAACAATTGCCTGAAAGGCACTAACGCTGACATGTTCGTACTCAACAAGATTATAGGGCGGCCCTTGCCGAAAGTAGAAATTGAGGAAAGTAGTCATTCGGATACGCAACGACTACTCAATTGAAGAAAGGCACTCATGCCAGGAAATACTTGAGGGGGCGAGGCTTACGTCACTGTATAGAAGCAGGTGGCAGATGTCGCGAGGGAGAGGCTGGCGGTTTGATGGATGGAACCCGCCCCAAAAAGCCGCGCCGTTATTGCAGAGCGAAGTGCGCATGATGAGATGGCGTAGCGGGGTTTGAGGAAGAGAGAGCGAGTGTGTTGGCGGTGCCGCTGGTCGACGGGCAGGAGTGCCCATCGTACTTATTGCATCCCCAGCGCCCTCACCAAAAACGCCCACTCGCCGGCTGTCTTTTCGATGGTCTTGTTCAGCGCAGTGCCGGCGCCGTGGCCGGCGCTGGTTTCGATGCGGATGAGGACGGGCGGCCCATCCTTCGCCTGACATTCCTGGAGGCGGGCGGCGAATTTGAAGCTGTGGGCGGGGACGACGCGGTCGTCGTGGTCGCTGGTGAGAACGAGGGTGGCAGGGTAGCGGGTGCCGGGCTTGAGATTGTGGTAGGGTGAGTATCTGAGCAGAGCATTGAACTCCGCGGGGTTTTCCACGCTGCCGTAGTCGCTCTTCCAGCCCCAGCCGATGGTGAATTTCTCGAAGCGCAGCATGTCGAGCACGCCTACCGCCGGCAAAGCGGCGGCGTAGAGTTCGGGGCGCTGCGTGAGGCAGGCGCCGACGAGGAGGCCGCCGTTGCTGCCACCCTGAATGGCGAGCCTGGCGCTGGTGGTGTACTTATGAGCGATGAGCCACTCGGCGGCGGCGATGAAGTCGTCGAACACGTTTTGTTTGCCGAGCTTGATGCCGGCCTGATGCCACTGGCGACCATACTCGCCACCGCCGCGCAGGTTGGACATGGCAAAAACGCCGCCCATCTCCAGCCACACGGCGCGTGAGACGGAGAAGCCGGGGGTGAGATTGATGTTAAAGCCGCCGTAGCCGTAGAGCAGCGTGGGATTTGATCCGTCGAGCTTCAGCCCCTTTTTGTGGACGATAAACATGGGCACCTTGGTGCCGTCCTTGCTGTGAAAGAAGACCTGCTGCGTCTCGAATGCAGAGCCTTCGAAGTCCACCTGCGGCTTGCGCCAAAGTTTGCTCTCGCCGGTTTTCAAATCCATGCGGTAGATCGCGCCCGGTTCGGTGAAACTGGTGAAGGTGTAGAAGGTGGAGGTGTCGTACCGATGACCGCCGAAGCCGCCTGCGCTGCCGATACCGGGGAGCGTGATGTCGCGGATGAGCCTGCCGTCGAGGTCGAAGCATTTCACCTCGGTCTTCGCATCGCGCAGATACTCGCAGAACATCTGGCCGCCCACGGTGCTGACGCCTTCCAGCAGGACCTTGGGAACCTCGGGCACGACGATGCGCCAGCTGCCACGCTCCGGCTTGCGCACATCGATGGCGATCACCTGGAAGCATGGTGCATTTAGATCCGTGCGGAAGTAGAAGACGGGGCCGTCATTGTCGATGAAGTCGTAGCGTGCGTCGTTGTCCTTGAGCAGTTCCACGACCGGGCCGCCTCCGGCGATTTTCTGGTAGAACACGCGGTTCTTCGGCTCGGTGCCGAGCCAGACCTGAATGACGAGGTAGTCGCCGTCCTCGGTGACGCCGCCGCCAAAGCCCCACTTGGGCTCGTCTTTGCGCTCGTAGATGAGCTGGTCGTCGCTCTGCGGTTTGCCGAGCGGGTGGAAATAGAGCTTGTGAAATTCGTTCTTTGCCGTGAGCGCGGCGCCGGGCTTGGGCTCGTCGTAGCGTGAGTAGTAGAAGCCGCTGCCGTCCTTCCGCCACGAGACGCCGCTGAACTTCACCCACTTCACCACATCGTCCAAATCGTGACCGGTGGCGATGTCGCGCACACGGAGGGTCGTCCAATCGCTGCCAGCTTCCGAGATGCCGTAGGCGATGAGTTTGCCGTCTTCGCTGGGTGCGTAATCGGAGAGGGAGGTGGTGCCGTCTTTCGACATCGCGTTCGGATCGAGCAGAACTTTGGGCTCAGCCTCAAGAGATGTTGTGGTCATGAGGACCGCCTGATTTTGCAGGCCGGAATTGTGCGTAAAGAACCAGCGGCCGCCGTGCTCAAAGGGCTGGCCCATGCGCTCGTAGTTCCAGAGTTTCTGCAGGCGTGTCTTGATCTCCTCGCGACGGGGCAGTTTTTCCAGATACGCAAACGTCACCTGGTTCTGCGCCTTGACCCAGGCTTTGGTTTCCTCCGAATTGTCGTCCTCCAGCCAGCGGTAGGGGTCGGCGATCTGCACGCCATGATGCATATCCACCACGTCTTCCTTGCGTGTCTGGGGATAGGTTAAAACTTCGGCGGAGAGTGTGGTGGTGGTCATGATGAGCAGAAATGCGGCACGCATGGACGCACCCTGCCTGCCATTTCCAATTTTGCATTTTCCAATTCTCATTTTGCAATCGCACCCGCCCCCGCCACGCTCATCCCACACCTTTCCCAACCGCCATGCCCATCTCTCCTGACCAATACGAAAAGCTCGGCACTTTCTACCTCGGTCGTGAATACGATCTCTCGAAAAAGCAGGTCATGGATGACCTCATCCTCTACGACTCGAAGGATCTGGTGACGCATGGCGTGGTGCTCGGGATGACGGGCAGTGGCAAGACGGGGCTGTGCCTTTCCCTGCTGGAAGAGGCTGCGATGGATGGGGTGCCGGTCATCGCGATTGATCCGAAGGGGGACATCGGCAATGCGCTGCTGACTTTCCCCAATCTCACGCCGCAGGAGTTTCGCCCGTGGATCAATGAGGACGAAGCGAGGCGCAAAGGGCAGTCGCCGGATGATTACGCGGCGGCGCAGTCGGCGCTGTGGCAGAAGGGTCTCGGTGAGTGGGGGCAGAGCGCCGACCGCATCAAGAAACTGCGGGAGACCGTGGACATGGCAATCTACACGCCCGGCAGCAATGCCGGGCTGCCTGTGTCCATTCTCAGCTCGCTGAACTGCCCGCCTGCGGAGGTGATGGACGATGCCGAAGCGCTCGGCGACCGCATCGAGAGCACGGTGTCCTCCATGCTGGGTCTGCTGAACGTCAATGCGGATCCGATCCAGAGCCCGGAGCACATCCTTCTGAGCAACATCGTCGCGTACGGCTGGAAGAAGGGGCAGAACCTCACGCTGGAAAACCTCGTGCGGCAGATCCAGCAGCCGCCGATCCGCAAAATCGGCGTGGTGGATCTTGAGAGCTTCATGCCTGAGGCCAAGCGTACGGCGCTGGCGATGAAGCTGAACAATCTGCTGGCATCGCCAGGGTTCAGTTCCTGGCTTGAGGGCGAGGCGCTGGACATCCAGCGGATGTACTACACGCCTGAGGGCAAGCCGCGCATCACGATCTTCTGCATCGCGCATCTGAGCGATTCGGAGCGCATGTTCTTCGTCTCGCTGCTGATGAACCAGCTACTGGGATGGATGCGTGCCCAGCAGGGCACGACCTCGCTGCGCGCCATCTTTTACATGGACGAGATCTATGGCTACCTGCCGCCGACGGCGATGCCACCATCGAAGAAGCCGCTCATGCTCCTGCTCAAACAGGCGCGTGCGTTTGGCCTCGGCATTCTGCTGGCTACGCAAAACCCGGCGGATCTCGACTACAAGGCGCTGGCAAACATCGGCACGTGGTGGCTCGGGCGTCTGCAAACTGAGCGCGACAAGATGCGAGTACTCGAAGGCCTGGAAGGTGCAGCCAACACCGCAGGCGGCAAGTTTGACCGCCAGCTCATGGAGCAGACGCTCGCCGGACTCGGCAACCGCGTCTTCCTCATGAACAACGTGCATGAAGACCACCCCGTGGTCTTCAACGTGCGCTGGCTGATGAGCTACCTCAGCGGCCCGCTCTCGCGTCCGCAGATCAAGGCGCTGATGGACCCGATCCGTCCGAGGTCGGACGCCAGCACCGCCGCCGAGGACGATGGCTTCGCGCCCCCCGGTGCGAGCAGCGCTGCGGCTGACCGCAACACCCTGCGCCCGAAGCTGCCTGAAGGTGCCACCGAACTCTTCGAGCCGAGCGATGATGACGGCGAGCGCCTCACCTACACACCCGCCATCCTGCGCAGTGCGACGGTCATGTTTGAAGATGCGAAGCGGAAGATCAGCGGGCGCAGCGTCATCACGCTCGTCAATGAGATTGACATCGAGAAGCAGAAGGTGCTGTGGGACAAGTTTGTCGATGTGCCGAAGGATGATGATCTGTCGAAGTATGAATCTGAACCAAAGGAGAACGCGGCATATGCGGATCTGCCGGGACCTGCGCTGAAGACGACGACTTACACGAGCATCAAGAAAGACTTCACCGACTGGGTGTTTTCCAATCACAGCCTCGAAGTTTTCTTTTCACCGCTGCTGGAGGTGTATTCAAATCCCGGCGAGAAGCAGGACGAGTTCAAAGTGCGCATCACGCAGACAACCCGCGAGCAGCGCGATGCCGCCATCGAAGAACTGCGCACAAAAACCGCGAAGACGATGAAGTCGCTGCAGGAAAAAGCCGAGAAGGTCGCCAGCAAGATCGAAGTGCAGCAGACGCAGGCCAGCAGCGCGAAGTTGAGCACCGCAGTGCAAATTGGGAGCAGCATTCTCGGGGCGATCTTCGGCCGCAAGACCAGCCTCGTCAAAGCCAGCACCATCAGCAGCGCCTCGCGCGTATGGAAGGAAGGACAGGATGTGAAAGCGGCCGAACGCGAGTTGGAGTCCCTCAAAGCAGACATGACAGAACTCGAAAAGCAGATCGCCGATGACACGCAGAAAATCCGCGATCAGTACGATCCGGCGACGCTGGCGTTTGAGACGTTCAAGCTGAGTCCGGTGAAGAAGAACATCCAGGTAACAGCGACAGGGATTTTGTGGCTGGCGAAGTAGGACGTGAAACAGTCTGCCAGACTGTTTTACGTTTTTAATACACGTCGCGACGGTAGCGTTTGGCTTCCTTCATCGCATGCACATAGGCGGCGGCTTCCTCTGCCGTTTTGCGGCCTTCCTGCTCAATGATCGTATGCAGTGCCTTGTCCACATCGCTCGCCATGCGGGCTGCATCGCCGCAGACGTAGAAGATGGCACCTTGTTCGAGCCAGGCCCAGAGCTCGGCGCTGTTTTCGAGCATCTTGTGCTGCACGTAGATTTTTTCGACCTGATCGCGGCTCCAGGCGGTGCTGAACTTGGTCAGCGTGCCGTCGTCGAGGTAAGCTTCAAACTCCTCCTTGTAGAAGAAGCAGGACTTGGCGCTGACTTCACCGAAGAAGAGCCAGGCTTTGCCCTGGGCGCTGGTGGCCTTGCGTTCTTCGAGGAAGGCACGAAACGGAGCGATGCCGGTGCCGGGGCCGCACATGATGATGGGGGTCTGCTCATGCGGCTCGGGGAGGCGAAAGCCTTTCCCGTGATTCACAAAGCAGGGAATGAGCGTCTCATTGGGTGTGACACGTTCAGCGAGGAAGGTGGAGGCGACACCACCACGTGCGCGGTTATGGCTGGTGTAGCGCACGGTTGCGACGGTGAGGTGCACCTCCGTTGGATGTGCCTTCTGGCTGCTGCTGATGGAGTAGAGGCGGATGTTCAGCTTCTTCTGAGTGAGCATGAACTCCTCGGGCGTGAATTTCGCGATGGGATTTTCAAGCAGAAGGTCCACCACAAATCGGCCCCACAGATACTCTTTCAGCGCGTCTTTTTTCTCAGGCACGCTGAGGTCGGCCAGCAACGTGTCGCCTTCGGTTTTTTCGATGATGGCCTTGATGAGCTTGTTGTCGATCTCGGTGATGAGGGTGCCTTCGATCAAGGCCTGGCGAATGGGCACCTCTGCGGCGGTTTTGGGATGCTTGACGATTTCGGTGCCGGAGAATCCGAGCGCGGCGAGGGTGTCGTCCACGAGTGTGGGATCATTCGTGGGCTGCACCGCCAGCGAGTCGCCGGGGGTGTACTCCAAACCGGAACCCGCGAGGTCGATCTCATAATGCGCGGTGTGCTTGGGCGCATCGGGGCCGGAGAGGTCAAACATCCGCTTCACCTTGGCGATGCAGGGGTTCTTGACATTGTAAACGGGCTTTCCGGCTTCAGGAGTACTCATGGTTGGAGACTAGAAAGCCACCTCAAGTTGTCAAACTTGCCCGCCCTCACGCAGGGAGAATCAACATGGCCTTGGCTCCGGCCACGCCTTCACGATTTGTCAGTTCCACGCTGCCGCCGTGCAGTTGTGCGACTTCTTTAACGAAGCAGAGTCCGAGCCCCGTGCTCTTCTTGCCGCTGTCAGGACGCGGCAGAGAATAAAAGCGCTCAAAGACGCGGGTGCTGGCGTAATCAGGAATGCCGGGACCAGAATCTTCGATCTCAAGCACAACCTGCGCATCAAATTGATAGCCGCGAACAGTGATGACACTGCCCTTCGGTGCGAAGTCGATGGCATTCTGCAGCAAGTTGCCCACGGCGAGTTCGAGCAGCCAAGGGTCCCCCTGCGTGGTGAGGCCTGGCACTATGTCACGCTCAATCCTCACCTCTTTGCCCAGAGCGACGAGCGCCAGATGATCCCAAGAACGGTCCAGTACACTCGTGAGATCGACAGTCTCGTTGGTTTCAAGCTTCTTCTGCTTTTCAATGGCCGCGAGGTGCAGCAGGCGTTCGAGCAGATCGCGCAGCCGGCCAGCTTCGCTGCGGATGTTTTGCAGAAAGCGTGTGCGCTTGGGTTCCGGCACATCGCCCTGCAGGATCTCACCGGCACCGAGGATCGCGGCGACGGGGCTCTTCAATTCATGCGTGAGGCTCTGCACGTAATGCTCGACGTATTCGCGGCCTTCGAGTGCATCCCGCATGTCTTCGAGGGCTTTGGCGAGGGTTTTCATCTGATGCCCCGGCATGCGCGGCGAGGTGGAGCGCTCGCCACGGCTCACAGCGAGGGCATGCTGGGTGAGCACCTCCAGCGGACGTGTGGCCCAGCGGGCCGCGAGATAGATGCCCAGCAGCATGAGCATGACCGTGGTGATGATGGACCACTTCAGCCAGCGCTCCGTCTCCCAGACAAAACCCAGCACACCGCGCTGTGGCTTGGCGACGCTGAGCATGCCGATGGTCCTTCCCTCATGCTGGATGGGGGCACCGACATACATCACGATGGAAAGCGGATCGTATTCGCTGCTGCGGGAGGATCGCGCACCGTATTCCCCCATGAGGGTGAGGTTCACATCGCGATGATTGGAGATTGTGCCAGGCTGCTCAATGCCGGCGGAGTCAAACAGCACGCGACCCTGCGCATCAGTCACATAGACCTGCATGTCCACGTGGGTCTTGCTGAGGTTGTAGATCTGCGCATTGAGCTGGCGCTGCTGGGCGGCACGCACCGCCTGCTCGACGGCCTGCGGTTTGAGCACGCCGTTGTCCGCATCTGCGGCGATGACTTCAGCAAGGATGTTGGCCACATCGACCATCGGCTCCTCAATAGCTTCAAAGTACTGTCGTTCGACACGGTGGATAAGCTGGGTGAAGAGCACGAACAGGCCCACGGTGGCCACGACCGCAAATCCCAGCAGAAAGCGTGCGGTGAGGCTCATGCGTCGGGCCAGGTTTCGAGCAGTGAGTAGCCCATGCCGCGATGCGTGACGATGGGATCGAGCCCCTCACGTACCCCGCGCATGCGGGCGCGCAGGGTTTTGACATGAGTGTCCACCGTGCGCTCCATGGAGGCGTCCGGCTCTTCGGAGGCATGATCCATGAGCTGCTCGCGGCTGAAGACGCGACCCGGATGGGCGGCGAAGGCTTTGAGCATGCGGAATTCGTAACGCGACAGATTCAGGGCGGTGCCGAAGTAGATGACCTGGCAGCGGGTCTCATCAATGACAAGCGGGATGGAGGTGTCAGAACCAGTTACGGGCAGAGGAATGGGTGAAACGCGCCGCAGGATGGCGCGCACGCGGGCCACAAGCTCGCGCGGGCTGAAGGGCTTCACCACGTAGTCGTCTCCGCCGATCTCCAGTCCCACCACACGGTCCACTTCGCTGGAGCGTGCGGTGAGGAAGAGGATCGGCAGGGACTGTGTCTTGCGGATGGTCTGGCAGACCTCGAAGCCAGTCATGTCTGGCAGACCGACATCGAGAATGACGAGGCTGAAATCCTGCGACTTCATTTGCTCCAAGGCAGCACGGCCTGTGGCGGCGGTCGTCACAGCAAAGCCGTCAGCTTCGAGCGCATAGACGACGTTTTCGCAGATGGAAGGTTCGTCTTCGACGATGAGTATTTTGGCAGGCATTTCGGCTGGGGTGAATGTTTGAACCGCTGATGAGAGGCTGACAAGACTCTTGTTCAGAATCTATCAGCGGTTCGGATCATGCGATCATGCGATCATGCAAGGCGGGGTGAAACAGCGCCGAGTTTCTGGCTCCAGTCCACTTTAGCGGTCAGCGCCATCAAGACACCGAGTGTGACAATGCCGCCCACGGTGAGGGTCAGGCCGGTGAGGCCCTTGAAGAAAAAGCTGTAGCTGAAGAGCACCATGTAGGCGGTCTGCGCGACGACGGCGACGCGGAACAGAAACTCTCCGGCAGCGGCGCGCAGGTAACCGCACACGAGCAGCAGCGAGGAGGCCGCGGCAATGACAAAGCTGAGATGCACGGGCACCACATCGAGCATGTAGGAAAACAGCAGGGGAAAGGCAAAGCAGCCGGCGGCGAGGAAGAAGTAGTTCACCGGATGCAATGACACGCCGCGCGATGTGGCGGTGATGATGATCACCACAAAGAACAGCAGCAGAGAAAGTGGCGCATAGAAGGAGATCTGGGCGGCGACGGGTCCGGCATTGAGCTCACGCGGCATTTCCATGCCGATGCCCGGCGCGGAAATAGCGTCTTCGTATTTCCAGATGAGCTCCATCCCTTTCTCAGTTGGCATGCGATCGGTGGGGGAACTGATGGGGAAATTCACATCCGTAAAGTTCGTGTTCATGGAGAGTGTGAAGTCACGAATGCGGCTGGCATCGGCAAAGGCGTAGCGCCAGAAGTCCATGCCACGGCATTCGTAGCTGACGTTGATCGGGATGCTTTCCCCTGGAGCCAGCTGCACAGTGTCGGTGATGACACCCTCCTGCGGTGCGGCCACGGAGCGTCGTGCGGAGGCACCTTCGCCAAGGCTGAAACGGATTTTGTCGAGCAGGGTGTTTCCCGCGGGAAGGTCAAAGTCAATGCTGAGGGTCTGCGTGATGGCCGTCGTGTTGGTGAAGGTGTAGGCTCCCTCAAATTTCACCCCGTAGGTGCGGTGCCAGAGCAGCCCCATTTTGACGGGTTGATAGGTGAGCTGAACTTTGACATCGCTCTTCGCCGGCTGGAGCACCACCCTGGAACCATTGGATGAGGTGAAGCGTGCGACCGGATGCTTTTGCAGCAGCGGCGGTCCCCAGCGTCCGCTGACATCGTCCCCTGTTTGATAGCCTACATGGGCGGTGCGTTGTGTGATGACGCCGCCGAGAAGCCACCATGCGATGGTGGTGCAGACGAAGATGACGGCGATGGTGGTGAGATGAGTGAGTTTCATGGCTATGGTGTGAGGGAGGTATGGAGGTGATCAGTTGGCGGCGCGTTTGCGGTAGGTGATGCGAGCTTGGGGTTGTTGATCGCGACAGAGAGATTTGCGAAGATGCAGACCGGGCGCGGTGGTCTTGTCGGTGATCGGATCGGCGTTGCCGCTGCAGCTGAGGTCGTAAGTGGCGGGGAGTTGCACATTCCAGTCGATCTGTTTGGCAAAGAGCGGTGTCTGAGGCAGTGCAAGATCGAGTTCGCCCTCGGCGAGCTGTAATGGCGCAAGCACAGCGGTGAAGGAGAGCTTCACTTCCGACTCCGCGCCATCGGTGGCAGGATCATCGAGGGGAATCTCCAAGCGATTGCCTTCACCGAGTGTGGGCCGCACGGGATCGCCATTCACATGGCACTGGAGCAGCTTGGCGGACTCAGGAAGCTGTAGCATGAATCTGGCCGGGTGATCGTGTCGCACAGTGATCGTGCCTTCGGTCAGTGCGGAACCATCGCGCACGACCTGCGTGGTGTAGGCCGCCATGGAGACGATGGCGTCGTCCGTAAGACTGGCGATGGGCGACTGCGTGGCCTTGCGCGCATCTTCGAATGTGAATGTAACCTCGCCACCCTGCGCCGGAAGCGCGGCGAGTCCTGCAGTCGTGAGGGTTTGAGACGTGGCTCCGTGCTGCAGTCGCAGGACTTTACCATCGGCGAGTTCTTTGACAGCGAGGGAAGCAATGGGGGATGCGGCGAGATCCAGTGTAGTCCCCTGCCCTGCTGTGGCCAGCGCAAAAGTCAGCTTCACATTCTGCGCGCCGGCTTTGTCGGTGATGAGGCAGAGGCGGTCGTCAACGACGACGAGGCGTGCGTCTTTGGGCTCGACAGCGAGCACTCCTGTGGCAGCGCCTGCGAGCGGGACGGTGTGCCAGTCGCCATCGAAGTTCTCGACCTGCATCTCGGCGGTGAGGGTTGAAGCCTCGGGATCGAGATGATACTGCGCGGAGAGCAGCGCCGCCGGAACGGGTGGCGCTGGTTTGGGCACGGGTGGAGGCAGCTCCTTTGGCAGCGTGGCCGCGACGAGGCGTTTGAGCTCGCCGTAGGTGATGCGCACTTCGCTCTCATCAAGCGTGGCACTGGTGATGGCTTCGAGCGATTGAGCCAGGAGAGAACCGGCAGAGAGGAATAGGACGAGGAGTGGTTTCATCGACGCCCAAACTCAAAAGAGGCGTGAAACCTTGATGAAGTGGGAATGAAATGGGGGTGAAAACGCATTCCACAAATTCACCTTCCTCGCAAAGGAAGCGGCACGGTATCGGCGTTGGTTTCCTTTCTTCCACCGTCATGTCTAGATTCATCCTGCCTCTCCTGATTTGCAGCAGCCTTTTAAATGCCGTCGAAATGCCAACGGCTCTGCGCGAATATGCACTGCCTGACGCCGCCAGGCTCCAGGACGATCAAGGCCGCGACAACGGCGTACGGTTTGTCGATCTGAACGGCGACGGCCATGAGGACATCGTGCTGTCCAATGCGCGCGAGTACGGGGTGTTTCTCTTTGTGCCGAAGGAGCGAGCCAAGAAGGGGCTGCAATGGGATGAGGGCTGGTCGCAGGTGATGCGCGAAGGCAAGGCTGGAGATGCGAACAGCCTGCCGCTGATCGTGCGTGCGGATGGGAGCGAGACCGGCGTATCCTTTCACGATGGCGCGATGTGGAGCGGCGAAAAGCTTAGCCTGCCGTTTGCCGAACTGCTCAAAGTCCCCGGGCCTGCACCCAAGTCACCGCAGGACTCACTCAAAGCGCTGCACGTAAAGCCGGGTTTTGAGGCGATGCTGGTGGCGGCGGAACCACTGGTGCAGGATCCTGTCTTCATCGACTGGGATGCGAAAGGCCGCATGTGGGTGGTGGAAATGGGGGACTACCCCTTTGCCCCCGGTGAAAAGACGAAGGACGGCAGCGTGGGGCAGGAGAAGGTTTCCGAGCTGCAAACGGGACGCGTCAAAATCCTCGAAGACACGAATGGCGACGGCGTGTACGACAAGTCCACCCTGTTTCTCGACGGCCTGAAGCATCCCACCGGTCTCGCGCCGTGGAAGAACGGCGTCTTCATCGCCAACATCCCGGACATTTTCTACGCGGAGGACACGGATGGCGATGGGAAGTGTGACAAGCGTGAGACATGGTTCACCGGCTTCACGGCCGGCAATCCTCAGCATCTGGTGAACGGCTTCTGCTGGGGGCTGGACGGCTGGTTCTACGGCGCGAATGGCGACAGCGGCGGCGACATCACCTGCGTGAAGACGGGCAAGAAGATCGCTCTGGGCACGAATGATTTCCGCTTTGATCCGCGCAACGGCGAGTTCGCGCTGGAAGGCGGGCGAAGCCAGTATGGCAAGTGGCGCGATGATTTCGGCAACTGGTTCGGCAACAACAACAGCACCATCGGCTGGCACTACTGGCTGCCGTTTCGTTACCTCGAACGTCATCCTGAAGTGGTGGTGAAATCCATCCGCAGCGACATGAATGATGAGAAACGTCTGTATCCAGCGAGCCCACCTGTGAGGCGATTCAATCAGGGAAGCGCGGTCAACACGCTGACCTCCGGCTGCTCGCCGATGCCGTTTCGTGACAGCACGTTCGGCACTGATGGCGCACAGGTGATGTTCATCTGCGAACCTGCGAACAATTTGGTGCATCGTGAGGTGCTGAACTACGATGGCGGCAGCATCACCAGCAGACGACATCCGGGTGATGTGGAAAGCGAGTTCATCGCGAGTGAGGACAACTGGTTCCGCCCCAGCATGGCACGCACAGGACCGGATGGCGCGCTGTATGTGGTGGACATGTACCGGCTCGTGCTGGAACACCCGGAGTGGATTCCGGCGGAGATCGCGCGCGGGCTGGATCTGCGCGGCGGGGAGGATCGGGGGAGGATTTACCGCATCAGCAAGAACGGACCGCCTAAAGGCGGGACTACAATACACGATCCGACTGAGGCGATGGAATCGGCGAACGGCTGGATGCGTGACACGGCGCAGCGGCTGTTGATTGAGCGGCATGAGACGTCTGCAGTGGCTGAGTTGAAGCTGCTGCTGGGTGCTGCGCCCGCAGTGCGGGTGCAGGCTGCGTTCACGCTGATGCAGCTTGGTGCCATGACGGCAGATGAGGTGTTTGCCTTGATCAAGCCGCTGACGCCTCAGGTGCGGGCAGGAGCTCTGACTGCCACTGGCTCGGAGTCAGATGCGGTGCTCAATGAGTTTGAGAAGATGCTCTTGAAGCAGGTGCCGCAGAAAGCGCCTGGCAAAGTGGTGATGCCGGTGATCACGAACCTGAATCCAAATCGGCAGAAGGTCGTGGCCAAATATGTGACCGAGGCGGCCCCACTCAATGGCGATGCAAAGCGTGGCGCCGCGGTATTTCAAAAGCTGTGCATGGTATGCCACAAGGTGCGTGAGCTGGGCGTGGAGGTGGGACCCGATCTGACGACGGTGGCGACCAAACCTCGCGAGCAACTGATTGAGGCGATCTTTGATCCGAATCGGGCGGTGGAGCAACGCAATGCAGCCACGCAGGTGACAAAGAAAGACCAAACGGTGCTCGTGGGGCAGCTGGCCGCTGAAACGCCGGGGAATATCACGATTCGCCTGCCCGGTGGTGCGGAGATGGTGGTGCTGCGCAGCGACATCCGTGAACTCAAAACGCTGACGACCTCGATCATGCCCGAGGGGCTGGAGAGCGTGCTCAGTACGCAGGATGTGGCGGATGTGCTGACGTATATTGGGAGCAAGCCGTGACGCGAAACCGCAGCACCTGCTTGAATCACTTCACATCGCGCCAGAGCCAGCGAAGGGCTTCGGGTAGATTGGGAGCCATGCCTTTGCTGCCGTGGAAGCACTGGGTCCAGTCGATGCGGAAGTCGTAGTTCATGTACTTGAGAGCGGCGGCCATCTGCTTGTTGGCGATGGGCCAGTTGCCGAATTTGTTGTCGATGTCGTTTTCTCCATCGAGGAGGTAGATGCGGATGGGTTTGCGCTCGGTGAGGCGAATGAGGGAGGGATAAACGTGGCCGCCCTTGAGATCGACAAAAGAGCCGACCCAGGAGAGGACTTTGCGGAATTTATCAGGCCGCTCCCACGCGACGGTGAAGGAGCAGATGCCGCCGGAGGAACCACCTGCGATGGCCCAGGCTTCAGGCTGCGAACGAAACTTGGTCTGATAACGCTTTTCGACCTCGGGGAGGATTTCGTCGATCAGGAAGCGCGAGTAGGCATCGCCAATGGAGTCGTACTCAAAGCCCCGATTGGCCGCCTTCGCACCGGGTGGCTGCTTCTTCATGCGGCCTGGATCAATGAAGACGCCGACAGTGCGTGGCATCTCTTTTTTGTGGATGAGATTGTCAAAGACCACCGAGGCACGGCTGGAGCCGTTGGGATCGACATGGCGCGAGCCATCCTGCCAAACCATGAGGCAGGTTTCCTCGCCGGGCTTGAAGCCTGCGGGCAGATAGACAGTCACATCGCGCACGGTGTCGGGGAAGACCGCACTCGTTTTCCACACAAACTTTTCCAATTTCCCCTGCGGCACGTTTTTCTGCGGCAGGCTGTCGGCAGTGTAGTCATAATGTTCGACATGCACGGTGCCGACGAGGTGGGGCATGCCCTCCGACTCCACACGATAGCCGGTTTGGGTGAAATTGGGCATTTGGGTGACGAGCACCTGCAGGCCGTCATCGCCAAGCGCAATCATCTCACCAATCAAGGTGCCGTCCTGCTGCACGACACGAGCAGGCTTGGGATCGATGATGGCCCAGGCGACCGTGGTGGCTTCGATCTTCGCCGGCGCCCGGCCTTGTGTCAGATTTTGTCGGCCAAACAGTCGCACGACCTGATCATGCAGCGTCTTTTGCGCCTCGGGCTGCGACATTTTTTTCAAGCCAGCGGCGATCTGCCGGGGCGTGATAGGCGGCGGTGCATCCGGCTTGTTTTGAGCAGCACTGAAACTGACGGCAACGAAGAACAACGAAAGAAGGACAACACGCATGTGTGTTGCTAACGACACTTGATGCGGCGGAATATCGCCGATTTCCCTTCACGCAGTTTTAATGCTCGTGAGGGCAAGGCGCACCGCCAAGAAGCTCCTTCACCCCTCTCCCGGATAATTTCCTGCGCTAGCTAAAGCTCTGAATTAGCCCGGCGTTACAGCGATGCCGTGAACGGTGTTTTGCCATGCGATAGAGCAGCCGTGCGCAGACGCGCCTCAATGCCTTCCATCATGGCACGGACATGATGCCATTTCGTGCGGTCACGCATGACTTCCATGCTCTTTTCATATGATCCCCACTGAATGACTTCGATGTCCACATGGCGCACGCCCCAGTTGTCCATCATGGAGCGGCTGGGTTTGTACAAATCGATGGTGCCTGTGCCGACGAGGGCGCTGCCATAGTCATCGACCACGTAAGTGATATCAGGCTGGCCGGCGATGCGAAACTTTGTGCCGACAGGAAAACGCGACCAGTCTGCTGCAGCGCTTCGCACGCTGCCAAATCTCAAATTTGTGCCGATCGCGTTCTTCACCCCATAGATAAGGTGATCACTTTCATTGTGCGTGTAGGCGGTGGTGCGCACACGCATCTGAGAATTGCGATTCAAATTTGAAGACAACAGCAGCGGCGGCTTTGGGTCATCGAGCACAAAGGTGTAGCGCTTGATCGTGCTGGGACGGAACGGAATGTTATTCGCCAAAGCCTTGCGCACCTCGTATTTGACGCCGGTTTGCAGAGGGGCGGCTGATTTGTGCCGCATCTCCTTCCAGACGGAGATCAACGATTGTTTGGGCAGAGCACATGCAGAAAGCGTGGCCAGCAAGACCCCGCAAAGGCCAGTGGTGATCAAACGTGAGTTGTTCATAGCTGGATATTTTTGGAATTACGAAAATAGTACCGTAATTTTCATACATCTTCAATATAAAAAGAATAGTTTTCATATTATTGAAGATTAATACAACCTAATTTTCATAGCCACTGGACGAGGTGAGCTACTCCCCGACAAGCTTTCCGAGGTGTCTGTTTTTTGTACGTGCCTGCCCTGCTCCTATGACTCCGCCTGCTCTTCCCAGAGCTTCCGCCAGTGATCGAGTCGCTCTTTGACACGGGCTTCGAGGCCGTTGGCGGTGGGGTCGTAGTACTGCTTTCCGCCTTCCAGACAGCGCTGGGAAACGAAGCCCCCTTCGTAGTTGTGCGGGTACATATAGCCTTCGCCGTGGCCGAATTCTTTGGCGGCTTTTTTGTGATGGGCGTCCCGCAGGTGTTTGGGCACCGGCAGGGTGCGACCGTTTTTCACATCGTCCAATGCGGCGTCGATGGCGGTGTAGGAGCGGTTGCTCTTCGGCGCGGTGGCATTGTAGATGGTGGCATGCGCCAGAATGATGCGGGCCTCCGGCATGCCGATGAATTCGACGGCCTGCTGCGCGGCCACTGCAACGCGCAAAGCGTTACTATCAGCCATGCCAATGTCCTCGCTGGCGGCAATGACGATGCGCCGGGCGATGAAGCGGATGTCCTCCCCGGCGTAGAGCATCTTGGCCAGCCAGTAGAGCGCGGCGTCCGGGTCTGAGGCGCGCATGCTTTTGATGAAGGCGCTGATGGTGTCGTAGTGCGCGTCGCCATCGCCGTCATAGACGACGGTCTTTTGCTGCACGGATTCCTCCGCAGCATTCAGCGTGATGACGATCTCGCCAGCGGCATCGGGCTGGGTGGAGAGCACGGCGAGTTCGAGGGCATTGAGGCAGCGGCGGGCATCGCCATCCGCGATAGTGGCGAGGTGCAGGCGGGCGTCCGGCTCGATGCGGGCGTGCATGCCGCCGAGGCCGCGCTCCACATCGCCCAAGGCGCGGTCCATGAGCGCTTCGAGGTCGGGGAGGCCCAACGGCTCCAGGGTGAAGACCTGGGAGCGGCTGACCAACGGGCTGTTCACATAAAAGAAGGGATTGTGCGTGGTGGCACCGATGAAGCGCAACGTGCCACGCTCCAGATGCGGCAGCAGCACGTCCTGCTGCGCTTTGTTGAAGCGGTGAATCTCATCCACAAAGAGGATGGTGGTCTTGTTGTAAAGGCGGAGGTGGTGCCCGGCGTTCTCCGCCTCCTTGCGGATGTCCGCCACGCTGCTCTCCACGCCGCTGAGGGTGACAAAGCGCGATTTCGTCTCCTGAGAGATGATGTGGGCGAGCGTGGTCTTGCCCACGCCGGGGGGGCCGTAGAGGATGAGGGAGGAGAAGCGGTCTGCCTGCACAGCACGGCGCAACAGTTTGCCCTCGGCCAGGATATGCTGCTGGCCGACGTACTCTTCCAGCGTACGCGGCCGCATGCGCGAGGCCAGCGGCGCGCCTGCATGGTGCACCGCTGCGCCCGCGCGTGGCGGTTCAGAGGGCGGAGAGGCAAAAAAGTCGTCGCTCATGCAGTGGAAGGGACGATGAATGACGCGGAAACACTCCGGCAGCAAATCGCAGTTTGCACCCGAGGTCGTTTGATGTTCGATAACACCCGCCAATGAAGCTCTCCAAAAAAGCCGAATACGCCCTCCGCGCCCTCGTGGCGATGGGACGTGAGCGCGAGGGCACGAATTTCTCTATTCAGGATCTGGCCAGCAAGGAGAACATTCCACTGAAGTTTCTTGAGCAGATTCTCCTGGCGCTGAAAAACGGCGGCCTGCTGCGTAGCAAGCGCGGCGTGGGCGGCGGTTACCAGCTCGTCACGCCTCCGGCGCGCATCACGCTGGGAGAGGTGGTGACACTGTTTGACGGCCCGTTTGATCCCATCCCGGGCGCGGATCAGGATGCGCTGGGACAGGTTTTCTGTGGGCTGCGGGACCAGGTGGCGCAATGGTTGGCAGAGCACACCGTGGCGCAGATCATCGCCAAGGAGCGCACGCCTGAGACGGTGTCGTTTGAGATCTGAGGCCACATGACGTGGCTGTGTCATTTCCCAGCGGGCGGAGCCGTGGGGATGAGCCCCGCTTTCTTCTTGGCCTCCGCTTCCAGACGCGCCTCGGTGGCATAGGGATTGGCAGGCATGAGGCTGAGCGGGATGGGAGCCCGGCGAAACTTGTCTCCCGGTCCGTAATTCGCAGCAAGGTAGGTGATGATGGACTTCTCCACCGCCGGTTCGAGCTTCCACAGGCCACCGTGCTTCTGCATCCAGACGAGTGTGTCTCCCCAGGTGGATTCGGTTCCGCGCTGCTGCAAAAACGTCTTGGGCGAATGGCAGATGATGCAGTGGTTGCGAACGATCTCCCAGTCGCCGGTCATCTTCATGCCAGTGACGGGGTCGAGCGGGATCTGCTCCTCAGCAGCGCACGCACTGTGAAGTATCAATACCAATGAGAAAAGAAAAAGGAAGCGCATGATCAGACAGCCTGAATGGCGATGCGGTGGCAGGAGTTGTTGAGGTAGCCTTTCGGGTTCCAACCCGGCAGGATCATGGGCTGTGCATGCCCCTGGCTGTCTACCGCACGGGCCCAAACTTCGTAGTAGCCTTTTTTCGGCAGGGTCAGCTGCGTCGTCCAATGCTGCCAGGCGTAACGGTTCACCGGTTTCTCCAGAGTGGTCTTCTGCCAGGAGGCCCCGAAGTCGATGGAAACCAGCACCTCGGAAACTTCCAATTCACCAGCCCAGGCATGACCGCGCACGGTCAGCGGAGTGGCCAGCGGCTGGCTGAGGCCTGATTTCGGAAAGGTGATGAGTGACTTCACGGGCATGGACTCGATGATGACCATGTCCTCATCCGGCACCTTGGAACCGGGAGCCACGGGATAGCGCGGCATGCGGTAGGCAGACCCCGTCATTTTTTCGCCGTCATGCTCCCGATCGCGAATGACAATCTTGTTCAACCACTTCCCACAGGTGGAGGCGGGCCAGCCGCCAAACACGAGCCGCAGCGGGTGGCCGTTCATCCAAGGGATATCCTCACCATTCATCGCAAAGGCGAGCAGGGTTTCTGCCTCCAGTGCCTTGCGAAGCGGTGCACCGCGTGAGATTGTTATCTTCTTCACATCGCCGGAGAGATGGATGTCCGCGCCGTAGTAGCCGATGTATACGGCGTCCGGCTTGATCCCGCAGTGTTGCAGCACATCGCGCAGGCGCACCCCGGTCCATTGTGGGCAGCCCACCGCACCGGTAGTCCACTGGGTGCCATGGGCCGGCGGATTGAACTCACTGCGGCCGTTGCCGGCGCATTCCAGCACCATCTGCACGGTGTGGTGCGTGAACTTTTCCTTCAGCTCTTTGAGCGTGAAGGTCATGGGCTTCACGCAGCTTTCGCCGGCAATCTCCAGCGTCCAATGTTCGGGTGCGAGCGCCTCGGGAGCGGGGGCGATGCCGTTGTTGCGGATGAAAAGATGCTTCGCGGGCGTGATTGCGTCATCAAGCAGATCAGCGGGAGCTTCAGCAAGCACCGGGCGGTCATTGAGAAAGGTCATCCCCTCCTTGCCGGGGATCTGCATGGGCTCCGCACTCTGCGCCATCGCCACGGGAATGAGCCCAGCGGGCATCTTGTCGGCAAAAACAATCTCTGCGCCCACAGCGGCACTCACAGAAGCGATGCCCAGGCGTTCGAAAAATCCGCGGCGGCTGACGGACGGCGCCGGGCGGGCAGTACCACTGTCATCCACTGGGGACAACGCTTGGGACTGGATGTCGTGCGTGGTGGCCTGCGGATCGGGGCGCTCAGTCTTGGCAATCATGGGAAAAAGAGTACGCCGCAACGTGCCAAGTTCTATTCGAACATCAAACCTTGAGCACGCAAATCTGAGAGCGAATCCTGCCGCTTAACAAAAAGGGTGCGAGTGGATTGACTCACGCCCTCAAGATAACGGATCCCCCTTTCCTACCGACTGGCACTACTGCCAGTTGCCGAAGGCGTAGGGATTATTGCCGGGTTGCTGGCTGTAGGCATTGCTGGGGTAGTAGTTGGACTGCTGTCCGTAGCCGTAGTTCGGCTGCTGGCCGTAGCCATTATTCGGCGGGCAGCTCTGTCCATAGGGCTGATTATAGCTCTGATTGTAATTCGGCTGGCCGTAGCCCTGCTGCGGGTAACCACGCTGGCCGTTGTTCAGCATACTCCCTGCCAAAGCACCCAGAACGCCCCCAATGGCAGCCCCTTCAAGACCCCGGTGGCGCTGATTGCCGATAATACCGCCCGCGCCGGCTCCGATCAAGGCACCGACCACAGTGCCGCCGGCTGGCGAACGCCCGTATCCACCTCCGCCGTAGCCGCTGTTGTAGCCGCCACCCCCGCCATAGCCGTAGCCATACGGATCCGCGCAGGAGGTGAGTGAGAGTGTCAGCAGCAGGGTTCCAAAGGTAAGCGTGCGAACGAGAGAAGTCTTCATGGTGTGATGGTGTAAATCTTGTCCTTCACTCTGACGCGCTCTTTAACGGAGTATTCGATTAAATTTTTCAGCGCATCCCGGAATGCATCCCCACTGTTGCAAAAGCCACCTGCCTGCGCTGGGATAGAAGCCACCATGAAGTTCCTTCCAACCTTCCTTCTTTCCACGCTTGCCGCCATCGCCCCGCTCGGGGCGGCAGATTCGTATGACATCGTCGTTTATGGCGGTAGCTCGGGCGGCATCACGGCGGCGATCCAGGCGGCACGCATGGGCAAGACGGCGGTGATCATCGAACCCACGAAGTTTCTCGGTGGTCTGACCACGGGTGGGCTGGGAGCGACGGATATCGGCAACAAGAAGGCCATCGGCGGCATCTCGCGTGAGTTTTACGCGAACGTCTTCAAGTACTACAACGACCCGGCGAAATGGCAGCACCAGACGCGTGAGGAATACTTTGCCAAAAGGCAGCACGGCAACACGGGCAGCGAAGACACGATGTGGACCTTTGAGCCGCATGTGGCGACGGAGATCTACGACGCCATGCTGGCAACCGTGAAGGACAAGGTGACCGTGGTTTTCAGCGAGCGCCTGGATTGGAACAAGGGCGTGATCAAAGACGGCGCTCATATTTCCAAGATCATCATGGAGAGCGGGCGCGAGTTCGTGGGCAAGATGTACATCGACGCCACCTATGAGGGCGACTTGATGGCGAAGGCCGGCGTGAGCTATGCCGTGGGCCGTGAGGCGAATGCGATGTATGGGGAGACGATCAACGGCGTGCAGAAAGTAAAAACGATTCACCATCAGTTCACCAAGAACGTCGATCCCTACGTGACGCCCGGCGATCCGAAGAGCGGCGTGCTGCCCGGCATTGATCCAGGCGACATCGGCGAAGATGGAAGTGGTGACCGCAAGCTGCAGGCCTACAACTTCCGCATGTGCACCACCGACGTGCCCGAAAACCGCCGCGACTGGGAGAAGCCGGCCAACTACGATGAGAAGTGGTTCGAACTGGCGCTGCGCAATGTCGAGGCCGGTGACGAGCGCATCTCATGGGCCCCCACCTGGATGCCCAACCGCAAGACGGACACGAACAACAACTTCGCCATCAGTACCGACTTCATCGGCCAGAATTTTGATTACCCAGACGCCGACTACGAAACCCGCGCGAAGATCTGGAAAGCCCATGAAGACTGGCAGAAGGGCCTGATGTGGACGTATGCGCACCATCCGCGTGTGCCGGAGAAGATGCGCGCTGCATTCCAGAAGTTCGGCCTCGCCAAAGATGAATTCAACGACAACGGCAACTGGCCGCGCCAGCTCTATGTGCGCGAGGCTCGCCGCATGGTCGGCGGCTACGTGATGAGCGAGAAGAACTGCAAACGCCGCGAGATCGTGGAAGACAGCGTGGGCATGGGTGCCTACAACATGGACTCGCACAACGTGCAGCGTTACATCACAAAGGAAGGATTCGTGCGCAATGAAGGCGACATCCAAATCGGCACACGCCCCTACCCGATCAGCTACCGCAGCATCACGCCGAAGGCGGAGGAGTGCACGAACCTGCTGGTGCCGGTGTGCCTGAGCGCCAGCCACATCGCGTATGGCAGCATTCGCATGGAGCCCGTCTTCATGGTCATGGGGCAGAGTGCGGCCACGGCGGCTGTGATCGCCATCGACTCCGGCAAAGAGCTGCAGCAGATCGACCTGGCCAAGCTCAAGGAAAAGCTGCTGGCAGACGGCCAGATGCTCGACTTCGAATCACCCCCGATGCCTGAGAATGTCTCGATCAGCAAAGAGAAGCTCGGCGGCATCGTCGTGGATGATAGTGAGGCTGAACTCACTGGCTTCACCAGCGAAGGGCATACCACTACGGGTTTTGTCGGTCAGGGCTACCGCCATGATGGTGACACCGCCAAAGGCGAGCAGAAAGCACGCTTCATTCCCGATCTACCTGCAGCGGGGCAGTATCGAGTAGCTATCACTTATACTGCTCTGGCGAATCGTGCGGATAACGTGCCCGTGATCATCCATCATGCTGATGGAGAAGACACAGTAATCGTAAACGAGAAGAAGAAAGCCCCGGAGAAGGATGTGCTGCTGCCGCTGGGGACCTACCGCTTTGAAAAAGGCAAGACCGGGTGGTTGGAGATTCGTAACGAAGGCACGAAGGGCCATGTGATCATTGATGCAGCGCAGTGGATGTCTGTGAAATGAGGGGGTATTTTTTTTGAATGAGGAATGCAGGAAACGGATTGGTTTCCTGCATTTCATCTCTCAAATGCGGCGGCGACGGAGCGCCAAAGCAAAGACAGCGAAGAACAGCAGCAGCACCCGCGAAGGCTCAGGCACAGCCACGATGAGGACACCGGTGGTGAAGAGTTCGGTCGTGTCCCAGATCAGCCCAGCTGTCAGCTCGGGCAGATCAAACTGGATGGTGGTGACAGCCGCAGGACCGGTCAGGCCGGACCAGTCAAAGAGCTGCCACTGATCTCCGTCCGCCCAGCCTGTCATTTCATTGGGATTCGACACCCGCAGCGTCGTGTCCGTACCCAGGCTCACAGCACCTGAAATGATGGCGCGGTCAGCAGCGGCCAAGTTGCCCGTGTTGTCCCCCTTCCCGGCTCCGGAGAACAGATCGAAGGTCAGAATTGAACCTGACGATAAACTCAAGACACCCGAGCCTGATGTCTGGATGGTGAGCGTGCTGGCTGCAGCCGGGATCTCTCCTGGCAGCTCAGTGCCGACCTGCAAGGTGCCGCCTGTCAGCATCACACTTTGATCTGCGCCCGGGGCAATGCGCCCGCTGCCGCCAAACACCGCGCCGGACTGGACTGAGACCGCACCCAGCCCGGTGCCTGAGCCCGTAGCAGTGGTCACGAGCAGAGTGCCTTCATTCACCGCCGTGCCGCCGCTGTAAGCGCTGTTCCCGGTGATGACCCAGGTGCCGGTGCTGACTTTTTCGATCCGGCTGGTGATGCTGACGCTGACGTCGGGCAGACTGACAATCTCGTTGGTTCCGGTGTTTGTACCGCCGAGGCGGAGCACGCGCTGCACGGGATTGCTGCCTGCGGCGGTGAAGGGAGAGGTGAATTTGACCGTGCCAGTGCCGGTGTTTTCCAGCACGGCCGTCACTGAAATCACATCGGTGGCCACGTCAGAGTTGCTGATGTTGATCGGGCGGTTGGTCACCGAGTCGGTGTCACCGATGTAGCGCAGCGTGGCCAGCACATTGTAGTTTTGCGCGGAGGTGGTGGCCGTGGCCATGTCGATGATGCTCGTGGTGCTGTTGTAGTCCCCAGTGCCTAGTGAACTGGCCTGACCACGGTCCGCGAGAGTGGTGACTTCGATGGTGTTTTGCAGCAGGGTGGTCTTGCCTTTGTAGGTGTTCGCGGCGCCAAGCTGCAGGGTGCCAAGCGAGATCGTCAGATTGAGGTTGTTTTCGTTCGTGCCCGAGCCGCCGATGAAGCCACTGCGAAAATCAAAGGTGCCGGAAACATACTCCAGGAAGGTGCTGAGGCTGGTGGTGCCGCCGACCACCGCATTGTTTGAGCCTGTGCCTTCCGTGCGCAGGCCGCCATACTGGGTGACAGCGTAGCCAGTGGATGTGCTGCCCAGGATCAGCTTCCCGCTGGTGCTGCCACTGCCCAGCGTGAAGGTGGTGCCGTAATAAATTGCGTAGCTAATGGACGTGCTGACGGTTTTGACGAGTTGCAGTGAACCGTCCTGAATCCGCGTTGCCCCGGTGTAGTCGCCGGCGGTGTAGGCTGTGCCGTATTCATAAATGACCGTGCCTGCGCCGGCTTTAGTCAGGGCGGTCGTGACGACGGTGCCCCCCGTGTTGGTGGTGTTCAAAATGCGGCTGCTGATCGTCAGGGGTGCATCCGTGTTGTTTTGAAAGATGGTCAATTCCGTGGAGCCCACGAGCGCACGTATGCCGCCACCGGTGATGGTCGTGAGATTCGCGCCGACATTGGGCGTGACCAAAATCCCCCCGAGGGAGAGGACGACGCTGCTGGCGTCCTGCGCGAGGGTCGTGGCCTGGGACTGATCAAAGCGCAGGCTGCCGATGGTGGTGCTCGCGCTCAGCGTCGTGGCGGTGATACCAGCGGCAATGTCTGCATTGCCTGCCAGCGTGGTCGCGGTACTCAGCGTGTAACCACCACTGATGCTGGAGAGTCCCACAAACGAACGCAGGCCGGCGACCGCCGCCGAGGTGGCCGCCCAGTCGTCAAGCCCCACCGTGGCAAAAGCAACACCACCGGTGCCGGTGACTAGAGCATTGTCAGTGCCGCTCGTCGTTTTGATGGATCCGTTGGAAGGCAGATCCAGACGCAGCGTCCCACCCACCACCGTGCGCGAAATGGCCCCAAAGGTGATGTTCATGCTGCCAGATCCGGAGGAAATCGCCGAGATGCGCGAAGAACCGCTGGCGATGGTCAGCGTGCCCAGAGCCTGGCTGCTGGCACCATCCACCTTGCCCGTGGTCTTGAACGTGCCGCCGCCGAGGGTGAGCGTGCCAACGGTGCTGCTGAGCGTGGCAGTGGTGTAGAGCATGTTGGCCGCAGGTGCATCCGCTGAGGTGAAGTCCAAATGCAGCACGCCATTGTTCACCGTGGTGATGCCGGTGGCCGTGCTGGTGCTCATCAATGTCAGTGTGCCGCTGCCTTCCTTGGTGAGAATGCCAGAAGTGGCGGTGATGGCACCATGCACTTCAAAGTCGCCGATGCCGGAGAAGGTGTAGGCGATGGCGCTGATCTGGGCGGCGATGCCGCCCGCCAAGATCAGCGTGCCGCTGTCGGAGCCAAACCGCGTGGTGGACTGGAAGCGCACCGTGGGTGTGATGGTATTGATGCCACTGAGATTGCGAATGGCTCCATCGAAGGCGATGCCGTGGCCATTGGCCTGGATAGTTTCGCCCAGGGTGATGCCACCGGAAAGATTCAACGACGCGCCGGCCATGATTTTGGTGATGCCGGTCGAGCCCGTGGTACCGAGGGCACCGCTGTTGCTCACTTCCAGCACGCCGCTGTCCACCGTCACGATGCCACTGAAGAAGTTTGCCGCCGTCAACACGGTGCGGCCAGTGCCGTTGATGTTGAGACTGACACTGCCGCTGCCATTGTCGGAGATGGTAGAGTTGATGGTCAGCGAGTTTACGGAGGACATGTTGGTCAGCTGCAACTGCCCGGCAGCATTGTCCACGCCGCCAGCCGTCAGATAACTGCCGTCTCCGATTGAGCCGACTGTCAACGCCTGTGCCCCCTGAATGATCTGCACGCCTCCGCTGTCGGCGAGCCGCAGGGTTTTACCCGCTAGATCAAGCAGACGCGCGCTGCCGGTGTCGGTCATGGAGACGGTGGCCAGATCCGTGAGCCCGTCGGCAAACAACACATCCCCGCTGGAGTCTTCTGCAATCGTTAGATTGGCGGCAGCCGTATAACCTGAAAGTGAGCTGACCTCTGTGCCCGACTGATAAGCGAGATCCCCGGTGTAAACGCCAACGACCCCATCGGTCAGGCCTGCCCAGCCGCCAACAAGACCATCTGCGCTGCGGTAGGTGGCCCAGGCGCCCACCAGGCCCTGCACGGCACCGCCGACGTTGCCGGTGATCTGGCCTGTCACGGGCGCGGTGATGGCCAGCACCCCACTGCCCGTGCGGGAGATGCCTCCCAGATCCACGCTCATGCTGCCGCCAAAGCCCGACACAAGCGTGATCGCTGTGGCGCTCTGCTGCACGCTCAGGCTGCCAAACGTCTGGCTGTTGGCCTTGCCTGCGGCACCGATGAGCTGCAGCTCCGTGCGGGTGGCAAGTCCGCCCAGCAATTGCAACGTGCCCGCTGTCGTGCCATGATACAGCATGTCTTGGTCTGCAGCCGTCGCGGCGGTGAAGTTGAGAATGTTCACCCCGCCTTCAGTGCCTGCGTTTTCGGAGGTGCTGAGGTAGTTGAGCACACGCCCAAGGATGGTGGCGCCGGTGTAGGTGCTGGGAGCAGCGTAGGTCAGAGTCAACGGAAGCAGTGTGTTGACGGGTGCGTAGGCGGTGCGGCTGAAACTCCAGCTGCCTCCGGTCTCGCCGATGCCTCCGCTGATCGTGGTGTTGACGGTGTTGATATGCGTGTGGAACCGGGCGTCACTGCTGAGGGTGATGGGCCCGCTGAATGTGGTGTTTGAGGCATCCACACGGACCGCACCGTAATTCGAGGCTCCCACGCCGGCGATGGTGAGCGCGGTGATGTAAGTGCCGGTGCCGGTTGGGTTAAAAACGGAATTGGTCTTTACATCAATGCTGCCGAGGCTGCTGATGTAGGTGGGGCTGCCAACACTGAGATAGATGCCACTGGTGGCCCCGACAGCGCTGCTCAATGTGAGTGTACCAGTGAGCTCCGGATTCACCGAACTGATGCGCACAAAGCCAATGGTGGAACCGCCCGATTTTTGAAAGGTGAGATCGCTGCCTTTGAGCGCGGACGTAAAGGTGACCCACTGCCCGCCAGTGCTGCCGCCGGAAGCCCCATTGGCGATGCTCACGAGTCCCCCGCCTCCGAAATTGAGAGTTCCCCCCGTAAACGCGTGAGCGGTGGTACCGAGCGGTGTCCCCAGCGGATCGAAGATCATTCCCGCCAGCTTGATCTCGCCGTCCACGGTGATCGTGCCGCCCGAGGTGCTGGTATTGTAGCCAAACTCGGCGATGGCGAGCCCGCTGTTGTCCCAGGCGCTGTAAGCACTGTCTTTGTACCAGCGCAAATTGGTGCTGACGCCGCCATCGACACTCCAGGTGCCGTTGCCATTTTGAAGGCCCGTCGTGGTGAGATCTCCGTCCCATTGATAGGTTTGCGCGCCGGTCAAAGACGTCATCAACAACAGGCTCAGGAATACTAGATGTCGTTTCATGTGAGAGAGGGTGACTGCCCTCCGCGAAACTTGACCGTGGACTTCCATGACCAGCATGAGGCTGTTCTTTGATTCAAGTTTCGGGGGGGGACCTTATCTCTAAGCATCTGCCATGCCCGGCACGATCAACCGCCGTCACCTCGGCACAATAGTACCACTTTATGCGCCTGCTGTTGTGATCGCAGTTGAAGGAACTTTCCGTTCGCTAAAGAAGCGGCTTACCCCTGCGAAAAACAGACCCCAAAATCACCTTTCCACCTACGCGTGTGTGCGAAAAAAGTGACTCGATCACCTCATTTCAAACATGTCCTGATTCGGCTGGGCTCGCCTCCCACACGTCTTGGAGACTTCACTTCGGCCGCTTCATCTCAAACATGTCCCGTGTGCGGCAGTACCAGCTGGGGCTTTGCATGCGGCCAATGGGCTGATACGCCCCTGGCTTCACCAGCCAGGTTTCGGGATCGAGGATGCCGTCGCGCACGTGGACACGTAATACTTCGCCGATAATGAGACGGTTGTCGCCGATCTCTATGATGCTGTGACTACGGCATTCGAAGCTGGCGGGGGCTTCGGCGATGCGTGGTGGCTTGACGACGCTGCTCGGCACAGCGGTGAGGCCGGCATGCAGGAGCTCGTTTTCACCGGGTGGCAGCGTTGCGGCACAGAGATTCATTTTCTCTGCGAGCGCTTCATCGACAAGGTTGACGACGAACTCGTGCGTGAGGCGGATGTTGCGCGCTGTGTCCTTGGGCACACCAGCAGAACGATCTCCGGGACAAAGGCCGACGATGGGTGGGGAATCGCCAAGCACATTGAAAAAACTGAATGGCGCTGCATTCACGCGGCCTTCGGGATCAACAGTGGTGGTGAGAGCAATCGGACGCGGGGTGACGAGTCCGGCGAGGATCATGTAGGCGTCTTCGCGAAGCGGTCCGGTGAGATCGAGTTCCATGGGGGATCAAGAGTTGGTCAAAGCGGGTGACTCGGCGCGGTAGGCCTGCGCCAGCAAAGTCACAGGCTGCGTGACTTCATGGCAGGGATGATCTCCGCAGGAGCGGAGGCCGTTGGCGATTTGGAGATGGCAGCCAGGATTGCTGGTGGCGACGACTGGGGCCCCGGCCTGTCTCAGGTTCGCGACTTTGCGATCAAGGAGCTTCTGGCTCTGCTCGGGCTGAGTGATGTTGTAGATGCCGGCGCTGCCGCAGCACCAGTTTGACTCGGGGAGTTCCTTGAAGACGAGGCCGGGAATGCTGTTGAGAATTTGACGCGGCTGTGAGACGACTTTCTGACCATGGCAAAGATGGCAGCTTTCGTGGTAGGTGACCTCTCCCACAGCGGCACCGGCGGTGGGTTTGCGGAAGCGGATCTGCACGAGCCATTCGTGGATGTCCTTCACCTTCTTGTCCCACATCTTCGCCTTGGCGGCGTAAAAGGGATCATCATGCAGCAGATGGCCGTAGGTTTTTAAATGCGAGCCGCAGCCGCCGGCGTTGGTGATGATGGCATCGAGCTCGTCGAGATCGAAGCTGTCGATCTGCCTGCGGGCGAGTTCGCGGGCGAGTTCGAGCTCGCCATTGTGGGCGTGCAGCGAGCCGCAGCAGCTTTGGGAGCGCGGCGTGATGACTTCGCAGCCGTTGGCGAGCAGGACATCGACGGTGTCGCGATTGATGTTGGAGAAGGCGAGATCCTGGATGCAACCGGTGAGCAGGCCGACGCGGTAGCCTTTGCCCGTTTTGGGCGACTCCTCCGGCCAGATGAGGTCATCGGAAAACTGCGCGGCGATCTGCGGGGTCTGCGGCTCCAGCTTTTTCAAGGAGGGTGGCATGAGGCCGAAGAAGTGCACCTTGCGCATGAGGCGCTCAAGCCCGGTGCTTTGGTAGATGCGGAGCACGCGCCCGATCAAACGCAGCAGCCAGGGGCGCATGAAGATGACGTTCAAGGAGAGCCAGCGCCAGAAGCCGCGCTGCATGCCGTCATTCACCTGAGCCTGTTCGACTTCAGCGCGCGCGGTTTCAAACAGCTCAGCGTAGTTCACGCCCGCAGGGCACGCGGTCTGGCAGGCGAGGCAGCCGAGGCAGTAGTACATCTCGTCAGAGAGCGCCTTGGAGACTTCGAGCTCGCCATCCGCCACGGCACGCATGAGGGAGATGCGGCCACGCGGGCTGTTGCGCTCCATTTTCGTCTCCACGTAGGTGGGACAAGTGGGCAGGCACATGCCGCAGTGCATGCACTGCTGGAGCACGGAGTAATCGAGGGATTGGAGGAGATTGGCAGATGGCATGATCAGTTCCTCGGATCAAAAATCTTCCCGGGGTTCAGCAGGCCCTGGGGATCGAGGGCTTGTTTGATGCTGCGCATGAGTTCGTAGCTGCCTTCGCCGAGCTGGCGTTTGAGGAAGGCTTTTTTGGCGAGGCCGACGCCGTGCTCGCCGGTGACGGTGCCGCCGAGGCGGATGGTTTCATCCACGATTTCTTCGAGGGCGATTTCGATGCGGTGCATCTCTTCGTGATCGCGTTCGTTGGTGAGGAAGGTGGGGTGGAGGTTGCCGTCGCCAAGGTGGCCGAAGGTGCCAATTTGAAGCTTGTGCTTCTTCGCAACGCTGTCGATGAAGGCGACCATGGTGGCAAGCTCACTGCGGGGCACGGTGACGTCTTCGAGGATGGTGGTGGGGCGCACGCGGGCGAGCGCGGAGAAGGCATTGCGACGGGCGGCGGCGAGCTTGGCGCCTTCGGCTTCATCTGCGGCGGCGCGGACGTCGTGCGCGCCGTTGGCCTTGGCGAGCGCCATCATCTGCGCGGCTTCTTCTTCGACGACGACGGGATGGCCGTCGGTCTCCATGAGTACGAGGGCTTCCACATCGGTGGGCAGGCCGATCTTGGCGTAGTCTTCGACGCACTGCACGGTGACGCGGTCGAGGAACTCAAGCGTGCAGGGAATGATCTTGGCGGCGATGATGGCGGAGATCGTTTTGGCGGCGGCGTCCATCGAATCGTAGAGCGCGAGCATGGTTTTGCGCGCCTTGGGGCGCGGCAGCACTTTGAGGATGACTTCGGTGATGATGCCGAGGGTGCCTTCGCTGCCGATGAAGAGGTCCTTCATGGAGTAACCGGCCACGTCTTTGACGCACTTGTTGCCAAGGAAGGTCAGCGTGCCGTCTGGCAGCACGACCTCGATGCCCATGACGTAATCACGCGTGACGCCGTATTTGAGGCCACGCAGGCCGCCGGAGTTTTCGGCGACGTTGCCGCCGATGGTGGAGATCTTCATCGAGCCGGGGTCGGGCGGATAAAACAGGCCGACCTTGGCTGCTGCGTCGTCAATCTCCTTGGTGATGACGCCACTCTGGGCACGCAGCGTGAGGTTGTTTTCATCGACTTCGATGAGCTTGTCCATCTTGACGAGGCAGATCACGAGGCAGCCAGAGAGAGGCACGCTGCCGCCGCTGAGGCCGGTGCCGGAGCCACGGGTGACGACGGGGACGTTGTTTCTGCGGGCGAGTTTGACGCATTCGGAGACTTCCTCGGCGGTGAGCGGGAAAACGACGGCACCGGGACGCTGCTTGAGGGCGGCGGTGCCATCAAAACTGTAGGGCACAATGTCTTCGGCAGAGGTCAGCACCCGGTCGGGTGATAAGATTTCCTTCAGAGAGTCAATAAAGGGGGCTTCAATTTGGTTCACAGAGGGCATTCTGGCGAGTTCGTGGTAGAGCGTCAACGCAGGCTGTGGTTGATTCTCATCACATGAAATTCAATCACCTCATTCGTTTCACACCTGTTTATCAAAGCCGTGTCTGGGGTGGCCGGCGCATGGAGACGCTGCTGGGGGCCACACTGCCTGATGCCACGACGCCGTTTGGCGAAGCGTGGGCGGTGTGTGACCGGCCCGAGGCTCCGAGTGTGACGGCGGAGGGCGTGTCTCTGCATGAGCTGTGGACGCAGCACCGTGAGGCGGTGTTTGGCCAAGGGCTGCTGGCTTCCACCAGCCCCACCTTCCCGCTGCTGATGAAGATTCTGGATGCGTGTGATGATCTGTCGATCCAGGTGCATCCGCCGGCGAGCATGGCCGCAGAGTTGAAAGGCGAGCCGAAGACGGAGATGTGGTACATCGCGCATGCAGATCCGGGGGCAAAGATCTATGCGGGGCTGAAGCCGGGAGTGACGCGCACGGATTTTGAAACGGCGCTGGCAAAGGGCACGGTGGCTGATGTGGTGCATGTCATTGAAGCACGCACGGGCGACTGCCTGTTCATTCCGAGCGGCCGCGTGCATGCGATCGGCGCGGGGCTGCTGATCTATGAGATCCAGCAGAACAGCGACACGACGTATCGCGTGTTTGACTGGAACCGCGTGGGGCTGGATGGCAAGCCGCGTGCGCTGCATGTGGAGGAGTCGATGAAGAGCATCGACTTTACGGATTTCGAGCCGGGCGTGCAGGAGATCGCGGCGGATGGGACGCTGGTGACGTGCGAGTACTTTGACGTCAAAGTGTGCCACGAGGCGAAGCAGGCCGGTGAGGAGGGCGAAGGGGTGACGCTGGCGGTGGTGAGCGGAGAGATCCGCGTGGGCGGCACGGTGCTGAAAGCGGGTGACTTTGCGCTGGTGCCGGCAGCGATGGAAGCGTCTGCGCGGGAAGTGAAGCCTGCTGATGCGAAGAGTCAGTGGCTGGAAATTCGGGTGCCTGTGTGAGGCAGCTCAGGCTACGGCTTCGCGGCAGCAGGCGCTTCGGCTTTCTTAATCTCAGGAGCGGCCTGCTCGGCTTTCTTTGTCTCCGTGGCTGGCTGCTCGACCTTTTTGATCTCCGTTGCAGGCTTGTCCGCCGGCTTAACCTCGGGATCTTTCGGAGTGCTGGGCACAGCGATGAACTTGGCTTTCTCGGGGTCCATCTTGGGCAGCTCACCTTGGGGAACAGGCGGCAGCTTTTTCTCAGGCTCGGTTTTGGGCGTGGCTGCAGCCGCTTTGGCCTTGGGCTCAGGCTGTGGCGCTTCTTTGCCACAGGCGACAAGCAGAAGGGCGAGAAGGCAGAGGCAGTTTTTCATGAGGCACGAATGGACACCGAACGGGCGTGCGCATCAAGCCCCTCAACTGCGCTGATCGCGCTGACGATTGGGTCGGACTTGGCGCAGCTGTCGCGATCAAGACGAATGATGCTGGTGCGGCGCTGAAACATGTCTGCCGTGATGCCGGGAAAGGATTTGCCAGAGCCGCCGGTGGGCAGCGTGTGACTGGGGCCCGCGAGGAAATCACCCACAGCCACAGGGGAATGATTGCCAAGGAAGATCGCGCCGGCGGTGCGAATGAGCGGCAGGATGGCATCTTCACGCGTGGTGATGAGCGTGAGATGCTCCGGGGCGAAATCGTTCGCAAGGCGTGCGCCATCCTCCAAGCTGGGGACGAGCATGAGAAATACGCCTTTCTCCAGCACTGGAGCGAGTTGGGCCTGACGGCTGAGTGTTTTGGACTGCTCCCCGACCTGCGCGACGACGGCATCAAGCAGTGCAGCATCGTCCGTGAGGAAACCCGCCATGCTGTCCTTGCCATGCTCTGCCTGCGCGAGAATATCGGCGGCGATGAAGGCGGGATTGCCGGACTTGTCAGCAAGGATGAGCACTTCACTGGGTCCAGGCAGGAGATCGATGGAGACGACGCCGAAGGACTGGCGCTTGGCCTCGACCACGTAGCTGTTTCCAGGCCCAAAAATCTTCACCACCGGGCGGATCGTAGCAGTGCCGAAGGCGAGCGCGGCGATGGCCTGCGATCCACCGATTTTGTACACCTCAGTAGCTCCCGCGAGCTTCAGCGCGGCAAGCAGCCCCGGATTGACCGTGCCGTCGCGACCGCAAGGCGTGCAAACGACGATTTCTGGCACGCCGGCGGCGGCGGCGATGGCGACGGTCATGAGGGACGTGGACACAAGCGGCGCGGTGCCGCCAGGAACGTAGCAGCCGACACGCTCGAAGGGGTGATACACCTCACCGACCGTCGCTCCCTGCTCATTGGTGAATTCCCAGCCCTGGCGCATGCTGCGCTGGGCGAAGGCCGTGACGTTGCGGTGGGAGGACTCGAGAGCCTTCTTGAAGGTGGAATCGGCGGACTCCCAGGCTGCATCAAGCTCGGCCTGAGGAATGCGCATCTGCTCGGCAGTGAGCGTGGCACCGTCGAATTTCTCGGTGAGTTCCAGCACGGCAGCGTCACCGCGTTCGCGCACAGCCTTGATGACGCCAGAGACGACTTCACGTACGGCATCGCTGGCCTCGGCACGGCGGTTGAGGGCGGCGGCGGCGGTGGCGTAGTCGGGGTCGGTGTGGCGGATGATCTTCATCGGGTGGGTTTACGTGGCAAGAGAGGGGAAAGAGTCAAGAAGGCGATGTTCGTCCTCGATTCTGCCAGGTTGTTTCAAGTTGGCCGCAGTTCGCGACAACGCAAAAACAAGGATCGGGGGCTCTGCCTCCAAAATCCGAACCATCCGGGGTCAGGCTGCGCAGCCGCGAAGCGAAAGCCCGTCACTTTGGCCGTGCTGCGTCAGCTATTACGGCACGACTTCGCCGGAGCCGGTGTACACCCACTTCTCGACACGGCCGTTTTTGATGCGGGCCTGGGCTTCGGTTTCGAACTTGCCAAACATGGTCTGGGTTTCGTACTTCACGTTCACGGTCCAGTATTCGGTGCCGTCGATTTTTTCCTGTGCGGGATCGCCCCAGGACTTGATGTTGTCGGGCTTGATCTCGGTGACTTCTCCGGCCTTCATGCTGGCAAGGAGCAGCGGGTAGGTGCCGTCGGCATCCTTGGTGGGCTTGTCATTGCTGCTGCCGCCACTACCACCTGAGGAGGCTGCAGGGGCGTTTTTAGCGCGCTCAGCGGAAGCCAGACGGTATTCGTGGGCTTTGCGTGCGTTCTCGGTCTGGACGACTTTAACCTGCTCATAGGCGGCGATGAAAACGTCCTTGAAATCGGTGTCGTCCATGGCGACGAGGCCGCGCAAGGGAGAACCTGCCGAGGCTCCCACTATGAGGTTGGTCCCATCCTGGCCCATGACAAAAATTTTGTCACCTGCCTTGAAGGTGGTGGAGGCGGTGGACTTGCCCATCTGCATCTTGAGTTCGAGGTCTTTCTTCATGGTGACCTGCTTGGGCGTGGTGAAGAAGCCTTTCGGCACCACCGCCCAGTTCTGGGTGAGTTCGTCCGCAGGCGGGAACACAGGAGCGACGAAGGCATTGGGATCGACCGGCGGCGGTTCGGGGACCTTGGGCATCTCGGGCTTCGGCTCCTCAGGCTTCATCTCCGGCTTAGGCTCAGGCTTGGGCTCCGCCATGACGATCTTCGGCTCCTTTTTGACCGGCTTTGGCGCTGGGGTGACGACGATCTCCTTCGGCTCCTCCTTTTTGGGAACGTGCTTGGTGAACTTCATGGCATCAGCAAAAGGCGGATACACATACTCATAGGAGACGTAACCGACGGCGATGGCCAGGGCGATGACAAGGAGAGGTTTCATGGCGGTAAGGAGAGTCTAGGAGAGAGGCCGGAGATAATCAACCGCCCTCATGCACCATTCTGGAAACGAACCAGCCGGCGTTTTCTTGGGCTTGATCTCCCCTGCCCCACGCGGCTTGTGTGTCCCCATGCCAAAAGACGTGATCCGCGTGCGGGGCGCACGGCAGCACAACCTCCAAAACATCGACGTGGACATCCCACGGCACCAACTCGTGGTCCTGACCGGCGTCAGCGGCAGCGGGAAGTCGTCGCTGGCGTTTGACACGCTCTTTGCGGAGGGCCAGCGCCGCTACGTCCAGAGCCTGTCCGCCTACGCGCGGCAGTTTCTGGGCCAGATGCAAAAGCCGGACGTGGATTTCATCGAGGGCCTGTCCCCGGCGGTGGCCATTGAGCAGGTGCATTCAAATCCGAACCCGCGCAGCACCATCGCCACGGTGACGGAAATCTACGACTACCTGCGCGTGCTCTATGCCGTGGCAGGCCAGCCGTACGACCCGAGCACCGGTGAGAAACTCCACCGGAGCACGCCGCCTGAGATTGCCGATAAAGTGCTGGCGCTGGGTGAGGGCACGCGCCTCATGGTGCTCTCCCCGCAGCCACCGGCCAGCGGCGCGGACACGCGCACGCTGTTTGAAAAGCTCAAGCGCCAGGGCTTCGTCCGCGTGCGGCTCAACGACACCGTGGTGGAGCTGGAGGATTCCCTCAAGCTGGAGGACGCAGAAACGCAGCAGGTGCAGATCGTCATCGACCGCCTGGTGGTGCGTGCCGACTCGCGCCAGCGGCTGATGGAGGCCATCGAAAGCGCGCTGCACTGGAACGAGCGCGAGGTGCAGTTTCTCGTGAATCTGGACGGCAGCGAGGAAATCCTCAGCTACACCACGGCCTTTGCGAATCCGCGCACGGGTTATGTGATCGAGCGCCTGACGCCGCAGCATTTTTCTTTCAACACGCATCTCGGAGCCTGCCCTGTCTGCGAAGGTACTGGTACAACGCCCACGCCCGATCCAACACTGCTGGTGCCGGATGAAACCAAATCGCTCGCCGATGGGGCTATCAAAGCCTGGTGGGCGCGGCATCCGAAGGTGAAGCAAATTTTCAATCAGGGCGTCGAGGCTTTGGCGAAGCACTTCGGTGCAGCGATGGATGTGCCATTCCAAGATCTGCCCCAGGACTTTAAAGACGCGCTGTTTTACGGCACAGGCGAGGTGCCGATCAGCACCGGCTGGAAAAAGACTGAGAACAAACGCAGCGTGGCCAAGCCCTTCGAAGGCCTGCTGCCGGAGATCGCGCGCATGTATCAAAACGCCGAGAGCGACGTATTACGTTCCGCTCTCACGCGGTTGATGAATCCCCAGCCATGCGCAGCCTGTGCGGGCATGCGCTTGAAGCCGGAGTCGCTGGCCGTCAAACTAAGCGCTCAGGCCAAAGAACTGAACATCCACGACTTCACCGCCCTGCAAACACGCGATGCTTTGCAGTGGATGCGTGAGCTGGAAGTGACCGACCAGCAAAAGGTCTATGTCGGCGAATTGCAGCGCGAGATCGTGAAGCGTATCGAGTTTCTGGAGCAGGTGGGTCTGGGCTATCTGGCCCTGAACCGAGAGAGCGGCACGCTTTCCGGCGGCGAGATGCAGCGCATCCGGCTGGCATCGCAGATCGGGGCGGGACTTGCGGGGGTGCTGTATGTGCTGGACGAGCCGAGCATTGGCCTGCACCCCAGCGACAACGAGCGTCTCATCCAAACGCTGCTGCGCCTGCGAGATCTAGGCAACACGGTGCTCGTGGTCGAGCATGATGAGGCCACCATGCGTGCGGCAGATCACATCATCGAGCTTGGCCCAGGTGCCGGACAGCTCGGCGGCAGGATCACCGCGCAGGGCACGCCCGCGCAGATCGCGGCGAATCCGCATTCGATCTCGGGCGGCTATTTGAGCGGCAGAGTTCGCATCGAAGCGAAAGCACTGCCACAAACGCTGATCACAGAGCCCGTAGGACCTCGGTCCAAGCACTCGCTCACCATTCATGGCGCCACCGCGCACAATCTGCGCAACGTCACCGCCGCTTTTCCGCTGGGCAGTTTCACCTGCGTCACGGGGCCGTCGGGCAGTGGCAAATCGACGCTGGTCGATGACATTCTGATGCGCGCGCTGCGCCGCCATTTTTACGACGCCAAGGACATCCCTGGCGCACACGAAAAGATCACCGGGCTGGAACATCTCGACAAAGTCGTCGTGATCGATCAATCCCCCATCGGCCGCAGTCCGCGCTCCAATCCCGCCACTTATACAGGTGCGTTTGGCCCCATCCGCGAGCTCTTCGCGCAACTGCCGCTCGCCCGCATGCGCGGCTACGATGCTGGGCGCTTCAGCTTCAACACGCCCGGTGGCCGCTGTGAAAAATGCGAAGGTGATGGCGTCATCAAGATCGACATGCACTTCCTCGCCGACGTCTATGTCACCTGCGAATCCTGCAAAGGTCGCCGCTATGGGGCGGAGACACTGGAAGTCACCTTCAAAGGGAAGAACATCGCCGATGTGCTCGACATGACCGTCAGTGAAGCCGTGCGCTTCTTTGATCGCAGCACCACCATCGGCCCCAAACTTCGCACGCTGGAGGAAACCGGCCTCGGCTACATCCGCCTCGGCCAGAGCGGAGCCTCCCTCTCCGGCGGTGAGGCACAACGCATCAAGCTCAGCGCCGAACTCGCCAAGCGCAGCACGGGCCGAACCCTTTTCGTCCTCGACGAACCCACCACCGGCCTGCACAGCGCGGACATTCAGACGCTGCTCGGCGTCCTCCTCCGCCTGCGCGATGCCGGCAACACACTCATCGTCATCGAGCACCACATCGACGTCATCCGCTGCGCCGACTGGATCATCGACCTCGGCCCCGGTGGTGGGACAGAGGGCGGGAATGTACTGGCGACGGGAACGCCCCAGCAGGTGGCAGCGGATAAGAAGAGTGTGACGGGGCGGTTTTTGCGAATTCAGGAGTGATGCAGGCACTCTTGCCTGCAACGAATATCCATGAGCTCTCCCCCTGCTGGCAGGAGTGCCCGCATCACTTCAGCGCCCTTACCAACGGCTTGCCCATGCACGCCGGCGGCTCCTGAATCCCTAGTCCCGCAGAAAGCGTCGGCGCGAGATCCGTAATGCTAAACTCATCGGCGTAGCGACCTGCTTTGAAAGGCGCACCGTAGAAGATGACAGGAACATGGGTGTCGTAGGAGAAGGGGGAGCCGTGAGTGGTACCCGTGGCGGCCTTGCCGGTACCAGCGATGAGCCAGGGCTTGAGGATGAGTACGATGTCGCCACTGCGCTCGCCATTGAAGCCGTTGGTGATGCGCTGACCGATCACGTCCGGGACGCGGCCTTCCAGAAGCTGGTCGCGACCATAGACGGCGTGAAAGACGCCGGTGGAGAGCGCCCATTCGCGAATGAAGGCGGTGAGCGTCTCGGGCGCGAGCTTCTTCTCCTCCAGGACGGCGTGATCGTAATAGAGATTTCCGTCCATCAAGCGCGGTTTGAGGCTGCCTTTGGCCGACAGAAAGTAACGTCCCGCGCCGAAGTGTTCCGCGACCTGGGCCTGCAGCTCTCCGAGCATGTCGGCGACGGGCGGGCGTCCACCATCCAGCCCCTGCTCCTTCGCATTTTCAGGATTGGGTGCCACGCCATGGTCTGCGGTGAGCACCATCACCACGTTTGCCAATCCCACCTTCTTGTCGAGATAGGCAAAGAGCTCCTTCAACTGCCGGTCAAGCCGCAGGGTGATGTCCTGCACCTCCTGCGAATAAGGGCCGAACTTGTGGCCGCAGTAGTCGATGGATGAAAACGACACACAGAGCAGATCCGGCTTGTCCCCCTGCCCCAGCCCCTCGCCTTCGATCGCCGCCTTGGCAAATTCCGCCAGAAGTTGATTCCCAAACGGCGTGGAAAGGATGGGCTCATAGCCCTCCGCCTCTTCCTTGATGACCTTGTGTGGAAAGGTACTGGTCTTTTCACCGGCCAGGTGGCTCTCTCCCGCAGCCTCATCCGGCATGGGATACTGCTTTTCATCAAGCAGTCGGTCCCAAGTCTGACCCACAAAGGCGTCGGGCCGTTTGCTGTCGTTGAAGGCCTTCACCCATGCCGGCAACTCCTTCTGATAGTAGCTGCTGGTGATGAAGTTTCCGGAGGCCGACTCAAACCAGTAGGCTCCGGTGGGCTTTTTCCCGGCGGGCAGGATGGCGCCGCGATCCTTGACGGACATGCTGACCACCTTGGAACCCCAGTGCAGCCGCATTTGATCCGCGACGGTTCCACCTATGAAATTGCGCGGCGACATCTTGCCCGCCTTCGCTTCCGGCGCAGTGCCCACGCCGGTCACGCTGGAATCCTCCACGCAGTACATCATGCCGCCGCTGCGCTTGTCGAACCAGTCATTGCCGATGACGCCATGCATCAGCGGCGAGCTGCCGCTGAGGAAGCTGGCATGCCCCGGCGCGGTGACGGTGGGATAATAATTGTACTGGGCGAAGGTCATGAAAGCACCCTTGTCCGTGAGCTCACGGAACCCGCCTTCGACAAACTGCGAGTGAAAGCGGTCCAGGTAGTCGTAGCGCAACTGATCGACGAGGATGGCCACGACGAGCTTCGGGGCCTTGGGCGGCGCGGCCTGGGCCACTGCGGTGCATGCGACGAGTGCGAAGAGAGAGAACAGTGTGGGATGCTTCATGAAGGGAATGGGAGCGCAGTAAACACCCGGAATGACTCAAGTGTTTCAATCAAGGTGACTGGGCCTTGGGTGCAGTCCTGACTTGAACTGACAGGCAACCGCAGGCATCGGGACCACGTAGAATCCCCACGAATGACATCCCCTGAATCCACCCAGCTCGCAGCGCACGTGAAGGGCATCTCCAAAAGCTTTGGCGATGGAGGCTCGCGCTTGCAGGTGCTCAAGGAGATCGACCTTGAGGTGCGGCGTGGTGACATCACCATGCTGGTGGGGCCGTCGGGCTGCGGCAAGACGACGCTGATCAGCATCATTGCCGGGACGCTGGTGGCGGATGCGGGGGAGCTGACAGTGTTTGGCCATGATCTGCGCAAGATGTCCACGGCGGCGATAACGCGGTTTCGCTCGCGGCAGATTGGGTTTATTTTTCAGTCGTTCAATCTCATCCCGACACTGACCTGCGCGGAGAATGTGAGCGTGCCGCTGCTGATCCAGGGCGTGGGTGCGGCGAAGGCGGAGAAGCGGGCGCGGGAGGTGCTGGATCAGGTGGGATTGGCAGACCGTTTCAAGCACCGGCCCTCACAGCTTTCCGGCGGGCAGCAGCAGCGCGTGGCGATCGCCCGTGCGCTGGTGCATGAGCCACAGCTCATCATCTGCGATGAACCGACGGCTGCGCTGGATGCGAAGAACGGCCACGTGGTGATGGAACTCTTCGAGCACGTGGCACGTGGCAAAGACCGCGCGGTGCTGATCGTGACGCATGACAACCGCATCTTTCACCACGCCAACCGCATCGCGAGCATGGACGACGGCCGGGTGGCAGAGGTCCATGACGTGGATGCGAACCATCCACCGCCGGAGCATTTAAAGCATGTGGAGAGGCTGTGAAGCACTGTCCGTTCAAGGCGACGGAGGCTCCGCTTCTTGAGGAGGAGCGTCCTCGGGCGGGGGCTGCGGCTGCATGTCTGGCAAGGAGTCGATGTACAGAGCCTCGACCTTCTCACGTGCCCAAGGTGTGCGGCGAAGGAATACGAGGCTGGACTTGATGCTGGGCTGCCAGTTGAAGCAGTTGATCGGGATCATGCGGCCAAGCATCTCCCAGCCGTAGTGTTCGACGAGTTGCGTGACAATCATTTGAAGCGTGATGCCATGGAGCGGGTTTTTGGGGCCGGCGGCGTGCATGATAAGTTCGTGGTTGGAGTTTATTCTTCGGGCACTTCGCCTGATTTCGCGGCTTTGACAATCTTCGTCTGTGATTTCACGTCCAGAGGTTTCACTTTGACATAGTTGCCATCAAAATAAGCACGCGCTCCGTGATAGTAGCCGGTATTGGCACCGATGATTTCAAGCTTCTTGTCGCGGAGGATGAAGCTGAGATTGGTTTCGTCGGTCTTGTCTTTGTCCAAGCCCTTGTCGCTGTACCAACCGATGCTCGCATTCCAAACGGCGATACCTGCCAGGCCGCCGACATGCGAGGTAGGGCCACGCACGCACTGGATGACAAAGTGCAGATGCCCTTCACGTTCGACGACTTCGATGTTGCCGCCGTAACTGTCCGTCCAGTAGCCGGTCAGTGTTTCGTCTTTCCATTCATGAATCAACGCTTTGAGCCACTCAGTGCGCATGTCTTCAAGACCAGCGGCGGCTTCCAGATACTCCGGCGCATCAAGCGGCAGTTCGCCCTGCCCTTCCGCGCCGGTGTACATCGGTGAGCGTGCGAGGTAGTCGCGGTAATCCACCCAGGCGCGCTGGTCTTCCTTGAGCTTGTTGAATTCGGTTTCCGGCAGCGCCTTCTTCGCAGCGGCCCAGGCTTCGTTGAGGGCGTGGTCGGCTTTGTCGAATGCGGCCTTGGCGGCTTTCGCGTCCAGCGGTTTGTCCTGGGCGTGGCCTGCACCGGAGCCGATGGCCAGCAGCAAGAGTGTGAGGAACGAGAGGACGTTGCGCATGTGGCATCAGATTAGCTCCGGGCACCGGCATGTCCACGGTTTGCGGCCTGTTATTTCGATCTCCTGACCATCAAGCTTCGGCGGGTTTTGAATGCATGTTCACGCCTTGCCAACAGATGTTTTACCTCTAGCCTCCGCCCTCTCAGAGCCCCCACTTCATATTCATGAATCTTTACGATCAATTCATTCAATGTGCCGGCAGTTTGAACACCCAGCAAGTGGCGGACTGGCTGCGCCATCTGGAATGGAGCCGCGTGGTGCCGGAGATCACGGGCAAATTCATCGGTTTCCTGCTCGGATTTGGTGCCAGCTGGTTCCTGCTGTTCCGTCGGCATTTGAAATCTCTCGACCGCCTGCGCCGTGGGGATTCGGACGACGTGCTGTTTCAGGCGCACTTTCTGGTTCCAGTGCCGGGCACGGACAAGTATGCGCTCATCTTCCGCAATCTGATGCCGAGCACGACTGTGAATGATCTGTATGACAATCCTGCGGCGCGGAAGATCGTGCGCGAACTGGCAGATATCACGACGCTGCGGAAGCCGGTGCTGCGGACCGAGGGCACGCTGGGGTTCGAAATCCTGAATGATGCGTTCAACCACATCGCGGGGCATCTGGCCATCACGCCGTTTGCGCGCGAGACGTGGATGTTTGCCATGACCTGCGAAGACCGCCAGGTGGTGCGGCGCAAATGCGTGCGCTGCTTCCTCGTGCGCCCCGCCGAACTGGAACGCTTTGCGAACTGGCGCTGGTGCCGCGACAACGTGGTGTGCGAGCAGCCTTGGCACTGGTACCGCATCGTCGCACTGCATCAGCTCGCTACCGTCTGGCAGGAGGAGGAGAAGGCTGCACAAAACCCTTCTCCAAAAACGCAGGGCATGCCGCTGGTGGACAAGCACGCGACGCACCGCCGCATACGACCTCTGTCCGCCGGGATCTACGCCAACGAGAAGCCCGTGGGCAGGACGGCGGAGATCGACTGGCCGACGCAGGAATGGGAGCTCAAGAAGCTGGGGCTTGATCTGAATGCTACGAACCCTTGAGCCACCCGAGCACAAGGAGCAGGACGAGCAACCCTAGTCCCATGCCCCAATAAAAGCGGGAGTTGTCAGGCACAGACTGCGGTGGGGGCGTGCCCTCAATCTTCACTGTCTGCGGCAGCAGATCGGCGATCTGGCTTAACTCCGGCAGCTGCTGCCCGGGCATAGTCTGAGCCTTCACCATCTGTTTCCAATCGACCGCCATGACGAGATCCACGCCAGGATTCTGCTCCTTCACCTGGCAGGAGCAGGAGCCAATGAGAAACTGCGCGGCATGATCGACGGTTTCCACTTTGATGCCTTTGCCGACGAGCGCATAGAGCACACGGCCCTGCCCAAAAATCGGAAACGCGATCGGCTCATTGAGGCTGCGCAAATCGGGCTCGCTCGCGAGCAGCATCGCCACAAAGGCGCTCTCGGCGGCATCACTGCGCTTCAGCCGCAGCGTCGAAAAGGCAAGACGCAGGCCGTCACCGGGAATTGAGACGAGGCCGTTTTTGACGTCCTGCTGGTCGAGCTTTGGCAGCTCCATCACGCTGCTGAGGTATTCGAGACGTTCGTCAAGAAATTTGGCCGCCGCGTCGTCCTTCGCCTTGTCGCCGATTTCGAGCAGCACCCACACGGCGCTTTCGCCATTGGCGAGCCGCTCGGCGATCTGCTGACGCGCCGGTGAGTCGACCAGCAGCCGGGCATTGGCCTCCGAATACTCCGCCGACCAGATGACCTCGTCATTGCGCATCATGAGCGGCTGGCGCAGCTCGATGCGCTGGGCCGCGCCGACGGTGGCCTTGAGGTTACCCTCCAGCTTGACGCCATGCGGCAGCGTGACCCGATACGGATCTGCGGCCCAATGTTCCAGGGCATAACGGAACACCGGCACGGAGCACGCAAACGCGGTGGTCGCGGATAAAACGAGGATGGAGACAAGACGGCGCAGCATGGGAACTGCACAATACGCCGCACTTTGGATGAATTCGCCATCCGGTGTGCGTTTTAGTCCGACCATGCGTCCGCTTCTGCTCCTCCTGCTTGCTCTTTCCACCGCCAGTGCCGACTGGCCGACCTACCTGCACGATGCCTCACGCGTCGGCGCGACCACGGAGGAAATCCAGCTGCCACTGCAACCGGCGTGGAGCTTTGAATCCGCCTCCGCGCCGCAGATGGCCTGGGCGGGAGAGGATGGCAGGGTGTTTGAAAAACACGTGACGCTGAACCGCATCCGCTTTGACGAGGTGTTTCAAGTCGCCATCAGCGCGGGGCGGGTGTTTTTCGGTTCGTCCGTCGATGGACGCGTCATCTGCCGTGATCTGGCCACAGGCAAGGAGCTGTGGTCGTTCTTCACCAATGGCCCGGTGCGGCTGGCTCCAGCCATCGCTGCTGGAAAAGTCTATGTGGGCTCGGATGACGGCTACGCCTACTGCCTCGATGCGCAGACGGGGAAGCTGGTGTGGAAGCTGCGCGCCGGACCGCATGACGAGCGCATCCTGGCGCGTGGCCGCATGATCTCGCGCTGGCCGGTGCGCACGGGTTTGCTGGTGGATGGCGACACCGCGTATTTCGGAGCAGGCGTGTTTCCGCATGAGAAGGTCTTTCTCTACGCGGTCGAAGCCGCCACAGGGAAGATCATCTGGAAGAATGACGCGATTAGCGAGAAGGACGCGGGCCGCAATGACCTCTCTCCTCAAGGCTACCTGCTGGCGACGAAGGACATTCTTTTCGTGCCGTCCGGCAGAGCGCTCGCGGTGTCGATTGATCGCAAAACGGGCGAACTCATCGCCAAACCCGAACCCGGCTGGCGTGGCGATGCGGGCGGGCCCATCGGCGGCACGCAGGCCTTTCTGGCCGATGATCAAATCTATGCCGTGGGGGAGCATCACATCCTGGCGCTGGATCAGGAGAAGCAGAAATCCGGCTATGGCTGGTTTGCGGGCACGCAGATGACCCTGGCGGGCGACATGGGCTACATGGCCAACGGCACCAAAATCATCGCCGTGGACCACCTGAAGCATGCCGAAGGCACACGCATCCGCCACGGTCATGAAATGGCCATCACCAAGCTCAGCGCTGATTTGAAAAAACATCCTGCGCTGGCCGAAGCCAAGAAGTTTCAGGCAGCCGAAGCCGCTGCGCGGAAGGTGAAGGACGATCCGGCGGCCTTTGCGAAAGCGCAGGCGGATCTGGCCGCTGTCGCGGCGAAGTACGAACCGCTGCGCATTGCCTACAAGGCGAAGCAGGACGAAATCGCACAGCACAAAGCCGATCTGGCAGCCTCCACCGATGCTGGTATGAAATGGTCGCTCGACACACAGCATGAGTCCGCGCTGATCATCGCGGGCAAAACCGTCATCGCAGGCGGCAAGGGCGAAGTGATCGCGATTGACGCCGAAACCGGCCTGCTGGCATGGAAAGCGGCCGTGGATGGCGAGGCGCGTGGTCTGGCCGTGGCGGATGGTCATCTCGTGGTCAGCACGACCACGGGCCGCGTGTACGTCTTTGGCGCGAAAGCAGCGGAGGTGATCGCCGCGAAGAAGCCGGATGAATTCGTCTCGGACAAAGCGCATGCGGATGCGGCGCAGGCCATCCTGAAACAAACCGGCGTCACCAAGGGCTTCTGCATTGTGCTGGGCAACAATCAGGGAAAGCTCGCCTATGAGCTGGCCAAACGCAGCGACCTGATCGTCTTCGGCGTCGATGCCGATGAAAAAAAGGTCGCCGCCGCACGCCAGGCACTGCTGGCCACAGGCCTGTACGGCACGCGCATCACGGTGGATCACCTCGATCTCGCGGTGATGCCGTATTCAAGCTACTGCGCGAATTTGATTGTGAGCGACAGCGAGGAGCCTGTAGGCGTCGCGACCGATGTGGCGCGGCATTTGAAACCGATTGGCGGCAAGTTCTGCTTTAAGGCGACACCGCAGACGACCGCATGGCTCGCCGCGACGAAACTGACCGATGAGAAAGCCACGCTGGCGAACAGCGACGGCTGGAGCGTGCTCACGCGTTCCTCCCTGCCGGGTGCGAGTTCGTGGTCGCACCAGTATGGCAATGCGGCAAACACTTCGAGCACCGATGACCGCCGCATCAAGGGCGGCCTGAGCGTGCTGTGGTATGGCGATCCCGGCCCGGGCAAGGTGGTCAACCGTCACGACGGAGCGGTGGGGCCGCTGTCGGTGAACGGACGCCTGTTTGTGCAGGGCGAGGACAGCGTGATGGCCTACGACGCCTACAACGGCCAGCTGCTGTGGGAGACGCTGAACCCCGGCGCGATGCGCATCGGCGTGTACAACGCCCGCGAACCCGGCAACATGGCCGCGAGCGATGACTACCTCTTCATGCTCATGGAGGATGAGTGCATTCAGTTTGACGCGGCGACGGGCAAGATCGTGCGCACCCTGAAAATCCCCGGTGCAGGCACCAAGAAAGACCTGCAGTGGGGCTACATCGCCTATCAGGACGGCCTGCTCTATGGGACCGAAACCGAGCGCGTCGAAAAGGCTGCCGAAGTGGCACGCCGTGGCAAGAGCGGCTCGATCTCGACGGACCGCATCTTTGCCTTCGATGTGAAAACCGGCACGCTGAAATGGACGCATCAGGGCAAGCACATCTCCCACGTGAGCATCGCCATCGGTGACGGCCGTCTGTTCTTCATCGACGCCTCGCTCACGCCCGAGCAGCGTGCGCTCATGCTCGCGCAGGACAAGACCGACCTCGCCAAGCTCACCGGCAAGGAGCGTGAACTGGCGGAGGACCGCGTGAAAAACAACGACATGCGAATGGCGGTGGCACTCGACGCCACCACCGGCAAGCAGCAGTGGGCCAATCCGGTCGATGTGACGGACTGCAGCGAGATCGGCATCGGCGGCGGAGCCCTGACGCTCATGTACCACAACGGGCACCTGGTGCTGGGTGGAGCCAACGCCAACGGCCACTACTGGGAGCAGTTCTTGAGCGGTGAATTCAAACGCCGCCGCCTCGTCGTGCTGGATGCGAACAAGGGCGACAAACTCTGGGCCAAGGATGCGAACTACCGGCACCGGCCGGTGGTGATCGACAACGAAATCATTGCCGAACCGTGGAGCTATGACTTGTACACCGGAGCGCAGAAGACGCGCAAACATCCAATCACCGGCGAGGAGTCCGCGTGGATGTTTGCCCGCCCCGGCCACCACTGCGGCGCGATTTCGGCGACGCCGAACATGATGTTCTTCCGCTCCAAGTTCACCGCCTTCTATGATCGCGACAGCGACAGCGGCACGGAGCATTTTGCCGGACATCGGCTCGGCTGCTGGATCAACACCATCCCCGCCAACGGTCTGGTCATGATCCCGGAGGCGAGCGCGGGCTGCGTGTGCCTTTTCTCCATCGCGAGCACGGTGGTGTTTGAGCCGCGTGAAGACCGCATGAACTGGGGCGTGTACAGCGCCGACGGCCCTTCCCTGCCGGTGCAGCACATGGCTTTGAATCTCGGAGCACCGGGAGACCGCCGCGATGCGCACGGCAAGCTCTGGCTCGGCTATCCACGCCCCAGCAGCCGTGCGGGTATCGATCTGCCGCTGGATTTCAAACCGCAATACACCAGCAAAACCGGCGGTGCTTACGCCTTCAACTCCGAAAACCCTTCCATCTCAGGCCACGACACTCCTTGGATCTTCACGAGTGGTCTGCGCGAACTGACGAAGTTCGACATCCCTCTTCTCGCCAAAGGCCAGCCACCCGCGACCTACACCGTGAAGCTCATGTTTGCAGCGCAGGCAGACGATCAGCCCGGCCAGCGTGTCTTCGACGTCAAGCTTGGCGGCAAAACCGTGCTAAAGGCCTTTGACCCCGCAACGCGCAAGGGGGCCATCGTGGAGCAGTTTGATAACATTCCGGTGACCGACACTCTCGTGGTGGAACTCATTCCCGCATCCCCCGCCAGCGCCCCCATCCTCAATGGCATCGAAATCCTGCGCACCAACTCCAAGGAGATCACTGCGGGAGTGGCTCAGAGGTGAGAGTTGCATTCAATACTTCTGATCTTACTATTGTCTCGTCATGGCCATTACAGTGAACCAGCTTTTTGAAAATGCTCTCTGCCTGTCGCCAGAAAGCCGTGTGGCTCTGGCCGAGCAGTTGATCGGCAGTATTGAACCCGCAGGAGCAGTGTTTGAAGCCCAACTCGCCGAGGCACAGCGGCGCGCAGATGATTTGGAAGCAGGCCTTGTGAAGGGTATTCCCGGTGAAGAAGGACTCCGCCGCGTGCGTGAAGCCATACTGCTCAAATCTCAGGCATGACCTTTGAATTTCATCCTGACGCGTTGGACGAATATCAGGATGCCGCCTCTTGGTACGAGGAGCAGCGTTACCTGCTCGGCGTGGAGTTCACTCAAGCAGTGGAGGCTTCCGTGGTTCAGCTGTTGCAGCATCCGGACCGCTATCCGCCAGTCGGAGGCAGCACGCGCATCTTCAGAATGAAGCGCTTTCCCTATTACCTGTTCTACCGCTACAATGAAGCAGGGCAGCACGTTCGCATCGTCGCCGTGATGCATCACCGCCGAAGGCCCGATTACTGGCGCGAACGACTTTGATTTTTTGTCCCCATGAAGCACTTCATCCTTCCTCTCATCTTCGGCGCGTCAGCCTTCGCCGCTGAAACACGTGATGCCATTTTCCAAAAGAGCATCGAGGAGATGTTTCCGAAACTCGTGGAAATCAGGCGGGACATTCACATGCATCCGGAATTGTCGAACGAAGAGGCACGCACCTCAAAGCTGGTGGCGGATCGTCTGCAGGAACTCGGCTTCACCGACATCAAAACGGGTGTGGCGAAGCATGGAGTGGTGGCGCTTCTCAAAGGCGGGCAGGACGGCCCTTGCGTGGCGGTACGTGCGGACATGGATGCGCTGCCCATCAAGGAACTGCGCAGCGTGCCCTACCGCTCGCAGAATCCAGGAGTCATGCATGCCTGCGGTCATGATGTACATGTCACTTGCGCGCTGGGCGTGGCGGAGTTGCTGGCAAAGCATCGAGATCTCGTCAAAGGCAGCGTGAAGTTTCTGTTTCAGCCTGCTGAAGAAGCCATGCCCGCCACCTTCAAAGGTGACTGGGGCGCGAAGCTCATGGTGGCTGAAGGCGCGATGGAAAACCCGAAGCCAGCAGCCGTGTTCGGCCTGCACACCACAGCAGTGGTGCAGCCTGCGGGTGTCACGGATGATGCGGTGCATTATCTGAAGGCAGGGCAGGTCGGCTACACGCCGGGCATCGACAATGCGAACAGCGACCGCTTTCACATCACCATCCACGGCAAGATGGCGCACGGTTCCGCGCCACACAAAGGGGTGGATGCCATCGCCGTGGCCGCAGAGGCCATCATGGCGCTGCAGATGATCAAAAGCCGCCAGACCAACACCCGCCAACCCCTCGTCATCAGCATCGGCACCATCAGCGGCGGCGACCGCGAAAACATCATCGCCGAGAAAGTCGAGCTCGGCGGCACCGTGCGCACCTACGATGCCGCATTTCGTGACGGCATCATCACTCAGATGGAGCGCATCCTCAAAGGCATCACCTCAGCCCACGGCGCGACCTATGAGATGGAGTACCGCAAAACCTATCCCAGCATCATCAATGACCGCAAGCTCATCCAGGCCACGCTGCCAGCCTTCAAACGAATCGTCGGTGAGCAGAACGTTATTGAACTCATCCCCGGCATGGGCGGTGAAGACTTCAGCTACTTCGCGCAGGTTGTGCCCGGCTTTTACTTCCGCCTCGGCGTGGCGAATGAGGAGAAAGGCATGACCTACGGCGGCCACACCCCCATGTACGACTGCGACGAAGAAAGCCTCAAAACTGGCGTAGCCGTGATGGCGGCGGCAGTGTGTGATTTTCTGGATGCAAACAAATGACCGGGGCGGCGTTTCAGCATGACCATGAAGGCCAGCCACCTCCACCGCCTCGTTGCCTGTGTCATCGCACTGTGCGGCAGCACGCTCACTGCCGCTGGTTACACGTCGCCCTACAAGATCGAGTTCACCTTCAAGCAGGACGATCTCATCGGTGATCTCGCCCAAGGACCACGCGGCAGCTGGAAGGAGCAGGCGAGCGTACCCTACCGCGACTGGTATGACGCAGCCTATCAAAAGCGCTGGCGTCATTGGGGACCGGCCGCAAAGCACTTCGATCCACCGGCCGGCATCGCATCCAAAAGCCCGGAATGGTCGCGCCAGCGTGTCATCGCCACAGGGCTGCGCTTCGTCGGCTACACCTACCAGCATCACCACATTCCGGACTGGGAACCCCCGGCTGACTGGCCAAAGGATGAGAAGCAAACGACGCCGGTGACCAAGGGCTTGGATTGCAGCAACTTCACCGCCTTCGTGTACAACCTCGCCCTCGGCATCAAGCCTACTGGCGATGTGCAGGATCAATCCGCGCTAACCGAAGCGCCAGGCCCCGGTGCTAGACGCAGCATAGCAGTGAAGCGCATCGAGCTTCCCGCACGCTACGAGGATTTTGCGAGTACGCTCCTCACTGGCGACCTGCTGTTCGTGAAAAACAACAGCGGCGAAGTCTCGCACGTCATGCTGTGGGTCGGCAAGATCGGCCTCAGCCCCGACGGCGTGCCGCTGATCCTCGACAGCACCGGCACAGGCACGAAGGACAGCAACGGCGTGCCTATCCCCGACGGCATCTACCTGCGCCCCTTCAAACGCGGCTACTGGTATGCCAGCAAGGCCAGCCATGCGCTGCGCATCATTCCCGAGGAGAAGTGAAGCTGGAGCGTGTGTGAACTCGCCTTGGCTGCAAATGCCCATATTTCCTCAGGCTTCACCCGTCACACCCACCCCGTAAGCAATAGGTCCATTTAATGGATATTTCTTATGACTATTGCTTATCAGCATTGAAATGAATTCATGGTAGGGTTTTACCCCATAGATACGTAATCATGACACACCGATGGAGGGCGGGAACGTGTGGGAAGAAACCCGTATGCTCTATGCACAAAGAACCAACCAAATACGTAACCATGATCAAACTCACATCGGGAAAAAATAAATCGCTAAATAAGGCCTCCGGTGGAGGCCTTTTTGCCGTAGCCTTGCTGGCACTCGGCAGTCTTGGCCAAGAGGTAAAAGCAGGCGAACTCTGGGATGGAGGTAGTCTCTTGCCGCCGAACGGCAATTGGTCAGATGTCACCAACTGGGCCCCTGACGGTCTTCCAGTTTTTGGCCTGGGCATTCAGTTTGGTGGAAGCACGCAGCTAACCGCAACGAACGACCTTCTCGCTATTGTCATTGGTGGCACAGGCATCACCTTCAATGGGGGGGCGGGCGCTTTCACTCTCGATGGGAATGCGATTACTCTCTCGGGGGGTATCACCAACAATTCCACCAACGTGCAGACAATTAGCTTTGGTACAACGGGCATCACCCTGGGTGCCGGACAGACGTGGAATGCTGCGACCGGGGGCTTGAATGTGACCTCTGCGGTCGATCTGGCAGGTCAGGCACTGGTGGTCGATGGCACTAACAATACGAACATATCGGGCGCGATCACGGACACTGTGCTTGGCGGTTCACTTGCCAAAAATGGCACAGGAACGCTCACGACATCGAGTCTCCTCAACACCTATGCAGGCACCACGACAGTCAATACGGGAACTCTCAACGTGCTGGGCAATCACATCGGCGGTGACACTTACACGATTGCCGCAGGCGCCACGCTTGCCGGCACCGGCGTCATCACGGAGGCTCCGGGTGTCTCCATCAACAACAACGGGGCGATTGTTGTTGGCGATGCCAATGCGTTGATTCCTGTTGCATCCACATTCACGGTGAACACCTCAGGTGCAGGTGCGATCAACATGGGCCTCGGCAGCACTTTGGCGGTCGATCTCTTCACTGGCGCAGGTCTTGGCAACAACACCCTCGTTCTGGGTTCTTCTGACACGTTCATCCTCGGCGGCAATCTGAATTCTGTCGCTGGCGGCACCTTGGTCATTGGCAACCCTACGGCTCTCACGGGCTTCACTGGCGGAGACAGCTGGCAGGTGGTGACTCTCCTTCCAGGTGCCACCATTACAGGCAATCTGGGTCTCACCGGCAATCTCAATACCACCGCTCTGAATCTCACAGCGACACAAGTGGGCAACTTCAGCCAGACTTCCGGTGTCTTTACGGTCATCGACACCATCACCGGTCTCCAAATGGGCAACGCCATGGGGCAGGCCGTGCTCGCAAGTACTCAGAGTGTCCTCACCGATGTGAATGGCCGCCTGTTCTTCCTCCGCGCGGGTCAGGGCGACCTCTCCGATGAAAACGAGTACAACGAAGGCGTGGTCAGTGGTCAGGGCGACGGTTATGGTAAGAACCCACCTCCGGGCCCGGTCGCTCAGCGCCGTACTCCCACCAACCAATGGGAAGTTTTTGCTTCGGTGAACTACAACAATGCCAAGCTTGGTGCTTTCGGCAATCAGGCGGGAGTCCAGTCTGACAGTTGGAGCCCAGGAGTCGGCGCTGAAATTCATGTCACCCCGAATGTGGCCATCGGTTTCGCCCTCAACTGGCTGGATTCCAAACAGACCTTCGCCAACGGCGTCGGCAACATGGACATGAATGGTTATGCGCTGAGCGCCTACACTTCCTATGTGAAGAAGGCATTCTGGGCTGATCTGCTTTACAGCTTCGGCAGCTATGACCTCGAAACAAACCGCAACACGATCGGGTTCGGCAATGCTCGCGGTGACACAGACGCCTACACCCACTCCGTGCAGTTTAACTCCGGCTGGAACTTTCGCTTCCAGAACAACAGCCTGGTGACAGGCCCGTTCATTGGCCTCGACTACACCCATGTCTCAATCGACGGCTTTGCAGAGTCCAGCGGTGGCCTTGCTGCCCTGGCCTACAACAAAAATACCACGGAGTCCCTCATCTCCCGCATTGGCTGGTCGGTGAGCAAGTATGTCAAAACAGACTTTGCAGTCATCACTGCACAGGCCCGTTTGAGCTACGAGCGCCAGAACTTGAACAACAACAACGGCACCACCGTTGGCCTCATCAACCAACCCTTCGTGGTGAGCGCTGGGGGGCAGAATTACGGCCAGGATTACATGGTCGCAGGAGCTGGCCTGAACTTCCAGTTCACCCCAGCCTTCGGCCTGCTGCTCAACTACCAGGGTCAGTTCTTCCGTCAGTCTGTGGAGGCTCATTACGTCGGCCTGCGCCTCAGCTATAAGTTCTAAGTCATTAACGTTCGCCGTTAAATCCCGGGAGGCATTGCTGAAAGGCAATGCCTCCTTTTTTGCATGATAAGATTCACCCGCGTTTAGCCCGCAGCACTTCCTCCACCTCACCCAGCGGCAGGCAGTTGATGACATCCTGGCGCGTCAGCCATCCCTTCCGCGCCGCTTTGATGCCGTAGATCACCGCCTGCAATCCGTGCGTGCTGTGCGCGTCCGGGTTGATGCTGCATTTCACGCCTTTGGCCTTCGCGAGCTTCCACCAGCGCCAGTCCATGTCGAGACGCCAGGCGCTTGCGTTGAGCTCAATGATCGTGCCGGTTTCGGCAGCGGCATCTATCACCGCAGCCACGTTGACATTGTAAGCAGGCCGCTGCAGCAGCAGCCGGCCGGTCAGATGCCCCAGCATGGTGACGTTCGGATTTTCAATGGCTCGAATGATGCGCTTCGTCATCTCGGCCTCGGGCAAATTAAACACGTTGTGCACGGAGGCCACCACGTAGTCGAGCTGGCTCATGATATCATCACTGAAGTCGAGACTGCCATCCTTGAGAATGTCCACCTCGCTGCCGGCAAAGATGCGGAAGCCCTCTTCGGCCATCTCCTCATTAAGCGCTTTGATCTCCTGGATCTGAGCCAGCAGTCGCTTTTCATCCAGCCCGTTCGCCTGGAAGGATGACTTGCTGTGATCCGCGATGCCGAGGTACTGCAGCCCGAGATCATGCGCCGCATCTGCCATCTCACGCAAGGTCGCACCGCCGTCGCTCGCGGTCGTGTGGTTGTGAAAGACACCCCGCAGATTCTCCAGCAGCACCAGGCGCGGCAGACCGCCGTGCTCAGCAGCGTCGATCTCGCCCGTGTTCTCACGCAACTCAGGGTCGATGAAATCGAGATCCAGCGCGCGGTACAGCTCTGCTTCATCATGGATCGGCGGAATGACCGGCGCATCCGCATGCTCCGGCACCTGCGTGAAGGCATACTCATTGAGCGACCACCCACGCGCGAGCGCACGCTGGCGGATCGCCACATTGTGCTCCTTGCTCCCGGTGAAATAGGCCAGCGCAAAGGGGAACTCCTTGCTCGAAACCGCGCGCAGATCGCACTGCACCCCATGGGTCACATGCACACTCGCCTTCGTCGGCCCTTTGGCAATGACATCGACCACCAGCGGCAGTTTCACAAAATCCTCGATTACCACTTCCGGTTTTCGCGTCGCCACGAGGAAATCGAGATCATGCACCGTTTCCTTGCCACGACGGAAACTGCCGCAGACCTCGGCATGCGAGACGTTCGGGTGCTGCCGCAACGCCTCCAAAATCTCCAGAACCAGCGGTTGCACCAGATCCAGGCGAAACTCCGCCGCATGCTGCTCACGGAAGGCAATGCTTTCGAGAATCTTCTCCACCGTTTTCCCGCCAAAGCCCGAGAGCTTCGCCGCCTCTCCGCTCTCGCAGGCGCGCTTCAGGTCGGCGATGGAGGACACGCCCAGCTTCGCATGCAGCGCCGCCACCTTCTTCGGCCCCAGCCCCTGCACGTCGAACAGCTCAAACAGCGTGTCAGGAAATTCCTCCTTGAGCTTCTCATAAAATTCCAGCTTCCCGGTCGTCGCCATTTCATGCAGCTTGTCGCGCAGTGCTTCCCCCAGGCCCTTGATGCCCTCCAGCTGGTTCTCCGCCGCCAGCTTCATGATGTCGCCGCTGTAGCTTTCCACGATCTCCGCGCCGGTGCGGTAGGCACGTACTTTAAAGGAGTTCTCCCCCTTCAGCTCCAGCAGCAGGGCGATGCGTTCAAAGATGGTGGCGGCGTCTTCACGGGTCATGCACGCATCATGGCGTGAGTTGCGGTGAGGTGAAGCGCGAAATCAGGCGTCTGGCTATTTGCCGCCGTTCATCCGTTTTTCCAAAGTCTTCAGCCGCCGCAAAGCATCCGGCATCTTCGACACGGCGATCCACTGGCGCTTCGCCTGCTTGTCCGGTGCCGAAGGGTAACCCAGCACGGTTTCACCCGCAGCAATGTCGCGCATCACACCGGATTTCGCACCGATGGTGGACTGGGCGCCGAGCTTGAGATGTCCCCCAATGCCCGACTGCGAGGCGATGACGACGTAGTCGGAGAGCTGCGTGCTCCCGGCAAAGCCCACCTGCCCCATGATGAGGCAATGGCGGCCCATGACCACGTTGTGCGCCACATGCACGAGATTGTCGATCTTGGTCCCCTGCCCGATCACCGTGGAGCCCAGCGCGCCACGATCAATGGAAGTGTTGGAGCCGATCTCGACATCGTCATGAATCACGACATTCCCCACCTGGAGCATTTTACGGTGACTACCTTGGTCAAAAACATAGCCGTAGCCATCTGAGCCGATGGTGGTGCCCGCATGGATGCTGACACGGTTGCCGATCTGAGTTCTCGCATACAGAACCACGTTGGGATGCAGGCAGACATCGTCTCCCACATGACTGTCCCGACCAATGTGGTTCCCCCCCATGAGCACTGAGTTTTTTCCCAGCGAAACACCAGCACCCACAACGCAATGCGGGCCGACGCTGGCGGTGGCGTGGATCTGCGCAGTGGAATCAACCACCGCAGTGGTGTGGACCCCCAATGCATGCTTTTCAGGCGGAAAAAACAGCGGCAACACCTTGGCAATGGCGATGCGGGCATCCTTCACCCGGATCAGGACTTTCTTCACAGCCTCGAAACCTCTGGGCACCAGAATGGCGCTGGCCAGACCGGCCTCGGCAGCTGCGAGGTAGCTGGGTTTCTCTGCAAAGGTGAGATCACCAGCCGATGCAACATCAGCAGGAGCGATGCCTGTGAGGATCACCGAGCCGTCCCCCACCACTTCTCCGCCGATCAGTTCTGCAAGATTTGATGCGGTGAACATGGGAAAATCGGTGAGCCGAATGGCGTTTACCGAGTTGATACAGGCAGCGGCACCATCCGCTGCAGTTCCGTGTCCCAGACCTTCAGCCGCAAACAGCGCAGGATGTCACGGGGGCTCAAGGTGGTGACCTTCGGCTTCTGCAGTTCTGGCATGGCCTTCAGCACCTCTGGCAGACGATAGAAAGGGATGCGCGCGTTCAGGTGATGAATGTGATGGTAGCCGATGTTAGCGGAGAACCAGGCCATCAGCTTGCTCGTCTTCATGTAGCTGGAGGAATCCAGAGCAGCACGCTCATAGGTCCAGCCTGCCTTGTCGTAGAAGGCCACGTCCGGAAAATTGTGCTGCGCATAGAACAGGTAGGACCCGATGGCATACGTGATGAAATGCGGGATGACCTGCACCAGCAGCCACATCTGCCAGCCAAAGAAATGAATCAGCGCAGCGGCGATGCCCGCATGCACCAGCAGGGCCAGCAGGCAATCCAGATGCTGCTTGGGCTTCATGACAAAAGGGCGCAGGCACATGCCGTGCAGGAAGACGAACAAGTAGCCAAAGAGAATTGTCAGCGGATGACGCATGAAGAGGTAGATCAACCGTGCGGACTTGGACGCCTTCAGGTAATGGTCCTTCGTCATGATCGGGTAGGAACCAATGTGCGACCCCTTGATCTTGGAGTTGTGGTTGTGATGATGATTGTGCGAGCTGCGCCAGATGCTGCTGGGACTCAGAGCGAGAATGCCAAAACCACGCATGAGCCACTCCGCGACCTTGGAGGTGGGCAGGATGGCATTGTGCTGCTGGTCATGATAGATGACGAAAAGTCGCAGCAGCAGCAGCCCGGAAAGAACACTGAGAGCCAGCTTCACCAGCAGATACGGGATCCACAAAGTCCCAGCGATGACCGCCAGCCAAAGTGAGGTGGTGGAAAGGATGCACCACCAGCTTTTTAAGGTGCTGTCCACAGCATAAGGCTTGGTGGCCAGGATAAGCTCAGTGCCTGTCCTGTTTCTGCCGCCAAGAGTGATGGTATCGGCTAACGCCAGGCCACTAGTCATGTGAGTTCCACATGACCGCGCTATGGCCCAAAAGCAAGCCTTCTTTCCTATGTAATGAGCAGATTGCGAGCCAAAATAAAGCGCCTTAAACCCAACCACATAGGCGATATGCCCACCAACCGATAATTTCATGCATCCATGCCTCAAAATGGCCTAGGTTGGCTGCATTCGGTACTTCCACCCAATTTACCCTATGATCACGTAGCGCTGCGCTGAGATAATTGCACGGAACGGGAACGACAGCGGTACCTGCTGTTTCAAAAACAGCTCTGGAGCGCGTCATGTGGTAGGCGGACGTCACCAGTGCCACTCTTTTCCAGCCGTGCTTGACCACCAGAGCGGAGACTTTAACGGCCTCGTCGTGGGTGTCCGTGCAGCTACCCAGGCTTTGCACCGGCACAGGTGAGAGATGCCATTCCTCCACCCAGGTTTTGACGGCATCTGCCTCGGACTCGATGCCGGAGGTCGTCTTGAAACTGCCACCGCCCATGACCAGCACCTTGCCTTTACCCTTCTTCGCAAGCATCAAACCTGTAAACAACCGGTCTGCGCCGCCCATGAAATGAATGCCTGCCGGCTCGCTGCGGGAGGGCTCCATGCCACCACCAAGGACGACGACTGCGTCGCATTCGGGCAATTCCTCCAAATCCACCGGGGGCCACTTGGATTCCAGGGCAGCCAGCAATGTGTGTGGTAAAGCGGTGGCGGATGCGAGTGTCAGCAGCAGCCACGCGGTGCCAGGCAGGATCAAAGCCCGCCATTGGCTGCGACGAATCTTGATTGCGCACAATACCGAAAGTATGACCCAGACGATTCCTGTGGGCTCCAAGAAATCAGCCAGTGATCGGAGAATGGAAGTCATGCGCGGCGTTGGAGGCGGGAGCTGAGGGCGGCAAAGAGGAAGGTGCTGGCAATGAGCAGCGTGCTGAGGGCGTTGATCATGGGCAGGCTGCGGCTGGTTTTCATCATGCTGGCGACGCGTAATGGAAGCGTGGTGGTACCGGGCCCGGAGACAAAGAAGGTGATGACATAATCGTCAATCGAAAGCGTGAAGGCCAGCAGCCCGCCGGCCAGCACACCCGGCAGCAGGAGCGGCAGCAGCACCTTTTTCACGGCCGTGACCTGGGTGGCACCCAGATCACGCGCGGCATCCAGAAGAGTGAAATCAAAATCCTGCAGGCGCCCCAGCACGACCATCGTCACGAAACTCAGGCAAAAGGTGACGTGCGCGATCCAGATGGTGAGCAGCCCGGTTTCGACACCCGTGAGAACAAACAAGGCCAGCAGCGACATGCCCATGAGAATGTCCGGCATCACCAGCGGCAGGGTGATGAGCATGTGATGCACGTTTTGCAGCCAGGAACGAAACCGATGCAGCGTATAGGCCGCCAGTGTGCCGAGAACCATGGCCGCCAGAGAGGCAGAGAGGGCGATCTTGAGTGTGATCCAGAGCGACTCCCAGATCTCTCCCGCGGCCCAGAGCTTTTCATACCAGTTCCATGTGAAGCCCTCCCACTCGCCGCCGAAACGCGAGGCGTTGAAGGAGTTCACCACGAGCACCACCAGCGGCGCGAACAAAAACAAGATCACGCCAAACGTGATGAACGCAGGCAGCCGGGAGCGCTTCATTCAGCCTCCTTTCGGCCAAACTGCTGCCAGAGCACGACGACCAGCATGGGCACCAGCACGGCCAGCATCAGGCCGCCGGCCAAGGCGCTGGCATGGGGCAGATTACGGTCTGAAAACACACGTTGGGCGATCTTGCTGCCGAGCATTTCATCCGAAGTTCCACCCACCATCTGCGGGATCACGTACTGACCGAGGCAGCAGACAAACACCATGACAGAGGCAGAGATGAGGCCACGACGAACGCCGGGAACAAACACTTTGGAAAAAGAACGCCAAGGCCCTGCCCCGAGGTCGCGCGCGGCATCCAGCAGGCCAAAATCAAATTTCTCAGCCGCAGCGTAGAGCGGCAGGATGGCAAACGGCAGCTGCGTGTAAACGAGCACCAGCAACACCGTGCCCACATGGTTCAGCAGCACGGCATTCTCTGGAATAAGATGCAGCCCGATGAGCAGCTTGGTCAGAGGACCTTCGGGATGCAGCAGGGATTTCCACGCAAAGATGCGGATCAGGAAATTCGACAGAAACGGAATGACGATGAGCAGCAGCAGAACCTGCCGCATGCGCTCCCCGGTACGCGCCATCTGAAAAGCCACCGGCAGCGCCAGAGCCAGACAGACCAGCGTGGTCGCTCCGCTGAGCCAGAGAGTGCGCCAGAGGAGGGGCAGGTAGGCCGGATCCTGCACTTCACGTAATGTGGCCAGCGTCCAGCCCGTCCCAACGCCGCCCTGCAAATTTGCCGGACGAAAAGCGGTGATGATGACCAGGATGGCCGGGATCACAAAAAACACGACCAGCCATAAGAGTGAGGGCAGTGTGAGCAGCCACTGCCTGACAGGCCGGGATTCGGTGCTCATGCCGTCGCCTCCAGCCGCACGACACGGCCTTCATCCGGGTGAAAACTCATCCACACTTCCGCTCCGCGCGCGGGATCAATCTCCCCACCGCTGAAGCGGCTGCGCTGCAGCTGGGCCAGAATGCTGTGCTCACCCGCGCGAATGCGGTAGCGCGTGTGTGAGCCGAAGTAGGCCATGTCCTCAACGACCCCGGAAAAGGCGTTCACCCTTTCCCCACTGGGCGGACGTTTGAGTGTCAGGCTGATCTTCTCAGGCCGCACCATGAGCCGCAGCGTCTGGTTCGCCGAGACCTCGCCATTGCTCAGAACGAGGGGACTCCCCAGCCCCTCCACCTTCACACGCACATAGCCTTCATGCTGCATTTCAACGGCAACCCCCGTGAAAAAATTCGCATCACCAATGAAGGAGGCCACAAAGCTGGTGCGCGGTGATTCATACAGATTCTCGGGAGAGTCCACCTGCTCCACCTTGCCCGTATTCATCACGGCGATGCGATCACTCAGGCTCATGGCCTCGCCCTGATCATGGGTGACGTAGATGAAGGTGGTGCCGACCTGCTCATGGAGGGTGTTCAGCTCCATAAGCATGTGCTGGCGCAGCTTGAGATCCAGCGCAGCCAGCGGCTCGTCGAGCAGCAGCACCTGGGGGCGGTTCACCAAGGCTCGCGCAATCGCCACACGCTGCCGCTGCCCGCCACTGAGCTGCGTGGGGCGCTTGCGTGCATGCTCGCTGAGTCGCACAAGCTCCAGCATGCGGTCCACACCGCTGCGGATTTCCTCACGCGGACGGCGGCTCATGCGCAGCCCGAAAGCGATATTCTCCCAGACGCTTAAGTGCGGAAAGAGCGCATAGTTTTGAAACACTGTATTCACTGGCCGCTGTTCCGGCGGCAGTGCGGTGATGTCCTGCCCACCCACAAGAATTCGCCCACGGTCCGGCCTCTCAAAGCCGGCAATCATGCGCAGCAGCGTGGTCTTCCCACAACCGCTGGGACCGAGGAGCGAAAACGCCTCTCCCTGTGCCACGGTCAACGACACATCATCCACGGCACGCTGGGCGCCGAAAGTTTTGGAAACGCCGTCGATGACAAGAAAACCGTCCATGAAGAAATTGGGGCGTACTTTAGACCTCAAACAATGGATGTGGCAAGAAGCTTGCGGTAATCGATGGAACGGGCCAGCTTTACGCGATGTCCTCCCGTTTTGAAATTCTGCGTCCCCTTGAAGAGGACACCGCCAGCAAGCTGTTGCTCGTACGCGACAACAAACGCGGAGATGAACTGCGGCTGAGGCGCTTCAAAACCACCAAACAGGAGGAAATCGAGGGGCTGCAGGAATTGTTCCGCCAGCTTGCCAACCTGGAAAATCCTCATCTGGACCGGCTGATCGATTTCGGTTCCGACAAGGACGGCTTCTACACCATTGTGGCAGGACCGCTGCCTGGCGAAACGTTGAGCGAAGTGCTGGAACGCGGACCGCTCACCGAGAAGGAGTTTGAATCCGTGGCAACGCAGCTCATGGATGCGGTTTCAGCCCTGCATGAGGAAGCCATCGTCCATGGCAGTCTGCGGCCTGATTTTGTACGCATCTCCGGCAAATCTGCCGCAGACTGGCAGGTAACCCTGCATGGCTTTGGCCAGGGCTTCGCAGGTCGGACTGACAGCAAGGAGGAGCAGATCCGCGCCTACCGCTGCACCGCACCGGAACAGTGGGAGGACGGCACCACCCGCCGCCGAACCGATGTTTATGCGCTGGGCTGCATCCTGTATGAGGCGCTCACCGCAAGAGCTCCCTTTGACGGTCGCGCATTGAAGGAGCTGAAGCTGAAGCACCTCGGCCATGACCTGAAGCCTCTAGAAAAAATCGCCTCGCATGTCCCGGGCTGGATGTGCGACTGGGTGATGCACTTGATGGCGGTGGATCCCGAACAACGTCCGCGCAAGGCGGGGGCGGCCATGGAATTGTACCAGCGTCGTGAAGCCCCCAACCTGACGGAACCGCCCCCACGCCAGGAGCCCGCGACTGAAACGGCCCATACCAAGCCGCCGATCACTTTTCTCCAGCAGCCGCAGTCTGCGCCCGTGATCCTGCCCAATCCGCAGCAGGGCGCACGCAATGCGACTTCAAGCACCATTCCCATTTCTCCCGGACCTCATCTCGCCGCCAGCAGGCCCAAACGCCCCGCGACAGCCCTGATGCCCGCACAGCGCAAAATCTCCGCAATTCTGCCGCGCAAATCCACGCCCCCCAAACTTTCGGCTTCACTGGCCAAAAACATCAAACCGATAGCGATCGCCGCAGCCGCGATCATTCTCATGCTGATCATGTTCACCCTGCCGCACTGCGGCCAGAAGTCTGCTCCAGCGAAAAACGGCACGGCGCAGAAGCAGCATTAAGTGTGTTCGCGACCCCTTCTTTTTTTGGATCGGTTTTTGCGTCTTTTTGTGGCCAATCCCAATTTCGGAAGATGCCACCTCTCCTGCCAAACGCGCCAGTAACAATGAATGAAGCAGGCATTGCTGCCTGCTTCACCCTGAACCACCCATCACACTGACAAAATCGATCAAATGGACATGAGGAAATCGATGAGCTGCTGCACCTGCTGTTTGTTGAGCCTCAGGTAGCGGTCCTTGGATGTTTTGGCTTCGCCATCGTGGGCTTTGATGGCTTCATCAATGGTCTGTGCGCGGCCATCATGCAGGTACGGGGCGCTGGCACGCAGGCCCCACAGCGGGGCGGTCCGCATGTCACGCACATCGGCGGTGCCCTGGGCGATGCCGTCGCCGAGCGAGCCCATGTCATGCAGAAGCAGGTCGGAAAAGAGCCACACCTGCTGCTGGTTCAGCGCGGCAATCTTGTTCGGTCCGGTAATCATCAAGGGCACGTGGCAGACGGCGCAGCCGGTGTTTTGAAACACGCTGCGTCCTGCTACGGCGGCATTGGTGGGCGGCTGGCGCGGCGGTGCGCCGAGGAAGCGCATGTAGTCTGCCACACGGTCGATGTCTCCCCTGCCCGTTGTGGGATCGACGACATCTTCGGGATCGGCCACGGTGTCGTACTGCTCCAGCAACTGGGTGTTGCCGTTGGGCGCGTTTTCCACCGGAAACAGGCGGCTGGTGATGCCCATTTCATTCAGGTAGGCGTCTCCGGCAAACGCGAGCAGTGTAGCCTGCTGGGCCTTCCAGCCAAAGCGGCCGATCAGCGTCTTGCCGGTGGCCACGTCCGCCACTTTGGACACCTTCCCCTGCACGCCGTCCACGGGCGAGCGCCGCACATTGCGCAGGATTTCACGGTCCGGGATCGCCTCGATGAGGCCCAGGCCAAAGAGCGGGGTGGAATTGCGCTGCGCCACCACATTGGCCTCCGGCGGAATAACCTCATGCAGCACGGCATTGATCTCCAGTTCCTGCTTCAAAGAGCCGCCGAGCGAGGCGAGCGGATTGAACACGCCGTTCTCCATGCGGCCAAAGCGCGTGACATTGATGGCGCTCGCTCCACCGGTGACCGGTGCGCTGTGGCACGTGACGCAGGAGGCGCGGTTGAAGATGGGGCCCAAACCACCGGCCTCAGTTTCCGTGTCTTCGAAATCATCTTTACCATCCAGAAAGGTCGCCATCTGCGCCTTCGTGAGGCCCGGCAGCGCTTCACCAAACTCCGGCATCATGCCATGCGGAGGATGCGAATGCGGATGCGAATCATGGGACGAATGCGGCGGATGCTGCGGACGGTTGGAAGGATGCTTGGGCGGCATCTGTGCCACAGCATGCAGCGCGGTGGAGCATGCCAGGGCAAGTGCGAGATAAGAGGTGATGCGGATCGCTTTCATGACAAGATTGGGTTGGCTGCTGTCACGCCTGTGCGTGATCTCGTTGACCGGAGAAATCCCGTCCGCGAAAAATCGTTACTCACAATTATTCATCCACTCTTACCTCATGACTCTGAAGCTCCTCCTCAAGTACCTGCTCAGCGCGGGCATCATCACGCTCGTGAGCGAGATGGTGAAACGCAGCGACAAACTCGGCGCACTGCTGGCGGCGCTGCCGTTTGTCAGTGTCATCACACTCTTCTGGGTGCATTTCGAAAGCGCGCCAGAGGTTCGGGCACAGAAGACGTCAGACCACATGTACTACATCTTCTGGTATGTGCTGCCCACGCTGCCGATGTTTCTGCTGTTCCCGGCATTTCAGCGCTGGTGGGGCTTTTACGGTGCGCTGGGCGGCAGCGCCGTGCTGACGCTGCTGCTGTTTGCACTGCTCCGAGCCATCACCGCGCGCTTTGGTTTGATGCTGTGACCCTCTCCTGCTTGACTGGCGGTGAGAGCGCGTGCTTCATCCGGGCATGAACACCAACCACTGTCGCTGGGGCATTCTGGGTGCCGCCTTTATCGCCCGTAAAAACTGGCAGGCCATTCGTGATGCGGGCAATGCCACGCTCGTAGCCGTCGCCAGCCGGGATCTCTCACGTGCCCAGGCTTTTATTGACGAATGCCAGAGCAGCGCGCCGCATGCGAACGTGCCGGAGGCGATGGATGACTACGCGGCGCTGCTGGCCCGCACGGACATCGACGCGGTCTACATCCCGCTGCCCACAGGGCTGCGCAAAGAATGGGTGATCCGCGCGGCGCAGGCGGGCAAGCATGTGCTGGTGGAGAAGCCCGTGGGCGTGACGGCGGTGGATGTGGCGGAGATCATCGCCGCGTGCGAACAGCACGACGTGCAGTTCATGGACGGGGTGATGTTCATGCATGGACGGCGACTGCAGCGAATGCGCGAGGTGGTTGACAATGACGTGGGCAAGGTACGGAACATCGCCACGCAGTTCAGCTTCATGAGCGATGACGAATTCCAGCGCAGCAACATCCGTGCGCATGGCAAACTCGAACCGCTGGGCTGCCTTGGGGATCTGGGCTGGTACTGCCTGCGCTTCACACTCTGGGCCATGAACTACGCCACGCCCACTCAGGTGACTGGCCGCATCCACTCGGAGACACAGCAGACGTCCGATTCACCACCCGTGCCCCTGGAATTCTCCGGCACGCTGAGCTTTGCCGATGGCGCCAACGCTTCCTTCTACTGCTCCTTCACCACAACGAATGCGCAGTGGGCCATCGTGAGCGGTGACAAGGGGCTGCTGCAAGTCTCCGACTTTGTGCTGCCCTTCTCCGGCCCGCAGACAAAGTACAGCCTTACGCGCTCCGAGTTCGCACTCGATCGCTGCCAGGCCCACATGCACGAAGGGCGCCAGATCGAAGCAATTGATGAACCCAGCAGCAATGCACCCGGCTCACAGGAGTCGGGGCTGTTTCACACCTTTTCACAATTGGTGATTGAAGGAAAGCTGGATGCGCACTGGCCGAAAATCAGCCTGCTGACGCAGCGTGTACTGGATGCGTGTTTGGCTTCGGCCAGAGACGAATGCCGCGTGATTGCCCTGCACGAGTGATCATAGATCCAGAACGCGATCCATGCGCTTCGCCACATCGGCGAGGTAGTCCCAGTCGCCAGCTTTGACTTCGGCAGCGGCCCAGCCGGTGTAGTTGATTTTGGCCAGCTCGGTACGCACGGCAGGCCAGTTGATGCTGCCTTCGCCGAGAGGTTTGTCGAAGCCTTTGCGCATGCCTTCGTTCATCGCACGGTCGAGATCATACTCCTTCACATCCAGCTTCACACTGCGCTTCCCGAGCACCTGAGCCCAATGCTCGGCCACGCCCCAGCGCATCATGTTACCGATGTCGAAATGAACCTGCACCCAAGGGCTGCCGACTTCATCAATGAAGCGCGCCATGTCATAGGCGCTGATGAGAAAGGTGTTCCAGACGTTTTCGATCAGCACCTTGATCCCCTGCTTTTCCGCATGCACGGCAGCCTCTTTCATTCGCTTCACTGAGCTGTCCCAGGTCTGCTGCAAAGGCTGATCCTGCGGGTAAGCCAGCACCACAAGCATCGAGTCGCCACCAAGCTTTTTCGTGAGATCAATGCCCACCTCCAAACCATCGCTGCGCCCGCCGACCGTGCCGTCGATGATCAGCCCACTCTCCTTGCTAGCCGCGATCCATTCGTCCGCATTCTCCACGGTGACGTGCCCCAGCAGACTCGGCTCAACGCCTTCAAACCCGCAAGCCCGCAGCTTTTTGAAAGCCTCCACCAGCGTCATGTCCTTGGCCGCCTTCTGCGCCATGCCCCATTTGAGCGATTTGCGAATCTTTCCCGTGAACTGCCCGGCGTAAAGCTCCGCACCAGGTGCCAGCATGGCGGCCCCAAATGCAGTGGAATGTTGAAGAAAGTGGCGGCGGTTCATGCAGGAATGACACCATTCAGTTGAGATGAAGCAGGCGTTTCCACCAGGGCAAAGGCGGTGGCATGATGCCACCGGCAATCATTTTGCCCCCTTGTTCCATTCCGTGTCCGCTTGGGATGAACTCTCCGGCTCTACTTTGACTTTGCCAAGTCTCACACTGCCATCTGCTGATTGATGCAGATTGCGCACGATGGGATCGCTGGCGGGTGGAGTCGGCACGGAACGACATGATGACAGCATAGGAATGAACGCAGTCACCAGCGCCAGTACGGCACGCATCGGCAGGGTAAGCCGCTGCCACCAACGCCATAGACCCAGTTGCACTGGACGCGACTCACTCTCATCATACGCCACACAAACTCGCCCCTGCGCCTTGGCAAACAGGCTGCGCTGCTCATGCGCCGTCATGGCAGACAGATTGTGCACTTGCAGCTGGCAATGCTCGCAGTAGCGGCAATTGCCATCCCCTTGCATTTGATTCCATTCTTTCGGGCAAGGACTCTCAATGGCAGGAACGATAGGTCGGCTCATGATGGACTGAATGAATGCCGTGCAGCATGCCAGCAAAGGATGCGCGTTGTCGAGACCTAAAATGCAGAGCGCATTTCAACCAATGCCCTAGCTGCCTCAGCAACCAAGTGTCACTCCTTCTCACGCTTCAAACACGTCGGCTCCGACCAGTTCCAAAACTGCGGCTCCAGCAGCTTGGTATAATTCGCAGGAGTAGAGGCGAGGTGGCTGTGAGCGCCATCCTTACCGGGCTTGACGGTGCCTTGGAGCTGACCGGACTGAATGGCGGCGGCGACGGTGTCGTGATTGAGATTCCAGGTGTAGAGGATGCCGTCTTTGGCAGAACGCATGAGGAAGAGGGATGCGGCACCGGGCTTTTTGGCATCCCGCTCTTGGGCGACGGCAAAGACGAGCTTGATCTTGGAGTCGGCGGAAGCGCGGCGAATGTGAAACTCGATGGGTTTGGCGTCTTTTTTGGTTCTTCGGGGATTGTCGTGTGATTAGAGGACGGGTTTGAGGTCAAGTTTGCCGCAGAAGAACAGGATGCGACGGCGGTAGCTCGCGAAGCTGCGAAAGCCTCGTGCGGCCGCCTTGATCTGCTGGATCACG
>JAIPJY010000066.1 GCA_021733925.1 Prosthecobacter sp. | reverse complement strand
TGCAGCAGGGGATCGCAGGAGCCGCTGTGGAGGAGGCTTTGATTGACGACCCAGGCAAAGGGCTCGATGCGCGCACGACGCAGGTCTTCCTGCAAGGCGGCGGCTTCATGCACGGGCGTCGCCTCCGGCAGGGTGACGAGCAGGATGCGCGTGAAGTCGGGATCGCGCAGACGTTCGAGGAGTTTGAGCACTTCCTCGGGCTGGGTGCTGCGGGCCTGGCGCTCGAGTTCGCGCTGATAGGCCTCGCTGGCATCGAGAAGGAGCAGCGTGTGCCCGGTGGGCGCGGTGTCGAGCACGACGAAACGGCCGGTGCCTTGTCCAACCTCACGCGCAAAGGCGCGGAACACGGCGATTTCTTCGGTGCAGGGGGAGCGCAGGTCTTCTTCGAGCAAGGCGCGGCCTGCGTCGTCCATCGTGGCACCCTGGGCCTGCATGACTTCGCCTTGATAAAGGGCGGTCTCTGCGGCGGGATCGATGCGGCTGAGGGTGAGGCCGGGCACCTGGCCGTGGAGTGTCTGAGCGATGTGCGCGGCGGGATCCGTGGTGCTGAGGTGGACGGTGTGGCCGCGCTGGGCGAGCATGACGGCAATGGCGGCAGCGACGGTGGTCTTGCCGACGCCGCCTTTGCCCATGGTCATGATGACGCCGTGGCCCTGCTGCTCGATGGTGGCGACGAGATCTTCGAGACTTTCCATCTCGGGGGGTGTCCAGCCGCTCTCATCTGCCTTCACGCACCTGCCTTGCCCATCACCGCTCAGCAGCACACGCAGGCCGCCGATGCCGAGGATGTTGATGGGGCGCAGCGGCACGATGAAGCTCGGCATGGAGCTGATAAACTCACCCGCTGCCGTCAAGGCCGACAGCCCGCGCTGCTGCATGGCCTGCGCAGTCACATCTTCCGGGCAGTCCGTTTCAAAGGTGCCGTTCACCACGAGGCATTGGTTGCCCACGCCGATGGCGCGCAGCTCCTTGGACGTGCGCTCGGCCTCGCGCAGGGCGGCGGCCTGGGGGCGGCTGACGAGCACGAGCGTGGTGGCAGTGGCATCGGCCAGGGTTTTGACGGTGGCCTCGTAAATGACGCGCTGCTTTTCCAAACCGGCGAGGGGGCCGAGGCAGGAGGTGCCGCTGGTGTTTTTATCAAGGAACTGATCCCATGCCTTGGCGAGGCTCATGAGGCGCAGGGTGTGGCCGGTGGGTGCGGTGTCGAAGATGATGTGGTCATACGCCTGCGTGGCAGTGGGATCGCCGATGAGGCCGGAGAATTCGTCAAAGGCGGCGATCTCGACGGTGCAGGAGCCGGAGAGCTGCTCCTCCATGCTGCGCAGCGCGGTCTCGGGGAGCAGGCCGCGCATGGGGCCGATGAGGCGCTCGCGATACGCGGCGGCGGCGGCGACGGGATTGATGTTCAGCGCGTGCAGGCCGGGGGCGCCGGGGATGGGCGTGGGGGCATTGGTGAGGGTGGTCTCCAGGACTTCATCGAGATTGGATGCGGGGTCGGTGCTGACGAGGAGCACGCGCTTGCCGGCCTCGACGAGACGGAGTGCGCAGGCGCAGGAGAGGGAGGTTTTTCCCACGCCGCCTTTGCCGGTGAAGAAGAGGAAGCGCGTGGAGGTGGCGGCGTCGGGCTGGTAGAGGGGGAGGCTCATAATGTGGCGGCCTCCTCGTGCGGGAACGCTGCCTGGAACCACGCGGGGCGCTCGTCTTTGGTGGGGTAGCGGCCTTTGAGATGGAGCTCGCCATCCCAGAAGATGAGGGGTAGCACGGTGGTGCCCTCGGTGGTCATGAGGGCCTTCACGGCCTCATTCTGCGCGAAGCCCATGGGCTGCTGGCCGAGATTGTAGCGTTCGATCTTGATGCCTGCCGTTTGGAACTGCGCGAGCATGGCGGCGAAGTTCACGAGGTCGGGATCAATGTCCGTGCCGCAGATGCCGGTGGAGCAGCACATGGGTGGGTCATAGACTTGGATGCTTTTCATGGTGGTGAGGGGGCTGTTGTGGTTAAGGATAGAGTATTTGGTGAATTCGCCAAGTAAATGTCGGTGAGTGTGCGTGGATTGTCATTGGGGTGGGGATAAACATCCCGTTTGTTTCAGGCATCGTGGCGGAGCGTTACTCGTACGCTCAAAAAAGCAGAACAAACATTCCCCGCAACAGAGTAAAACCCTGCTCGTGGCGCGTTCAGCATGCGTGCTCTGCTTCACCTCCCCAACCCACCGCCTGAAACCCGTCTGCATCGTCCTGTTTTACACTCTTCTGCTGACGCATGCCCTCCTCTCGCAAGCGGCGGAGGTGCCGGGATCAGTGGCGGAGCTGTGGGCGGATTTTGATCCGCGCAAGGAGGCGCTGGAGACGGAGGTGATCCGCGAGTGGAAGGAGGACGGCGGGGTGTTTCGGCATGTGCGCTACTTTATCGGCAGCTTCAAAGGGAGGCCGGCGCGGATGGCGGCGATCTATGGATTTCCTGACGGGGTGAAGGGGAAGGTGCCGGGGGTGATGCACATCCATGGCGGGGGACAGCGGGCGTCTCTGAGCGAGGTGAAGCTGCTGGTGGGGCGCGGGTATGCGGCGCTGTCCGTGAACTGGGGCGGTGACGGGGATGGGAAGCCGCCGTTTAACAGCATGGAGGGTGCTCAACCCGGAGACCCGAACACGGACTGGGGCGCGGTGGATCCGACGCAGCTGAATGTGCCGGGCTACTCCTCGATGCTGCCGGGGCCGAAGCAGTTCTATGAGGACCGGGAGCACCCGAAAAATAACAACTGGTATCTCCTAACATTTGGCTGCAGGCGTGGGCTGACGTTTCTGGAGCAGCAGCCGGAGGTGGATGCGCAGCGGCTGGGCGTGCATGGATTTTCGATGGGTGGGAACCTGACAATGTATGTGGCGGGCAGCGATGACCGTGTGAAGGCCGCTGTGCCCGGCGTGGGAGGGCAGGGGTTTCGCTGGGAGCCGCATGCGTTTGCGGGCGGGACGGCGCAGCAGGAGAAGATCAAGGGCGATGTGGAGGTGTTTCGACGTACGCTGAGTTTTGAGAGCTATGCGCCGCGCATTGGCTGCCCGGTGCTGCACCGGAGCGGGACGAATGATTTCCATGGTTGGATGGATGATGTGTACCGCACGAATGCGCTGATCGTGGGCCAGCCGACGCGGTATAGCTGGGCGCCGCATCTGAATCATCGGCTAATCCCTGAGGTGGCGGTGGCGATGCCGCTGTGGTTTGACCATTTTCTCAAACGCGGTGTGGCGCTGCCGGAGACGCCGGGGAGTGAGCTGGTGCTGAGGACGGCGGATGGGGTGCCGCTGCTGCGTGTAACGCCGGATGCGAAGGCGATGCCGGTCGCACATGTGGAGATCTACTACAGTGTGGATGATGATCCGCGTGCGCGCTTCTGGCGGAGTGCGGAGGTGGTGAAGAGTGGTGAGGACTACACGGCGGCGCTGCCGCTGCATGGGGTGGACCTGCCGCTGTTTGCGTTTGCGAATGTGTACCACTCGCTGCCGCAGGCGGTGTCCATGAAGGCGCTGCCGGGGAATGGGGCTGAGGTGCGGGAGGTGTGCGTGAGCAGTCTGCTGCGGCATGCGGAGCCGGAGGCGCTGCGAGCGGCGGGGACGGTGGCGACGGCGCGGCCGAATACGGTCATGGATGATTTTTCCCATGGGCTGCGGGACTGGTATGTGCTGAATGCGGGGAATCTGACGCATCAGGAAATGTGGACTCGGAAGGTGACGGATCCGCTGTTTCGCGCGCCGGTGAGGGCGCGGCTGAAGGTGACGCTGAAGATGCCGAAGACGAACCGGCTGACCTTTGTGGTGCGGGAGAATGACTGGAGAAGCTATCGCGGCCCGCGCGCGAGCTACCTGTGCACGCGTGAGATTGCTGGTAGCGCAGAGGCGCAGAGCGTCGTGCTGGCTCCTGCTGATTTTATCTCTGACAAGGGCACGCCGCTGAAGGACTGGGCGCAGATGGATGAGCTGGGGATCTGTGCGCGTGTGCCGGGTGCTGCTGCGAAGGATGCGGCGCTGTGGAACGGCGGCGCGGCGGAGTTTGTGTGGCTTGGGTGGGAGTGAGGGGACAGGGGGGCTGGATTTACGCTTTGGAGTGGCAGGTGAAAGCGGAGTGTAGAGGGATCAGGATGATCCCTCTCGTGTCAGAGTTCTTGGCGTGTGGTTGCTGTAAAAAATACCACAAAGGACCAGTTTCAGTGCCACAGGTAAGATTTTTGAACAATCTTGCTTGACTCCTGAAAAACGGACCCAAGACTTCTCTCATGCAAGCCTGACCACAGCAAGTGCCATGCGGGGATCTCCGCATGGCACCGGGGCGGGTGAATGATGCAACAGCTTTCCACGACTCCATCCTTTTCTTTTGATCACACTACCATAAGCAACCACACCATACTATGCATGAAGATTACACGCCATCCAACCCAAGCTCCGCCGAGGCGGGGGGTGTTTTTGAAAACCTTTCGGAGGCTGATGCGAGCGCGGTGCTCGACAGTCTTGCTTCTGCCGGAGGCGATGCTGCTGGAGCTGCGTCCCCATCGGAAGTGATCCCGGGCCTGTCTTCGCTGGATGAGGCGCTGGAGGGTGCGGACCTGGCGCAGATGACGGATGCGCAGGTGCGGGATTTTGAGAGCGGTGATCCGGAGCGTGTGGAGGCGGCGCTGGCGGCGCAGATGACACCGCGTGCACCGGGGGAGGAAAGTGCGATGGCTCCGGCGCGGGTGTCCATCAAGGCGCTGAAGCCGGAGGATCGCGCACGGACGGTGCAGGCGCTGGATTTGATCCGCGCTGGGAGCTCGCCGGCGGAGGCGTTTGCGGAGGCGTTTGGCATCACGGGGCAGGCGCAGGCTGCGGAGGGTGATGCGCAGCAGGATGCGCCTTTTTATGAGGAGACACCTGATTATTCCCAAGCGCAGGCTGCTGTGCCGCAGGTGGCGGAACTGGAGCAGCATCTGTCTCTGCTGCAGCAACAGTACAAGCAGGCGAAGGAGTCGTATGATCCGGTGGCGTCGGACATCATGGAGCAGATGACGGATGTGAAGATGGACCTGCGGGAGGCGCGGCGCGAGGCGGCGGTGGTGAACAATCACTGGCAGGGCCAGCAGGCGGAAAGCCACACGCGGGCGATGGACATGTTCTCGGATTTGATCACAGATGAGGACACGGGATTCGTGAATTGCTGTGATGATGAAATTTTCCTTGCAGAGGCAAAAAACGACCCAATCCTAAATCATCCTGACTGGCCTGAGAAGATCGGACGGCGGGTGATCGACAAGTTTTTCAAAGGACAAGCGGCGAACAGCCCAGGTCACGCGAGAGGCATGTCACTGATACCGCCAGCGCCGCGACATTCGCTGCGGCTGCCCGGTTCACCTGTTGGCCCCGGTTTCTCCGCCGGCGCATTGTCTCCCCAGACGGCGATGGCGGAAATCGACAAGCTGACACCTGAGCAGCAGGACGCATTCATCCACAGCCTGGACAAGCTGACCTCCGCCAAAGTGCGGCACTAGCCGGCCTTTTTATGGACTTAGGATGGTATGAACTGCCGCATGATACCACACGTTAATCTTCAACTAAACACAACTGACAACACATCTCGTTCTGAGAAACTAATATGAGCGCCTATCACGCTGAATCCGTCGTATCCACACTCGCAGCCGCTGTCGCGGCTGATCCGTCCGTCGTCGCCAAGGTCTATTCCCAGCAGCTCCGCAAGGGTGCGCGCTCGGTGGATGACTTTTCGATGTTTGAGGGCGGGGAGGGCTCTGGAAAGCCCTTCATTGTTCGAAAGGACATCGCCTCCGCCCATGCGGGAGACGAGGTCAAATTCACTGTCATGAGCCAGCCGCGCGGCCCGGGTGCGCGTGGTGAGCAGCCGCTCCGTGGGAATGAGTCCAGCGTGGACTTCAAGACCTTCGGCTGCGTGGTGGACTTCTGGCGCGATGCCTTCAAGTTCACCAAGAAGCAGCTGAAGTTCATGGCGGGAGGCGGCGGGGTGAAGTCCGCCGTGCTGCTGGCCCTGCGCGAAAAGCTGGGACGCCGCCGCATGAACGACATGAAGATGGCGCTCAAGCTGCAAGGCGTGGGCAACACCATCTACCCGAATGCGCGCAAGACGCTGGCCAGCCTGAATGCGCTGGACACGCTGACGCCTTCGGGCATCACGAATGCGATCCCGCAGTGGCGCCGTCTCGGCGGCCGCAGCATCGTGGTGACGAGCAAGCATGGCAGCCCGGTTTACAAGCCGATGGTGTACATTCCTGATGCGGCGATCGCCAGCATCAAGAACTCCAGCAGCTATGAGCAGGCGGCCCTGCACGGTGGCGCACGCAGCAATGAGGAAAACCCGCTCTTCTCCGGCAAGCTGCTGGACTGGAACGGCGTGGGCCTCTTTGAGCATGCGTCGGTGGATCCTGAGAACGATCAGTGCGCTGATCCGCTGGCACCTCGTGCGATGCTCTCCACCGGATTCGGTGTGGACTCCGCTGGTGCGGCCTGCATTCTCAAGAGCCATGCGACGGACACCAAAACGCCCTACATGGCGTGGATGGGCGGCTATGCCTATGAGTGGTATGAGGGCCAGACGACGAAGGATGCGACATGGATCGCCTTCTACGCCGCCATCACCTCCGCCACCTACTATGGCTGGGTCATCAATCCGGACGGCTCCGTGGGCTTTGTGAGCTGGCTGGGTTCTGCGAACAACGGGAACCAGATCACGGTGAACGCGATCCTGAACCCGGACAACACGAACGATGCCTCCGGCCTCGGCGTGGACACGCTGGGGAACTTCATCGCCACCGGGGACACCTGGGGCCTGAACACCGCCGGCACGACCTACACGCGTGTGGCGGGTGGTACGGGTGGCTCATCGAACTGCTCGGCAGACTTTGTCTGGACGTCGGAGTTTGATGCGGGTGCCTACATCATCCCGTGCAATGCGAATGGTGCGGTGGACATGTGCAGCCTCATTCTCGGCCAGGACACGGCCGTGCGCGCCTATGTGGGGGATGACCTCCTCGTGGGCGACAAGGACGACTACTCGTTCGTGGATGGCGGCGGCTATGAGACCGTCTTTGGCCAGGCCCCGTGCATCCGCACGGATGGCAAGACCAGCGGCTACTCGGTGCTGCGCCATGCAGGCCAGCACCCCGGACTCGAGGTGCCGACCCTGAGCGCGTAATGCGCCACAGCGGCCCGCACGGTGTCTTGAATGAGCGCCGTGCGGGCTAGCACTCCTGATCTTTCTCTTACTCCTCCTCTCTTGCCGCAGACGACCTGGCCGAGGGAGGAGGAGTGGGAGAAGATGCCAGAAACTACCATCTGACTGCCACGACTTGCCCTTTTTGATTTTTTCCTCCTGCCTCCCTTGCGGGTGCGGCCTTTGGCAGGCGCCCCAGGGAGGAAACAGGGGATAGCTAACTTCCAATCCGATCTGACCGATCCGACCTATGACTCACTGATAGCAAAGCGCGTTCTCTCAATGTGAATGCGGAGCTGGAGGATCGAGGACGAGTTCGAGTAGGAGGACGAGGACGATACTGAACTACTTCGAAGACCTTTTAACTTTTCACTTATCCCTTTTCACTGTTCACATTTTATGAAGCCTAATACCACACCCTGTCCCTCTCTCACCACTGTTCTGACCCTGCCGGGGCGCGTTGATTCGGCGCTTCTGGCGAAGCATCGCCGCGCGGATGAGCCGCTCATCGTGGTGAAGCTGGTGGGGGTGGGGAATACGGCACCGTATGATTTTCACGACAAGGGAACGCGCTCGTACATCTTCCGCTTTGAGTCGCTGCTGGAGGGGCACATCCTGCGTGTGCCGCTGCACCTGTGGCAGGCAGGGAAGGGACGCCTGGCGCATGATCTCATGGACCAGCGCCGACTGCCGCACGCGTTGGTGGTGACGCTGGACCCACCACCTGCGGCGAAGCCCACGCCGCTGATGAATGTCACCGAAATGGGCGCAACGGACACGCGCACTGACACCCGAAACGTGGTTGGGCCGGGTGCTGAGCCGACCGTTGCGCCCTCCTACGCTCTTCGAGCTACGGAGGGCAGGCCCGCCTTGGGGGACTTGGTGGCGAGTGATGAAGCTGCGGGTGCTGATGCATCCACCGTTAACGTGGCAGCCACGAATGTGCAGGCAGAGGCGCCACCGCTCATTGGCGGGAGGCCTCTGCATGAGGCGGCGTATGATCTCGTGGAGCCGCCGAAACGGCTGAAGGCTCTGGCTGCGCTGCTGGGCGTGGCGGAGGCCGCGCTGCGTGAGGCCATTGCGCATGCAGATTCGCGGATTGAACTGGCGAATGCGGGGTGGGTGCGGCGCAAGGCGTGAAAGAGGCGCACCATGAAACTGATGACCTGCTGCTGACACTTTATTTTAACTTTGACCAAAAATACCAGAAGATACCAACCGATAAACCACCACACCCATGAAACCACCCGGAATCCACCCATTGACGAATCATCTGCTGCTCGACGTGACGCCACAGGAGCAGACCACCGCAGCCGGCATCGTGCTGCCCACCGCTGTGCAGGGAGCGAGCACGCGCATGGAGGGCGTCGTGGTCGCACGCGGGCCGGACTGCAAGTGTGCGGCACTGGACTGCGGCACACAGGTGTACGTCGGCCGCTACGCCAGCGGCGAGCTCATGCGCAGCGGCAGGAACTATCGCCTGGCGCTTGAGACGGAGATCATCGCCACGCTGGACGGTGTGAGCATCAGCCTTCCTGAAACCCGCACCACACCCCTCACCACCCTTTGATTATGACTGTACGTGACACCATCGCCACCCTGCTGAGCTACCTGCGCCCGGAGCAGCGCTCCATCCCCTACGCCGGGGGCTCCGACTATGAAGATCCTCTGCCCGATGCGCTGGCCGCGTGCAATGCGGCACTGCAGCAGATGGCGGCGCTGGGTCCGCTCTTTGCGGCGAAGCAGCAGCGCAGCGCGTACTTCCGCGCGCCCACCGAACTGGCGGTCAGCGGCCTCACGCACGGCGGCATGACGGCCACGGGGAGCTTTCCCTCCTGGGCGGCGGGCTGCTGGGTGGACCTTCCCGGTGACCCCGCGATGAACCGCATCCTCTCCATCACGGAGACCACCGCCACGCTGCAGTTTCCGCATTTGTCGGACAGCACCAGCGGCACTGCGACGGTCAACGTGGACACGGTGGAGCTGGATGGCGACATCATCACCGTGCTGGAGCCCGTGCGCTTCCGTGGCAGCAAGCGTGTGCTCACTGCCGCGAATGGCCGTGAAGAGCTCTCGCAAAGCTGCGGCGACGTGCGCTACTTCATCGAATCCGCCATTTCGAATGGCGCGGTGAAGCTGCGCATGATGATCTCCGGCTATGTGAGCACGGACACGGTGCTGGAGTTTCAGGCGCGCACCGCGCTGGGTGAGCTCACGCGTGCGGATGTCTATAACAATGACGAGGGCCACACCGACCCCGGTGTGGCGCTGCCTGTGCCAGCCAACTTCGTGGAGTCCATCTTCCTCCCGCTGGCGCTGGATGCCTTCTTTGCGAAACCCACGATCACGAACTACGACATCCCCAGCCTGCGGAATCAGGACGCGCCATCGCTGATTCACCAGCAAGCGCAGACGGCGCTGGTGCTGCTGGAACGCATGCGCCCGCAGGGGCGGAAGCCGGTGGGGATTTGGCCGGCTTGGTCGAGTGGGAGGTATTAGGTTTGAGTTCCTGGTTCGCTCGGTCAGGGCATCAAACTCGTTGCGCCTTTGCCGCCGGTGTTTACCCTTGGGCATGATCGCACTCGATGCCCTTCACCAGCTGCCTTTGAAGGAGAAGCTCTTTGTCATGGAAGCGCTGTGGGATGACATTTCTCAGGATGCTTCCGGGCTGCCGGTGCCGCAGTGGCATCAGGAGGTGCTGGATGAACGTGAGACGAAAGTCGCCGAAGGCACGGCCAGGTACATCGACTGGGAGATCGCGAAGCGGGAAATCCTGGAAGCGGTGAAATGAAGATTCAGATCCTTGATCTGGCGAAGGAGGATCTAATCGAGGGCTATCGCTTCTACGAAGACATGGAAGCGGGTCTGGGTGGCTTCTTCTTGACCAATCTCTACACGGACATCGACAGCCTGGCGATTTTAGGCGGCCTGCATGCCAAGCCTTACCGGCACTTTCACCGGGCCTTGTCCAAGCGCTTTCCATTCGCCATTTTTTACACTGTGGAAGAAGGTGTGGTCAAAGTGAGAGCCATCGTTGACTGCCGCCGGAAGCCGTCGTGGATTCGCAGGCATCTGGGTGATGCGTGAGGGCTGAAAATCTCCGCGTGTTCCATCCATTCGCTCTTGTCATGGATGGCGTTTTCTGAGAGGATTCATTCGCAAGTCCTCTTCCAAATCAAATTGGCTTCGATTCAACTGCGTGTGAAACACCAAGACCAAGACGAATGAAAAATTTCCGCTGGCTGACCATGATAAGTTTTTGGATGTCTGCGTTGTCATACGGTTTTGCCGGAGTCTTGGGGCTGAGTGAGTCCGAAGAAAATGAGGGCTCGCGCATTATGACACGCATGCATGAGATCGAGCGGGAAGCCGAGACCAAAAAGGCCGAGTTGGAGAAGAAGACCGAGGTGATCGTCTACGCGCTCTACCAAGGCGAGTTCAGGTTTTTGGACGCCGCTGCTGCGCAGAAGGACATGGACGTGCTGTGGTATGTGCTCATGGAAGCGAAAGCGAAGCACATCGGCAGCAGTGAAATTCGCCGTGATCATCCTGACGAATTGGTGTCCGCTCCGCTGATCACAGAGCTCAATGAAAAGATCGCAACTCATGTCCGCCTGAAGATCGCCGCCATCCCGGGCCACGCACGGGTTCTGGGGAACCGCTTTGAGCGAATGTCGCAGGACGTTGGATATTTTTTTGAGCGGCGGAAGATCATGCGGGGACTGCAAATGGTGGGCAGCATGGAGGCCATTCAACAGATCGGGCGGTTTCTGCAGGACAAGCGGGCACCTGATGCTTTGGCTGCCCAACTCGCTTTCGAGAAGATGACTGATTACCTTGATCCTGCGGCGGAGAGCCGGGAGAGCAACGCCAGTCTTGCTGCTCATGCAATGGGCCGGGTGCTGGGCGAGGATTCACCAGCGCGGATGTATCATGGAAAGATCGTGGTGGAGCCTGAGATCAGCGTCGTGCAGACATGGTGGAAATCTGACGCGGCAAAATTTTATCGTGAGTGGAATCCTGAAACTGGGCCGATGATGCCGCCGACGCGGTGATCCCATTTTTAATGCCCCCACTTTGAATCATGCCCCAAGACGTTTCGCGAAAATCTTCAACGAAAGAAGCTGCAATCTGCCTCCTCCTGAGGCCCGCGTGATGTAAGCGGGATTGGTGGCTTTGAAGAACGACACATCAGGGAAGTAAGAGTACCTGTGGAGATGCAATCGGTCTATTTTTCAGGCAGCGCGTAGTAGGCGCACTCGGCGAAGAAGAGTTCGGCCATGTTGAGTTTGGAGTAGTCGTAGTGGCGGATGACTTGCTCGATGAGCTCGCGGTTTGAGCCGTCGTGGAGGAGGGAGACGATGGCGGCGGCGGCGAGAGGGTTTCGCATCAGGCTTGCCTCATAGTGTTTGCGCTGGCCGCGCTTGGCGACGTCGGCGATTTTGGCGAGCCTGGCGGCGTCTTCCTGGGTGGGCTGGGGGAACCAGGTGGAGTAAACGGCGCGCCAGTTGGCGTTGCCGAAAACTTTGGTGTCGTTGTTGTCGAAGGTCTCATGGGCCTTGATGGCGGGGAGGGCATTGGTGGCGTTGACTGTGAGGCCGGTGCGGTAGAGGGCGCGGAGGGTTTCATCCTTTTCCATGGCGATGAGCTGGGAGAGGGAGGCCTGGCTGCCGACGTAGATCCAGAGCTGGGATATATCGATGTTGGCGATGGCTTCGCGATCGTAGGGGTAGCCTTCGGCGCAGATTTCGGCGCGCGTTTTGCCACCCTTGGTTGGACGCTCGGCGCGGGCTTTGTGGTAGCGCTCCAGCCAGATGGCGTCGCTGGTGATTTCGTGGGTGGCGCGGAGGAGGTAGAGGTAGCGGACGGCATCGCGGAAGAGGTGGCCGGTGAAGCCGCCGCGGAAAGTGCCTTTGAAATCGCCTTCGCAGGGGATGCGCCACTGCGTGGCCTCCTGGGCAGTGGCGACTTCTTTGACCTTGGTCACGATTTGCTGGCGCTCTTCGGCAGTGGGGATGGTGCTTTTCAAATAGGCGTGCAGGCCGAGGAACCAGGGGTGGGTTTGATCGTCTGAGCTGAGCGGGTAATGGCAGACGCCATCGGTCCCGATGCCACGTGCGATGAAGCCGGGGACATCAGAGACGGAGGCGCATTTCATGAGGCCTTGGGCGAGGCGGCGTGCTTGATCGGCATCGGCTGCGGCACCGCTGCGGCGGGCGCGCTCGCAGATGGCGGGGAGATACATGCCGGTGAACATGGGGCCGTTTTCGATGGGGCTCCACCAGCCGATGGCATTGGGCCTGCCGAGCTTGCAGTCTTCGGGCGTGGGCAGCTCGCCGACGAAGTCGCGGATGATGCCGTGGGGATCGACGAAGCGGCGCCAGAGTTCGGTGTGGGCCTGATCTATGGCCTGGGGGAGCGTGGGCGCGGGTGCATCGGCGGCGGGCAGCAAGTGTGATGCGAGCAGCAGGACGGTGAGTGCGAGGCGGAGTGTGACTGTGTGATTTAAGTGCATGCTGGGAAGGTGAAGACGAGGGCGTGCTGGCGAGTATGAATCAGCGGGAGGCGGTGGCTGCACCGAGGAAACGCGCGGCGTTTTCCACCACGCGGAGCGGCTCGGCCTGCAGAAAGACGGGGTAGGTTTCGTGGCCGGGGCGGAAGTAGAAGACGCGGCCTTTGCCGACCTGCCACACGCAGCCGCTGCGGAAGTGCTCGCCTTTGTCCCACTTTTCCTCAAACACGACTTCGTCCGGCGCGGGCACGTGGAAGGGCTCGCCGTACATCTCGGTCTGCGGGATGTCCCACTGCGCGGGCAGTCCGGCGGCGATGGGGTGCTGCGGCAGCAGGGTGTAGAGATGGCCCGGCGCGCCATCGGCGCGATACACGGGGAACACGCACTGCGGCAGCGTGAGCTTCAATGCGCCGCCTTTCAGTGGCTCGACAAACGGGGTGATGCGCGCGGCGCGGCCGAGGACTTTATAATAGGGCTGGTCATTCACATACTCCCACTTGGCGGCAGCGCGCTGCGCCTCGGGCAGCTGTGCGAGCGCATCGGCCTTGGAGCGCTCCTGCATGAGGCGGACAAAGGGCTTGGCCCAATGTGCGGAATGCAGGGCGATGAGCGAGAGCCTGCCCGCGAGCACGCGCTGCACCACGGCCTCCATGCGTGCGTCGTTCTGCTCCTTCACACGGCGGTGGCTCCAGAAGACGAGGACATCGGTGGCATCCAGCGTGGCATCGCTGAGGCCCTGCTCTGTGTCATCGAGCCGCGCGGTCTTCACCGCGAGGCCCGGCTGTTTTTCCAGATGTGCCGCGATGGTTTCGCCGAGGAATTTTTCGCCATAGGCCTTTTTTTGCTCCGGCTGCTGCTCATCCCAGACGAGGACGCGGATGTCTGCGGCGGAGGCGGTGACTGAGAGGGCGAGGGCGAGGAGCAGGAGAGACTTCATGGGCAAGAGGCGGGCATCACAGTGCTTTTTAAAAGGAGAGTGCGGAATGGAAGGAGCGTGAGATTTATTTCAAGGGCTCGAATTCGATTTCGATCCGGCCATTGGGGCTGGCTTCGACATTGCAGGTGATCTGCCAGCGCTGCGTGGCGGTGTCCCAGTCCGTCTGCCAATGCTCGATGGCTTTGCCATTCACAAGCAGGCGCTGGCCGCGTGGCTGGGTGAGTCCGGAGAATGTGACGGGGATGTGGCCGATGCCGCCGGTGATGCTGACCTGTGCGCGCTGCGCATCATCCACAGCGATGACGAGCGGATATGGATTCACGAGGGTGCCGTGCTTGACTTCGGGCTTGAGCGCATTGCCTGCTGCTTCGCGCTGCACGGGCTTCCAGGTGTCGGCATCGTGGGAGAGCATTTCGCGCAGCGCGGCATCCGGGCCGTAGTAGGCGGCGGCATCGGCGGGAAAGACCACGAGCTCAAGGTCGGCCTCGACGAAATCGCCGGGCTGCAAGGCATCGAGTTCGGGTGGTGGGGCGAGTTCGAGGCTGTTGTGGTGGTTGCCTTTGCCCCACTCGGTGCAGAAGGAGGAGAGATGCGGCGTGGCAGGCTTGCCACCCAGCACGGCGCGCCAGGAGCGCAGGATGAGCCCTCGGCTGGCGGCAGCATGGCCCTTGGTCAGCAGCGTGCGCTCGACGCCATGCACGGAGATCCATGCGCCTGCACCGGTGAGGGGCAGGGCGGTGCGGTCATATTCGTCCTTGGCGCGGCGTGGCTCCCATTCTTCGCGCAGGCCGGTGACATCGCCGATGGCGACGCGGCGTGCGGGGACGGTGTTGTAAAAATCCGCGCCGAGCTGGAAGAACGCGAGCCGTTTCCACTTCACCGGCTGGCGTACCTCGTAGCGCAGGTGGATGAAGGTGCGCAGGTGATCGTTCGCCGCAGGCACGGAGACATCCATCTGCGCGCCGATCTCTCCGCCGCTCGTTTCTTCGCTGTAGCTCACGTTCGTGAGGCAGGGGCCGTGGGAGTGGTAGTTTGTGCGGGTGGCTTTCATCGGCTGGTAGCGGCCTTCGGCATCCATCCACATGAGGAAATCGCCGCCGCCGCAGTTCTCCGCCCATCCCCAGGGTTTGGCGGCGGGCTCATGCGGCAGCGTCATGAGCGGACGCACATCGGTGATGAAGCAGCGCCGCTGCACGCGCCCGGGCTCAAAGCAGATGCTTTCGCCAAAGCTGCCCACGGCCGCCTGATCCCAAAACTGATTGTGCCCCCAGCCGATGAGGCTGAGCTGCGCATGCGATGCCGCGCACACGCCGCCGTAGCGCGCATGCACCATCTGGAAGACCAAGTCGCGCTTCGACTTCGGCGGCACACGCACATACGCGAAGCCATGAAACCAAGGTCCCTCATGCTGCAGCACGCCTTTCTCCGGGCGCTGGTGCCAGTTCTTTGAAAGCTGCACGGCCAGACCGGTGGGCGTGCCATCCGGATCGCAGAGCATGGGCTGGAAGCCGGTGATGGTGAGGTGCTTCTGCTGCGTGAACATCAGGCGCGCCACCGTGGGCGTGTCTGCATCATTGCGCAGCGTCACGCGGTGGCGGTCCACGCGATTTAGGTGCTCTTCAGGGTAATAGGTGCGTGAGGCATTGCTCCACGGCTGCTCTGGCAGCGCGAGACGGTGGCAGCCGAGCGCTGCATCAAACTCCACTGGAAGCTCCGACTCCACCACGGCGGTGGAGGCCGCGCTCACCGCCTCCAGCAGCACCGACTTGGTTCCCGTGATCGTTTTATCGCCATGGCGCAGCTCCAGCGTTTCACTGCCATCGCACTCCAGGCGAAAGGCGAGGCGATCCGGCCATGTGGTGATCTCCAGCCGTGCATGCCCGCCCCATTCGCGGCCTTCTGCATCGGCGAATTTCAGATCCTCGATGACGACACGCTGGAAAAAGCGACCGCACTCCACGAAGCGCACCGGTTGGAAAAATTCATCCTTGGGCACCGCGTGGCCGGTGCATGTGTAGCGTCGTCCTGCGGATACCAGGGCGCAGTCCCAGCCGCCAGTCAGCGGGCGCACGTGCTGGGTGTCAAAGAGCAGCTTCTCGCTGCCAAACTGGAAGCCCAGTGTTTCGCTCTTGGGACGCAGGCTGCTGTTGAACACCTTGGGCGCGCCCTCCACCCACCAAAGCTGCACGCCATCCGCAGTCCGTGGCATCCAGTCCGCTGGTGCTGCCCCAGCTTGGGCGGACACCGCGAGCAGGGTGAACAGCGTGAAGGCGAGGCTGGGGCGGGGTTTCATGAAAGGCACTCCTGCCGTTGATTCATGAATTGTTCAACCATCCGCACGTGCCTTGTCGTGACAGTTACGCATGAAGCCCGCTGAGCACTCCGGTGCTGTCGGCGAAACGTTCCTGCGGCGCGCCGGTGCTTTGGGCGAGGGTGAGCCAGAGATTGGCGAGGGGGTGTTTGCCTTCGTAGTGGAAGTGGCCGCGCTTCCAGCCGCCACCGGCGATGAGGACTTCGAGGTCGGCGTAGTTGTGCTGCTCGCCATCGCTGATGCCGCTGCCCATGACGAGGGTGGTGCTGTCCAGCAGGCGCTCGGACTCGAGCCGCCGCACGACGTAGGCATAGAACTCCATGTGAAAGCGATCAATCTGCGTGAGCTTTTCGCGGGCCTCGTCTCCTTTGGTGTGGGTGAGGACGTGGTGGTTCTCCGGCTTGTCGAAGAGATCGTGATACATGCGCGGGCTGTCCCAGCGTTCGGGATCGATCATGAGCGTGGCCACGCGGGTGAGATCGTTTTGGAAGGCATGCACAAACAGGTCCGCCATGAGGCGGAGGTAGTCGCCGCGTTTCTCGGGGATGCCCTGCGGCTCGGGGAGCGGTGGGCGGCCAATGCGTTTGGCAACGACCTCGGCGCGCTGGATGCGCTGCTCCGTGGCGCGCACGCTTTCGAGATATTCGTTGAGCTTGGCGCGGTCATCGCCACCAAGGCGCTTCTGCAGGGAGCGCGCACCGCCGAGCACGGCATCGAGGATGCTGTGGGTGGGCCCGCCTTTGCTGCGGCCAAAGAGGCGCTGAAACACGGCGCGCGGATTTTTCTCCGCATTGGCCGCGTAGCCGGGGCCATACCAGGAAATGCACTCGTAGTACTTGGTCTCCTTGTTGTCGGCGAAGTCATTGGTGCTGAGTTCGAGTGATGGCAGCACGGTGTCCTGGCTGATGTGCCGTGCGATGACTTGATCAAGCGTGGTGTTCGTGGGGAAGCCGCCATCGAGAGACTCCTGCGGCGGTGATGAGCTGAGCCAGCATGAGCCGCACTGCGCATGCACGCCGGTGCCGGGCACAAACTGCCGGTCCAGCCCCGTGACGAGCGTGACTTGGTCTTTGATCTGCGCCAGGGGCTCCAGCGTACGGGTGAGTGACAGGGGGCTGTGCCCTGCCGGCATCTTGGCGGGCAGCAGTGCCTTCTGGTAGTAACCATTGGGCGTGTAGATGAAGGCGAAGCGCTGCGGCTGCGCGGCCTCTGCGGCGGTGCCGAGGCTTTCGAAAAACGGCAGACCGAGAGCGACCCCGGCGGAGCGAAGGAAGTGGCGACGATGCATCATGGCGCGCTGCGGGTGTGGGTGAAGGGATAGGACTGGGCGATCTCGGTGATGATGACGCTGAGCTTGTAGCCTTGCGCCTGCGCGGCGCGCTCGATGGCATCCACGACGGGCATGTCATAGACTTCCAGTTCACGGCTCAGGGCATAGCTGAGCAGGTGCTCGATGAAGCCGCGCACAAACTCATGCGGATTCTTTGCCAGCAGGGCCTTGTATTCGGCGGGGCCGTCAAACGCGGTGCCGGACCATGTGGCGCGAGCATCCACGGGCTGGCCGGCGTCCGTTTCGCGCCAGCGGCCGATGGCATCGAAGCGCTCCAGGGCGAAGCCGGGTGGATCAAGCCGCACGTGGCAGGAGAAGCAGGCATCTTGATTGCGATGCGCCTCGAAGCGCTGGCGTACGCTCTGCGTGGAGTTGAGGGCGTGGTCATCCTCCTTGAGCACGAAGGCGACCTTCGGCTCCTGCGGCGGGCGGTTGAAGATTGTCTCCAGCAGCCACGCGCCGCGCTTCACCGGGCTGGTGCGCAGAGGCAGGGATGTGACGGTGAGCGGGCCGGCCATGGTCATGAATCCGCCGCGTGATCCTTTGGGCAGTTTCACGCGGAACCACTGGCTGTCGTTTTTGGCGGTGACGAGGGTGCTGTCGTCCCCGGCATTTTTCTTCAAGGCATCGCCGGGCAGGAGAGACTCAAACTGGTAGAGCCGCGCGAGGCCGGGATTCAGCCAGGTGTAGTCTGCGGCGATGAAGTCCAGGATGCTGCGATCCTCCACGAGTGTTGTTTCAAAGAGCAGCAGCGCCTCCACGAGCATGGCACCGTGGAGGGTGGTCTTGTTTTTCGCGCCGCTGTAGAAGGCCTTGAAGAGTTTGGGATCCGGCTTGGCGGTGGTGAGCTGATCAAGCCGCAGCCACTGCACGGCGAAGGATTCGCCGAGCTCGCGCACGCGCGGATCGTGCAGCATGCGCTGCACCTGCGCCTGGAGCTGCGGGTAGGTTTGCAGAGCGCGCGGAGTGCGGAGCTGATCATCCGGTGGCGCGGACCAGAGGAAGTAGGCGAGGCGTGTGGCCAGCTCCTCCTCAGTGAGCACACGCACGGCGCCCCGGCCTGCACCGGCGGCGGAGAGATAGAGAAAATCGGGCGAGGTGAGGATGGCGGCGATGGCTTCCCGCATGCCTTCCTCAAAGCTGCCGGACTGCTTGAGCGCGGCATCGTAAACATCGACGAAGCCGTCCACGTCCGCATCGGTGACGACACGCCGGAAAGCCTTTGTTGCCAGCGCGGTCAGGCGCTCTGCGGCGATCTTGCGCAGGGCGCGGTCAGACATGCGGTTCAGCTCGGCAGGCGCGGCCTTGGCCACGGCGGCCTGGCCGGTGATGAAGCCGAGGTCATCAAACAGCGCGTAGCTGCCGCTGAAGCCGGTGCCGTTGAGACTCAGCGCCACGATGTGCATGCCCGGGGGTGCGCGGAAGCCGAAGAAGGCATTGCCCACGCCTTCGCCTTTTTTCATCGAGTGCTTGAGTGATGCGGTGCTGCCATCGGTGAAGGTGGCGGTGATGGAGATCACGCCGGACTCTCCTTTGCGGCTGAGGGCGCAGAGCCCTGCCTCCACCACGCCTTCGCCCTCGGCACCGCCTTCCACGTGAAGATCAAAGTGCAGCTGCTTCGCGTCCTTGGTGAGATTGGTGAAGAGTGATTCTCCGGAGGTCTCGGTGGCGGTGGAGAAGCCGGCGATCCACACGTCTTCACGCGGAGTCAGCACGAGGGTCTTCTCCTGCTGCAGGCCAAAGCGCAGGCCCATGCGGGTGCCGGCGCTCCAGGTCTGGCTGCGTGCCTTCGCATCCCACACACCGGCGATGCCTTCGGCCACGCTGGCACGCACGCCGAAGCGATGCTGGTAGGTGGTCATCATCACATCGCCCTCGCGGGCCTCGTCGGGGACATTGAAGTTTGGCGCGAAGTCCGCTGCCGCATCTGCGGTGAAGCCCTGGCCCTGCTCCTCAAAGGGGACGGGGATGGCGCGCTTGGGCACGCGGGGATCGGAGATCATGGCTGCGAAGCTGGCGCTGAGAGACGGGAGTTTCGGGCTGTGCGTGACGGCGCGTGCGGTGTCTAGATAACGCTCCAGCAGCAGCGGGGAGAGATTCATGGCTTCGCCACGATTGGAGAAGCCGTGTTCGGCGCGGTTGTCTCCCGGCATACCAGCATCTGGCAGCAGCACGGCGTACTTCAGGCCGGGCTCGCGCACGGGCACTTGAAGGCGGCTGCCCATGGTGGATGCGGATGGATCAAAGTGCTTGTGATCGATGGGGAGGCGCTCGGCGAACATGAAGACGTCCAGCGGCAGGCCGAAGAGATCGCGGATGGAGTTGTTGTATTCCAGGCGTGTGAGACGCCGCAGCACCGGCTTGCCGGGATCTGGCTCGCCGAGCGCGGGATCAGGCCGTGCGGCGATGTCCATGATCCAGGACTGCAGCGCCTCCCGCTCTGCGGGCGAAGGCTGGGCTTTGCGCTTGGGCGGCGGCATCTGCTGCGACTCCACCTTTTCATAAACGCTGCGCCACACCGCGCGGTCCTTCATCACGGTGCTTTCATCGCGGAAGCGCGAAAGATCGAGTCCGCCTTTTTTGGCGTCGCTGTCGTGGCATTCGATGCAGTAGGTGTCCACGAAGCCGGAGAAATCAGCGGCGCAGGCCACGGACTGAAGCAGGGCGAAGAATGCCACGAATCTCATGGTGCCTCCTTGGCCGGTTTAAGGAGATGATGCAACTGCGGCGTGGTCTTCCGTGCGGGATTTGCGGGGGCGGGGGAGGGATGAGAAAGCTTCAGCGGCTGCCGACAAGCGGGGCAAGCATAGGCTGCAAACGTGCGGCATAAACGCCGTAGCCAGCGGGAGAGAGGTGGACGTTGTCCGGGGTGAAGAGTGCGGGCTTCAAGGTGCCGTCGGGGTTGGTGAAGTCGCTCCACAGATCGAGCACTTTCACCTTGGGATCGCTTTCGAGCTTGAGAGGATCGAGAGCGGTGTTGGTCTTTTGGATGTCTTCGTAGAAGCGAGTGCCGGGAGCGTTGGCGGGCAGGATCTTGGCCACGATGATGGCGGCGGCGGGGAATTTTTCGCGCAGGTTTTTCACGCACATCTCGATGCCTTTGGCGGCGGCTTCGATGCCGGTCTCGGGGGTGAAGAACATGTTGTTGTTGCCGATCATGAGCACGATGGCCTTCGGCTGCAGGCCTGCGACGCCGCCGTGATCGAGCCGCCAGAGCACGTTCTGCGTCTTGTCTCCGCCGATGCCGATGTTGACGGTTTTGAGGGCGGGGAAGTGCTTCTTCCAGGAGTCACCCCACTGGATGGTGATGCTGTCGCCGACGAGCAGTACATCGATGGCGCCCTGGCTGGCCTGCACGGTCTGCACATGCGCCTCATGCAGCTTCAGCCATGCATCTCCGCCGAAGTAGCCCGCGCTGGGCACCACGGGCCAGAGCTGCGGCAGGTGCTTGTTCGACTCACGGCCGGGGCGGCGCTTATGCTCGGCCTTGGTCACGTAGGCTTTCTCCTCCGCCGTGAGCGGCCAGCCGGTTTTTTGCGGCTCTGCTGTGGCGTGAGGGTAGTCGAGGGCTTGGGCGGTGAAGGCCGCAAGCGCAGTGGCAAGTGGCAGGATGTGCAGGATTTTCATGAGGTGGAAAAATCAACGATGGACGATGCGCACGGGCAGGCTCGGCCGGGTGCTGAGCGTGAGTTTGATGTCATCCGCAAAGATGGACGCGAGGCTTGCCGGACGCAGGTTTGGCAGTGCCGCGAGCTGGATGATGGCGAAATCTGCTTCCGCATTGACCAGACACTTCGCGGTGACGGTTTTCCACACCGGCGTAGCGCCTCCGAGAGTGGTCACATTCGCAATCCCGCTGGAAAGCGCTTCGGGAATATTGAGCGGCCAGGTGCTGCGCATGCTCGTGGGATCCCCCTTGAAGACATAGATTTTACAAGAGCAGGTCACAGAAGGGCGGGTGTTCAGTGAGCGCGCATCCAGAAAGCTGGCAGAAAGCTCCAGCACGGCATCTCCATCCCTGCTCAGGGCAGCGCGCAGCGGACGCAGATCCACAAGCTGGAACACATCACACGAGATCGCTCTGCTGTTAGGATTTGCCGCATCCGGCTGCGGGCTGATGAAGCGCAGATGCTGCCCTCCATGGCCGGCATCCGGGACGGAGATTTCCACCGCATCGCCGCTCCACACGCCGGTTCTTGCCGGGAAGCCTTCCTCCACATGGCTGTTTTCAAAACCGCCATCGACCAGCGCATCCAAACGCTCCGCGGTCACCTTCGGTGCCGAGACGGCCCAGACGAAGGAAGCGCAGAAAAGACCGCAGACCAGTCCAGCCGCCATGGCGGCAGCAGGTCGTGTGTGCCATGCCCTGCGCTGCTTTTCAGGCGGAGCAACACGGAACGCCTCCTGGCGGAAACGGTCATGCAGTGCCATCGAGCGCAGCTGCGCCTCGGTGAAGAGCCTGCGCTTGGCGGGATCAGCGAGCATCGCGGCTTCGAACGCGGATGTTTCAGCGGCGGAGAGTGTGCCGTCCTGGTGACGCATGGCCAGTTCAAGAAATTCGGTGTCGTTCATGAGATGGCGGTATTTTGCAGGCGGGTGCGCACGCATTCGCCGAGGGTTTTGTGCAGGCGCGCGAGAGCTTGATACACGGTCTCGATCTTGCGGCCCATGATCGCGGCCACGTCGGTGCAGTTGCGCCGCTCAAAGTAACGGAGGCGCAGCAGTTCGCGGTTGTTGGGAGTGATCTGCCTCATGCAATGGCCCAGCGCCTCCTGCATCGCATCGGCATGAGATGTCTGAGGCCACTCCTGGGCGAGCACCTCCAGCATTTCATCGCTCAGCCCCACATGGCGGCCATCGCGTGCGCGCAGGATGTCGATGGCGCGGTTCTTCCCGGCGAGGCGCGCCCAGTTCACCACATGAGTCTCCGTTTCAAACTCCGCTGCGCGACCCACAGCCTTCACACACACCTCCTGAAACACATCCTCCGCGAGGTGGAAATCCCGCGTTACGCTGGCGATGAACGCCGTGAGCGGCAGGCGCTCTGCGAGCAGGATGGAGGCGATTTTTTCTGGCGGCAGCATGGGCTTTTAAAGAATACGCAAAGCCTGCTGAAAACTCGACATGGGGGAGATGCTGAATAGTGCGATTTTTGGATGGCTGAAAATGCGTCATGATTCGAGGCCGCGCAGGGCCCCCGTGCTGCTGGCAAATTTGTCCGCCTCGATGCCGAGGCCATGAAGCATGCTCACGAAGAGGTTCGCGAGCGGCGTGTTGTTCGTGGTGTCGAAGGCCAGATGTTTGCCGTGCTTGAAGCCGCCACCGGCGAGGATGACGGGAAGGTTCTGGTTCGAGTGGGAATTGGCGCTGCCGAGGCAGCTGCCGTAGAGCACCTGAGTCTGGTCGAGCAACGACGCGCCTGCCTCCTTCGTGTCGCGCAAGGCCTGAAGCAGGTACACCAGCGCGCTCAACTGCGCTTCCTCGATCTTGCGCAGTTCAGCGATTTTTTCCGGCTCGTTGCCGTGATGCGTGAGGCCGTGCGTTTCGTTCTTCACGCCGGGCACGTGCGGCACGACGGAGAAGGTGCTGAGTGAAAGCGTGGCCACGCGCGTACTTTCGGTCTGAAACGCTAGGCGGATGAGATCAAACATGAGCTTCGACTTCGCGATGACTTCGTTCGCGTCGGCGATGTCCTTCGGCTCGGGGTAATCCACCTTCGGCTTCGGCCGGTTTTCCCATTCGATGGAGCGCTGCAGGCGGATTTCGAGTTCGCGCACGCTTTGAAAATACTGGTCGAGTCGCGCACGATCCTCGGGCGCGACGGATTTCTCAAGGCGCGCGGCCTTGGCGAGCACGAGGTCGAGCACGCTGCCTCCGGCCTCGATGCGGCGCATGGTCGCGGCCTTTTCCTCCGGTGTTCCAGCGACAAAGAGGCTGCGGTAAAGCCGCTGCGGACTTGCCTCCGCAGGGATGGCAACGCCTGAACGCGACACCGTGAGCGAGTCTCCGTAGTGGTCGCCATTTTTCACTGTGAGCGCGAGCGACTGGAACCGGTTCTCCAGCCCGATCTTCTCCGCGACGAGTTGATCGAGCGAAAGCGAATTGCGGAACGTCGGCTGCCCGGGATGCGGCGCGCCCGTGAGGAAGCACTGACCCGCATGGTGATTTCCATCCACGCCCGGATGCGACAGCCCAGAGAAAACGGTGTAATGCCCGCGATGCGCCGCGAGCAGATCGAGATACGGGCTCGAAGCCTCGCCCGCCTTCGGAAAGAAGAACTGCGGCATCATCCCGAGCGGGACGTGAATGGCGAGCAGGCGGCGCGGCGCTGCGGCGGCTGCCGCGCGCCCGAGGCACGGAAGGGCAACATACGCGCCAACGGCGCGGAGGAAATGACGGCGGGAGTGGGGAGTGGCCATGGGGGGTCAATTGCCAAGGAACATCTGGCTTTGTGCCAGTGCATGGATTAGTGAGCGAATGCCGAATTGCCGGTCTCGGGTGGATGCGACGAGGCGTTTGATTTCGCGGCGGTCATTGTACGAAAGGTCCGCACCGGTGGCGTAGCGTGAAATGTGAGCGACGAAGGCGCAGGCGAGTCGTTCGGAGTCCTCGGCGAGCAGCGCGCTGAGGTCGTTCACGTCTTTGAATGTGCGGCCGTCGGGCAAAGCTCCGCTCGCGTCCACGGCGGGGCCGAGCTTGTAGTTCACTTTCCACGCGGTGTGGCCTTTCTCCGGCGGCACATCGCCTTTGCCGGTGGAGCGGTAGCGCGAGCGGAAGCCGCCGATGGGATCGAAGCTCTCCAGCGCAAAACCCGCCGGATCAATCTTCGCGTGGCAGGCGGCGCAGCTGGCGTCGTTGCGATGTTTGTCGAGCTGCTCGCGCACGGTCGTTGCGCCGCGTGTGTCGGGGTCGATCGCTCCCACACTCGGCGGGGGTGGAGGCGCGGGTTCGTTGAGCAGGCGGTCCATCACCCAGACGCCGCGCTTCACGGGAGAGGTCGTGGTGCCGTTCGCGGTCAGCTTCAAAATCGCGGCCTGTCCGAGGAGGCCGCCGCGCGGACTTCCCGCAGGCAGGGGCACGCGCCGCACCTCCACGCCGCTCACCTCCGCGATGCCGTAGTGCTCGGCCAGGCGCTGAGTGAGCATGGCAAACTCCGGCCGCACCAGCGCGCGGATGGGGGCATCGCGGGCGATGAGTTCACGCAGGAACGCGCGCGTCTCCGCGACCATGCCCTCGTGCAGCAGGAAGCGATACTCGGGATAGAGCTGCGGATCGGGCGTGGTCTCGGTCACGCGGCGGAGATCGAGCCACTGGTCGGCAAAGCTGTGGATGAAGCGCTCGCTGCGCGCGTCGGTGAGCAGGCGGTCCACTTCGCGCCGCAGCACCTCAGGGCGCTGCAGCGAGCCATCGCTGGCGGTGGCGAGCAGCGCAGCGTCTGGCGGACCGTTCCAGAGCCAGTAGGAAAGGCGCGAGGCCAGCGTGAGGAGCTTTGCATTCGCGACCGGTGCAGGCTCGCGGGACACATCGGCGGGATGAAACAAAAATTCTGGCGACGTGAGCACCGCGACGTAGGTGCGCCGCATCGCGTCTTCGAAGCAATCCTTCGCAGCGAGCCGCTTCGTCACGAGCGCAAGGTAAGGCGCGGCTTCATTGTCACCCACCGGACGGCGAAACGCCTGCGGTAAAAATCCAGCGAGCAGGCGGCGCGCGTCCTCGACGGGCTGCGCCGACTGCACCGTCTCCAGCGGTGGTTTGCGATCGGCGGGAGGGATGTCGGTGTAATAGTTCGGCAGATAACCGCCGATGCTCCGCACGGCATCGCGCTGCGGGGGGATGACATCTGCATCGGCGGGAATCTCGGCAATGGGCAGGCCGCCAAAAAGCCGCTGGTGGCTCTCCGGTGGCCAGGTCGGATTCAGCGGCCCCTCGATCTCGAACCAATCCAGTGCCACACCGGGACCGACATGCTTTGCGGCGCGACCTGGCAATTGCCCGATGCGCAGTCCGAGCCACGGCACCGACACAGGGTCAAACACGATGCTCTCATGGGCATCCAGCCATGCGGTGATTTCCTGCTCGCTCGACTGGATGGACGGCGCGGTGAAGGCGCTGAGCATACGCCCGCCCTCCTGCTGCTTGCCCTCTTCGTGTGCACGCAGTACGGCGGCCTGGGGGGCTGCGCAGGGTTCCGGTTTGCCCTGGTTCCACTGAAAGCCCCAAAGCGAAAGCTTCATGCGATAATTCCCCGCGTAGATGGGCGATACATTCATGGCCGCCTCGAAGCCCCCGAGATTCGGATTCAGCAAACCGACGGCACTCTGACTCTCTGCGATTTTGTTTTCTTTGAAGACACGCTTCCGCTCCTCCAAATCCGGCCCCGCATCGTCCGGAGGCCCTTTTTTATACTCATTGCCACCGCGCACTGGCAGCGCAGGATCCGGCTGCTTGTCCTTCAGCAGGACATACTGCCCCCGGCGCAGATTTTCGGTAAACTTGAACAATCCTGCCGGATAGATGCGGCGCTTGAACACCGGCGGCGGCGTGCTGCGCGTGGCAATCGCGAGGTCCATGGCTTTCTCCGCCGCCTCAGCGTAGGCCGCGAGATGCGCGGGCGAGAGGTCCAGCCCGTCCGCGATTTTGTCGAAGCCCGCGACGCTGCCATCGGCAGGAAGCATTGCCTGGATGTCCAGCCGCGGCAGTGCGAGCAAATCGGCGAGGGTGTTCTCAAACTCAGCGCGCGTCATCCGCCGCATCCGCACGCGCCCTTCCTGCGCCACTCGCGCCGCATCCGCTGCGGTGAGTCTGGCATCAAGGTCGCCGAGTAAGACGCGCGTCGCATCCGCCGGCGGCTGCGCTTTCTTCTTGGGCGGCATTTCCCCGCTTGCGATGCGGTCGTGCACTTTCTCCCACATCGCGAAGTTTGCGCGCTCATCGAGTTTCAGCGTGAGCGAGGTCAAATCGAGCCCGCCCTTTTTTGTATCCGTGTCGTGGCAGTCGTAGCAGTGCTGTTCCAGGAAGGCGGCGGGATCGGCCGCTGCAAGGATGCAGCGCAGTGAGAGGAAACTAGCAGAGATCAGAAAATGGCGGGGCATGGGAAAGCGATCAGCAGGGGCTTTCAAAGACTACGCAGAGCCTGCTGAAAACTCGACATGGGAGAGATGCGGAAAAACAACAGATGCAGTCAGGGCTGCCATCTGGGGGGGCGTGATTTGAATGGAATCTGTTTTCAGCATCAAAGTCTCCCCAACCACATTCACACCCATAAACACCCATAAACACCCATATCCTGTGAGAGGGGAGGAGATGGCAGGTCGGAGGGTGATTATCTTGATCCCCGTTTGGGAGTGGTGTGAGCAGGTGTGAGGCTAAGTGGGAGCGAAGATCCCACCGCCAGCAATTAAGGTCAAAGCTTCCGCTTAGCGGGATTTGCGGAAAGCGGCGCGTGGCGACGCTCGACGGCGCTTGGAGGACCAAGCGCCCTACCTCGCGCCGGGCACGCGCATGCCCAGCGCTGCTAGGGCTGGCTGTCCCCAGCCAGCCGCCGTCGGAGCCCATGATTTTCGAGCTAGTAGCAGACTGCCAAACAAGAATGAGTTTTGCAAACCGCTTACCGTTGTACGCCCCGCTACTTCTTAAACGTGGCGCCTTCAGGCTTTCCGGCGGCCTGGAAGTAGGCGAGGAGGTCGAGGATTTCTTCTTTGGTGAGGGTGTTGAGGAGGCCGGGCATCATGGGGGAGAGCTTGGAGGTCTCCTTGGTCTTGATGTCGGCTTTGCTGATCTCCTTGGTGTCAGGGGCGAGCATGCTGGGGCGGAGGATGATCTTGTCATCGGTGTCTCCCACAATGCGGCCGGTGAAGAAGTTGCCGTTTTTGAGGGTGATGTCGGTGTTGGCGTATTGCTCGGAGATGACTTTCGAGGGCTCGATGAGGGCTTCGAGAATGACCTGTGGCGAGTAGCGGCTGGCGACGGCGGTGAGATCCGGGCCGACGGCGCCGCCTTCATCGCCGATGCGATGGCACATGAGGCAGAGGGTGCCGTTCACGGCGTCCTGGCCCTGCGCGAAGTTGCGGCCTTTGCTGAGTTTGTCGAGATCGCCGATGAGGTCGGACATCTGCCAGTTCTTCACGAAGGTGCGGTCCTTCTTGGGCTTCTTGAGCTTGGGTGCGGGCTCGATCCAGGAATCGAGCACGGGCTGCAGTGCGGCGAGTTCCTCCGGTGGCACGTTGGCCATGGCGGTGCGGCGGATCTTGACGAGGAAATTGCCAAAGCTGGCGCCATCGCTGAAGTCGCGGCCGGCATCGGTGAACCACTTGAGCGTGGTCTCGGGATGCTGCGTGGTGTTGCGCTTCTGGGCCCACCAGGCGAAATACTGGCGGCGCATTTCTGGTGTCCAGCCGGTGGTGATCGTGCGCAGGGCGACGACGTAATTGAGCTGCTCTTCCTGCGTGGGGGCGGCGGCGAGGAGCTTGAGCGTGCGGGCGATGGTGTCGGGTGCATCGAGCGCGAGGAGCGTCTGGCACAGCTCGCGATTGAGCGCGACGGTCGGCGCCGGGTACAGCGGGCTGAGCAGCGCGACGAAGGGCGCGACGCTCGGCGCCGGGTAAAGCGGGCTGAGCAGCGCGATGATGGGCGCGGCGACTTCAGCGGCGGGTTTGCCCATGCGGCTGATGGCGACTTCGATGACGCGGATAAACTCAATCTGCTGTTCCTGGGTCTTGACCTTCACGAGGGGAATCTTTTCGTAATCTTTGAAGAGCTTGACCGGCGTGAGGGGAACCTTCGCGAGTGCTTTGAAGAGATCGCCCTGGGCTTCGGTGCCGCCGAGGCGTGCGACGGAGAGGAGGATGGTCAGCGCTGCGGTGGGGTTTGTTTCTGCCAGGGCGCGTGCCTTCCATGAGTTGATGGGCTGGCTCTCAATGGCGATGCGTGCGGCGTAGCGGATGAAGCGGTCTTTGCTGGCGAGATGCGGCCAGGCGGTGTCCACGGCGGCGGCGTCTTCGTGGCCGTGGAAGGCTTCGAGCTTGTGGCGCAGCGTACGGGATTCCTCGCCGTCGGTGTCGTGGAGGTCTGCGGGAGCGGTGGATTCGGTGCCTTCGTAGGTCACGCGAAACAGTGCGCCCTGCGTGTGGCGACCGCCGATGGTGAAGTACATCGCGCCATCATCGCCGATGGTGAGGCCGGTCAAATTGAGCGGGGTCTTGCCGGATTTTTCGTTGAGTGATTTCGGTGCGACGAAGTTTTCCCAGGTGCCGCCGTAGCTGGCGCCCTGCGGTGTGAGATGCACGGCGATGAGGCGGCCATAGGTCCAGTCTTGGATGAAGAAGGCGCGCTGGTACTTGGCGGGGAATTTGGCACCGGTGCCGAAGCCCACGCCGGTGGGGCAGCCGATGCCGATGGTGACGGTGGCGGGCAGGCTGTCGTGGTAGTATTCGGGCCACTTGCTGGCGCCTTCGCGGAAGCCATGGTCTGCGCCGCTGGTCACATGATAGACGCGCACCGGGCGGTACCAGGGGGTGCCCCAGTCCCACTCCATGTCGCTGTCAAAGCCGAAGAGTTCGCCATCGTGATTGAAGGCGACGCCGTAGGTGTTGCGCTCGCCGCTGGCGATGAGTTCGCAGTTCTTGCCATCGGGGTCCATGCGGACAACGAAGCCGCCCGGGGGCTTGCGGCCAGCGCCGAAGCCGTTGCCATCTTCCGCGCGTGGCAGCACGAGATCGTCGGCGTAGTTTTTGTGCGGGGAGGTGGGCAGCACATCGGCAGGCACGTCCACGAAATTTCCGCAGAGTACATTGAGGTGCTTTTTGTCGGGATTGAGCAGGATGGTGTGCGCGCCGTGGTCGCCGCCGCCGCCGCGCCATTCGCGGAGGAACTCGACCTTGTCGAAGGCCTCCTCGGCGGTGGTGGAGGTGCAGCGCCAGAGGCCATAGACACTCTTGCCATCGGGGCCATTGCCACGGCCATTGATGTAGAGGCTGTCAAAGGCGAAGAGCATGCCCATGACTTCGCTGAGCGGGATTTTGAGGATCTCGGCCTTGGTGACTTTGCCGTCCTTGAGCGTGAGGCGCGAGATGGGTTCTTTCGGTTCCGCGCCGAGGAGCAGGCGGCCCTTGGGATCTTTCGTGATCGAGATCCACGAGCCTTCCGTGGCTGCGTCCGCCTTGCGCACGAGCTCGACCTTGAAACCCGGCAGCGTGGCCAGCACTTCGCCGGGGTTTTCCGTGACGACGGCGACGGTCTTCGGCTTCGAGCCATCCGCAGGTCCATAGACGGCCTTGGTGATGACGAGTTTTTTGCCCGCAGGCGCGGCGATTTCCAGCTTGCGGTTCTCGCCCACATCGCGCGAGACCTTCTCGTCGCCGAGGGTGTACTCGATGTGCAGTTTCTTCGGCACGCCTGAGGCCGTATCGCCAAAGAGCTCGTTGCCCGCGGTGATCGAGAGCTTGTCATCCTTCACCGCGCCCGCGACGATGGCGGTGACGTCCGTGGGGTCCTTGGCACCATAGGCCAACTCAGCCTGAGCCAGGCACGCGAGGGCAAGCGCGAGCAGGGCGGACTTCAATCGAAAACGAGGCTGACTGCGGGAGGCTGGGTAGTTCATGGATGGATCAGGACGAAGGCGGAATCGAGGTGAAAGCGGTGGCGCACCTGCCGCAGGAGGCGGGTGGGTTCAAATGATTTACGGAGGGAGGGTGGGGGAGTTTGCAAGGGGGGGCATTCCCCGCAGTAATTGCCACGCCCTATCGCAACCTCGGCATCGACTTGGACATTGTGACCGTCATCGACAAGAAAATCAGTCCCCCATTTCCTCGTCGAAAACGTTGGCCAGCCCATCCGGGAGCTTATTTGGAGTGGGGGAATGGATGGGAAGAAGTGATGCTCCCGCGCTTATGCCCAAATTTCGGGGATCACGCGCGGGAGGTGCAGCGAGCTGCAGCGAAGGAAAGTCAAGGAGCGCCATGCAAGGTTTTACAAAATGACTGGCGACTTTTTCCTCAAGGGGGCTCTGGCTGCTCATCCGCCGAGGATCACATGGGGGTTGCCAGAAGGCGACTGGCTCGCCTATTATCCCCTGAATCAAGAAATAGATTTTCTCCGTCGCCGCCATGCCCATCAGAAAGAATCAGACCCCGGCAACTAAGACGCCTATACCCGAGGGGCGTGCAGTGGAACGGCTGCCATTGAAAAATTTGCATTTTGATGTTCATAATCCGCGCTTTGGCCCGGGTGATGCCGGAGTGAAGGATGAAACGAGGATTCTCGACCGAATTGTGGAGCAACATGGAGTCGGGGATGTGATTAGCTCTCTATCGGTCAATGGATACTCAGACGCGGAGCCATTGATCGGACTAAGGCAAAAAAATGGTTCGGTAATCATTAAAGAGGGAAACCGCCGTCTGGCCGCTTGCCTGATTATTGCAAGGGACTCCAGAGCAAAAAACCAAGCCAAACGCATGGAACGTTACGCTTCCATGCACGCTGAAAACGGCAGCAAACTGATCGACCCAGTGCCCGTGACGGTTTTTGAAGAGGATGAATATCACCTCGTCCTTCCTTATCTAGGGGTGAAACACATTGTGGGCGCGGCAGAATGGAGTTCATGGGCAAAGGCCGCATGGGCGGACGAACTCATCAACCGCCACGAAATCCCCATGGGGACGGCGATGGCAATGCTGGGGGACGAGCAAAAACAAATTCCTCGTATTCTGGCTAGTTACTATTTCGTCCAACAGCTTATTAAGAAAAAGAAGTTTGACCCTAACGACAGTGTTAAAAAGGGTAAAGGCGGTGCTCTTTTCCCATTTTCACTGATCTATAACGGACTGGGATATTCAAAAATTAAGGAGTGGGTTGGTTTTGAAAGCGAACTGGAACCGAGGGTGGATCCCGTCCCGGCTGAAAAGCTGGATGCTGCGGCTGACTTTATGGATTTTGTCTGCGGAAACAGCAGCAAAGGAATTGAACCCGTAATAACGGACAACAGGCAGTTCACCCTTTTGAACAAGGTAGCTGGAGATGCCGGGTCCACCGCAGCCCTGAAGAGAGGCGAGACCATTGAAGAAGTGGCAAAGCGAATGGATCCAGCTCCTCAGCAGTTGATGGATGGCCTGATTGAGACCCGACAAATTCTGGAGGATCTATTGTCAGTGGCATCGCAAAAAAAGCTGACGTCAACTGAGGCTAGGGATCTGGCACCACCTGCAGAAGCTGTGGCTCGTTTGGCGCACGCTCTTTACCAGCGCATTCAGTCGCCGTTGCTGGACTTGTTTGGTGATGAGAAGCTGCCTGCAATAAAGAAGGCCACTCCAAGTAAACGCAGTGACCAATAGCAGTGGCATGGCAACAAAAAGAAAGCCTTACCGTCCTCAGTCTTCATCGAGGCCACGTCATGGAGACATCTGGGAACGACGCAAGCAGGATACGGAAATTGCGAGGTGGGCGGATGAGGTGGAGTTCCGTGCTCTCAAAGAGGGGTCTTCATCATTGAGTGAAGCTCTGCGAGATGACCGGATGGATGGGTCGTTGCTGGAAAAAGAGGAAACAACCAAGGGGGAATTTTACGGGCATTCCACTGTGGATGACGGTGTGATATCGGCCGTTTCTATGGAGCTGAAAAGGCGTGAAAATCTGCTAAAAAGCGCCTGGCCTTTCAAGCTTAGTGCTGGTGGTCTGACGCTTGAATCCCGGAGTACTTCTCAGAGCCTGGTATATGAATTCTGTCTGGCAGTCGCTCGCGCGCCATCCATTACAGAAGGGGATTTCAAACAGCTGCCAAAGCACTTTGAGCGAGCATCTCTGAGCGTGCTTCAGCACTGGCTGGGTTTTCATTCACAGGGAATGCGCACAGGTTGGCCACGTGAGGATGATGCGCCGACAAGGGCAAAGGAACTCTTTGGAGAAGTATGTCGAATGGCCGGTGACCGAGAATGGAAATGGAGTCCAGAGCCAGGCCTGCCTCAAGATCCATCACCGACACACCTCAAAGAGGCCAAGCTAGATCTATTGGCGTGGCTACAGATGCCTGATCGCTTTGGGCATGTGTATTTCGCCGGTCAATGCGCCTGCAGCTTTAAGGATATGGAAGACAAGGCGCGCGAGCTGACGGCTGGAGGTTTGATGCAGTGGCTGCGTCCACTCTCTTGGGTGCCTTTCGTTCGCTGTTTTTTTGTGCCGTTTCATCTGCCTCCGCAGCGGCTACAGGAAATTATCAAACTTGGTGGGGCCACCTTTGACCGTGCTCGCTTGGCGATGATCGCCGAAAAGCTTCCCGCAGACGATGCAAAAAAATTGAAAAAGGAGCTGCAGTCTGCTGTGGAGTTGGTAGTTTCGCGTTGATCTGCCAGATCTATCGATGCGCGCTACCTACATTCAGACTCTCCGAGATCAGCTGCAACCCTCACTGAATCCCAATGGATACAAAGTGCTGGATCTTTTCGCTGGCTGTGGCGGTCTGTCTGTCGGATTCGAGGCAGCAGGCTTCGATGTGACAGGCTATGAAATGAATCGGGACGCCTGCGCCACCTACAACGCAAGTTTGCATGGAAAATGTATTCAGGAGTTGCTCACGACTGAGACTGTCTTTCCTGCGGCGGATGTGATCATCGGGGGGCCACCGTGCCAGCCGTTCAGCGTGATTGGACATCAGGCTGGACAAGAAGATCGCCGCAATGGTCTTGAGGTCTTTGCTCATGCTGTCAAGAGTGTTCAACCCAAAGTGTGGATGTTTGAAAACGTTCGTGGTCTGCTTGGGCGATCAAAAGAATACTTGGACACAGTCCTCGCCAAGATGACGAACATGGGGTACGCGGTGGAACAGCCTTTAATCATCAATGCCCGGCATTATGGTGTGCCGCAAAACCGCGAAAGAGTTGTGGTGGTGGGACATCGGCTGCCAGCCTTCCTGTGGCCTGAGAAGCTGGAGAAACAGTTTACGGTGCGTTCTGCCATAGGGAGAACCGCCCGCCGTACTCCACGCGATGGTCGTTTTTTGACTCAAGCGATGGACTGCTACATTGCGAAGTATGAAAAAGCATCCTGTTGCCGCCAGCCACGGGATTTGCATTTGGATATGCCGGCCCGAACCCTGACATGCCGCAACCTGGGCGGTGCAACTGGTGATATGATTCGTCTGCGTCTGCCAGATGGACGTCGACGCTTGCTCACAGTAGCGGAGGCAGCTCGGCTACAAAGTTTTCCACCTTGGTTTCGATTTGCGGGGTCCCACACAAGCCGGATGAACCAGATTGGAAACGCAGTGCCACCTATGCTGGCACTCATGCTGGGTAATGCTGTGAAAGACGCATTGTTAGGCGAATAAATCTGAGAACTCTGTTCAGTTCCCTTTCAGCCAAGGGTTAAGGCGGCACATCAGTTACTTCCCCCCCACCCAAAATCCCCAGCACCTGCGGAATGATTTTGGCGGCGAAGAGGGCGTGGCCGCGGTCGTTGGGGTGGAGGCCGCCGAGGAGGCCGTTTTTGGGGGCGAGGGAGCGGGCGACGGTGGGGCCGAGGTCGATG
>JAIPJY010000013.1 GCA_021733925.1 Prosthecobacter sp. | reverse complement strand
AGATATGGGCTGATCACGCCATCAGACCTCGCCTCGCGGGACAAGCCCCGCAAAGTTGCCAACCGCCGGATGCGGAAAACCGCACGTCCGGTGGTGTGGGAGCCCTGACGGGTGCAAATCCCGTCAGGGCGACCCGATCGTACTCAGAGGAGCCGGAAAAGTGCGAGGATGTTATTCAGGAGGACGAGACGGAGGGCATACTTCGCGGGCGAGGTATGGCGGAGAGGGTGGGATTGCCTGCGGCTTTCCATTTGTCGCTTCGCATTAGGGGATGCCTCACCTTGCTCACTGCTGGAAAAATGCCCCGTCCTTCGCTCTTCGAGCTACGGAGGGCACATTTTGCCTCCTTGGGTCGGCAAAATATGGCGGAGAGGGTGGGATTGCCTGCGGCTTTCCATTTGTCGCTTCGCATTAGGTGATGCCTCACCTTGCTCACTTCGTTCGCGCGGAGAGGGTGGGATTTGCTTCCACTCTCTGCCATTCCTTATTTTACCAGGGGAGGCGGAGCAAACCGGGACGGGTTGTGTCTCGGAGTTGTGTCCCAGAATCAAAGCCGCACTGTCAAAATCTGTCAATGCCGCATCGGTGGCATTTGGGAAGACGGGACGAAAAGCGCCGTGGCTGTGTCGAATCAGCCCGGCGTCTCTGGCCTTCCGTAGCAGAGCCTCGCCGCCCTGAACGCACTGGATGCTTTTCCCGCCATAGATGCGCCCTAGCTGGCGGAGGATGCCGTAAAGGGCCTTTGCCGGGGCTGTAATGCCGCAGCAAGCGCCCCATGCCATCGCAAAGGCTTCCCACTCTCCGGCAGTGCGTGAAGCGGCTGGACGGGCTTCAAGGAACGAAAGAACGCCGTTCAGCTTGTCCGCTGCCGATTCGCGTAGTCTGTCGAGTTTGGACAGCGTTTCGGGGATAGTGGGGGAGGAATAGGGCAGGCTTCCGTTTCGGGGATAGTGCCTGATTTCCAATCGCAGCCTGTCGGGAGCTTTGGCATACACGATCAAATGTTCGTATTTTGAAAACTCTATCGTGACCGCTTTGGCGTTTCCCTCTGAGCATTGCTTTCCTCCGTGTTCGTGGAGTGCGGGCGTGATGTCTGCGAGGGCTTGCACCGCATCAAAGCCACTGCCGCCAATGTCCCAGCATGTTTCCACTTCCCAAAGAGAGAAATTGCTTGGGTGTTCGCGCACTTCCACGATTTCGCTACCAGCTTCGTCCGCAGAGTCAGCCGCCCGCTTCACGTCGGCATAAATGGCGTCAATGACTGCCGTGATGCAGGTTCTACGGGCGCGGTCATGCTCGCCGCTTTCAAGATCAAACGGAGCCAGATTATCGTTGCCGCAAAGCCCTAGCTTCACGGGGGCCGCGCTCTCGAAAATGGCATCCTGTCCGCCTTCTGCCAGTTCTGCCCGCCGATGATTCAATGCGCGGTTCACATTCAGGCATAAGTCAGCGGTAATGAGAAGGGCAATCCCGCTTTCCTCGTCAGTCTGGTGATAGGGAACTCTGCGGAATTGTAATTTCCCTGTGAAGCACGGCGCTTGAAAAAGCTCTCCATCGCAAGTCATTGGAAAGGATCGAATCCTCAATTCGTTGCCGTTCCCGTTCAGTGATGCAGTGGTGAACAGTTTGGAGAACAAGTCATGCTCGCCGCGTTGTTCCAAAGGGGCATTTCCGCAGTGAAGGACAAAGCTGGTTGCATCCTCCTTCGTTTTACAAAGCACCGTGGCGATATTGCAGACAAAATGAATCTTGTCGCTTCTCCCTTCAATCTCTCTGACTGATGAAGGAATCCACTGCTTAGATGCTGCGTGTGTCTCAGTGTTCTCGTAGGCACGGGGACGCCTAGGAGAAGGAGAAGAGCGCCGTGATTCTTGACGCATCGTGCGCCGCCGCGTTCCCGCCGTAGGCGCAGTATTTGCACGGTGTGCAATTCCTCGCTGCCGCACTCTATGTGCTCGCGTCGATTGAACCGGCTCTTGCGAGACGATCAGTTTTGTGATAGTTGGCATTGTCAGTTACAAGCCAACCCGGTTGCAATTTCCCTTCGCGCCGGGTTGGTTTTTTTGTGGGGCTATTCGTCGTCCATCATTACTGCAAATCCTCCCAGTGGTTGATCTGGTGCCGCGTTCTTGCCGAATAAATCAGGATGCCGTCTTTCCAGCATCCATGCCGCCGCTTGCCAGTGCTCTTTGGCCCGTTCTTCAATCAAGCCAACAAGCCTTTCTGCGGCTTCCGCTTCTGCTGTGCGGAGTTGGTGCAAAAACTGCCGAAAGTGGGGCGGGCTGTCGGGCTTTGTTCCTTCATTCCTCCAACGAATGAAAGTGTTGTAGCTCACTCCGCCTGCCGCCGCTGCCAGCTTGTAAGGCAAACCGCGCCGGATGGCCTTCACGATGCGAGCGGCCTTTGCTGCTGTGTAACAAGGTGGCCTACCAGTGGCAATCATGGCCGTGCCCTCCTTGCTGTTTGCGCCTGCCGTCTCATTTTACTCACTTTACCCGGCAGAGCCGCAGGCGGGCTTTTGAAAGCGATGTCCGCAGCGTCGTTTAATTGCCGCTCAAAAGCAGGCGATATTTCCCGCCAGTAATACACGAGCTGGCGAGAGATACCGGCCCGCTGTGTGCTGGTGAGAATGTTCCCCGACTCAGCAAAAATGGAAAGAAAAGCCTGCTGCTTCGCAAGCTGGCGACGGTGGGCAAATGTGGCTTCAAACTGCATTTTTGTATTTAGACTCGTTTGGACAGATTGCCAGTAATACAGAATGAAAAGACCTAATCATTTTTACTCAAAAATGAGAGAAAATGAAAATGCCTTTCCCTCACTCTAACAGCCCGCACTCGTCAAGGTTGGCGAGGCTCTATGCGGCCTTTTCTAATCGCTTCAAAAGGCGATGAACAGACGTGCTGTGCCATTGCTTGCCTTGCGGTGTAGCAATGCTGCGAGCGTTCAAGGCAACTGCGATTTCACGAACGGCGGTGATGCCTTCCGCTTTGAGAGCTTCAATCGTGGCCTTCAAGTCGTGCGCGGTCTTCATGGCCTTTTTATGATTTGCCTTGCCCAGCTTCGCGCCATGCTTGCCCAAGATCACGCCTCTTGCCTTCGCGCTGGCGAGGGCTGCCTTTGTGCGGGCGGAGATGGCGCGGGCTTCATCTTCTGCGACTGCCGCGAGGATTTGCACCGTAAGGCGGTTTGCTGTCGGGTTGTCCACTGCCAAGAACTCGATTCGGGATTCCATCAGGCCGGATATGAAGTGAAGATTGCGGGCGAGCCTGTCCAGCTTGGCAATCACAAGCGTGGCCTTCTGTTTTTTGCAAAGGGCGAGGGCTGCGTTTAGCTGTGGGCGGTTCTTGCGCTTGCCGCTCTCCACTTCCACGAAGTCACCAACGAGCTTCCACTTGCCGCCGTTGAGGTAGGTTTCAACGGCTGTCTTCTGTGCTTCCAGTCCAAGACCGCTCTGGCCCTGCTTAGCTGTCGAAACGCGGTAGTATGCTACAAATTTGCCGTCCATGTTCACACATATACGAGCTTATATGTGTGAACGCAATTGAATTAACAAAGAAACAGTCTTCTCTCCGAACCGCTTTGCCGTCTCGTTTTCTGCCAGCTATTCGACTTTCTACTTCTTCTTTTTTGCACCCGCCTTTAGGTCTGCTCCCTCTTCCGCGACCTCTCGATATGTGCGTGCGAAACGTTGCCGAGTGTTTCCCGTTGGTGCAACGCGAAGCGTTAGCAACTCGTCATCAGCAACATTGCGGGCCTTCTTGGTTACTAGCCAGTAAACGCCACTTGGGTCGTGCCGGATATGCACTATAAACTCATGGTCATTAAGCACCGTATCCACGACAAATTCTTCCAATTTGAACTTCGCGGGTGCCTTCGCTTTTTTCTTTTCATCAGCCTGCTTTTCTGCCGCCGTCGCTTGCTCTTTGGCCTGCCGTTCCGCTTCTTCGGCTCTTGCGGTTGCCTCGGCTTCCCGTGCGGCATTCTGTTCCGCCTGAAACGCAGTAGCCTTCTGTGCGTCGTAACCGTAATCGGTTCGCATTTCTCCGGGGAGATCAGTAAATAACACTTTGGCGACCCCGCCTTTGTGCAGGATGAGCAGGCCGTCGGGATCAACCCGCTTGAGGGCAATTGCCTCGTATGTCTTACCGCTGATAGTTGTCAGATTGCCGGAAATCTGTGGCGGTGGGGAAGTGGTGACCGTCGTTGGTGGTGAAGGAAGAGCGGCCTCGTTGCTGGCTGGTTTGGGTGGAATCACCTCCGTTTGTTCTGTCGTGTTTTTTGCTCCTTTGCCCTTCTTCTTCTTTTTGCAAAATGCCGTGGTGGGGGCTGCAAGGCAGGTCAAAATGACGACTACCAGCAAAGAGGAGAGGGGGCTTTTCATCTTGGGATTTTAATCCCAGTGCGCGGGGCGTCAACGGAGGACTGTTAGGAAGATGGAACCTCCATCGCAGCAAGACCCGAATGAACGCGCCATCGTTCTACGACTGAAAGAAATACGCACGGAAAAAGGCATTTCGGCAAATGTGCTGGCTGCCAAGATCAAGGTAGATCGGAGCACGATTACGCACATGGAAGCGGACAGGACGCGCCCGACACTCTGGTTGCTCTTGAAGATCGCAGACGGCTTGGATGTTAAATTGTCGGATGTCTTGGAGGAACAAGGATGCTGAACAGATCAACCATCTGTGCTCTGGCTGATTGCGAAGAAATCGACACTTGGAAACTCGATTTTGTCGATTTCCTGTTTCAGCAAGGGAAGCTCGTTTGACCATCCGTAATCGCCCGCTGTATCTGTTTGCGCCCATCCTCCAAGGCGTTTGCGGATGGACTCATCCAAGCCAGCCGCACGGGCTGCCATTGCCCATGAATGGCGGAAACTGTGAATGCCTCTCGCTCCATTAGGGCCATCATTCGCAGCCGCGCCAAGGTTGCTTGTGACGAGTCGCTGCCACCATTTGCAGACGCTATCCGCCCGGCTCCCATTCTTGTTTCGTTTGAGTCCTGCGAACAGGTAGCCTTGGGGATCATCTCGCCGCCTCGTTTCTGCGAACTCCAAGAATCCCAAGCTGATAAGCTGCTTGTGAAGCGGCACCTTGCGCTTGCTGCTATCCGTTTTCAGCCGGTGCTCATCAGTCTCGCACAAGTCCAAGAAGGGAATTTCATTTTCTCCCTGAACATCAGCGGCACGCAATCCTGCAATTTCATTCGCCCGTGTGCCGTGAAACAGGCAGAGCAAAGGCAGCCAAAAGCGGGCATTCATCAAGCCATCCGTGCTCTGTCTCAGAGACGAAAACTCCGCTGTCGAAAACAGAAGCGCCATTTCGTCGGGGGTGAGTGTTTGGCGGCTTCTTTTCTTGGGCTTTGCCAGTCGTTCACGCACAAGCCGCCTCTTCAAAGGATTTCCACTCATCCATTCTTCGTCCACTGCATGAGTGAGCAAGGCCGAAAGGCCGGTCAGATAATCTTCCGCCGTTTCCGCATGAATGAGCCGCTTGGTTTGCAATTTTGCCTCCCGTTCAGCAGCAAGCACAACGGAAACCCCCTTGTAACGCTTGGCCGCGTTTTGCGGAATCGTTGGGAGGAAATCCACCAAGTTAGCGGCGTCCTCTTTGGTTATCGAAGCCAGCAACTTTTTCTCGCCGAAAAAGTCCATCAGTATTCGGCAACGCATTTTGATCTTGGGAATCGTGGAACGTGCCAGATTCCTTTTTTCCACCTTGTCCTGATTGTGCGCTAGGTAGTCGCCGCACAAATCGCCAACGGTCTTGCCATCCTTCGCCGGCGAAGGTGTGGCGCTGTCAGCGTGAAGAGCTTTGAAAAGAGGATCACGGCCCGCGAATTGATTTCCGCTCATCGTTCTCTCAGTGCGCCAAGCCGTTTCGATGCTGGCCCTTCGCAGCCTTTCCGAAAGCTCGTGCAACAAGGGATCATTCTCCCCTTCAATCGTCACGCCTTCCGCTTCCAAAGCCTCGCGTGTTTTTGCCAGCCAGTCGATTTCTTGGTAAAGGGGAGAGCCTTCAAGGGCCGCCAAATCCTCGCGGGCAGTCTCCAGCCTTCTTTCTCGGATTTCGGAATCACGGCTGAAAGCACGCCTTCCGCCTTCCTGCCGCTCGCTCGTGATAAAAGTGCGAATGATAAAATCCCGCCGCTCCATCTCCGAAAGGCCCGCCAGTCTCCGTTTCGCCGGAGTATCGCCCTTGGTCGCAGATTGTGGCGAGGTGCCTTGCTTCACGTCCCGCCGCTTGGCCTCAAACTCCTCATCCACTTCAACGGCTACCGTGATGGCAAGGCGCTTGGCGGTGGCAAGATCGTTGGTCTTGAGGGAACGCTTGATGTCCTTGGCCTTCCCGTAGCATTCCAGCCGCACAAGGTCGGAAGGGATGCGGCGGCGGTAGTAGTAACGGCCATCGCGGTTCAAGATTGTGGGATGTTTCGGAATGGGTGTTTGCCGGGATGGTGTCCCGTCGTTGTGTCCCAGTTTGGTTCCGTTCTTCCCTGATTTCATGAGGAGTGCCGCAGTTTCAAGGGGTTGCAGCGATAGTGGCGGAGAGGGTGGGATTCGAACCCACGGTGGGGATAAACCCACGCCAGTTTTCAAGACTGGAGCCATAAACCACTCGACCACCTCTCCTGGTGCTGCGTTGCGGAACGAGACTAATAGGCAACGGGAGGCGGACTGCCAAGAGGAAGTTTGCATGAGGTGCAAGTCTGGATTGATCCCTGGCGAGGGGGCATCCATGGTCATGGCGCATGATCCACAAGACCGCCCTGATTGATTCGAGCGCCCAAATTGACCCCACGGCCGAGATCGGCCCCTATGTGGTGATTGAAGGAACGAGTGAGGTGGGGGCTGGATGCAAGATCGAGGCGCATGCCCAGCTGGTGGGGCATGTGGTGGTGGGGGAGGGGACGCGGATCGGGCGTGGGGCGGTGATCGGTGGTGAGCCGCAGGATCTGGGCTTTGATCCTGCGACCCAGAGCAGTGTGATTTTGGGCAAAAAGAACATGATTCGCGAGCACGTGACGATTCATCGCGGCAGCAAGCCGGGAACGGCGACGCGGATCGGTGATGGCAACTATCTCATGGTGGGCAGTCATCTGGGGCATGATGTGGTGCTGGGGGACCGGAACATCCTGGCAAACGCGGTGCTGCTGGGCGGGCACATTCAGGTGGGCAACAACACGTTCATCGGCGGCGGGGCGGTGTTTCACCAGTTCCTGCGCATTGGGGATTTTTGCGTGATCCAAGGGAACGGCAGCTTCAGCAAGGACATTCCGCACTACTGCGCAGCACAGCGCATCAACCGAATCACCGGGCTGAATGTGATCGGCTTGCGGCGGCAGGGGTTCACCACGGAGGAGCGGGGTGCGATTAAAGACCTGTTTCAGATGCTGTTTTGCGGGGGAATGAACCTGACGCAGGCGGTGGAGCAGGCGGTGACCCAGGAGTGGCCGGAAAAAGCGCGGCGGCTGCTGGAGTTTGTCCAAGCACCGAGTAAAAAGGGGGTGTGCCCCGTGCGCCCGGGGCGGGAGGATGACTGAGGCGAAAAAAGTCCGGCTTTTTCTTGTCACCTTGACCCCGGTAGCCTATTTAGGTCGCTCTCATTGCCTGCCTGTGTAGGGCGATGTCCTCTCGTGTTATGATTTTCTCAAAATTTTGCGTGACGGTCCTCGTTTGCGTCCTGGCCATGGCCGGGGCGGCGAACGGGCAATCCCTTCTCGACAGTCTCACGAGCGATCTGAATATTCGTGGTCTAACCACGACGATGGATCCAGAAACGGGAGTCGCCACGGTGACCGGGGATGTGCATATTCATTACGGTGATGTCGAAATGCGCTGTGGCAGCGCGCAGTACAATCAATCCACGGGTGAGGTCATTGCCAAGGATGGGGTGACGATTTGGCGTGATGGGATGCTCTACCATGGAGATTCGATCACCTACAACTCCATCACGGGTGAGATGTCAGGCCGGAATGTGATCACGGGCATTGGTGCCGGTACGCAGCAGGCCATCTCTGGAACCAACATCACCGCCGGTGGTGGCCCCACAGGTGGCAGCTTCAGAAGAACGTCAGGCATGTTTTTCTTCAGGTCGGAAGAATTCCATTCGAGCAGCAAGCTTGAAAACCGCATTGATGCCAAGGGTGTTTCATTCACGTCGCATGATGTGCAGGACCCGAACTACCATCTTGGCATCAAAGAGCTGACGGTTTATCCAGAAGACAAGGCCATCCTCAAGGATGTGAAAATGTATGTCGGAAAAACGCCGATTCTCTGGCTGCCCAAAATTACGAAATCGCTGGATGAGGACAGCAGCGTGCGCATTGGCCCTGGTTATCAAAGCCGCTGGGGTGCTTTCCTGCTGACGCAGATGGCGGTTGTGCATGGCGACCACACCTTTGCGAAATACAAATTTGATCTGCGCAGCAAGCGTGGCGTGGGTGCTGGCGTGGACTTCTTTTCGGTGCGCCACAGTGCCAACCGGCAGAATTTCGGCAGTCTGACGTTGTATGGCGTCAATGACACCGACCCAACAACAAACGCAACCACGGCCATACGTTATCCTGTGCCCCATTACAGATATCGGGTGAATTTTCAGCACCGCATCTACCTTCCTGGACCGGATGTGAGCACCTGGTATCTTGATTTCGACATCAACAAGATCAGCGACATCCACTTCTACGAAGATTTCTTCTTCAATGATTACCGGACCAATCGCGAGCCTGACAACCAGATCTCGCTGATTCACACGAATGCAGCCTATGTCGCCACCCTGATGGCGAAGTTCAAGCTGAACAATTTCTATCGGACGACGACACGCCTTCCCGAGCTCTCCATCGACTTCACCCGGAGGCCGCTGTGGAATTCGGGGGTGTTTCACCAAGGAACCATCACCGCAGGCATCATTGGCGAACTGGTTGGAGCGCAGGAAAGGACGGAATTGAACCGTCTACAGGCACTTGGAGTCGGGGGGCTGGCGAGCGTGCTGGGTGATCCGCTTGGAACCGCCCCGGCATCCTTCCTCGGCCTCATTGGTGCCCCGCGAACTGCCACACTGACTCCCGTCGACATCACTCAGGGGCTGGGAGCCATTTCCAGCAGGCTGGCGCAGCCAGGGTATGCCCGTTTTCACACCTACCATGAGCTGCTGTATCCGAAGACCTACATGGGCTGGCTGAATGTGACGCCAAGAATCGGTGCTGGCATGACGAGCTACAATGGCATTGTTGGCAGCACCACAGGCCTGAAGAATTATGCCCGTGGCATCTTCAGCGCTGGACTGGACGTCTCCTTCAAACTTTCCAAGAACTGGAGCGACATGCAGGTTCCAGCCCTGGGGATTAATGGCATCCGGCACGTGTTTCAGCCCTACCTGAACTATTCCTATCTGGATGCCAGTCAGAATGCGGGAGTGCCGGCCATTGACCGACTTTCCACGACCACCCGGCCGCGTTCCATTGATGTTCCGTTGTTTACAGCGGTGGACAGCCTGCGCTCTTGGAATGTGGCGCGTGTGGGCTTCCGCAATCTGTTTCAAACGAAGCGTGACTACATGTCCAGCAACGGGTTCGGCAGCTTCTGGGAGACGCCTGATGGTGGAGACAACCAGACCTACAACTGGGCGGGAATGAACACCTACGTGAACATGTTTGGCCAGGACCCGGAATATGGCCGCAGCCTCTCCAATGTGTACAATGAGATTTTCTGGGCACCTGTGCCTTGGGCCACCTTGAAGTCAGATCTGCAACTGCCAATCACCAGCGGAATCGGCGCCTTCACTGAGGCCAACAACAGCGTGAGCTGGATGTTGAGCAAAACCACGACAATCGAGCTGGGGCATCAGTACATTTACGACCATCCCTTTTTCCGTAACAGCAGCCTGCTTTACACCCGTTTTTATGCCCGGTTGAACGAAAATTACGGCTTTAATACGTATCACATTTACGAGGCGACCAACGGCATTCTCCAATTCCAAAGTTACAGCTTTTCAAAGGACCTGAGCAGTTGGATTGCCTCCTTTGGTGTGATGTCACGTAACAATGGCAGTGGTGTTTCGGATTTTGGCCTGCTGCTCTCCTTCACGCTCAAGGACTTCCCCAAATTCAATTTCGATCTGGACATGGATCCGAATCCTGGTGGTCGCGGGGGCAAGCAGTAGTGCTGCCGGCGGTTTGAGATTGGGGCCTGGAAAGGCCCGGGCTTAAAGCACTCCATCAGGGAAGTACAGAGTCAGTCAGAGTGAACGACGCATGTACCATGCAGTCTGACTTCGAGTCCTAGGTCGAACGTACTTAATCAAGGCAGCCGACATTTTTTAAAAACCAATGCCATCCTTCCTCTGAAGAGGGAAGATGGATGGGAAATGGCTGCCTTCAGAACAAAGGCCAGAGGCTCACATGCCCCCGCCGCTGCGGGCGAGGAAGTTGAGGGCCAAGGTGGCAACGGCAAGGATAAAAACTAACCAGGCAAGAGGCATGAGATGAAAGAGGGGGAGTGAGAATTTCCGTCAATTCTTCAAGGAATCTGCAGAAGTTCGGCTTTGAACTTCTCGTTGGACCAAGTGCCAGCAGCGGAGACGCTTTCCCATTTTTGGGCGCCCTTTGCTGGAACCATGATGGGGGATTCGCCAACGGGATCAGATTTGACAGCATCGGATCCAAACATTTGAACCACCATCAAAACGGCGGAAAGGACAAAGCAGATCACCGAGAGCGGGACCAAGCCTGCTTCTGGATCCTTTTCTTCATAGAATTGTTCCGCGTCAGCCGCTGCACTGCGCTTTACAGGGGCGCTGGGAGGGGCGGAGATTGAAGGGCGCTGCATGGCCTGCGTGGGCTGCAGCTTGACGGTTGCTTTCGGGAGAGGACTTGCGGCTCCGACTCCACCACCCACCATGGGGCCGGTGCCTGCTCCAGGTGCTGAAGGAGGGCGAGGACCTGCGGTTGGCTTTTGCAGAGGAACGGTGGGCGCGCCGGTTTCGGTGCGCGGAGGCGGAGCTGCTGGATTTTGGGCGAGAGGGCGGGTTGCGGCTGGCAGACCTGCCATGGGCGGGGCGGCCGGGCGAGGTGCCATCGGTGCCATTGGCGCGCCTGGAGCTCCAGGCGGTTTTGGCGCTGTGGGCGGAGCCAGCGGGCGAGCAACGGGTGGGGGCATCGCGCCTGAAGGGGAAGGCGCGGCCGGTGGCGGTGAGGAGGCCACTGGAATGGCTGAGGTGGTCTTTCTGGACGGCGGCGACATCGGCGGCGCAGGCAGCTTCACCGGAGCGGTGCTGGATTTTGGCGCGGGCGGTGGCAGCGGGGCGGAAGGCAGCTGAATCGGAGCCGTGGATTTCTTCGACACCATGGGAACCACGGAAGTCGTATTGAAAGAGGCTGGAATCCCGCCTGTGGCAGGGGAAACGGGAGAGGTGGACTCACGCGGCTGGGTGACGCCTACACCCGGACGGCCACGCAGTGTGATACGCACCGTCTCTTTCTTCAGAGGTACGGCGGCAGTCTTTGGCGTCGAGCCTGAGGGTGGTGTTGGCGGTTGCGTGTTTTCGGGTTCGCTCATGGTTCAGGGACGGAAAAATAGATGATTCAGAGAATTCCCCATATTTAGCGAAATTCGCCCCCTTGCGTCAATCCCTTTCTCCTGATGCCTTGCAATTGTCCGGCCAATGTTCGTTAGTTGCGCGCCTGGCGGTCGGCACCAAGACTCCCGGGCTTTTTTTTAGCATGAAAATTCTTGTCACAGGCGGAGCTGGTTTCATCGGCTCCCACACCGTTGAGCGCCTTATTGCTGAGGGAGCGGGGCAGATCACAATCGTCGACAGCTTCAACGACTACTACAATCCCACGATCAAGCGTGAGAATCTCCGGTCATTTGGTTCGAAGGTGACCGTATGTGAGGGGGATATCTCTGACCCGAAGTTTGTCCACGAGACCTTTGATGTGGGCCGTTTTGACGCAGTTATCCATCTGGCGGCCCGTGCCGGCGTGCGCCCCTCCATTGAACAGCCCGAGTTGTACATTGATACCAACATCAAGGGCACCTTTCACCTCCTCGAGGCGGCCCGCAGCACCGGGGTGAAGCACTTTGTCTTTGCCAGCAGTTCCTCGGTCTATGGGGTGAACAAAAAAGTGCCGTTTGCCGAATCCGACCCCATTTTGCAAACGATCAGCCCCTACGCCATGACCAAGATGGCGGGCGAGCAGATGTGCTCCAATTACAGTCACCTTTACGGCATGAAGACTGTGGCCCTGCGCTTTTTCACCGTTTATGGGCCACGCCAGCGCCCTGATCTGGCCATTTCGAAATTCTCCCGGCTGATCGAAGACGGCAAGCCGATCGATAAATTTGGGGATGGCAGCACCGCCCGGGACTACACTTTCGTCCACGACATTGTTGATGGCATCATCGGTGCTCTTAATTACAGCAGCGGTCCCATTTGCGACATCATCAACCTAGGTGGTTCCCAGACCGTCACTCTCAATGACCTGATCTCCACGATCGAGGAGGCGATTGGTAAAAAGGCCGTGATCAATCAACTGCCCGAGCAGCCGGGAGATGTGCCGCTGACCTCTGCTGATGTGAGCAAAGCCAAGGCCCTGATCGGCTTCAAGCCCACCACCACCATTGCGCAGGGCGTGCCGGCCTACGTGGAGTGGTTCCGCGACATGCGGGCGCGGGGCATTGCGGTTTGCTAAAAATGCGGTGCTGAGACGGTGCCATCCTCGATTTCCTGGCGCCGTTTGCGAACGATGCCGTCGGCGATGTCCGTGACCATTTCCTCCAGCAGAAGGCGGAGATGGCTGCCGGGGCGGTAATCGGCGGGGGCGATGTGCTTCACGCGGTCGGCCAGGCCGGTGAGCTGGTAGCACTTGCGGAAGCTGCTGCGGCTGGTCTCATCAGGATTGTAAACCGCCACCGCGTGGCCGCCGTAGCGTTTCATCAGGGTGAAGCAGGGCACGTCCGTCGGGCCGTCTCCCACATAAATCATGTGCTGGAAGGGGATCGGGCGCAGTTCCGGGGCCATGTGGTCGTTGACGTCTTCGTGGGGTTCCAGCATGCCCTTGTTGATGCGGAAGATGTACTGCGTCTTCGTGGTGTGGCTGATCACACGCTTGGGGAAGGTGATGCGGCCATTTTTATCCTCGCCGAACTCGCAGCCGAAGATCCGTTTCACAAATGGCGCCAGTGCCGAACCGTCCAGCAGTGCTTTCAGGCCGCTGGAGACGATGTAATGCTCGATCTTCACGCCGAGCAGGCGGTGCTGATCGTTGAGCACTTTGTTCAGCTCGTCGAAGAGCTCGGGCACGCCTTTGAAAAAGTGCAGCTTCGCACCCAGGTTCCGCAGATCCTCGTTCGTGGGCCGGTCCATGTCGAGGTAGTCCAGCATGCACTTCAAGTAAGCCAGTTCGCCGTCGTAGCCTTCCTGATCGACCAGTTCGCGGCTGCGCTTCCAGAACTGTTCCGGGTTGATGCCGAAGTGTGGGAAGAGGGTCTCATCCTGCATGTACGTCGGACTGAGCGTCTGGTCGTAATCGTAAATGATGCCGATGGTGGTCTGCTGGGATGACATGACGGGGAAGTTGACGGTTGTTTACAGTGGTTGACGATTGTTTACGGTTGTTGTCAACCACTGTAAACTCCCCGTTCAGACGAGCGCTTTGAGGGCGCTGGAAAGGTCTGGGTGGGCAAAGCGGTAGCCCAACTCGGTGGCGATGCGAGGAATCGCTCGTTGCCCGCTGAGGAGCATTTCGTCTGCCATGCCGCGCAGCAGCAGTTTGAGGGCAAAAGCCGGTGCATGGAAGAATGCCGGGCGATGCAGGGCTGCTGCGAGCTTTTGGGTGAACTCGGCATTTGTCACCGGTTCTGGCGTGCAAAGATTTACCGGGCCGCTCACGGTTTCGGTGGTGATCGCCTTGAGGATTAAATGCACGGCATCGTCGATGTGTATCCAGGACATCCATTGCTGCCCCGATCCCAGCCTGCCGCCGAGGCCGCTGGAAAAGACGCGTCGCAGCAGGGGAAATGCGCCGCCATCGCGGCCCAGCACCATGCCTGTGCGCAGGGTGATGACGCGAAGTCCGAGGTTTTCCGCCAGGTGTGCTGCCATCTCCCAGCCTGCACATACATCTGCCAGAAAGCCTTGGCCCTGAGGTGAGCTTTCGTCCACGGCCTTGGCTCCGCTGTTGCCATAGAATCCGGCTCCGGAGGCGCACACCAGCACTTTGGGCCGGTTTTCAGTTTTCCATGTGCTCAGATGCGCCACCAGTGCCTCGGTGAAATCCACGCGGCTGTTCCAGATGAGTTCGCGCTTCTTTTGCGTCCACAGGCCCATGAGGGACTCTCCTGAAAGGTGCACGAGAGCATCCAGGGGTGTTTCCGGCAGCTCGTGCGGGGCCATGCTGGGTAGTTGCAGGCATTCATCCGCTGCGGGCACCGCCCGTGTGCCACGGGAGTAGGCGACCACCGCATGCCCCTGGGCATGAGCCAGCGATGCCAGATGACCGCCGATGAAGCCTGTGGCTCCTGTGATACCGATGCGCATAAACTTCTAACGCCTCAGGGCTGGGGTGGGGACTCTAAAACCAAGCAGCGGAACGATTTGCCCATCAGCGCGGGGTGGGTCAATGAATTGAACTGGCGCATTGTGGAGGCGTCAGGAGGGCTGCCTTCGAGGCTTTGAAGCCATTTCGTCGCCATGCGGCCCAGCAGGCGGCCTTGCAGGTCGTATTCGCGCTGGGTGAGGCCATGGCGTTCGGCTTCATCAATCAGGCGCGTGAAATTAATGTGCGTGGTGAGGTCACATTCGCCGAGGTCTGTCAGCACATGGCCGTCCATCTGGTGCTGCTTGTAACGGCGGATGGTGCCATCGGCGCGTGAGTCGGCATGGAACTCCTCCGCATCGAGACCGTAGTCGGCGATGAAGATGCCCCCGTGAAATGCGGCCTGCGCCAGAGCGCGAATCCACGTGAGCATGGCGAGGTTGATTTCGAGGGTGTGGCCGGTTTCGAGATCGTGCGGGAGGTGTTTGACCTCTGCTTCGAGCTCCTCGCATGAGCAGTCGCCCGGAATGAAGCGAAAATCCTCGGTGCCGTCGGTTTCGACGAACAATTCCTCCCAACGTTCACCGTTCCAGCGTACCAGATGTACCGGGAAGGCGTCTGGCAGCTCGTTGCAGAGGAAAAAACCGTGTTTTGGGCCGGTTTTCAGCGCGGCGAGGCTCTCCACCCAATCAACCCGGTCACCGAGGCGTTTGAACTGAGCTTCGCGATATTTTGGGTTTGGCTCCACGATGAGGTAGCGCAGGGGGCTGCCCTCCAGGGCATTCAAAATATCCTCGGCGAGCTGTCCATCGTGCGCGCCTTGCTCGATGAGCGTGAAATCTTCCGGCTCGCCCTGCGCCTGCCATTCCTGCAAAGCGTATAAGGCCAGGAGCTTCCCGAACAACGGGCCGACGCTCACGCTGGTGAAAAAATCGCCCTGACGGCCGATTTTTCGCGGGCCTGCTCCATAATAACCATGCTCAGGATGATATAGGGCTAGTTCCATGACCTGTGCAAAGGGCAGACGGCCGGATGGAGAGGCGGCGAGTTTTGCTCGGAGAATCTGGGGCAGGGAAGACATGCAATGCACGGGAAAGGACTGGCGCGGATTGTGAAGGGCGGGTAGTTTGACTACCCTACTTTCTTCCCAAGCCATGTTCCGAGATGATCCCGATCCCAAGCCTGTGCGCAACTGGCGTGGCGAAGCCGGCCTGAAACTGCCAATCTACCGTCGTGGCTGGTTCAGTGCGCTGATGGCTTTTGCCCTGCTCTGCCTTGTGTCAGCGTTTGGCGTTTACAGTGTGGTAGTGGCGCCGCTGCGGCGGGATGCGGAGAAGTTTGACCTTGAGGAACTCAAGAAGCTCGAGTCTGCGAGCATCATTTTTGACCGCGATGGGGATGAAATGGCCCGCCTCTACGTGCTGAACCGCACCCCGGTGCCGATCACGGATGTGCCGCAGCATCTCATCGACGCCCTCGTGGCGCAGGAAGATTCACGGTTCTTCAAGCACGACGGGGTCGATTACATCGGCCTTCTGCGTGCGGTGAAGGAAAACATCGTGGCCCGTGAGGTCACGCAGGGGGCGAGTACGATCACGCAGCAGCTCGCGAGGCAGACGTTCAAGCTGCTCGAACGCAGCTACAAGCGCAAGATTTTGGAGGCTTTCATCGCCCAGCGCATCGAGAAACATTTTTCGAAGCCGGAGATTCTTGAGCTCTACCTGAACCGCATCTTCTTCGGGGTGAATTTCTACGGCGTGCAGGCGGCGGCGCGCGGCTACTTTGGCAAGGATGTCAAAGAGCTGAGCATCGAGGAGTCGGCGACGATCATTGGACTGATCAAGAGTCCGAACAACATCCAGCCGATCAAGCACCCCCAGCGTGCCATGAAGGAGCGCAATTATGTGCTCGAGCGCATGTCCATCGAAGGCACGCTGACCAAGGAGGAAGCTGCCAAGCTCAAGAAAAGGCCGCTCATTACGGCACCGCAGAGCACGGACCCGCGTCTGAGCTATGTCTTTGACGCTGTGCGGCGTGAGGTGGTGGATCTGGTGGGGGAGGAGCGGGCTTCCATCGGTGGCTTCCGCATTTACACCAGCATTGATCAGGACCTGCAAAAAGCCGCTGAGGAGGCGGTCAACAAGCGCATGGCCGAGGTCGAAAATCGCCCGGGCTACGAGCACCAGACTTTCGCGCAGTTCCGGGCCATCATGGCGGACTACCGTGCGCGCATGAAGAGGGGTGAAATTGATCCCGCCACCCCGAAGCCGCTGCCGGAGTATCTGCAGGCTGCGGCCATGATGATTGACAACAAGGACGGCAGCATTTTGGCGATGGTGGGGGGGCGTGATTTCGGGGACAGCCAGTTCAACCGCGCCACGGATGGCGTGCGTCCTGCAGGCACGGCCTTCACGCCGTTTGTGTATGCCGCCGCGTTCAGCAGCCCGGGACTTTATCCTGGAACCAAGGTGGATGATGCGCCTCTGGACAACCGCCGCGTGATGATCGGGGGGCTGACCGGCATTCTGGGCGAGTGGGGTGCGGAAGTGGATAACCCCAAATGGACGCAGGCGCCGATGAGTTCGCGTGAGGCACTCGTGCAGGGCCGTAACTCCGCCACCGTGCGCCTGGGCGAGCGCGTTGGAGTGCCCATGGTCAAACAAGTGGCGCAGAAGGCCGGCGTCACCTCCGAACTGCGCGACTACCCCTCCACCTTCCTCGGTGCCAGCGAGGTGCGGCTGAGCGAGATGTGCCTGGCGTATTCCAATTTTCCCACGCTGGGCACGCGCCCGCAGAAGCTGAACCTCATCCAGCGCATCACGGACAACAACGACAAGGCGGTGTTTCAAATCTCCGAGGCGGCACTGCGGAGTGTGCAGAGCATGGACCCCATCGCCGCCTATCAGACGCACACCTGCCTGGTTGAGGCGCTGCATCGCGGCACCGGGAGCCCTGCGGTGAGTGATTACAAGCTCGGCGAGTTTGAGGCCGGGGGCAAAACCGGCACGCACTACGAATTCAAGGATCTGTGGTTCCTGGGTTACACCTCTGGTGTCACCTGCGGGGTGTGGGCCGGGTTTGACAAGCAGAAGACCATTTTTCCCGGGGCTTTCTCCAACCACATCGTGCTGCCTGTGTGGGTGGACATGGTCAATGTCAGTGCCACGCGTTTCGTTCCGCAGGCAATCGAGGCACCGCAGACTGCTGAGCGGGTGGAGATGTGCCAGCGCAGCGGGCTGCGCGCCACCGACTACTGCTACGAGAAAATCAAAGGGCCTGATGGCCGTGAAAAATCCGTGCGGTCCACCTACTTTGAGTACCTGCGGCCCGGCACGCCGCTGGAGGGCTTCTGCAATCTGCACACGGGCGAAGGTCTGCCGGTGGAGATCAAGCAGTTCGGCTATCAAAGCCCCGCCAGCGGTTTCGGCGCCGCCCCTCTCATTGCTTCGACCAGCCGCTGGGTCCACATCGACCCTGTGCGCATGAAGGCGCTTACCGTCATCGGTGAAGACCCCTACAATTCCGAGCAGGCTGTTCCCCGCGCCAGCCCGGTGAATGACGATGGCACGCCGATCCGCAAAGCCATACCCGTGGATGCCGTGGATACACCGGATGAAGAAGGCCCCAAGCTCAAGCTTGCCCCGCCACCGCCGATGAAGATCGAGCTGTGAGGTTTATGAGGCGACGCGTGCTTTGGACGATCACCTCAGCAGCATCTTGCCCTTTTCCGGATCGAACTCCTTTTCCCACTTCGCCACGACGAGAGTGGCAAGTGTGTTGCCGATGAGATTGGTGATGGCGCGGGCTTCCGACATGAAGCGGTCGATGCCGATCAGCACTGCCAGACCTGAGACGGGAATGCCGGTGTCGATGGTCGAGAGCGTCGCCACCAGTGTGATAAAACCCGCACCCGTGACCCCTGCCGCCCCCTTCGAGGTCAGCAGCAGCACCGCCAGCAGCCCGAGCTGCTGCCACAGCGTCAGATGCGTGTTGGTGGCCTGTGCGACGAACAGTGCCGCCAGAGTCAGGTAGATGCAGGTGCCGTCGAGATTGAAGGAATATCCGGACGGAACCACCACGCTGACCACCGACTTGTCACAGCCTGACTTTTCGAGCTTCAGCATGAGCTGGGGCAGGGCGGTCTCAGACGACGACGTCCCCAGCACCAGCAGCAGCTCGTCTTTGATGTGAACCAGCATCTTCCACAGGCTGAACCCGTTCCACCGAGCGATGCCGCCGAGCACCACAAAGACAAACAGTCCGCAAGTCAGATACACGCAGGCCAGTACCTTTGCCAGCTTGAGCAGCATGCCCGGCCCCTCCGACCCCACGGTGTAGGCCATCGCCGCGCAGGCAGCGACAGGGGCGACGCGGGTGATGATGGCAACGAGCTTGAAAAACACCTCCGAAACGCTGTGCAGGAGTTCCAGCACCGGTTTGCCCTTCTCGCCCATCTGGCACAGCGCCACGGCCACCAGCAGCGCCAGAAACAAGGCGGGCAGCACCGAATCATCCGTAAACGCCCCCACAAAGGTCTTCGGCACGATGTTCATCAGGAAGGTCTTGGTGCTCGTGTCTCCCGCCTTGGCCTGGTATTCGACCAGCTTCGAGGTTTCCTTGGCAGAGGCATGGTGCTCTACTCCGGCACCCGGTTCGATTATATTCGCCACCAAGAGGCCGATCAGCAGCGCCACCGTGGTGACGAGCTCAAAATACAGCAGCGCTTTCCAGCCTACGCGCCCGACCCGTTTCAAATCCCCCATGCTCGCGATGCCGCACACCACCGTGCAGAAAATGATCGGCGCGATCAGCATCTTGATCGCCTTGATGAAAATCTCCGCCAGCGGCTGCAGGTCGGTGGCATTGTAGGTGTGGCCGAACAGGGTGATCGCATTCGCCGGCGGAAAGAGCAAACCGAGCAGGATGCCCAGAATGACGCCGATGAGCACCTGCACGTAGAGAACTTTGAACCATTTCATGGGCGCGGATGCTGGCAGCTCTGGCGGCAAAAGCCAAGAGGCTTTCTTGCACCCTCCGCCCGCCGTGCTAGGCTCGCAGCCCTCAAACCACCAATTCGCACGCATCATGGGCAAAACACTCTTCGAAAAAGTCTGGAACTCGCACGTCGTCGGCACTCTCGCCAATGGCCAGACACAGCTCCTCATCGACACGCATCTCGTCCATGAGGTCACCAGCCCGCAGGCTTTTGGCATGCTGCGCGATCTGAATCTGAAGGTGGCCTACCCGCACCGGACATTTGCCACGGTCGATCACATCGTGCCGACCGACAGCCAGGTCTCGCCGTTTTCTGATCCTCTCGCCGAGGCGATGATCCAGGAGCTGAACAAGAACGCCAAGGACTTCGGCATCACCTATTTCAGCCTTTCCAGCGGCAAGCAGGGCATCGTGCACGTGGTCGGACCTGAGCAGGGCATCACCCAGCCGGGCACCACGATTGCCTGTGGTGACAGCCACACTGCGACCCACGGCGCTTTTGGCGCGATCGCCTTTGGCATCGGCACCACGCAGGTGCGCGACATTCTGGCCACGCAGACGATGGCGCTGGGCAAGATGAAGGTCCGCCGCATCAACGTGGACGGACAGCTTCGTCCGGGCGTTTACTCCAAGGACGTGATCCTCCACATCATCCGCCTGCTCGGTGCGAACGGTGGTATCGGCTATGCCTATGAATACGGCGGCAGCCTGGTTGACGCGATGTCGATGGAAGAGCGCATGACCGTCTGCAACATGAGCATCGAAGGCGGTGCGCGCTGCGGCTATGTCAATCCTGACGAAAAGACCTTCGAATACCTCAAAGGCCGCCCGTATTCCCCGCAGGGGGATGAATGGCTCGACACAGTCGAAAAATGGCGAGCTGTGGCTTCGGATGCTGACTGCGTTTATGATGATGTGATCAACATCAAGGCTGAAGACGTGCCGCCCACAGTTACCTGGGGCACCAGCCCGGACCAGGCCATCTCCGTCACCGAAAACGTGCCGACTGCTGAAAGCGCCACCACCGAGCCCGGCCGCATCTCCATCCAGGATGCGCTTGATTACATGAAGCTGCCTGCTGGTGAGCCGATCAAAGGCACGAAGATCGACGTCGCCTTCATTGGTTCCTGCACCAACGGCCGTCTCAGCGATTTCCGGGAAGTGGCCAAGTTCATCAAAGGCCGCAAAGTCGCTGCTGGTGTCAAAGCCATCGCGGTTCCTGGGTCGCAGATCGTCGATACACTCGCACGCCAGGAAGGGCTGCACGAAGTCTTCAGTGAAGCAGGATTCGAATGGCGCGGCGCAGGCTGCTCCATGTGTCTGGCGATGAATCCCGACAAGCTTGTCGGCGATCAGCTCTGCGCGTCCTCTTCGAACCGCAACTTCAAAGGCCGTCAGGGCAGCACCACGGGGCGCACCGTCCTCATGAGCCCCGTCATGGTCGCTGCAGCTGCGCTTACTGGCAGCATCGCGGACGCCCGCGAGGTGTTTTCGATTGCGGGTTGAACCTGATTCATGTTCTTCTGAGGCGCGGATCGTGAGATCCGCGCCTTTTTTGTGAAATGCGTGAATCCAGACTCACCTGAGAAATGGATAAAATTTGATCTGTGAAAACCGTGGTTCTCGTTCTGGCACTCCTCATTCTCGCCTTCCTCGCGTTGAACGCCTGGATCGTGTCGCCGACGCGCTGGCAGTGGCAGCTGCAGCTGGTCGCCACGGAGTTTGGTCACTGGCTTGCGCTTTTGTCGCTGCTTTTGATTTATCCCGCCGCGCAGTCCTCGCGCTGGCTGGCGGTGGTCTGCCTGCTGCTCGCCATCGTGTTTTTCATTCCTGCCGTGCAGGCGTCGCGCATTGCAGCGGCGCAGGGGCTGCGCTTTTCCTGGCTGCGTTTGTGGAAGCCGGTGCACACGGAGAAATTCACCGTGAAGCATGAGCGCCGCACTTTTTGGAGGGAGGGCGATCAAGCGCTCGATGTTGTGATCTATCGGCCCTCCGGCATTGACAGGTCGCTGCCCTGCCTGCTCATCGCTCACACCGGTGGCTGGGACAGCGGTGATCCCGGTGAATTTGAAGGGGTGAATACGGAGCTCGCATCACATGGTTATGTGCTGTGCTCCTACGGCTATAGGCTTGCCCCGAAACATCGCTGGTCGGCTCAGTCGGAGGACACACGGCGTGCCTGTGCCTGGATTCGCGAGCATGCTGCTGAACTCGGCATCGATACTGATCGCATTGTTCTTATGGGGCGCTCCGCGGGTGCGCAGATCGCCACTGCATGCGCCTACGGCCTGCCGGAGCTCGGCGCGCGTGCTTGCATCGACGTATATGGTACGCCCAACATGTATCTCGCACGTGAGTGGGCAGTGCCGGACGATCTGCTGAAGTCGCTCGGCCTCGTGAGACAGTACATGGGCGGCGATCCCCACGAAGTGCCTGAAGCCTATCGCACAGCCTCGGCGACGGAGTTTCTCGATCAGCACAGCCTGCCCACGTTGATTCTCCATGGCGCGCAGGACTCTCTCGTCGGCATCGGTCACAGCCGCCGGTTTAGTGATCGTCTTGCGAAGAGCGACGATCACTTCTTTCTTGAGATTCCCTGGGGCACGCATGGCATGGACTACTTTCCTTCCACGCCGGGAGGGCAGCTTTCCATGTCTGCGATTGTGCGCTTCATGGAACGATTTGTCCGCGACACTCCGTAGTGGGAGGTCATGTACCGGATTCTCAGTCTCTTCTGCGCGCTCACCTGCTCCGCCTTCGCCGGAGATCTTCAGCTCACTCTGCCACTCGTCGTGTATGCCACGCCGGATGTCCCGATGAGCATTTACCACGACAACATCGTGCTCACGGAGACTCCCGAGAGCTACCAATTCGAGTTCGCCTGCAAGCTGGGCAAAAATGAAGAACGCCGCTGGACGCTGACACCGAGTGATGCCGATGTGGGTGATCACCCGATTGCCATCACCGTCAAAGACGCGGGTGGCAAAGTGCTGGAGCAGGGAAAGACGACGCTGCACATCTCTCCGCGCAAATCGATTTCCTCCAAGCCGCTGCGCCTGCTCATCGTGGGGGACAGCCTCACGAATGCGAGCTTTTACCCGAATGAAATCGCCCGCCTGCTGGCTCTGCCGGGCAATCCCAAGGCCACGCTGCTCGGCACTCACAAACCTGCAGGCGTAAAGCCAGGTGTCGCGCATGAAGGTTATGGTGGCTGGAAGTGGTCTGACTTTCTCACCAAATTCGCGCCGGAGACTCCGGGAGTGGCCGCAGGGCCAGTGGCTCGCAAGGCGACCAGCCCCTTTATCTTTCCGGCTGCGGATGGCAAAACCGGTGTCTTTGATTTGCAGCGCTACTTCAAGGAGCACTGCGGCAATCAATCGCCCGATGTCGTCACCTTCCTGCTTGGCATCAATGACTGCTTCGGTGCCGATCCTAACAACCCGGATGCCAAGATCAACGAGGTGCTCGACCATGCGGACAAGCTCCTCGCTGCATTCCACAAGGCCGCACCCAATGCCAAACTCGCTGTGGGACTGACTACGCCGCCGAATGCGCGGCAGGAAGGTTTCACTGCGAACTACAAGGACAAGTATCCGCGCTGGGGCTGGAAGCGCATTCAGCACCGGATTGTGCAGCTCATGCTCAAGCGTCTTTCCAACCGCGAGAAGGACGGCATCTTCATTGTCCCCACGGAGCTCAATCTTGATCCTGTCGATGGTTATCCGAACAACAATGGCGTGCATCCCAATCCCGTGGGCTACGCCCAGATCGGCGCGAGCTTCTACTCGTGGATGAAATCGAAACTGTGAAGTGGCGGTTGAACTCCACTACTTCGCCACACTCTTCCTCCACCCGTTCACTCCTTCACGGAACAGCTCGTCCTTCAGCTTTGTCCCCAGGCCCGTTCCCGTGGGCAACTGCGCCTTTCCGTTCACGATGACTGGCAGCATATCGACCAGCTTGTCGTAGAACGAGCGGATGTGCGCCCGGACCGTCTCCTGAAACACGACATTGGCCGATGACGCCGCGAGATGCAGGCCGCTGAACAGCGTGAGCGGGCCGGTGCAGTCGTGAATCGTCGCAGGGACGTTAAAGGTCTGCGCCATGTCGATGACGCGGCGGGTTTCGCTGATCCCGCCGTTCCAGGTGGGATCGACCATGCAGTAGTCGCAGGCCTGCGCTTGCAGCACGCTCAAATATTCTTTGCGACCGAGCAGCATCTCACTCGCCGCGATGGGCAGACCGCTCCGACGACGGAAATCGGCCAACGTGGCGGCGTTGTCGACGCGCAGCACGTCTTCCAGCCAAAGAGGTTTGATCTCGCGCAAAGCTTCGGCGATGCGTTGCGCCGCCGGGAGCTGGAAAAACGCGTGCCCTTCGATGGCGATGTCCATTTTCATGCCCACACGATCGCGAATCTCCCGCAGGGGTTTCATGCCTTCTTCGACATCGGCCCATGAGATGTGCAGACCGCCGTTACGATGTGCCGCACGATCAAACGGCCACAGCTTCATCGTAGTGATGCCTTCAGCGAGCAATTCCTCAGCGAGGTCGCCAGCGGCAAAATGAGAGGCCCAGTTGTCTTGCAACGGCCCTTTGCTGCCGATGTCGCCATAGCCCGGCCAGCCCGGATGACGTGGAGCTTCCGTGGCACCCGCCAACGCGCCGTAACTCGGACCGCCGCTGGTATTGTACACGGGAATCGCATCACGCACCGGCCCACCGAGCAGGCGATATACCGGTTGGTTGCAGGCCTGCCCAAGAATGTCCCACAGCGCGAGATCAATGGCCGACAGCGCCCGCATCTCCGCGCCTGGATGCCCAAACGGCGTGCAGCGCTCATAGATGAAGCGCCAGTGCGCTTCGATCGCCAGCGCATCGGCACCGAGCAGGCGCTCTGCCATCCAATCGTGAATCAACGCCGCGATGGCATGCGGTGTGTAATACGTCTCGCCGCAGCCGATGAACCCGTCCTCCGTGTGTATGCGGACGAGCAGCAGATTCGGCATGATGCCGGAGGGAATGGCGGTTTCGATGGCGGTGATGCGTGACATGATGTGGGATCAGTGGGAGAAAACCTGGCGGAACATGGCGAATGAAATGAAACCGTAAAACAAGGCGCACAAGACGAGCGCGATCTTGCGCCACAGCGGCGGGTGCAACTCACGCGGCAGCAGCGTGGTGTTGAGGCGCAGGATTTGCAGCGCGGAGAAGGCCGTGATGGGTGCGGCGGTGGCACCGAGAATCATGAGCAGCAGTTTCGCATCGCCAAGGAATGCGCCGAAGCACGCGATCATCGTGAAGCCGAGCAGCAGCAGGCCGTAGAGCCGCCCCACCGGCATCTTCTTCGGCACCGCACCGCCGGCCCATGCCATGTCTGCCACCACGCGGGCCAGCACATCCACATTCGTCAGCGTCGTCGAAAACAGAATCCAGAAGCCGTTCATGAGGCCGAGAATCCAGAAGCCCTCCCACAGCTTGCGCATTTCCGCCGCTTGAAACACCCCCGCCGCAACGCCGGTGACCTGCATGCCGGACTGAAACAATGACGAGGCCAGATTCACCATCAAAAACATGCCCACGATGCATCCCAGCATCCACAGGCCGGATTGATCAATGATCGCGTAACGCCACCAGTCGCGCCAGCGCTTCAAATTTTCCGCGTTGATGGGAAACACGCTGCCTACGGGGGCCAGTGTCTGCTCCGTGCTCCACACGCCGCCCATGTTGCCCGCTTTGGAAGCCATGCCGAAACCCTTGTCACGAAACCAGTTGGCGATGGCAAGATTGCCAATGCCGCCGCTGCCTGCAAGCGCTGCAAACACCGCCAGCATCACGAAATCGACCTTCTCAGGAATCGTTCCGAACGAGAAGAAGCCTGTCAGCGTGCTGCTCCAGTCCTTGAGCGGCACAAAGGTGAAGTTCACCAGCAGCAGAAATCCGAAGATGAAGATGATCATCACCCACGACATCCGTTCCAGCAGTCGCTCGACCTTTTTGCCTGAGGCGAGCACCACGGCCGAGATCAATACCAGCGCCACCGTGATCCATGTCACAGTCGACGCATCGGCATTCGTCGGAGCACGCCCTTGCAGGATCGCAAACGCCACACCTGCGCATCCAGCCGCCGCCGCAGGCATGCCGAGCTGCGCAAAGCCCGCCAGCGCATAAAACACGCCCCACACCCGTGAGCCCGGCCGCATCCGCATGAAGCCCGTGAGCACCGGCTCGCCCGTGTAGAGCGTGTAGCGCACTGCTTCGAGATTCAGCAGCGATTGCAGCACAAAGGCCAGCGTGGCGATCCACAGCACACTGCGTCCGTGCTGCACCACAAACAACGGCCCCGCGATCCACTCGCCCATCCCAATCGCACCCACGAGCAGGATGGCCCCAGGCCCGATGGTGCGCAGCGCATTGCGCAAGCTGAATGGCAGCGGCGCGGGAAGGTCGTCGGTCTTCCAAGGTGGAAGACAGCCGTGGTTCGGGTTGGTTGGCTTCATGTCAGGATGAGGGCGGGCTGGCTTGAACGCTTTGAATCAGGCCACGCATGTAGCCATAGGCGAACAAACGGCCCATCATGGTGTAGCCGGGCTCGCCATCTTCTTCGCCGTCGAGCTGCGGCACATGATCGGGACGCATGGGACCGGTGAAGCCGATGTCGTGATAGGCGCGCATGGCGGCAACCATGTCGGTGGGGCCGTTGTCATGAAACGTCTCGGCAAAACACTCTGCGTTGCCACGCACGTCGCGAAAATGAACGTAGCGGATGTGATGGCCGAGCCGGCGGATGGCGGCGGGAATGTCGGCGCCCATCTCCGCAAAGGTGCCCTGGCAGAAACAGATCGCATTGTGCCGGCTCGGTGCGAGGCGCATGAGCCGCTCGAAGTTTTCGACGCAGTTCATGATGCGCGCCTTGCCGGCGAATTCGGCCAGCGGCGGGTCATCGGGATGCATGACCATCGTCACGCCTTGTTTTTCTGCTGCGGGGAGCAGCTCGGCGAGCATGCGCTCCAAGTTCGTCCACAGGGCATCTGCCGTGATGGTTTCGCCGCCAGCCTGAATCGCCGTCGAGTTCAAAGACATGGCTTGTTGCGCTTCTTTGAGATCAAAGGCCGTCACCAGCGCTCCGCCACGCTCCGTGGCATCCAGTTTGGTTCGCACCCAGTCGGTGCCGGCCATGAAGTTGTAGCAGAGCAGCGGGATTTCCGCCTCGCTCATGTGTTCAAGCAGCCGTTTCATCGCCGTCATGTCACTGCCATCGTCCTTTCCGATCTTGAGCTTCTCGATGGGCAGATAGCCTTCGATGATGCCCAGCTTCATGCCGTGGCGCTCGATTTGCGCTTTGGTTTGCAGCAGAGGCTCCAATTCCGGCCCTGGATAACGCACCGTGATCTCTTCGACGCCGCACTGGGCCGCGAGGGCCAGATGGTGATCGTTGAGCGGTGTGAGGACAGAGGCGAGGCGCATGAAAGATGATTCCGGAGTGAACAAACAACGTGGGCGCGCCCGTAGTTTGTGCATGTCACTCCGCGCTTTTTCGCTCGCCGTTCTTTGTACTAGTGCCGTCCTTGCCGCGCCGCCGGGAGCCACGCCGCTTTCGCCTCCAACTCCGCCGAAATCGGTGGCTCCTCATGTGCCTGCGAATTGGAAAGCTGGAACGGCCACTGTCGCGGTGACGCCGCAGAAGCTGCTCTGGATGGCCGGATACGCAGGGCGCAAAAAGCCTGCGGAAGGCAAGGTGCAGGATCTGTTTGCCAAGGCGCTGGCTCTGGAAGACGAGCAGGGAAACAAGCTGGTGTTTGTCACGCTGGATCTCATCGGCGTGCCACAGCTTTTGAGGCATGCGGTGGCGCAGCGTGCGGAGAAGGAGTTTGGGCTGCCGCCTGCCCATCTGGTGATGAACGCATCACATACCCACAGTGGTCCTTCACTTCGGACGGCTCCGCTGACGGATGCAGACAAGGACAACCCCAAGGCCAAAGACTTGTGGGAATACACGCAGAAGCTGCAAAACGACCTCGTCGGCTTGATCGGGAAAGCGCTCGCGGAAATGCAACCAGCGCGCCTTACCTGGAGCAAAGCGCGCTGCGGTTTCGCCATGAACCGCCGCCGTGACTACACGCTGCCGCCCGACCATCCGAACGCGAACAAGGCGCCCAATCCGGACGGTCCTGTGGATCATGAGGTGCCTGCGCTACGCATTGAAGCGCCTGATGGCACGCTGCGGGCCACCATGTTTGGCTACGCCTGCCACAACACCAGTCTCGGCTTTTACAACTGGTGCGGAGATTACGCGGGCTTTGCGCAGGAATACCTGCAGGAGCATCGCCCGGGCTTCACGGCCTTGTTCTTGATGGGCTGTGGCGCTGATCAGAACCCTTATCCACGTCGAAGCGATGTCGTTCCAGGTGTCACGGATCTGGAGCTTTCGATGCAGCATGGTCGTTCGCTTTCCAACACCGTCGAGATGGCCCTCGTCGTCAATCCGCGTCCTGTGAACGGGCCGATCCGCGCTGCGTATGAGGAAATCAAACTCAGCTACGCCAAGGTGGGGCGCGCAGATCACGACTACCCGGTGCAGGTGATCAAGCTTGGCAATGATCTCACCTTCATCACACTCGGCAGCGAAGTCGTGGTGGATTACTCCCTGCGCTTCAAGCGTGAGTTTGCCGGTGAAGCCGGTATATGGGTGGCCGGTTATTCAAATGACTACACCGGCTATGTCCCCAGCCTTCGGGTTCTCAAAGAAGGAGGCTACGAAGCTGCGGCCGGCTGGGCGGAAAGCGTGGAAGAACGCATCGCCGCCAAAGTCCATGAACTGCATCAAAAACTTTCCCGATAATCCATGAAGACGCTCGCACTCCTCCTCGCATTCACGGTCTCGGCTCTCGCGGCCGAAACTCCGCTCTCCCTCACGCTCCAGTCGCGTGCTCCTGCCGGTAAAACGACGCTGGTGAAGGAGGCATGGCTCCCATCCCGCACTGCCATCATCGTCTGTGACATGTGGGATCTGCACCACTGTAAAAACGCTGTGACGCGTGAGGTTGAGATGGCGCCGCGCATGAACGAGGTGCTGGAAAAGGCTCGCAAAGATGGTGTGCTCATCATCCATGCACCGAGCAGCTGCATGAAGCCTTATGAAGGCACGCCTGCGCGTGAACGCGCGAAGACTGCGCCTGCTGCGGCACGTCTGCCGGACAAAATTGCCGAGTGGTGTAAACAAATTCCGGCGGAAGAGATGGCTGTGTATCCGTTGGATCAAACTGATGGCGGCGAGGACGACGATCCTGCCGAGCATGCCGCCTGGGCCAAGGAACTGGCTACGAAGGGACTCAATCCGAAAGCGCCGTGGACGAAGCAGATCGACGTGCTGCGAATTGATCAGGAGAAAGATGCTGTCAGCGACAGTGGTGTTGAGATTTGGAATCTGCTGGAAGCGCGCAACATCGACAACGTGATCCTCATGGGGGTGCACCTCAACATGTGCGTCTCCGGCCGGCCCTTTGGGCTGCGCCAGATGGCGAAGAACGGCAAGCACGTTGTCCTCATGCGCGATCTGACGGACACGATGTACAATCCGGCGCGCTGGCCATTCGTGAGTCACTCCCGTGGCACGGAGCTGTTCGTCGCGCATGTGGAAAAACGCATCTGCCCCACGATCACGTCGGATCAGTTCATCGATGGCAAGCCCTTTGGCTTTAGCGATGCCACGGCGGGCAAAAAGCGCCTGCAGATCATCCTGCTCGGCGACAGCACCACCGAGGCCAGCATTCCAAAGAAACTCGCGCCGGATGAACCGCAGATTGAGGACACGCTGCGAATCAAGCTGGCCGCCGAAGCCGACCTGCCTCCGTGCGATGTTTATAACGAAGGTGTGAGTGGTGAGTACATTCGCCGGCTGCTGGACACCCGCTACGACAAGGCGGTGAAAACCAAGCCGCAGGCCGACTACATTTTCATTCGCTACGGGATCAACGACGTTGCCCGACGTGAGGATTTCAAAGCGAACTTCCCCAAGGACTTCCGAGAACTGCTTGCCCGCCTGCATGCAGACCATCCTAACGCCATGCTCATTCCCATGACGGTCATTCCTTACACGCTTGAGAGTTTGCATGCAGACATCAATGACGTCGTCACGAAGATCGCCGCTGAAGAAAAGCTCACGCTTTTTGACATCGCGCCACGGTACCTCGCGGAATTGAAGAAGGGTCCCGACATGCTGAACTACCGCCGCTATCCGCTGGCGAAGATCCCGGAGAACCTGCGAGGCTTTGCTACGCCATATATCCAGCCAGGCGCGGATCCGACCGTGGTCGTGCTCGACAACCACCTCGACGGCATCTTTGGCCATCTGCCCGGCTGGGCGGGGGATCGCCATCCGAACCTTGCGGGTTATAACGTGATTGCCGATGAGACGGCCAAGTGGCTGGCACCGGTGATTCGCGCCAGCCAAGGTGAGAGGAAATGATGCGGCCTGCTCCTTGCTGAAAAACGCTTGTAGAGGCTGCTTTCGCTGCTGGAGGCGGATTCAGGACGAAGCGCATTTTTTACCCTGCGAAAGCGGTAGCTCCGATGCAGGCTTGCGCCGTGCATCTGCGCGACCGCACTCCAAGACGCTGTCGCGCTGCTCTGGTATTCCAGCTTTCAAACACCGCGATGACCGGCCTTGGTCGAGTGGCTTTCATGCCAAGCCGTTATTTTTCGCGTGTTTGGAAAGTGCGGCTGTGTTTCTGCGAAGGCACCTCGACGGTGTAGCTTTTCCCATCGGCACTGACGGTGCAGTGGATGTGTTCGGCGGCACAGCCTTCGGCCAGATCGCCGTGGTTGGCGATCATCGTTTTGTCCGCCGTGTTCTCATGGTCGTCGCGGACGTTTTCATGCACCTGATACATCGCCTGGATTGTCGGGGTTGATTTGAGAGCGTCCATGGCGGATTTGCTGGTGCCTTTGCGAGGGCCGTTGTTCATCACTGAAACCGTGGGCTGGAGGCTGTGGATGAGCATGGGATTGTTGCTCGAATCCAGGCCGTGATGGTTCACCTGATAGAGATCGACGGTGCCGACGAGATTGAAGGGAGAGACGAGTTTTTCTTCCACATTCCATGAGAGATCGCCGCCGTCGAAGAAGCGGAAGTTGCCGAACTGCAGCAGCATGACGACGCTGTTCGCGTTGTCGGTCGGGTCGGCGGCTTTGGGAGGAACGGTGCCTTTGAGAGGGTTTTCGGATTGGTCGGGGTAAGGGGGGATGAACTGCTGATTCGCGCCCAGGCAGCGCAGCGTGAGCTTGGGGCTGCCTTCGGTTTGTTTGAGTGGCACGACGGCACCTGGGGCCAGCGTGATACGCTTTTCCACTTTGGCATCGCGATAGGGGCGGCTGGTCAATGTCCAGCGCATGTCCTGAGCCTTGCCGTCGGGACTGCCCTCTGGGACGCCTTTGTCGTAGAGTGTTCCGACGGGCATCAACTCGGCCAGTTCGGCCAGACCGCCGAAGTGGTCGGCATGAAAGTGGGTGATGATGACGTGGTCGATGCGGGTGAGCTTAGCCTGCTCCGTGGCGACTTTTTTGATGCGTTGAGGATCGCGTCCGCCCGGATTGCCGGTGTCGATGAGGACTGATTCGCCAGATGGAGTTACGATCAGAGTCGAGCCACCGCCTTCGGAGTCGATCCAGTAGATGTCGAGGGTCTGGTCACGCGCGGAGAGAGTGAGGGTGAAGGCTAGAAGAGCGGCGAGGATGGATTTCATGGTTGGTGAAGCGCCTTCTTCACGCTCGAAGAAGGCGGGTTCTCTCATGGTAGATGAATCTAGACGGTGTCTTTGCAAATAGAGGACGGCACTCTGGAGGAAAGATGCAGGGGTTGGTGGCAGGCCGAGAGAGAGGGAGTTTTTGGAAAGGGGGAGAGTGAAGATGAAAGCAGCCCGCGCAGGGACGAAGGATTCCAGGGACGCGCACAACGCGTCCCTACCAGTCCTGCAGGAAGCGGCGCGCGAAAAGGGAAGGTAGGGAACCGCTGCTGCGGGTCCGAGATTTCGGGTCTGTCGCGTCGCAGGCGCTCAAAAAGCTGCGCCGTCCTTGGTGCGGTGAAAGCAGGCATTTTCCCCCGACGTCAAAGGTACTCCATTGATTTGCCAAGACACCGCCTAGCGTCCTGGCGGGTTTACCTCCTTCACTGTCGCGCCGTGGGTGTCGCTGAGGATGAGGAGGGAGAGTTTTTCGATGTTGTGCAGCTCGGCTGGCTTGAGCATCTGATAGTCGAGGCCGTTGGCGGGTGCAGCTTCGTAGGGTGTGGGTTGAGGCTGCGTATTTTCGGGGCCGTTGAGGCTCGCGTAGTCAAAGCGGCCGCGAAGGTCGGTGTAGCCGTCCTTGAAGAAGCGCACGGTGCCGTTGTCGAGGCGTGCGTATACTTTGACGTAGGTTTTCGGCAGGGGCTTGTCGGTGGCGGTGTCGCGGGCTTCGAGGCGGCCGTAGTTTTCGGAGAGCGTGAGTTTCAGGGTGTTGGCGTGGTAGGCCTGGGTCTTGCGCTGTCCGGCACCAAGGACTTCGACAAGGACGTTCGCCTTGGCGAATTCGGCGGGCAACGCGAGGTCGAGCGTGGTCTGATTTTTTGGGAGTGTCTGCGTGGCCGTTTTGTTTGGCTTGATGATGCTGAAGCGTCCGGCGTCCTGGCTCACGAAGGGATTGCTGCTGAAGCTGAACTCGGGGTCCATGAGGTAGTAGTTCAGCGTGACTTCCTGGAGGTTTTTCCAGTTCAAAGCGATTTTCATGTTTTCGACTTTGAAGTCAAAACCGGGTTCGGTGGAGCCGAGTTCGGCCTGCTGCTTTTCGCGGTCCGGCTTGTCGCCTTTTTCTGTCTTTGCTTCCTTGCCTTCGATCTCGGTGATCTGCGTGGCCACATCGGCAAAGAGCAGCTTCCAGCGTGGGACGGGATGATCGGCGTACTTTGCTGCGAGACCGCGTGCAGCGGCGAGATCGCCTTCATAGAAGGCGGCGTAGCACTGGAAGTAGTCGTGCTGGATTTTCGTGGGCAGCTTGGTGGCGTCGATGGATTTGAAGCGGGTCAGTGCTTCTTCCACGCGGTCTTGCAGGAAGAGGAAGTAGGCCACGCTCATGTTGTCCATGGCGTCGAGCTGCGGCTTGTGCGCGAGGATGCCGAGGAGGTCAGAGTACTGGGTCAGCACCGCAGGATTGGCGATGCGCCACTCGCTGCCAACACGGTCGGCGCGTTGATTGACCAGCGGGGAGTATTCAAGGTGCTCGTAGCTGCGGCGTTCGATGGGATCGAGCGTGAGGAGAGGGCTCGACAGGTAGGGGCCGTAGCGGAGTTCATTGTGGTATTTCAACCACTCACGCAGCGTGGCAGCATCGTTGTGAAGCAGGGCATAGCTGGAGATGACATCGTCGCGCACATGGTGCCCGCGCATGAAGGTGATCAACTTCTGGTAGAAGTCCACGCTCTGGCGGCAGCGCCATGCCACGCGAGAGAGGTTGAGGCCTTCGAGATTGTTTTGATCCAAGAAGGTGAAGACCTCGGCTTCGCTGCCGTATTGCGAGACATAATCCCATGAGGCTTTGTCCACTTCGGTGAGCTTGGCCACGACGTTGAATTCAAAGGGCTTCGCGCCAGCCGTGGTGGTGCCGGTGGCGACGTTTACGGGAAAGTGCACGAACTTCAGGCCGGCCTTGGCGGGCACGAGCGGGAAGTAGAAGTGATACTCGAAGGTCTGGGTGGTGTAAGGCTCCAGCCGAATCTGGCGTGAGTCGGTGGCCTTGCTACCGAGCACGGGCAGGGAGCCCTGCGGGATCTGCAGCAGCACCACAGCCTTTACCGGGCTGCTGGTGGGATTGGTGACGACGATGTTTGCGCCATACGTCGCGCCGGTGAGGAACTCGGTGGTGACATATTTCTCGAACTTCTCATTCCCCTCCATGCGGTAGCGGTCGCTTTGACGGAAGAAGCTTTGGGAGACGAGGAGCTGACCCTGCGCGTTCTTTTCGACAGCGGCAGGTTTGATCTCTTTGTGATATACGATGCAGGGTCCGCCTGCGGTGAAAGTGAATGTTCCATTGTCAGCCTTCGTGCTGTGCTTTGGAGCCTCAAAGGGAAGGTCAAGCACGGCGAGCGCGAGCATCATCTCGGTGAAGTTGCGGCTGGCTTCGGCGACGTTGGAAGAGACAAAGCCGGTCTTTGATCCTGCTGCCACCCAGGCAGCATAATCGCGCCAGAAGGCGTTCACGGTGACGAGGTCGGCATCCTGCTCGGTGATGCGCAGCTTGTAGTAGTTGTTTTCCGCCCATTCTTTGGTCGGGCCGAGGGCGCGGAATAGGATGCGGACTTGCTGCTGTGCATCCCTGACATCTCCTGTGCCGAAATAGGCTAAAGCTCCGATGATGGGTGACTTGTCGCTTTCGTTTTCTGCCCAGCCGTTCGCAACTGATTTACGGAAGGTCTCTTCTCGTTTCTCACCGAGTTGCTCCATTTCGCTGGGCTTTTCGTCAACGACATTGGCCTTTTTCACTGTTGGAAGCTGCTGAAGTTCCACGGCAGTCATGCTGCGACTCAGATTGCTTGTGGCATTATTGCCAAGGGCCATCCCGGCACCCATGCCAGCGGCAAAGGGATCTGCTGGAGCTGCTGCCGCTTCCGGCTTAGGCGACATGGGAGGCGGTGGTGGGGCCGCCTCAGCGGCTTGATTTTTTGCTTTCTCCAAGTCTCCACTGGCCGCCGCATCTGCAAACTCCATCGCCCGACCTCGAAGAGCCGTTTCAAAGAGGTAATCATGTTGTTCAGGATTCGGTGGAATCATTTCCCAAAGCTCTCGGACATGGCGGGCGGTATTCGGTGCTTCGTTATTGATGCGTTGTGCGAGCAGGATGCGTTCGACGATGTTGAGACGAGCGTAGGCCCAAGGTTCGAGGTATGGGGTGAGATCGAGACCGAGGAGATACTCGTCCATGAAGGTCTTGTCCTTCTTGTTGGCGAGGTAGGGTTTGACCACGGCATCGAAGAAGGGCTTGTCTTTGCGGGAGAGAAAGAAGTTCAGCTCATGGCAGGCGAACTCGCCGTATTTGGCGCGTTTTTCATCCTCCTTGAGCTTGGGCCAGTTCAACAGCCATGCGAATTCGGTGAGGTTGCCATTGCTGCTGAGCGTGGTGAACAGGGAGTGGATGCCGCCGAGGGTGTCGTAGGTTTCGAGCTCGCTGGTGAGGATGTCGGCGAGGGTGAGGGCCTTGCCGGTTTCGAGTACGGTGATTTCCTTTTTCTGCGTGAAGGGCGTCGCGGGATCAAGATTTCGTTCGAGGCGCTGATCGGCAAACTTTGTGGGCGATTCCGGCAGCGTGAGTGTGCGCCAGGAAGCGTTTTGCAGGTCTTCGGCGTAAATCTGGACATGCTGGCGGTCGCCGAGGGCTTTGCGTTCGATGCGGACGACGCCGTCTTTGTCGGGCACGAGATTGTAGATGACCGGGGCGGACGCAGCGAGGAAGTCGAGATTGGTGCCGCCTTGAGGGCCGGCCTGGGCTTTCATCTTCTTTCCGATCATTTTGTCGGCGTCGTTGGCGGTTCCTGCTCTTCCTCCGCGAGTCATTGCGGCGGACTGTCCTCCGAGTTGGGCGAGTTCGTCGAGGTCGGTGGTTCGGATCTCCCATGGGTTCAGCAGCAGACCGGGACGGGTGAGCATGTTGCCGGGGAAGAGCTTGGCGTAACGGCGTTCGAGAATGTAGCGGTACTCATCGCCGATCTCACGGCCTGCGGAGTAGAGGTTTGGGTTTCTGGCGGGAGTGCCTGAGGCGGCACCGAATCGGGTGAAGCCGCCGAGTTCACCGAAGATGCCGCTGCCGGGATCAAAACGTGATGCGGCGAAGTGGACGCGTGCAAAGGGGCTGCTGTTGGCGAGTTTGACGGTGATGAACTCTTTGTCGGAGGTGATGTTGGCGATGTTGAGCGGGGTGTTGCCCTTGAGTTCAAGCTGGCGGTGCTTGCCGAGAACCCAGCCACCGATGGTATCGCCTTGGGTGACTTTGAGGGTGATGAGTTGGTCGGAATAAGGAATGCGAAGTGAATAATCACCGGGCTTGAGGTCACGAATGGCTAGAAATCCTTGCTGACCTTTAAGTGTTGGATCAATCTTTCCAGAGTGATCCGCTGTGAAGGTGCCTGCCCGCACTTCTAACAATAAAGTCGCCATCAGGTCACGTCCGCCGGAAAAGGGGACCTGAATGAGCTCGCCCTCCTTCGCGTGAATGGTGGTGGAGAGCGTGTTGTCAGCATCTTCCAGCGGCCAGAGTGTTTGACGGCCGTTGGGGATTTTGGCGGTTACGGATTCAATGCTGGCGAGTTTGCCGAGGTTCACGCGGCCCTGGGCGTCGGTACGCAGTGGGATGACCTGGGTGCGATTGAACTCGCGGTGCTTGAAGGTGAAAATGACCTGCTGGTCGGCGATGGGTTCGCCGTTTTTGCCGAGGAGTTCGAAGACGCGCTGACCGGCAAAGGTGCTGAGGTGGCCGTCGTTCACGGCGTCGGTCTTGTCGATGCCGTTGAGTGTCCAGGTGTGGCTGGCAGTGAGGTCTTTCTTGGTCCCGCCAGCGCTGACCACATCCACTTTGGCACTGAAGGTTACGGTGAGCGAGGCGAGGCGCTCGGGGACGGTGAGCGTGTGCGTGAGATCGCTGCCGGCGCTGAGTTTGAGGTCTTTGACTTCGCGGGTGGTGGAGATGCCATCGAGCGTGGTGCTGGTGATGGTGAGCTTCGGTTCGGTGAGAAGTTCAGGAGAGAGGTGGGCTTCGCCAATCATCAAGGTGGTGCGAACGGCGAGTGTGGCCTCGCGGCGGGCGAGGAGTTGCTCGCGTTCGATGTGGAACTGGGCGTCGAGGCGGTAGTCCTCGGCATGGTGGGTGAATGAAGCGAGGGTGGCGAAGGTGCCTGCGGCATCCCCAATGATGAGATTCTTTGTGCCGGGCTGATTGGTGAAGGGAATGATGATGCGTCCGAATTTGTCATTGCGCACCAGCTTGCGGCCTTCAAACCAGGCCACGGCATCGTTCACGGGCTGGTGCTTTTCGTCGAGGACGAGGATCAGATCGCCACTGGGGCCGGTTTGCTGAAGGATCTGGAACTGGCCGGTGCGAATGAGGGCGCGGCTGCTGCGGCCACCGCCAATGAATTCGATGATCCACGCGCCGCGTTTGCCTTTGAGCTCGGGGAACTTGAAGGTCTGCCGCGTGCGAGTGAAGGGGCCACTATCGAAGGCGTGAGTCTGCTCGCTATTGGCGACGAGGCCGTCGAGATTGAGATCGGTGTTGAGCTGGCGCTGCTGGGTCTGGAAGAAATTGAGCGTGTTCAGCTCGAAGATTTTCACGATGAGCTTGGGCGTGTTTTTAACGGTGACATCGAACTGGATGTCGTCGCCGAGAGTGAACTGGGGCTCATTTGTTGCAGGAAACTCAATGTCGACGCGGTCTTTGAGCTGCTGGAAAGCGGTGGGGGTGAGCAGCGAGGCCCAGTGCTCGGGGCTGCCGATGCGGTGGGTGATGAGGGCCTCAGCCAGCACGGGGGTGAGCCATTCTTCGGCGATGTACGGGGTCCATTGTGCGAGCACCTCGTTGGGATCCGCGTCAGGTTTCACCTCGGAGGCAAAGAGATGGAGGAAGTACTCGCGGACGAGTGTTTCGTCGGTGCCGATGGGTGGAGACAGGAGCAGCGGCTCGCTAAGGTCGGCGTTGAGATTGGAGAGTTCGCCGGGTCGGACGTCCTTGATGTAAGTGTAGTTGATATAGCCGAGCTGACGGGGGAGTTTGAGATATTCGATGAAGCGGCTGCGGTCATACACGCCCTGCTTGCGGTCATGGTCCAGGCGCAGGTAGAGGATGCGGGCCTTGAGCGTGTTTTGGGAAGGAGCGAGTTTTTGAGCGAAGGCCCACACGCGGTCAAGCCAGGCCACGCGCTCGGCATCGTCGTATTCCAGGTTCACATCCGCACTGGGTGCCATCTTGCGCAGGCGGGTGTACACAAAGGCCTGCTGGCCGAGCCACTGCGGGAAAGTTTGCAGCAGTGCATCAAGCTGCTCCGGCAGCAGGGAGCGATGAATGGGCAGGGAGCCGAATGTGCGGGATTTGTCCGACTGAAGGTCGGCGATGATGGCCTGCACGAGATTCGGCACATCGGGGCGCTGGAGCTTGCTGAGCACGCTGCGGCGTTGGTCTGGTGAAAGCTGCACCTGATCTCGAATGAGGGAGGCGAGAGCTTCCTGGGACAGGGAGGCAAGGCTGCGGTCGTTGTTCAGGGCATCGCGGAGAAAGACCTCGCGGCTGATTTTGACGGGGTCGAGCTGCGTGGGGAGGTCGGGCTTTTGGTCACGAACTTCCTGCTGGTGGTCGTGACGAATGCCGAGGCGCTCAATGAGGTATTTCAGCGTGGCCTGTGGATTGCGCTCATAGTCCAGGATGGCCTCGCGATTGAGGATGATGCGGCGGGCTTCGTTTTCGTTGGGGACACGTTCACGCCACTGATTGAGAATTCGAACGAGGTTCGCAAAGTCGCGAACGTTTTGATAATGGAGCGCGTGGAAGAAATAGTATTCCTCCGAGCCGGGAACGAGCTCTCCGAGGGCTTTTTCGCGGTCGGCGGCGAGGGCGAAGCGCTCGATGAAGCCGATTTCATTGTCGGCCAAAGCCGTGAGGGGGAGAAGGAGGGCTAGAGCGAGTAATTTCATGGCCGGAGGCGGTTTGGGGGGTATGATGCGGTGAGCATCACGGCTGAGGCGAGCTTTTATTGTAAAGACTCTGTCAAAGTGGGCAGGGGAGGGGGAGAGGTCAGGCAAAAAACCGTTTGAAACCCGGGGGGCGGGAACTACTATCTACACCCCTTACTTTCCCCGATCCCCATGGCTGACGCTGCAAACAAATACGCCCAAAACGCTTCCGGAGCTTACTACGTTGATGACCAGTGCATTGACTGCGACCTCTGCCGCGAAACGGCACCTGCAAATTTCAAGCGTGACGACGATGGCGGTCATTCTTTCCTCTATAAGCAGCCTGAAACGGATGAGGAACGTGCACTTTGCGAAGAAGCACTCACCGGCTGCCCGGTGGAAGCGATCGGCCGCGACGGCGAATAAGCCGGTCTGGCATTTCTTTGGCAGCGCACCGTCAGGTCTGACGGTGTGTGCTTTTAAGGCAGATTGAGCCAGCGCTGGGCCACCACTTTGTCCAGATTCACGCACTGGTTTGACTGGGCGTTTGGTGGAAAGGATATCAGCAAGGTGTAACCTTTGAAGCCGATGGGTCCGGTGGAGGCGAGGTCTCTTTCGATCCATTGTGCCAGTTGGGTGCCACGTTCACAATAGCCGTACACCGAATTGACGCCGCTCTCTGACATCAGCTTGATGCAGAGGTATTTTTTAGAGTCGGAGAACTCATAATTGTAATACTCAAACAAGCGCACATAGGTCCGCATGAGCACCTGCTTGGTGGGACGTTGGGCGCGTAACTCCTGAAAAGACATCTCGCCATATCCGGTGAGGCTTTCCCAGTCGATCAGGAATTTTCCCTGCGGACCACGCAGCATGGCGATTTCCAGTGATCCCGTGGGCCGGCTGCTGGCATAACTGAAGTAAAGGATTTCAGTGCCATTGATCTGATACCGAGCCTTGCTGACCAAGTTGCCAGGGACGGGATCTGAGCCACCTTGTGCTTCATAGTAAACCTTCATCAAGGCGGCGACACGCTCAGAATGGGCCACCATAGGCACTCGTGCTTTCCAGTCGGCTGTTTTCCAATATTGATCCAGCAACTCCATTGCCTGAACGACTTCATCGCCAGTTTCCAGCAAAGGCAGCACCTTGACGCTGGATTCCGCAGGGTACAGAGAATCCTGCAGAGTGGGCGAGTAAGTGAGAGTGGAGGGAGCGGTGGGAGCGTTGGGAGCGTTGGGAGCGTTGGGAGCGTTGGGCGTGGTAGGAGCGGTGGGTGTGGTTGGGGGAATGTCAGGCGCGCTGACTGGGGTTTTGGGCAGCACCGTCGGGGCAGGGGCTTCGGCAGGCTTCGTCTCAAAGGAAATCCCCAGCTTTTCCAGATCCTGGGCTTTCTTCTCGGCGTATTGTGCATTTTCGATACGGCTGATGCGGTTGGCGATGTTGAAGAAATAAAACTTCCATCCCACGTAAAGCGTCAGCGACAGGATGACGCACAGGGTGATGCTAACACCCATGAAGGCGCGGTGAGAACCGATGGAGCCAGAGGTCATTGATTAAAGAACAATTCAGATGGATTGTAGCCAATCATGGCGGGGAATTATCTTGTGCTCAAGCACTTGGTTGCAGCATCTCTGTCCCCGCCTAACTGTTCCTGCCCATGAATTACCCCGAAAAAGCCCGCCGCGTAATCCAGCTCGAAATCGACGAGCTGCAGCGGCTGCATGCGCGAATCGACGAATCTTTCGCCCTAGCGATCGAGCTGCTGCTCAACGGGGTCCGCCAGCGGGGCAAGCTGATCGTCTGCGGTGTGGGCAAAAGCGGCAACATCGGCCGCAAGCTCGCCGCCACACTCAACAGCACGGGCGCCACCACCGTGCTGCTCAATGTCGGAGATGCGCTGCATGGCGATCTCGGGGTCATTGATCCGGGTGATCTGGCGATCATGCTCAGCTACAGCGGTGAAACGTCCGAACTGCTGGACCTGCTGCCGCATTTGAAGCGCTTTGACATTCCGATCATCGCCATCACTGGCGGCATGCAGTCCACGCTGGCCAGGAATGCGGACGTGGTGCTCGACGTGCACGTCACTCAGGAGGCCTGCCCACTGAATCTGGCCCCCACTTCCAGCACGACGACGATGCTGGTCTTGTGTGATGCGCTGGCCATGGCTTTGCTGGAAGCCCGGGGCTTTCAAACCGAAGACTTCGCCAGATTGCATCCGGGTGGCTCACTGGGCCGCGCTCTGCTCACGCGCGTGAGCGATGTCATGCGCAGCGGCGAGCAACTGGCGGTCATCCAGCCGGATACGACCGTTCGTGAAGGGCTTCAGGCCATGACTCGTGCGCGCAGTGGTGCCGCCATCGTGGCGAATACGAATGGCACGCTCGCCGGTGTCTTCACGCACGGTGACTTTGTGCGCGCTTTTCAGAAGAACAACGCCATCGCGGACATGCCTGTGTGCGATTTCATGACGCCGCGTCCGGTGAGCATTCAGGCCAGCAAACTCGCTGCTGAAGTCCTCGCTACGCTCGAGAAAAACCGCATTGATGACATAGTTGTGGTTGATGAATCGGGCAAACCCGTGGGCATGGTCGATACGCAGGATCTGACACGGCTGCGGCTCTTGTGAGGTGTGCTCAGAAGTCCGTCACTTCGCGGTAATGCCGCACGCGGTAGCCGCGTTTGCGAAACAGTTCGATCAGGCCGGTGTCTGAGGTGAAATGCCCAGTGCCCACCAGCACCATCACCTTCTCGCCGTTTTTGAGCATCTGGTCCAGCCGGTCCATCCAGGAGAGATTGCGGGCGGAGAGAAAAAGATTCATCAGATCGGGGTATTTCTCCTGCTCGCGGAAGAGCATCTCCTTCAGTTCATCCAGCTGGCCGTATTTCCAGGCCTTGATCATCTTTTCAAACTCCTCTTTCACCGAACTGACTTCGTCCAGCGTCTGCTCCAGGAGTTCGCGCTGCTGCTTCTCGCTGAGGGAGGCAAAGAGCTGGATTTGAAACTCCACGGTTTCCAGTCCTTGGGCGGGCTTGCCGTCTTTTTTTGCCCGCTCCTCAAAGAAGGAATCCACGCCCTGGTCTGCCTTGGCTCCCAGCGCCGCATATTCGATGGAAGTGATCATGAGCGCCACGAACCAAGGACGGAAGCGGTTCAGGGATGCGGAGTCCTGCCCGTGCTTGGCCGCCCATTTTTTCACCTCTTTCCAGGTGTCCTTGCTCACATTCGCCTCCAGCGACGTGTCAGCCGGATACATGCCGAGCTGCCGCATCCTGCTGGTCAGTTCTGATCCAGTCGCCGCCCCTGGTGGCAGCTCCAGTACGAGCTTGTTTGAATACATGTATGCCGCCTCATATGCCGGGGCGAGGGGGTAGTCCTTCTCGCGTAAAATGTGGATCGTCCCGCACAGGAACAGGCGGCCGCCATTGGGGCCGTCCACCACCCACACGCTGCCATCCCCGTCACCATCGGCGACAAACGCCGCTGCATCCGGATTCGTGCCCGGCTTCACCGCTTCGCGGTTGCATGCCACGACGCAGGCGAAGAGCGCGAGGGCAAGGAGGAAACGGGGGATTAGCATTGGGCCGATTCAAACACGCGGCGGGAGCGGGATGCAACCGGGATGTGAGACATCGCTCAAGCCAGCACCGGCTTCACCACGCTGCCGTGCACATCGGTCAGGCGGAACTGCCGGCCTTGGAAGCGGAAGGTGAAGCGTTCGTGGTCGATGCCGAGCAGATGCATCAGGGTAGCTTGGAAATCGTGCACATGGACGCCGTCCTTGGCGACGCTGAAGCCGAATTCGTCGCTCTCGCCATAGGTCATGCCGGGCTTCACCCCGCCGCCGGCCATCCAGACGGTGAACACATAAGGGTGGTGGTCGCGGCCCCACTGCTTGGTGTCCTCGATCTTGCCCTGCAGGAAGGGCGTGCGGCCAAACTCGCCGCCCCAGATGACAAGGGTGTCATCCAGCAGGCCGCGCTGCTTGAGGTCCTTCACCAGCGCGGCACTCGGTGCATCGGTGTCGGTGCATTGAATCTTGAGCTGGGTGTTCAGATTCCTGTGCTGGTCCCAGCCGGCGTGCATGAGCTGCACGAAGCGCACGCCGCGCTCGGCAAGACGCCGCGCCATGAGGCAGTTGTAGGCGTAGCTGCCCTGCCGCATCACGTCCGGGCCATACATGTCGAGGATGTGCTTGGGCTCGTCGGAGAAGTCTGTCAGCTCAGGAACGCTTGTCTGCATCTTGTAGGCCATCTCGTACTGCGAGATGCGCGTGGCGATCTCGGGATCGCCGAAGTCCTGCAGTTTCAATTCATTCAGGCCCGCGATGCCGTCGAGGATGGTGCGCTTTACCGCGCGGCTCATGCCGTCAGCATTGCTCAGATACAGAACGGGGTCGCCGCTGCCGCGAAATTTTACGCCTTGATACTTTGAGGGAAGGAAGCCGCTGCCCCAGTAGAAGTCATAGAAAATCTGGCCGCAGCTCGCCTCCTTGTCGCGAGAGGTCATCACCACAAAGGCGGGCATGTCCTCTGCATCGCTGCCGAGGCCGTAGCTCAGCCAGGAGCCAATCGCCGGCCTGCCCGCCTGCTCGCTGCCGGTCATGAAAAAGGTGATCGCTGGCGCATGGTTCACCTGCGTCGTGTGCAGGGATTTGATGAAGCACAGTTCGTCGGCTATCTCCGCCGTGTGTGGCAGGAAATCGCTCACCGTCGCGCCGCTGTGGCCGTGGCGTGAAAAATTTGAGATCTCACCCAGAAGCGGACGCGCCGTCTGGCCGCCCGTCATCGTGCTGAAGCGCTTGCCTGCCACGATGCTGTCCGGGATCTGCTTGCCGTGCATCTTCTTGAGCATCGGCTTGTGATCATACAGGTCGACATGCGACGGAGCTCCGTTTTGCAGCAGGTAGATGACACGCTTGGCCTTTGGCGCAAAATGCGGGAGCGCCGGGGCCATGGCATCCGGCAGCTGAGAGGCAAAGCCTTCCCGTGTCAGCAGCCCGCCCAGCGCTGCGCCACCGATCCCCAGCGCGGATTTCCCAAACAGGGAACGGCGGGTCAGGTGGAGGCGATTGGCGTCGAGCGGGTTCATGGACCTTCATCTCTACGAGTGACAAAGCCGCGCCTTTCCTTTATCATGCAGGCACAACCATGAAAGCGCTGCTTGTTTTTCTCCTCGGTGCCCTGCCAATTTGTGCTGCTGATCCCATCGAGATCAAACTGTGGCCCGAGGGTGCGCCCGGCAAGATGCTGCCGCCTTCCAAGAGCACGGAGGACTTCATCCGCACCAAGGCTGGGAAGAGCACGATTACAGATATTCACGATCCCACGATCACTGTGTATCGCCCGGAAAAACCGAACGGTACCAGCGTCATTGTCGCCCCCGGTGGTGCCTACGTCTTCCTCTCTGCTGTTCACGAGGGCACTCAGGTGTGTGATTGGCTCAACACCCTCGGGGTCACCGGCATCCTCCTCAAATACCGTACTCCGACGCGTGATGAAGCTGCGCGCCATGAAAAGCCTGTCCAGGATGCAGCCAAGGCTATCGCGCTTGTTCGCGAGCATGCCAAGGAGTGGAATCTCGATCCGAAGCGTGTCGGGTTGCTCGGATTCAGCGCGGGAGGGAATCTGCTTGCGCATATCGCCTGTGATCGCGCCACGAAGACGGAGTTGCCGGATTTTGGCATCATGATCTATGGCGGTGGTTTCGTGGACTTTAAAGATCCCACCAAACTCCAGGAGGGCTTCACTGTGCCGAAGGATGCGCCGCCGATGTTCCTCGCCTGCGCCCACGACGACGGACAGAACCCGACCGCCGCCACGGTGCTGTACCTCGAGTACAAAAAGCTCGGCATCCCGTGTGAGCTCCACCTCTTCACTAAAGGTGGTCACGGCTTTGGCATGCGCGACAACAAGCAGCCCATCAACGCCTGGCCGCAGAGGTGTGAGGAGTGGATGGAGGCGATGGGTTTTTCTCCGAGCGTGAGCCAGTCTAACAAAAGAGTCTCGCAGGCCGACCAGGAAATTCAATTGCTGCTGGCGGGTCGGACAAGCAGCATGGAGGAAAAGCAGCTGGCTCAGCTGGAAAAGCAGCTCAATGACGCGAGACGTCTAGGTTACATGGCTGACGTCGCCCGGATTCAAAAGAAGCATGACGAACTCGTCAAACAGATCGAGAGTGGCAATTATTCTGTGGAACAGCCAGACGTGACCGAAGAAATCAAAAGGCTGAAAAGAGAGGCGCTCGAACGCGAGGCCCAGCGCGAACTGCTCCGCAAGGAGGAGGCTGCCCGCAAAGCACCTTGAGTCTTGCAAGACGGCTGGATTGTTGGCTTAGTGGATGGCATGAAACCGTTTTTGCTCTCTTTGCTGGTCGGGTCATCTCTTGCTGCTGCCGATGTCGCTTCGGTGGTGAAACAGGAGCTGCCATCACTGCTCACGCTGTATAAAGAGCTGCATGCGAATCCGGAGCTGTCTTTGAATGAGACTGAAACGGCGGCGCGTATTGCCAAAGAGCTGCGTGAGGCCGGGCTGGAGGTCACGGAGAATGTCGGCGGGCATGGGATCGTCGGCGTGTTGAAGAATGGCGACGGGTCGGTGATTCTGGTGCGCACGGATCTTGATGCACTGCCAGTGAAGGAGCAGACTGGGGCACCTTATGCGAGCACGAAGGTGGTGAAGGATGATCTCGGGCGTGAGGTGAACGTGATGCATGCCTGTGGCCACGACATGCACATGGCCAGCTTTGTGGGAACGGCGCGGGCCTTGGTGAAGCTGCGTGATCAGTGGCAGGGCACGGTGGTCATGATCGGTCAGCCGGCGGAGGAGCGGGTGCTGGGTGCTCGGTTCATGCTGCGCGATGGTCTGTTCTCAAAATTCCCCAAGCCGGACAAGGCCATCGCGTTGCATTGCTCGTCCGACATGGCGCATGGCACGGTCGGCATCGTTGAAGGTTTTGCGCTGGCGAATGTGGACTCGGTGGAGATCGTGGTGAAGGGCGTGGGAGGGCATGGTTCGATGCCGCACCTCTGCAAAGACCCCATCGTGCTTTCCTCGCAGATCGTGCTCGCCTTGCAGACCATTGTCAGCCGTGAGGTGAGGCCTGGCGATCCGGCGGTGATCACCGTGGGAAGCATCCATGGGGGCACGAAGAGCAACATCATCTCCGACGAGGTGCGCCTGCAACTGACCTTGCGCAGCTACAAGAAGGAAACGCGGCAGCACCTGATCGACTCCATCAAGCGCATCGTCAAAGCGCAGGCGGAGTCGGCCGACATGCCTGCTGACAAGATGCCGGAGGTGCTCGTGTCCGATGATCGTGCGACAGCACTCTACAACCAGCCAGAGCTGTGTCAGGAAGTGCGCGGGTTCATCGGGGCGGCCATCGGTGCAGACAACGTCCTCACGCGCGAGCCTGTCATGGGCGCGGAAGACTTTTCTGAATACGGCATGACGAAGGACAAGGTGCAGCTGTGCATGTTCTGGCTCGGCACGCAGCCGCCAGCGGTTGTGGCCGCAGCCAAAGCCAAGGGGACCAGCCTGCCGTCACTGCATTCGCCCTATTTCAAACCCGTTCCAGAGCCCACCCTCGAGGCCGGCGTGACGGCGATGACCTCCGCTGTCATGGGCCTGCTGAAGAAATGAGGCGGTCTGCTTTATTTCCGGCTTAGCCTGTAGAACAACCAGCCGCCCATGCCAAGGAAGATCACATTGGGCAGCCACATGATGAGGTGTGGCATTGCAGCCGGTTTGTCATTGAGCGTGTCCGCCAGAATGATGAAGACGATGTAAACCGTGGCCGTGATCAGGCTCAGGGCGAAGCCCGAAGAAGTCTCGCGCCGCTGCGCCGTCACCCCCAGCGGGATGCCCACCAGGGCGAAGGTGAAGCAGGCCATCGAAAAGCTGTAGCGTTTGCTCAACTCGGTGAGCGACAGGGAGCGAGTCACAGGCGTCAGCGCTTCGCCAGTGACGGTGTCCTTCCATGTGCGCACTTCCTCGGCCAGAGCGCTGGTGGTCTTCATGCTCGCATTCACTCGGACGGTGTCTTTCTGCATCTCTGAAAGCGGCAGCTTCAACCACTGCTGGCTCATGGCAAATCCACCGAGCTGGCCCTGACCATCCACCGGCACGTTCTCTTCTGTCATGCCTTCCAGTTCCATGAGCAGATCAATCGATCCGGGAGTGGTGTGAAGGGTCGCTTTGTTGGCGTGGATGTAGGTGCTGGCCTGGGCGCCCTTCAAAATGACGATGTGCATGTCTGTGAGCGTCTTGTCATGACGCTTGCTCGTGTAAATACGGTAGCCGGGCACGCGCTCCAGCACCTGCCCCTCTTGGAAGAGGGTTTCAGGATTCTTCACCGCCACCTGGTAAAACAAGCGCTTCATGCGATCCTTTGCCGCAGGTGCCAGGCTCACATTCACCCACAGGCAGATGCCGCTCAGCGCTATCGCCAGGATAAAGATGGGGGCGCAGATGCGCGGCATCGACATGCCGGTCATTCGCAGGGAGACCAGTTCGTTGTCGGCAGAAAGCCGGCCAAACACGAGCAGAATGCCCGTCAGGAAGGCCCAGGGAATCGTGAAGATGAGCGAGTAAGGAATGACCAGCATCACGAACTCTGCGATCACCGAGGTCGGCAGTTCCGTGTTGCCCAGCAGCTGGTCCAGCTTTCTGTACACGTTGCCCAGGACCATCACGCCGCTGAGCAGCGCCACGCCGATCAGCGTGGCTGATGCGACCTGGCGGCCAAGATAGCGGTCAAAGATGCGCGGAAACATGGGATAGGTCAGGCTAGCGAGTCTTCATCGCCGGGCAATTTGAGATTGCCATAGGCTGCTTAAACGACCGCTTTCTTCACCTTGCCGAAATCCGTGCCCAGGAAGCGCTTGGCCAGGTTCTCCGCCTGCTCGGAATGGTCCGTGAGGTAGATGTCGAGCGAGGGTTTTGATTTGGTCGTTCGCAGCAGGCCGCCTTGTTCGAGGCTGGCTTTCACATGCGCCGCGCAGGTGCTGGCGGAGTCCACGAGGCGTACCTTTTGCCCAAGGATGCGCTTCAGCACTGGAATCAGCAGCGGGTAGTGCGTGCAGCCCAGCACCAGGGTGTCGATGCCTTTGTCGAGCATCGGCTTCAAATACTCACGCAGCACGGACTTGAGCGCCGGGTGATCCGTCCAGCCTTCCTCCACAAACGGCACCAGCAGCGGCGTGGCCTTGGCCTCGATCATGATGTCCGGCCGCCGCATGGCGATTTCGTGCTGATAGGCATGACTGCGGATCGTGCCTGCCGTGCCAATGATGCCTACGCGCTCGCAAGTGGTGTCAGCGAGCGTTGCTTCCACTCCGGGACCGAGCACGCCGATTACTGGCACACGAAACGTGGCCTGCAGGATGGGCAGCGCATGCGCCGTGGCCGTGTTGCAGGCCACCACCACGGCCTTCACGCCATGGGAGACGAGAAACTGCGTATCCTCCATCGAGAAGCGCCGGATCGTGTCCGGGGATTTCGAGCCATATGGCACGCGCGCCGTGTCGCCGAGATAAATGATCGACTCATTGGGCAGCAGATCCCGCAGCGCTCGCACCACGGTCAGGCCGCCAACGCCGGAGTCAAAAACGCCGAGAGGGCTGCTGGCGGTGACGGGGGTGCTCATGGTTGGAATCAACTTTTTCGAGTGAGTTCCACAATGATCGCCTTCTGCGCGTGCAGACGGTTCTCAGCCTGATCGAAGATCAAGTCGGCATTGGCTTCCATGACTTCCTCGGTGATTTCCTTGCCACGATAGGCCGGAAGGCAGTGCATGACAAGGGCGCCAGGGTTGGCATGCTTCAGGAGGGCGGTGTTGATCTGCCAGGGCTTGAGAATCTCGATGCGGTCGGCACTTTCGGCTTCCTTGCCCATGCTGACCCAGACATCGGTGTAAACGACATCGCAGGCACCCACGGCTTCGGCAGGGTCATCGACGATGCTTACGGTGTTGCCGGGCACACGATGCATGAAGCTTTCCTGTGGTTGAAACGCCTTGGGGGCACCGATGACGAGTTCAAAGCCGAGATGCACCGAGGCCCAGATCCAGGAGCGGGCCATGTTACAGTCGCCATCGCCCAGGAAGCAGATGCGTTTGCCTTTCCAGGTGCCGAGGCGTTCTTGAATGGTCTGCAAATCCGCCAGCACCTGGCAGGGGTGCTCGTCATCGGTCAGTGCATTGATGGTGGGGATGCCGCTGTATTGGGCGAAATCGACCACATCCTGCTGGGCGAAGGTGCGGATGACTGCGCCGTGAATCATGCGGCCCATGACGCGGGCGGTGTCCTTGATCGGCTCGCCACGACCCAGCTGGATGTCGGCGCTGGAAAGGAACATCACTGCACCGCCCAGTTCGCGAATGCCCACTTCAAAACTCACGCGGGTGCGTGTCGAAGACTTGCTGAAAATCAGAGCCCACTGCTGGCCGGTGAGGACCTGCGGTGATGCGGTGCGGTCCTTTTTCAACACGCAGGCCAGATCGACGATTCTCTCGATTTGTGCCTGATTCAGTTCTTCGATTGAAAGGAGATGGTTCATATCGTGGCGGGTTTACGCGAGCTGATCGAGCACGCTCTTGAAGATGGTGAGCCCTTCGTCGGCATGGGCTGCGGTGATGTTCAGCGGTGAGAGCCAGCGCACGACATTGGGGCCTGCTGGGGTGACCATCATGCCGGCGTTGAGCAGTTGCTGAGCGAGGAAGATGGAAGGAGGCTTGCCGCCGGATTTCGCGGCGATGGCTTCGGCATTGAGTTCAAAGCCGATGAACAGGCCGAGCTGGCGCACCTCTTTGATCAGCACGTGATTCCATGAACAGGCTGCCGCTGCGATGGCCGCGCCGCGAGTTTTCGCATTGTCGCAGAGGTGTTCATCCAAAATCGCGCGCAGCGTGGCGATGCCGACGGCGCAGGCGAGGGGGGATCCGCCATAGGTGGTGCCGTGCGTGCCGGGGCCGAGGGTCTTGCTGAGATCGCGGCGATCATTGACCCAGAACGAGCCCAGCGGAAAGCCGCTGCCAATGGCCTTGGCCCAGCTGATGCCGTCGGGCTGGATTTCATCTCCCGGAATGATGCTGCGCCAGCCGGCCATTTCGCCTGCACGGCCAAAGCCGCACTGCACTTCATCGAGCAGCAGGAGCAGATCTTTTTCGCGGCACAAATGCTGGGCGGCGCGCAGAAACTCGGGACTGACAGCATTCACGCCGCTTTCTCCCTGAATTGGCTCCAATAAAATGGCGACCGTCTTGTCAGTGATCGCTGCTTCGAGTGCGGCGATATCGTTGAACGGGGAATAGATGAAGCCAGGTGGCAGAGGACCAAAGCCGCCGTGAATCTTTTCCTGCGCCGTAGCGGTCATGGCCCCGAAGGTGCGACCATGAAAGGAACCGGTGAAGCTGATGATCTCGTAGCGTCCGCCGGTCTGCTGACCGTATTTCCGCGCCAGCTTGAGCAGGCCTTCATTGGCCTCAGCACCGCTGTTGCAGAAGAAGCACTTGCCGGCAATGCCGACGCATTCTTCGACGAGAATGCGCGCCAGTTCGGCCTGTTTGTCGATGCAGTACCAGTTTGAGACGTGGATGAGCGTGTTTGCCTGTTCCGTGAGCGCTTTCACCACCGTAGGCGGGCAGTGACCGAGCGGGCACACGGCGACACCACCGGCGAAGTCGAGATACTTCTTCCCGTCACGATCCCAGACGTACGGGCCTTCGCCACGCACAGGCCACACATCATAACGACCGTAGTTTGGCAGGACGAACTCCTGCATCAGTTGATCACTCGTTCTCATCTTGCGTTACAAATGGATTTCGGTGCCAATGCCGCCGTCGGTGAAGATTTCGAGAATGAGGGCATGCGGCAGACGGCCGTCGATGAGATGCACCTTGCCAACGCCGCCACGCAGCGAATCGAGCGAAGAGTCCACCTTGGGAATCATGCCGCCGCTGATGATGCCGTCTGCTTTCAGTTTGGCGATCGATGCCTCGTCGAGGCTTGGGATCAGTGTGGTGTCGTCCTTTGGATCACGCATCACCCCGCGCACATCGCTGAGGAAGATGAGCTTGGTGGCCTTCAGCCTTTTTGCCAAACCACAGGCCGCGAGATCGGCGTTTACGTTGAGCGTTTTGCCGGAGGAAAGCTCGCGGGCGACGGGCGAAACGACGGGGACGAACTCACCTGCTACAGCGGCTTGGATTAGACCGAGCTTGCAGTCGTTGACTTCGCCGACCCAGCCGAGATCGCCCTTCATCTTTTCACCCAGAAAGACTTCCGTGCCGGGGATGCCGACGGCCTTGCCGCCAAAGGCGTTGATCTTGGTCACGATTTCCGGGTTGATCACGCGGGCGAGTGTTTCCTCGACGATCTTGATCGTCTCGTCGTCGGTGACGCGCATGCCGTTGATGAACTTCGCCTGTAGTCCGGACTCGGTCATGGCTTTCGAGATGGCCTTGCCGCCACCGTGCACGATGACGGGATTGATGCCCACGGCTTCGAGGAAGACGACGTCACGCAGAAAGGAGTCCACCTGTACGGGGTCTTCCATCGCGCTGCCGCCGACCTTGATCAAAAACGTGCAGCCTCGGAAGCTCTGCATGTAAGGCAGGGCTTCAAGAAGTACGGCGGATTTGGTGATTTGAGCGTCGAGAGGATTCATCGCGATGAATGTGACTGCGTGAACCGATCAAGCAAAGCCCTTCTGGCGTTTCGCGTGAATGGCGGCGGAGTATTCCGAGCTGTTGAAATCAACGTATTCTTCGGACAGGTCGCTGGTGTAAACGGTGTAACCGCTGGTGCCGAGGTTGAGATCAATGGTGACGGTGAACTTCGGCTCCTGCACGACCTTTTCCATTTCGGCGATGGGCGTTTTCGTGGCCAGACCGCCTTTGCAGGCCTGCAGACCGCCGAAATAGATGTCGATGAGTTCTTCCCGAATGCGTGCCCCGGAATAACCGACGGCGTGGATGATGCGGCCCCAGTTCGGGTCGCAGCCATGGAAGGAGCATTTCACCAGGAGGGATTTGGCGACGGTTTCGGCCACCTTGCGGGCGTCTGCCAGCGTGCGGGCATTGCGGACACGGATTTCGACGAACTTGGTCACGCGCTCGCCATCGCAAACGATCATCTTGGCGAGTTCCAGCATCACCTTGTGCAGTGCGCAGCGGAAGAGTTCCGCCTCGGGCGAGCCCTTCTTGATCGTGGGCACATCGGACTGGCCGTTGGTCATCACAATGACGGTGTCGTTTGTGCTGGTGTCGCCGTCGATGGTGATGCAGTTGAAACTTTTCTCCACAGCATAGCGCATGGAGCGGTGCAGCTCATCTTTGCCGATCCTGACGTCGGTGGTGATGAAGCAGAGCATGGTGGCCATGTTGGGGCAGATCATGCCCGCGCCTTTGGCGATGCCGCCAATGCGGAAGCTGCCTTTGCCACAGGGTACATCGACCGCGAAGGTCTTGGGCCGCGTGTCGCTCGTCATGATCGCACGCATTGCGTCATCGGAACCGTCGGGCTTCAGCTTGGCCACGGCATCGGGGACTTTGACAATGACACGCTCAATGGGCATCGGCATGCCGATGATGCCGGTGGAGCAGACGAGCACCTGGCGCATTTTCACGCCTAGTTGTTCAGCGACGGCCTTGGTCATGGCCTTGGCATCATGGATGCCCTGGACGCCGGTGCAGGCGTTGGCATTGCCGCTGTTGGCGATGATGGCGCGGGTGTCGCTCTCCTTGATGTGCTGCTGGCAGACGCGCACGCAGGCGGCACGGACTTTGTTCGTCGTGAAGACTGCATCTGTGGTGGTCGGGCCGTCGGATACAATCAGCGCGAGATCCAAGCGGGTGGCTTCAGGATTCTTGATGCCGCAGGTCACGGCGCTGGAGCGGAACCCCTTTGCGGCGGTCACGCCGCCTTCGATGACTTTGAAAGAGACGCGGCATTCGCGTTCGTCGTGTGCTTTGGTCGCCATAAAATTAGACGTACAGCAGGCCTGCGGTGGCCTCGAAGCCGCAGATGAGGTTCATGTTTTGTACAGCCTGGCCGGAGGCGCCTTTGCCGATGTTGTCTTCGGTGCTCATCAAAATGAGCTGCCCTGCGCGGGCGTCATAGGACCAGCCGATGTCCACGAAGTTGGTGCCGGTGACGTTTTTGGTATCTGGAGACTGATTCACCCCCAGCAAACGCACGAAGGGTGCTGAATCGTAGGCCGAATGCAAGGCGGCGGTGATTTGTTCAATCGTCACGCCGGGTTTGAGCTGCGCGAACGTCGTCGTGCAGATACCCGAATGGGTCGGCATGAGATGAGGCACAAACGAGAGCTTCACTTCGCGGCCGGCGGCGAGGGCGAGTTCCTGGCCGATTTCGCTCAGATGCCGGTGCAGCGGCACGCTGTAGCTGCGCACGCTGTTTTGCACCTCACAGAAGAGCAGGGGAATGCTTTCTTTGCGCCCGGCGCCACTGGCGCCGCTCATGCTGGCAACGGCGAGCGGTGATTCGGCCAGCAGTCCCGCTTTCAGCAGAGGAATGAGAGGCAGCAGAATGCTGGTGGGGTAGCAGCCAGGGCAGGCGATGAGCCGTGAGGCCTTGATCTGCTCCGCGCGCACTTCTGGCAGCGCATAGACGGCTTCATCCAGCAATTCAGGGGCGGGATGCGCATGGCCGTAGAATTCTTCATACAGGGCCGGGCTCCGCAGACGAAAATCCGCGCTGAGGTCGATCACCTTGAGGCCAAGCTCGAGCAGCGGCTTCGCGTATTCGGCGGAAACCCCGTGTGGCAGCGCCAGAAAGGCGATTTCGGCACCAGCGGCTTTCAAAGCAGCTGCGTCAGGCGCGGTGAAGGTCAGTGAATCAGCCACGCCGATGCTACGGAAGCGCGGAAACTCCTTGGAGAGGACTTTTCCTGCCAGAGACCGCGACGTCACAGCCACCAGATCAGCGTTCGGATGCCGCAGCAGCAGGCGCAGCAGTTCAGCTCCAGAGTAACCACTGGCTCCAACGACGGCGACTTTGACGGATGCTGACATAATGCGGGGGGCGGAGTATGGGTTGTCATGGGGGCGGTGCAACCCTGAAAAAGAGCATTTCGCGCCCGTGCAGAGCACGCATCGTGCCGCTTGTCAGCGGGCTTCGTCTAGCGCACTATCATTTCCCCCATGAGCGAGCCCACGCCAGAACTTCCTGAGACTGAAAACCCCAAAGCGCCCGGTACTCCGGAGGAGATCACGCGCAAGCTGGAGGATTTTATCAAAAACACTCTGGGCGGCCAGGTGCTGTTCACCCGCGTCGAAGGTCCGGGCGGGCGTTCCATGCCGGAAGGGGAGGCGAAGCCCGTGGAGGAGGCCAAGGCTGACCATGGCAGGGTTTTCGAGTTCAACTACCGGCCTGCCGACATCAAGGCGCATCTCGACCGCTTTGTGATCCGGCAGGATGAGGCCAAAAAAGTGCTGGCCACGGCGGTGTGTGATCATTATCACCACGCCCAGATGCTGCGTGATGATCGTGAGTCGAACTCCGGTGGGCCGAGGCTCGAATTTTCGAAACAGAACGTCATCATCATCGGTCCCACCGGGGTCGGGAAGACCTACCTTGTCAAACACATCGCGGATCTCATCGGCGTGCCGTTTGTGAAGGCGGATGCGACGAAATTCAGCGAAACCGGCTACGTCGGCGCGGATGTGGATGATCTGGTGCGCGATCTCGTGGCGAAAGCCAATGGCGACATCGAGCTGGCGGAGCATGGCATCATCTATCTGGATGAAATCGACAAGCTCAGCAGCGGCCCGGAACGACTGGGGCGCGACGTGAGCGGGCGGGGGGTGCAGACCACCCTGCTGAAACTGATGGAGGAAACGGAAGTGGCCCTCTACGCGCCGAATGACATCCGCAGTCAGATGCAGATGATGTTCGACACCCGCAAGGGCCGCACGGGTCGCGAGGTGGTGAACACGCGCAACATTCTCTTCATTGTCAGCGGTGCGTTCGGCGGTCTGGAAAAGATCATCGAGAAGCGCACGAACCGGAAATCCATTGGCTTTGTCTCTTCGGACACGAAAACCACCTCCGCCGAGTATCTGTTCCGTGAAGCGCGGACGAAGGACTTCATCGACTATGGCTTCGAGGCTGAATTCATCGGACGTCTGCCGGTGCGTGTGGTCTGTGATCCGCTGAGTGCGGACGACATGTTTCATATCATGAAAAACTCCGAAGGCAGCCTCATCCGCCAGTATGAGCGTGAGTTTGCCGCCTACGGGGTCAAAGCGGTCTTCAAGGACGATGCCCTGCGTGAGATCGCCAGCCGGGCGGAGGAGGAAAAGACCGGTGCACGTGGTCTCGTCACCGCCTGGGAGCGGGTGCTGCGTGATTTCAAATTTGAAATGCCCAGCCTCGGCCTGCCGGAACTGCTAGTCGATGGTGAACTGGTCAAAGAGCCGGAACAAACGCTCGCCAAGTGCCGTGCCGAGGCCGTCAGCCAGTTTAGAGAACTTGGCGCCGCCCATGCCGGGGAGGTCAGGGCCTTTGCGGAACGTTTCCAGCGTGAGAATGGCTTCATGCTCGACTTTGACAACGAAGCCATCGCCGCAGTCGCCGCACGGGCGCAGCGTGAAGGGCTGCATGTGGAGGCCCTGTGCGAGAAACTCTTCAAAGATTATCCCTTTGGTCTCAAACTGGTGACGCGCAGTTCTGGCGCGACACGCTTTCTCATCACCACCGACGCGATTGCCAATCCTGACAAGTATGTCAGCGAACTCGTCGTGAACGCCTGTCGCAACCAGCCGGAGCCGCCAGCAACCCCCAATATCATCGATATCTCCCATGACTCTACCGCCCATGAATCGTAATCAGGTCGCCGCCATGTTCATTGGCGTGCTGGTCTGCATCCCCTTGCTGGCCCTGTATCAGTTCGGCTTTTTCAAAAGCACGGCCGACTGGTTTGCCGTGCTGTTTGCGCGCGGTTTCATTTTGCCGGCGGGTGGATTGAAGCAAAGCGTCTTGCTGCAATATGGCTACTACACCCTCATGGCTTTCATCAGCGCGTGGGTGTGCATTGAGATGCCCTCACAGTGGCGGCGGATTGCCTTCCTCCTTGGTGGCACGTTTCTCACGGCCACCTTTGCCTGCATCATGGCCATGAGCGGCGTCTTGTTTGAGCCGATATCGGGATCAATGGCGCTGTGGTTTGCCGGCATCGCGGGTATAGCCGTGGGTGGCTCGGTCAATGCTTATCGTTGCCATGTCATGCGCGACTACTTTGTCGGGAGGCTCTCCACGCGTGTGTTTGAGGAGCTCGCGGATCAAAACAATCCGGCGAAAATGACGGAGCGCCGTGAAATTACGGTGCTGACCTGCCGCATGCTGAATCATGGGGAGCTTGCCACGGGCATCGAGGCACTGCAGTTCGAAGAACTGGCCACGCATTTTCAGCGCAGCATTTCAGAATTTCTCATCGAGCGCGGCGCGTATCTGGATGATTGCAACGCCAGGCAGGTGCGCGTCTTCTTCGGATTCCCTCTGATAGACGAGCATCACGCCCTGCATGCCGTCCAGGTGGCCGCAGTGCTGCGCAACCATGTGGCCAATTTGACCCGTGAGATCGAGCAGCGCTTCGGCAAGAAGGCGCAGATTGGTGTGGCATTCAGCACGGGATCGGCGGTCTGCGGTCTGTTTGGTGTCAGCCACTTTGAAAGTTTCAGCGCGGTGGGTGATGTGATTGATTTTTCCACGCAGCTGTGTGTGTTGAATGCCGAGTATGGCAGCAAGGTGCTCATGAGCGCGAGGACCTATGCACTGGTGAAGGACAATGCCGAGGTGCGGCCCATGGAGATGGTCAGCACTGTTGGCTCCAGTCAGATGAGCGAGGTGTACGAACTGCTTGCTGAGAAGGGCACGCTGCCGGAGCCGGACATTCGCGCCCGTGACGCTTTCTGGCAGGGCGTGGTGCAGTATCGTAAAGGCGATCTGAAGCAGGCGCTGGAAAGCTTCAACAACGCCGCCATCGAGGGCCGTGAGGATGCGCCGCTCAAGTACTTCCTGGAGCGTGTTGACCTGGCCCTGAAGGAAAAATCTTCGCCAGCCAAAGAGACGCCCAAACATTCGCGCAAGCTCGCTGTGACCTGAGTTTTTCTGCCGTGCGCATTGACTATCCACCCGCGATCCAGCGTCTCGTCGCCCAGCTCAAATCGCTGCCCGGCCTGGGGCCGCGCAGCGCGGAGCGCCTCATGATCTGGCTGCTGCAGCGGAGTGATGAGCGCATCACCCTGCTTTCCAACGCGCTGCTGGAGGCACGGGAGCGCATCATACCCTGTGATGACTGCGGGTTCTTCATCGAAAGCGACAGCGACTGCCTGCTCTGCCACGACCCGCGCCGCCAGCAGCAGCAGCTTTGCGTGGTCGAGCAGGCCGCCGATGTGCTGCGCATGGAGCGGTCAGGTGCGTTTCAAGGTTTGTACCACGTGCTTGGTGGCAGGCTTTCGCCGCTCGACAACGTGACCCCGGAAGACCTGCGCATGGAGTCGCTGGTCAATCGTGTGCGTGATCTTCACACGGAAGAAGTCATCATCGCCCTTGGTTCCGACGTCGAAGGTGAGGCCACGGCCAGCTACATTGCCGATCTGCTGCGTCCTGCGGGCATCGCGGTCACCCGGCTGGCTCAGGGCATGCCTGCGGGTGGAGGGCTCGACCACGTGGACGAGCTCACGTTGTACCAGGCTCTGCATGGGCGGCGGAAGATGGGCTAGTGAAAAATTAACTTTCCGGTCGGATGCTTCGCTAGACAATTTCAGAAAGCTCCGAGAGAGTGACATTCATATCACTATGAATCCTTATCAGATTGCACGCGATGGCCTGGCAATGGGCGAATTCGTCGAATCTCAGATCCAAGAAGGACTGCAGACCGGCTACTTCCAGCCTACAGACTGGTGCTGGCGGGAAGGAATGAGCGAGTGGCAGGGGCTGGATGTGGTTTTCCAACGAAGCAGTGCCCAACCTGTACAGCAGATGCCCCAGCCAACGTTGGCAACGGCGGTGAATCCTTATGCTGCGCCACGCGCCAACCTTGTCGGCAGACTTCCGCAAGCCTCTTCTCGAGTGTACGTGGAAAAAGCTTCTCCAGGCTCGCGGCTGGCAGCCCACATTTTGGATATCCTTGTGTTCATTGCATGTTTTCTGCCCGCAGGTTTGATGAGCGAGACGGCATTGGGAAAAAGCGATCTGATGGCTTATGTCTCTTTTGGTTTGTTGGGCATTGTTTGCCTCATCAATTTGATCCTCATTGCCACCGACGGCCAAACGATTGGGAAGAAGCTCATGGGCATTCGCATCGCTCAAATTGAGGATTCGACGAAGGCTGGTTTCATTCAGATTGTTTTCCTGAGAACGCTGCTGGGCAAGGGTGCGCTCGGCTTGATTCCGTTCTACAGCCTTGTGGATGCTTTATTTATCTTTAATGAAGACAGGCGTTGCATCCATGACAAGATCGGGGGCACTCATGTCGTCAAAGTATTGGGCTGATTGAAACTATTTTATGACTTCATTTCACATTGCACGAAATGGCCAGCAACTTGGCGTTTTTTCCGAGTCGGAAATTCAGTCAGGGGTCTCAACAGGGCGTTTCTTAGCTGATGATCTGCTTTGGGCTGAAGGCATGGCGGAGTGGCAGAGCCTGAGCACGCGGTTCAACTCACAAGCCATTCAGCCGTCTTTTTTGGCCGCAGCCACCACTGCTCCGTCGTTCAATCCTTATGCGGCTCCTCAGGCAAACATCATCACGTCCGCGATGATGCCAAAGTTTGAGCTTGCCTCGCGTGGCAGTCGGCTAGGGGCGGCTTTTTTGGATGGTCTGGTTGGCATGCTCGTGGCTGGGCTGCCGATGGTCTGCGGCATCGCCATGATGGATAACAAGGGAGATGATTCACTTTCGACGGGCTCGGTGATTTGTTTCATCCTTGCGGGCCTGGGATTGCTCGGGCTCATCATCTACAACACCTATCTGCTTTCCATCCAAGGACAGACGATTGCCAAAAAATGGCTGGGCATTCGTATTGTGACGAACCCCGATGGGCAGAATCCTGGTTTTGTGAAGGCCTTCCTGCTGCGCTCGTTTGTCAACGCCATCATTGCCAATGTGGTGCCGCTCTATTCCATCATCGATGCCTGTTTTATCTTCCGGGAAGATCAGCGTTGTCTGCATGATCTGATCGCAGACACCATTGTCATTGCGGACAAGCCGGGTGCCTGATCACTCCAGGCCGAGAGCCGACACTTCGTCTTCATCCAGCCCGAGATAGTGGCCCAGTTCGTGGAGGAAGGTGATGCGGACTTCGTGGCGGTAGGTGGTGAGATCGCCAGAGCATTCGTCCCAGAGGTTGTCGAGAAAGAGGCGGATGCGCGGCATCTCGTCGGGAGTTTCTGGCAGGGGATCATCGCGGGTGTTGCCTTCAAACAGGCCGAGCAGATCGGGATCAAGATCCTCATCAATGTCGACCAAGGCATCCATCTCGGTCAATTCAATGCGGCAGTCTCCTGCCTCAGTGCGAATTTCTGCAGGCAGTGAGAGCAGCGTGTCTTTGACGACTTTGGTGGCAATGGTTAGAAGGCGTGGGAATCGCATGGTTGGCTACTTGCCCGCCTTCTTTTCGGCGGCGGCTGGTTGTGATTTTTTCTTCAGGGTTTCGAGTTCTTTCTGCTGTTCTTCGGCCTGCTTTTGCAACTGCTGCACGCGGTCCCAGAGTTTTTTCAAATCGGCAGGGCTGTCCAGGCCCGCGCGGATATCCTGCGCCGATTTGGCAGCCGCCTCGCGGACGGGGTCGATGCGAGCATTGCCTCCGGCGAGCAGCGGTTCCAGCACGGCGAGCGCCTTGGGATCGCGCAGCGTGCCGAGGGCCTTGGCGCTGGCGAGACGCCAGGAGTTGCGGGGGTCGGTGAGTTTGGAGGTGAGGAATTGGCGTATAGCATCGCGTTGCAAATTCGTGGGACGGCGCGCGAGGAAAGCGAGTGCATCGAAAGCGGTGCCTGCATCGCGACCGCGAAGATGGTTGAGAGACTGCAGCCGGGCCAGCACGTCAGGTACCGCTGATTCGTCGTCCTGAGCACGCAGCGCTTTGATGGCGGCGAGCTGAAGCGAGTTGTTGAAACTGGTGCCGCCCAGTTGTGTGCGGAGTGCGGTGGCGACTGCGTCATCGCCGGGGCGTGCCCCCCAGGATTCGATGATGCTGGCGAGAATGTCGGGGTTCTTTTCGCTCTGGGCCATTTTCCACAGGGTTTCCTGCGATTCGGGTGTGTTCAGTGCGGCAAGAGCCTGCACCACGGCTTTGCGGACCCGCGCATCGGTCTGGTTGCTGCTGCCTGCGATCAGCGCCGCACGTGCTGCTGGATCGGGGATTTTTGCGAGTGACTTCGCTGCCTCGGAGCGGACGGCGTAGAAGGAGTCTTCGCGCAGGGCTTTGCCGAGTTTGTCGATGTGCTTGTCATCGAGGGTGCTGATAGCGAGCAGGCGGCCGATGATGTCGGAGAGCAGTTGTTTGTCGAGCATCGGGCCTGGCGGTGTGAAAGTGACCTTGGCCAGCAAGGTGTAATCGGGATCGATGCGGACCAGTTCCGGCTGAGCGGGCAGCGGGAAGTAAAATTCTTCGACGTCCTTGGTGACGTCCGCTTTGAAAAGCTGCAGTTCTTTTTTCCCGGCGATGGCAAAGCCGACTGGCAGCGGCACACGGAAGAGGCGCACCTGTTCGCTGAGCTTCTGTGTCTGACGCACGGTGATTTTGGCCTGCTTCGATCCGGCGTCCCACGCGTAGTCGATTTTCAATTCGGGCACGCCGCCGTGGAAGAGCCATTGATCGAAAAACTGATCAAATGAGAGTCCGCTGATTTCCTCGATGACGTCCTGCAGATCTTCGGTGCGGACGATGCCGTTGCGATGCCGCTCAAGGTATGTCTTGATGCACTTGCGGTAGAGGTCTGCGCCAAGCTGGCTGCGCAGCATGTGCAGCACCCAGGCACCTTTTGGGTAGGCGCGTGAGTCGAACTGCTGCATGGGGTCGCCATAGTCGCGCCAGACGATGGGGCGGGTGTCGTTTGCCTGAAACACTTGGTGGGCTTCTTGCCAGAGCGCGTACTTCATCGCATCGGCACCGAGTTTCTGCTCTTCGTAGAGCACCGTGTAGTAGGTGGCGAAGCCTTCGTTCAGCCAGAGGTGCGACCAGTCACGGCAGGTGACGAGATCACCAAACCACTGGTGGGCTGTTTCATGCGCATCAAGTTCATGCAGGGAACGCAGCTGCTCGGTGTCGGAGTTGAAAAGCATGTCGGCGGCTTCAAAGGTGCAGCTCGTGTTTTCCATGCCGCCAGCGATGAAATCGAGGCAGTAAATCTGATAGTATTTGTCCCAGGCAAAGGGCACACCGATTTCCTTCTGGTAGAACTCGATGATCTTGCGGGTGTCGGCAAAAGCGTTGGCCGCTTGTGCGGTGTGGGAGGGGGGAACCAGCACTGCGAGGGGCAGCGCGCCAGCCTTGTCTTCGAGCTTGTGGAAATGGCCTGCCACCATCGCGATGAGATAGTTTACATGTGGCTTGTCCTGCAGCCAGTGAAACGCCACGAGACCATCGCCGCCGGGCTGTTCGCTTTGCAGTGTGCCATTGGAAATGACCTGCATGCCCTTGGGCACGTGGCAGATGACTTCGCTGGTGAAGCGCTCATTGGGATAGTCATAGCTGGGAAACCAAAAGCGATGCTCCTCCGCTTCCCCCTGGCTCCACACTTGAGTGTCTTCTGCTTTGTAGCCCATCTCCGGGGTGCGGAAATACAAGCCGTGTTCGGGCTGCGCGGAATACGTGACCGTGACCGTCGCCTCCGCATCTGGTGCAATCGCTTTGGCAAAGGTGATGATGAGTTTGTCTTCCGTGATCTGATGCTCCGCGACCTGGGCACCAGCAGCCGTGATGGTGGTGATCCTCAAGTCCACCGCGTCCAGTTCCAATTTCTCCAACGGAAGTGCGATCGGCTTGAAGCGCAGGGTCGCTGTGCCTGAGACGGTGCGTTTGGCAAAATCCGGCGTCACATCGAGCTTCACATGCAGGATGTCCGCCCGCCGGTCCCGTGCGTATTTTCGGCCCGGGATGAGCTGCAACGGCTGCGGCATCAGATGCTTGTCACAAATCCGGCAGTCGGAGGAATCGGCTGCCGCCTCCAAGGTCAGCAATGCGACGGCAAAAATGATAGGGGGGATGCGCATGATGGCGGCGACCATCCCGAACGCGACGCCGGGTGGCAAGCACAATCAGGAAGGAGTGCCTCCCGGTTGGCGTATTTGGCAGGGACATGCTCACCTTCTCCGACCACAGCCTGGGATCTTCACGCCTGCAGCGGCGTGATTTCCTGCGCATTGGTGGGTTGGGACTGGGAGGGCTGGGTTTGAGTGATTTGATGGCGCTCAAGGCGCTGGCGGCTTCCAAAAAGTCGCTGCTCAAGGACAAGTCGGTCATCTTTCTCTTCATGCACGGCGGGCCGTCGCAGTTTGAAACTTTTGATCCGAAGATGGATGCGCCATCGGAGATTCGCAGCGTCACGGGCGAGATCAAAACCAAGCTTCCCGGGGTGACCTTTGGCAGCACGTTTGAGCGACTGGCGAAGCTGGCGGACAAGTTCAGCATCGTGCGTTCCTTCGTCACGGGCGATGCGGTGCATGATCTCAAGACCATCGTCGGCAAGGATACGATGAAGGCGAATCTCGGCTCGCTGTACTCACGCATGGCCGGGCCGCTGCGCAAAAGCAGCGCGATGCCGACGAACGTGGCGCTGTTTCCTCAGGCGGTTTCATCCATCGCAGGACCTGTGATCAAGCAGTTCGGCGACTTCACATCCAGCGGCGAATTTGGGACGACCTATCAGCCCTTTGTGCCCGGTGCAGGCAGTGGTGCGCAGGCGGACATGACCTTGAGCATGGCGCAGTCCCGGCTGGATGATCGCCGCGCTCTGCTCACTTCACTGGATCAATGGCAGCGAACCATGGACGGCTGTCAAGTCATTGGCGGCATGTCGGAATTTCAATCGCTCGCCTTTGATGTGCTGCGACGTGGCGTGTCGGATGCGTTTGATCTTTCCAAGGAAGATCCGCGTCTCATCGCTCGGTACGATACTGCTGCGCTGCTGCCCAAAGACCGCATCAGCACGCAGTGGAACAATCGCGAGCATTACGCCGACAACGCCGCCACGCTGGGCAAGCTGCTGCTCATGGCGCGGCGGTTGTGCGAGCGCGGCTGCGGCTTTGTCACTGTCACGACGAGTTTTGTGTGGGACATGCATGCCGACAACAACAACGCCCCGTGCCGCACTGGCATGGACTATGTCGGTCGTCCGTTTGACCATGCGGTTTCCGCCTTGATCGAAGACATCGAATCGCGCGGTCTCAGTGAAAAAATCATGCTCGTCTGCTGTGGAGAGATGGGACGCTCGCCCAAGATCAATGTCAAAGGCGGGCGCGATCACTGGGGTGGCCTGGCGCCGCTCATGATCTATGGCGGCGGCTTGAAGATGGGGCAGGTCATCGGGCAGTCGTCACGCAATGGTGGCGAACCCGCGTCCGAGCCGATCACGATTCCCGATTTGATCGCGACCATCATGCACACGCTGGTGGATGTGGGAGAGGCGCGTGTCACGGACGGCCTGCCGCCGAGTCTGCTCAATGTGCTGACCCGTGGCGTACCGATCCGGGGGCTGGTTTGAATTTGTCATTATGAAACACATGCTTCGTCTTATTGTTATGCTTTGTTCCATTACGGTCGGTCTCCATGCCGCCGAAAAGCAGCCGACCGTGACCTTTTATGTCTCTGGCGTGGAGTGCGGGAGCTGCGTGTATGTGGTCCAGCAGTCGATCAGTGAAACGAAGGGTGTTTCAGATGCGACGGTCGTGCAGGTGATTGACACCTACGCCAATGTTGTCTTTGACCCGAAGGCGGTCAGCGAACACCAGATCGCGCAGGCGGTGCGCGAGGCGCTGCCTATTCACGGCATGCCTTATCTGGCAACGTTGAAACTGCATGTGCCGGACTATGCGAAGCATGCCTCGAAAGTGGGCGGCCTGTTTGCGCGGTGGAAAGGCTGGGTGGAACTGGAGACGGTGGACAAGACCAAGGGGGAATTGCTCATCCACTTCAATGAACTCAAAAACGATCCAAAGAAGACCGGTCCGCAGGGCTGGAGTCTCGCGCAATTTACCGCTGCGATGAAATCACCCGAGCCGAATGGGTTGGGGCTTGATTTTACGCTGGAGAAAGAAGGGCAGTGACTGGCTCCTTACATTCAGGCTCAGGCTATTCCTTGGCCTTCTTTTTCTTCTTCCCTTTGCCCTCTCCCTTTTTCTTTTCGTCACCGGACGTTGATTTGATTTCAGCATCGGCAGCGGGGATGGAGGCTCCGAGTTTGGCCTTGATCTCGCTCATGCCGACTTCGCCCGCGAGGTTGGTCCATTCATACGGATCTTTGGAGTGATCGTAGAGTTCCTCAGTGCCGTCGGCGTAGCGGATGTAGCGCCAGTTGGCATCGCGCACGGCGTGGTTGCCTTTGCCGTGGGTGCACACAGCCACGCCATCCCACTTGGTGGCAGGGTCTTTGAGCAGCGGCATCAGGCTGGCACCTTTGACATGCTCTGGAACGGGCAGGCCGGTGAGCTCGCAAATGGTGGGATACATGTTCATGTAATCGACGGGAGCGGTGCAGGTGGTGCCCGGCTTGGTCACACCGGGGGCGATGATGGCCATGGAGGTGCGGGTGGTTTCCTCCCACAAGGCAAATTTCCGCCAGTGCTCCTTTTCTCCCAGATTCCAGCCGTGATCAGTCCACCAGACGATGATGGTCTTGTCCTTGCGCGGGCTTTGGTCGAGTCCGTCGAGCAGGCGTCCGACCTGATCGTCGAGAAATGAAATCGTGGCGAGATAGGCCTGCACGCCCTTCTTCCACTGGTCGCCTTTGAGTACTGCAGCGTGATCGCCTTCGGGGCCAGCCATGCGCACGCCCATTTTGGGAATGTCATCAAGATCGTGTTCTTTCGTCACGGGCAGTTGGATGTCAGCGAGCGGAAAGCGGTCGAAGTATTCCTGGGGTACATACCAAGCCAGGTGAGGTTTGATGTAGCCGAGGGCGAGGAAGAGCGGCTTGTCCGTCGGTGCGGTCTTGAGCTGATTGATGGCCCAGTCGGTGGCTTTGTAGTCGCCCATTTCAGAGGGTTTGGCATCGACTGGACCCCAGTCGAAGTGGCCACGGTTGAGGCCGTTCATGTTTTCCTCATGCTCTTTGATGGAGGGAAAGAGACCCTCCCATTTCGTCCATGAGTCAGTGCGTCCCTCACTGCCGTAGCCGTGGTAAATTTTACCGCCGCCGAGGGTGTTGTAGCCGCTGGCCAGAAAGTGGCGGTTGAGCGTGAGTGTATCCTTCATCACGTCCTGCGCCGGGTCATTGTTGGTGTAGACTCCCGTCTCCCAAGGGCGCAAGCCGCTCATCAAAGCCGCGCGTGAAGGATTGCAGGCGGGTGCGGCGCAATGCGAGTTGGTAAACGCTGTGCCACGCGCCACGAGGCGGTCGATGTTCGGTGTCTTCGTCTGCGGATGGCCGCCGAGGTAGCTGGTCCAGTCGTTCAAATCATCGACGGCGATGAAGAGTACATCGGGTTTTGATTGAGCGACTGCAACGGTGTTAAGAAGCAGGAACAAGGCGAGGAGACGAGTCATGGCCCGCCTTGAACGCGGCCATGATCAGCGTCTTGCGCGGAAAAAGCAGCTTATTCGTCGTCCGTTTCCAAGCGGTACAGCGCCCCATCCTGAGAGAGCAGCACCGGCTCGCCATCGATGTCGGCTGTGACGAGCGTGGGATTGAACTTGAGTTCTGGATCCTTGCGGTACAGCACACTACGTCGGACAGGCAGGCCGCTGGCGGGATCGATGCCCAGCGCCCAGACGGTGCCGTAGCCCCAGTCGGCGAAGATAAAGGCTCCGTCGAGTTCCGGAAGTTTCTGGCCACGATAGAGCAGGCCACCGACGATGCAGATGCCCTCACCACGCATGCGGGTGTAGGCGTGAACGGGATCCTTGGTGGCGGTGTCCGGCTGATAGCCGTGAGGAAGGAAGGCTGACTTCATGGGGCCTTCACGGTCGCTCCAGCCGTAGTTGGCACCGGCATCAACGCGGTTGATCTCCTCCCACAAGTCCTGTCCGACGTCGGCGCACCAGAGCTGGCCGGAACGGGCGTCAAAGGACAGCCCCCAGGGATTGCGAAAACCGAGGGCGAAGATCTCAGGGCGCACGGTTTGCTCCTTGGCGAAGGGGTTGTCCGAGGGGATCGCGTACGGGAGCTTGCCGCTGCGACCGTTCACGTCGATGCGCAGGATTTTGCCATGCAGGACCCAGGGGTTCTGTGCCAGACGATAAGGGTCATTGCGCAGGCCGCCGTCCCCGAGTGCAATATAAAGGAAGCCATCCGGTCCGAAGGTGATGTGGCCGCCCCAGTGGTCGGCCAGCGGCTGCGGAATCTCCAAAAGCACACGCTCCGTTTCCGGCAGCGCGTCTGGATTCGAATCCTTGGTGGCGCGCATCTCACTGATCACCGTGCGCCGGGGCTCGTTTTGGGAGTAGCTGAGGTAAAACAGCCGGTTTTCGGCAAAGCGGGGATGAAAAGCGATGCCATGCACACCCTCCTCGAAAAGCAGGATGTCCTTCATCTGTTCGCGGAAATCGAGGAAGGGGCGCCACTTGCCGCTGCCATCAAGCCGCACAGCGCAGAATTCACCCCGCTGCATGGCGATCACCTGCTCCCCGCTGGCATCTGGCAGCGGGGCCAGCATGACGGGTGAGTCGAACTCGCGGTCAAAGGCGAGTTTGCGCAGCACGATTCCAGACATCTGCTCTTCTGGCAGGTCCTGGGGTGGGATTTCCAGTGTTGCAGGGACGGGCTGAGGGGAGCCGCTTTCCTGGACTGCGGGGTAGATTGGGCTGTTTGCAAAAAAGGCTGCCAACGTCAATGCCGGGAGCCAGAATCGTGAAATGGGCGGGGGATTCATCGGGGTGGAAACATCGACTGCATGGACCATGCCATGATGACAGCAAGGGATCTGGCTTTGCTCAAAACACTTTTCCTGTTCTGGCGGCTGGGCTGGGAATTGTTCCCTAGGCTCGATTTTGGGGGCGGGGTCGGCGGTTACGCCCGGCGGGTCGCTCAGGACACCCCATGAGAAACTTTTTCCACGTCTTGCACTCCTTCCATGGCATGCCAATGATGGGTGCTCCTTTACGATGAGCGACCCAATCAGTCACGAGTGCGGAATAGCAGTGGTGCGGCTGAAAAAGCCGCTGGGATACTTCTATCAAAAATACGGCAACGCCCTCTACGGCTTTGACGCCCTGCAGGCCATCATGACCAAGCAGCGCAACCGCGGCCAAGACGGCATGGGCATCGGCTGCAGCAAACTCGGCATGCCTCCCGGCCTCCCCTACATGTTTCGCGTGCGCAGCACTGAGAGTGTGGAGCGCATCGGCCAGGTCTTTGAGGATGAGCGCAAGGAGTTCAAACGCATCGCCCGCCGCATCGACAAGCAGCGCAAGGATGAGCGCGACCAGGAGGGGAAAGAGTTTGTTTCGTTTGAGGACGATCCGGACGCCATCAAGCGCGAGTTTGAGATGGCCGGGGAGATCTACATTGGCCACCTGCGCTACGGCACCAGTGGTGACTTTGGCAAAGGAGCGCTGCATCCTTACATGCGCCGCACCACCTGGCCGACGCGTACGCTGATGGTGATGGGGAACTTCAACCTCACCAACACACGTGAGCTTAACGAGATCATGATGAAGCGCGGGCAGCACCCCGTCTTCGGCACGGACACTCAGAGTGTGCTCGAAGAAATCGGCTTTCAGCTCGATGAGGCGCACACCAAGCTTTACCACGTCCTGCGTGACTCCGGCATGCCGGGCGAAGACATTCCGCAGCAGATCAGCGAGCAGCTGGACGTGACCGAAGTGATCAAAGAATCCGCCAAACGCTGGGATGGCGGGTACAGCATCGTCGGTGTCATCGGCAATGGCGATCTCTTCGCCATGCGCGACCCCAGCGGCATCCGCCCCTGTCACTACTACGAGAACGACGAGATCTTCGCCATGGCCTCCGAACGTGTCGCCTTGATGTCTGTCTTTGGCGTCAATGAAGAGGACACTCATGAGATCCCCCCTGCGCATGTGGCCGTGATCAAAGCGGATGGCGGCATGACCATCCAGCCCTTCATCGAGCCGCGCGAATTCAAGCCCTGCTCGTTCGAGTGCATATATTTTTCACGCGGCAACGACTCCGCCATCTACCACCAGCGCAAGGCGCTGGGTGAGCAACTGGTGCCGCAGGTCGTCAAGGCCATCGACAACGACTTCGAGCACACCGTGCTCAGCTTCATCCCGAACACGGCTGAGACGGCCTATTTCGGCTTCCTCGACGGCCTGCGTAAAAGCCGCCGCGTCGTCGTCAAAGAGGCGCTGATGGACATGCTCAAGCGCGGTGAGTTTGACGAGGCCAAGCTCGACGATCTCGTGCTGCGCAACTGGCCACGCGGCGAAAAAATCGCCCTCAAGGACATCAAGATGCGTACCTTCATCGCCCAGGAAACGGGACGTGATGCGCTGGTGTCCGGCAGCTACGACATCACCTACGGTGTCGTGACGCCCAAGGACAACCTTGTGGTCATCGATGACTCCATCGTCCGTGGAACCACGCTGAAGAAGAGCCTCCTGCGCATCCTCGCACGCACCAATCCGCGGCGCATCATTGTGTGCTCCACCGCTCCGCAGATTCGCTACCCCGACTGCTACGGCATCGACATGGCCGAGCTCGGCAAATTCATCGCCTTCCAGGCAGCCATATCACTTTTGCGTGCGCGCGGCATGTCACACATCGTGATGGAGACTTATCGCGCCTGCAAAGCCGAGATGAGAAAGCCCAAGGAGCAGATGCGCAATGCCGTGAAGGCCATCTACGCCCCGTTTACCGACGAGGAAATCTCCGAGCGCATCGCGCAGATGATCAGTCCCGAGGATACGCCGTGGCATGGCACCGTCGAAGTCATCTACCAGACCATTCCCGATCTCCACACCGCTCTCGGTGCCGAGTACGGTGACTGGTACTTCAGCGGGGACTATCCAACTCCCGGCGGTTTCTCCGTGGTGAACCAGTCCTTCATTCTCTACTGCGAGGCCAAAGATGGAAGGGCGCATGAGGCGCTGCTGTAGGTGCGATAGAGAGACTTCTGGCCGTCGATTTGTGGCGTTCCTCAGTTGCGAATCAAGACGCGAACTGGGGTGATGGTGCCAACGAGGCTGCGGACGTTTTTTTGTCCTGGGGAGCCTGCGGTGCCAAACGGATCCGAACCTGAAACTTGCGGTTTTTTTTCAGCCACCATCTCGTAAAACTCACTTGTTGGCAATTTTAGCGATTTAAGATCGGCTTCCAAATCAGCCAGTGGAGGGCAGATGGAGTGCATGCCAACTTCGTATTCCCGGTCGATTGCAATATGCCCCTCTTTGGCAGGGATTTGGACGCGAACTTTATCAATCCTAACATCTTTCTCGAATGGATTGTGATAATCGAGTTTGATGGTGGTTCCATTCACATGCCATTTGAAGTCGAGCTGCTTGATTTCGGACTCATTGAGGTCTCGCCATTCGGGTTGTACAACCGCTGGCTTGACAGGCGCTGGCTGTGCCTCTTGAACGGCGTTTTTTCTCAACTCATCCAATCGCGCGAACTCTTTCTCTGACGCCAGCTCTCTTTCGAGGAGGGAAACAAAAACTTGGCTAGCCTTGCCGGTAAATCGGTCCACTTCGACCAATGTACTATTATTGAGAGTGAGGATGACCTTGCTGAATCCAAACCACAGCAGGAATGCGCCGGTGAGTGCGCCAAGAACGAATGTGATGATAAGTTTCATGGTGGTGGAGCGAGGGCGTGAGGATGGTATGAAATGTATTTAGCTTGGGTGTGGATTTTGCGGCAAGCAAATAATCGCAAGCGCTTAGGACGGTTGCTCTCGACCATCTATTCGAAGTCTCCTTCAGGCCCAACACGATGGGCGAATGCTCCTTCCTTCATCCAACCAACCCAAACGCGCACACTTCGTTCTTGTTCGCGCAAAGTCTGGTGAGGTGAAATTCGGTGCAGAGCGGCGGAGCCTCGCGTTTGAGGATGTCGAGCAATGGATATTCGTCGTGGCCTTTGAATTTGATCGTGACGATGAAGTGGCGCATGCGCTTCTCGCGCAGCCATTCGAGCAGCAGATCGATGCTGCGCTGCGGTGCCGCGATGACATCGCAGACGAGCCAGTCCACGGTTTGCTGTGGCTTGTATTTGAAGGCGTCGGCAACTTGGAAATGCAGGCGCGGATTGCGCATCAAATCCTCGCGTAGCTCTGAACGGTCGATGGCAATGACGTTCGCTCCGCGCTGGATGGGCACATAGCTCCAGCTTCCCGGTGAAGCACCCAGGTCAACGCAGGTCTGCCCGCGCTCGATCTGACGTCCGAGGCGCTGTTCGGATTCGACCAGTTTCGTGAAGGCGCGGGAGGGGGCGCTTTTGTCATCGGCCAGAGGCACTTCGCCACGGGGGAAGCTCGAAATCAAACTGCGCAGACCATAGGCCTGCGGCGCGAGGGAGGTGGAAATCCAGCCGGTTTCGGGGGACGTGAGAATGCACTGCACGAGAGACGTTTGCGCATCCAGAACTGCATCAGTTTCGATCAATGAGCGCAGCAGGCGTCTGCGACGCTTTTTCAGGCGTTCCACCAAACTGGCATGAATCAATTCACAGCGGTGCTGCCCGGCTTTGCCTTCACCGTATTGCGGCCAGAGATGCAGCCGCCAGGGCTGGTCATCGGGGAACACGCCGGCGATGGCCTCGATGATGCGATCTGCCCATGCATTGATCGACGCTGCTTGGATTTCGACTGCAGAGGGCAGGGTTTGTCTCGCGAAGGCGAGCAGCAGTCCATCCAGCTTCACTTCTGCTGCGATGCCGAGGCCTTCGATCTCGCGTTGTTCCGCATCCGGCGCGGCGCGGCGCAGTTCATCAGCGAGGAACGGCGCGGTGTCAGGATCAGCGAGGAAGAGATGCACGCTAGGCTCGGATGATCACGGTTTGACGGGGACTGGCTTTGCCGGTGGCGCCTCTTTGAAGGGCGACACGACACCGAGCGTGGAAGGCAGGAAGTCATCGGTGCGGAAGCAGGAGGCTGGCAGGCCCTCGGCATTCATGAGATTGGCACCTTCCGGCCAGCTGGCCCATGCATAGCGCACACCAATCGGCTGCGGCACGTCGTCGCTCCAGACGACGACTTCGCTGCCATCGATCTTGGCTTTGGCCCATGCCCACTTCTGATCGGCTCCGGCGATCTGGAAACTTTTCGGTTCACCGCCATCACGGGTTTTCAGACCCGAGCCCGTGTGGGTGAACTGGACGCGGATCTTGTCTCCCTGCACTACGGAGGAAAGGTAGAGCGGGCCGCAGTATTCTGCGCCTGATTTGCCATAGTCCTGAGCCAGTGCCAGGAGCGCGAGGCGGCGGCCGACTTCCTGTTTGTTCTTGGGATGGATGTCGTTTTGCTCGCCGATGTCGTTGATGATGGCGATGCCACATTTGTCGAGCGTCTGCGCTGTGAGCGTCTGTGCCTCTTGCAGTTCGGCCCAGGTGTCGGGTGCGCCGGGTTCGGTGGTCATGGGCTTGCTGTTGCCATAGTTTGCCAGCTGAACGATGTAAAACGAGAAGGCGTCCACCCACTGTTTGCGCCAGTCATTGATCATGGTGGGCAGCAGTTCCTGATACTGGAAGGCGCGGCGTTGGTTTGACTCGCCCTGATACCAGATGACGCCTTTGATTGCATACGGGACCAACGGGGCCACCATGCCGTTGAAGAGTACGCTGGGGTGGTGGGGCGTCTTGGTGGGATCTTCCGGCGGGCGTGGTGCCTGTGGCTTGGGCAGTTTTTTATCGACGGGCAGCTTGGCGTTTTCGGTGTCAATCTTCTTCACCCGTGCCTGCCATTCGGCCTTCCGTTGATCAAATGCGGCCAGTTCCTTGGGGCCATCCCATTTGGCGACGGCATCTTTCCAGTCGGTGAGCATTTCGGCGGCGCAGGGGCGCTCTTCGAGCGCTTCGCGGCTCGTCCAAGCCTCGACACGCGTACCGCCCCAGGAGGTGTTGATCAAACCGACCGGCACTTTTAGCACCTGATGCAGGTGACGGCCAAAAAAGTAACCCACGGCGGAGAACTCCCCCACATTGGCGCTGGTGGCCTCTTTCCACATGCCCTTGCAGTCGGCCTGTGGCGTCATGCTTGGGCTGCGTTCGACATTGTACATGCGAATCTGCGGGCTATTGGCGGCGGCGATTTCCTCCTGGGCCTTGCCTGCCTGCTGCACCGTCCACTGCATGTTCGACTGGCCGGAGCAGATCCACACTTCGCCGACGAGGACGTTTTTCAGCGTGATCGTATTTTTTCCAGTCACCACGAGATCGGCGGGCTGGGCGTTTGCATTCATCGGGTTCAGCGTGAGCGACCATTTGCCGGTCGGGTCCGTGAGCGAGCTGTGGGACTGATCGGCAAAGGTGACCTTCACGTCTTCGCCGACATCAGCAGTGCCCCAAATCCGCACGAGCTGTGCCTGCTGCAGAACCATGCCGTCGGAAAAAATGGCGGGCAGTTTGACCTCGGCCTGCAGGCAGGTTGCCAGCAGAAGGAGGCAGAAAATAGCGTGTTTCATGGAGAATGGTCGTATGAGAGGCGGGATCGGGCAAGTAAGCCAAATGTCAGAGCAGGGTGCTGTCGTCGGTGCGTTCCAGACGACCGATCTTCTTTTTGATCGTCTCCAGCAGCACCGTCATTTCATGCACGCTGCGATAGCATTCTTTCTGAGTCTCCTCGTCGGCCAGTCCGGGCACGGCGGGGTGAATCTTCATGAATTGCAGCGCGATGTTTTTGCAGGCTTCGCGGATCTGGGCAATGGCGGCGGGTCTTTCCATGCCGCCAGCGTAAAGCGCCCGCCCACCCGTGCAAGACGCGGATCATTCCTCATTCGGCTTCTTCACACGCAGAGAATCCTTGAGGCTGACAAAGTCTGAGAGCAGGAAGATCACGGTGAAAAAGGCCAGCAGCACCTCCATCATTGTGACCAGCTTGGCCGGAATGGTCAGGGGCGTCACATCGCCAAAACCGAAGAAGGAAAAATTAAGGACGCTGAAAAAGAAGAACTCAAAGAGCTGCTCACTCTGGCTCCAGGCGGCGTCGATTGAGCTGAAGCTCGCGGGTTCCGCCGTTTCCAAGCACCAATAATCCATGGCAAAGGCCAGGGTGATCTGAATCATGTTCACTCCCATGAGTCCAAGCACGCGGTGGTAGGGCATGTTGTCCCGTGTGGCCATCAGGATGTGCTGGAGGTTCTCCACGAAAAAGAACACAGTTTTAGCCAGTGCCGCTGCCAGCACCACCAGGCAGAACGTGCGTGCGCTCAACCACTGCGTACCCCACAATGCCTGCAGTAATGCGGCCACCAGCACAATGGCCACCACCTCACCGCCCTGGCGGATGATTTCTCCAGCAAAGCCCGGTTCTTTTTTCATCGCGCGGATTTGAGACTTTCTTGACCGCCTCGTCGAGCGTAATTTTGACCGTGGTTCGTCATTCTTCCATCGCAGTTTTGCTGCGGAGAACCGATTCGCCATTTTGGTATCGTCATTTAACCTCAGCTCATGAATCTCGTCTCCACCGCCATCCGCTACTCCACGTACCTGCTTGCCATCGCAGGTGTGATCGCCATGGGGTTCGTGCTGCAGACCATCCGCAGCCAGGAGACCGCCATCCCGCCACCGCCTGTTTTGCCGCCGCAGAAGAACGCGCCCGATGACATCGCGGCCACCGGCATTCTCGAAGCCAAGGATGAAAACGTCGCCATCGGCGTGCCGGCGCCGGGTTTGGTGGAGGAAGTCAAAGTTGCGGTCAATCAAGTCGTCAAGGAGGGCGATCCGCTGCTCATTCTGGATGACCGCGAACTGCGTGCCTCTCTGCTCAAGCAGCAGGCCGCCATAGCCATTGCTCAGGCAAACATAGCCATCAACCGCGCCCAGCTTGCGAAGGTGCAGGACATGCTCGACCGCATGACGTCCATCACAGATCAGCGTGCCATCAGCCAGGATGATCTGCGCAACCGCACCAACGACGTGCTCGTGGCCAAGGCGCAAATGCAGGCCGCTGATGCGCAGCTCGCATCCGCCAAGGCCGACGTGCAGCAGACGGAACTGCTCATCGACCGCCTCACCGTCAAAGCGCCGAAGGCCGGCACCATCCTTCAAGTCAACATTCGTGCCGGCGAGTACGCCTCCCCGACGAACAAGGACCCAGCGCTCGTGCTGGGCGACATCTCCACGCTGCATGTGCGTGCGGATGTGGATGAACAAAACGCCATGGAAGTGGCCTCTGGGCTCGACGCCACTTTCTCGCTGAAGAGTGACTCCTCGAAAAAGTTCAAAGTGCAGTTCGTCCGCATCGAGCCTTACGTCATCCCCAAAGTCTCCCTCACCGGTGCCAGCACCGAGCGTGTGGACACTCGCGTCCTGCAGGTCATCTACAAACTCGACCGGCCCAAGGATCAGCCCCTCTATGTAGGCCAGCAGGTGGATGTGTTCATTGCGCGGAAGAAGTAATCCGGGCAAGAGACTCGTTGAGTCTCCCTAATTTCCACGCATGAATGCCCCCCCCTCATTCATTCGCATGCACTACATTTCCACCCGCGGCCAGACGAAGCCGCACACGTTTTCTGAAGCCGTTGAAGCCGGGCTGGCACCGGACGGCGGACTGTTTCTGCCGGAGAAGCTGCCGAACATCGCTGACAAGCTGCCGGCGTGGTCGAAGCTGACCTATCCAGAGCTCGCGGCGGAGTTTTTCACGCTGTTTGCGCCTGAGATCAGCCATGCCGAATGGCATCAGCTGACAGCTGAGGCGTATCGGCGTTTTGATTCACCGGACGTGGCTCCGCTGAAGAAGATCACGGACAAGACCTATGTGCTGGAGCTGTTTCATGGGCCCACGCTGGCCTTTAAGGATTTTGCGCTGCAACTTCTGGGATTGCTCTACAAACGTCAGGTCGAGCACACCGGCAAGCGTCTGTCCGTGCTCGGTGCGACATCGGGGGACACAGGCTCGGCGGCGATTCATGGCTGTCTGGGGCGCGATGGCATCACGATTTTTATTCTGTACCCGAACGGCCGTGTGGCACCGCTGCAGGAGCGCCAGATGGCCTGTACGGGAGCGGACAATGTCTTCGCCATTTCCGTGCCCGGCACGTTTGACGACGCGCAGCGCGTGGTGAAGGAGACCTTTGGCGACACCGCCTTCGCGAAATCGGTGAATCTCTCCGCCGTGAACTCGATCAACATCGCCCGCGTGCTGGCGCAGTGTGTGTACTACATCTGGGCCTGTCTGAAGCTGCCTGAGAGCGTGCGTGCCACGGCGGAATACGTCGTGCCGACTGGCAATTTCGGCAACGTTTTGGCTGGATGGATGGCGCAGCAGATGGGCATGCCCGCAGGCGGTTTCCGTGTGGCGACGAATCAAAACGACATTCTCCACCGCTTCCTCACCAGTGGCGAATACAGCCAGAGCGAGGTGCATCCGAGCCATGCGCCGAGCATGGACATCCAGGCCGCGTCAAACTTCGAGCGCTTTCTCTATTACATCCTCGATCAAAGCGCGGAGCGCGTGCGTGAGGTGATGGCGCTGATCAAATCCGGCGCTCCTTTCAAGATTGACCTGCCTAAAACCTCGCTGCGTTCCACCCGGATGGATGACGATCAGATCGTCCGCGTCATCGCGCAGATGTGGCAGGACTGGCAGTACGTGCTGGATCCGCACACGGCCTGCGCCTTCACTGACATGGCGCAGGACCGCGTCAGCGTCGTGCTGGCCACGGCGAGCCCAGCGAAGTTTCCTGAGGTCGTGCAGCAGGCCACCGGCAACGAGCCCACACATCCCACGCTCGAGGCGTTGAAATCGAAGCCGCTGCAAACCTGGCCGATGGCGGCGGACGTGGCGACGGTGCAGGAATTCATCCGGCAACAAACAAGTCACGGAAGCAAGGCTTGACTCCGACGGCAGCGGCTTGGTTTAATCACTTAAAGACATCTCATGAACTTGTTGCCTCTTGCTTTCGATATCACCGGCTCGTTGGACATCTCTCCCTACCTCACCAAGGGCAGTGACTCGGGCAATGGGGTGACACTCATGGTTGGAGACATTTACACCTACCTCCTGCTCGGCAGCGGGTCGCTGCTGGTCATTGCCGCATTTGTGCTGATGAAGGTCATGTATGCACGGGTGAAATTCTTCGCACTGGAATTTGGCAACGGCGGTTTCTTTGACCGCATCAAGGCCATCGCGCCGTCCATCATAATGGGGTCGATGCTGTTTTTAATCGGTGTGGCTGCCACGTGGCTGGGATGGCAGAGCATGGGCTACTCCGTGACGCTCAGCGCCAAAGGGCTGCATGAGGTGTCGCGCAGCGAATCCGTCCACTATGAATGGTCCGATGCAACGAGTGCAGCGGAGCGCATCAAATCGACGGAGTTCTGGGTGGCCTTCGCCAAGAATGGCCGCAAATGCCGAGTGGAATTTCAGCAGCGCTTCATCGGTGAAAAACTGCAGGACAAAGCGATTGCCATTGCAGAGCAGGCGCTGGCTTATTCGAAAATACCGCGCATCAAATAGCGCGGCAGCGCTATTTCAGCGTCTTGACGAGCACTTTGGAGTTCCGTCCGCTTTTGTCGTACTTTTCGCGGCGGCTGAGCGGCAGAGCATCAGGTTCGGTCACGGTGTAGCCCATTTTTTCCTCGAAGAAGCGAAATGCCTGCGTGCTGAGCGCCACAATCACCTCGCAGCCCCGCTGCCGTGCCTGTTCTTCCGCGAAGGCCACGAGCTTGCGGCCATGGTTCTTGTTTTTGTGCGAGCGCCGCACAAAGAGACAGGCCAGTTCGGCGATTTTTCTGCCGTCCTCCTCATACGCATGCACGGCAACGGAGCCGATGGGGTTGCCATCAAGTTCCAGCACGAAGAAGTCTTTGATCCTCGATTGAATCTGGTCGCGCGTGCGCGGCACCAGTGCGGCATCGTCCACGCTCTGCTGCATCATGGAGAGCAGGGCAGGGACATCGGAGGTGCGGGCCTTGCGGATCTGCTGGTAGTCATCGGCATGAATCATCGTGCCGACGCCTTCATTGGAGAAAAGTTCGGCCAGCAGGGCTTCATCCTGCGTGCCATCCACGATGTGAACCCGCGGCACACCTTCCTGGCATGCAAGTGCGGCATAGCGCAGCTTGGAGAGCATGCTCACATCATGCTTTGAATCCTTGCGCTTGTGCATCTCCCGGGCTTCAGCCACGGAGAGCTGCTCCAGGCGGGTGCCGTCGGGGGCGGTGATGCCTGATTCGGCCACGAAGATGACTTTGGCAGCCTGCAGGGCGATGGCGACCTCCACAGCCACCGCATCGGAATTCAGGCGCAGCGTGGTGCCCTTGCCGTCATAACCAAGCGGGGGCAGGATGGGAATGATGTCGGCCTTGAGCAGGGCACGCAGGGTTTCATCATCGACGCGCTCGATGCGGCCGGTAAACTCCTGGTCCACACCGTCGATCACGCCGGCCGGATGTACCGCGAGTGCGTTGGAAACGACCACCGGCATCTCCAGCGCGGTCAAATCCGCCACAAGGTCGCTGCACTGATGCATGATGGCATCCACCGCGATCTCAATGCCCGCCGCATCCGTCCGGCCCATGCCATCGTCATTGTAAAGGGTGATGCCGCGCTTTTCGGCCAGCCTTCTCACCTGCGCACGCGCGCCAAAGACGAGGACGACCTCGATGTTGAGCGACTGCAGCACCGCCACGTCCTGCAGCAGGCTGGCAAAGCCCGGCTGCGTCATTAGCGCGCCATCAAAGGCAATCACAAAGATGCGCTGCCGAAATTGCGGCACGTAACGCAGGATGCCGCGCAAGTCTTCGAAGCGCTGCTGGGGTTTGGCGGGGTCGTTGTTCACTGTTTGAGCGATCAAGATAGCACAACGCCAGCGATTTCGTCCCAAAGTTTGTCGATCTCCTTCGGTCCGTGCGAAGGCCTGCCGGCATTCGCGAACCAGTAGTCCGCATTCCACTGGTCGCCTTCGATCACATGGAGCAGCGCATGAATCCACGAGCCCAGCTTTGTATGGATGTCCTGCGCGATGTTGTGCGCGGCTTCCCAGTTTCCCTGCTTCGCATGCCAGAGGGCGAGTGCTTCGGGAGAAACAGCTTCCGCAGCAGCCTGCGTGGAAGTTTTGAGTTCAGCGGCGGTCATTTCAATCGTCTTCCGGCAGCGGCTGTCCTTTGGTTTCAGGTGCGAACGGCAAAATGCAGATGCCCATGAGGAAGATGGCGCACATGGTCATCGCGGCGTAGCGCAGGGGAAGCGCCGGATCCTGAGCGGCGAACTTGCCGTAGATGCCAGAAGTGAGCGTGGCGGAGAAAAAGCTGCCACCGGCGGCGGCGAAACGGCCCAGATTGTAGCAGAAGCTAGTGCCCGTGCTGCGCAGCTTGCTCGGGAACAACTCAGGCAGATAAATGGCGAAGCCGGCGAACACGCTCAACTGCGCCGCGCCCATGAAAAACATCATCCAGCGTGCGGCCACCGGGTCGCTCATCTTCCAGTAAACCAGGAAGGTGATGATGAGTGCGCCGCTGAAACCCAGGAAGAAAGCCAGACGGCGGCCGAGCTTGGCCACATTGGTGAACAACGTCATGCCCACGGCGGCACCTGCCATGTTGCAAAGGTAGGCCCAAGAAATGGAGTCGTTCACCTTCCCCGCGATTTGATCCGCCGCCACACCGGCATTTTCAAAGTGCTGACGGAACACGACCTTTTGCAAATCCACTGCATACTCTCCGATGGCCCAGAGTCCGATCACCCCGGTGCTGGCGATCACCGCGCCCACGAAGAGATTTTTGCGCCAGCGGGCGTTGGCAAGCAGGCTGGCATACGGGGAAAAGATGCTGCCTTTTGGCAGCTGGTTCGTGTCTTTGAGATGCTGCCAGGTGGCGGGCTCCTTGAGATATTTCCTCGTGAAGATGATCATCAGCGCCGGTGCAGCGCCAATGAGAAACATCCAGCGCCAGCCTGATCCGGCGGTGATGGTGTGGTTGGCCTCCAACGAATCAATGCCGATTTTGGCAAAACCTGCGGCGAGGTTCCCGATGGTTGACAGAATTTGCAACAGGCCAAGGCACTGGACGCGCGCGCCACTGGGAACGGTTTCTGCGATCAATGCCACGGCCAGGCCAAACACGCCGCCCACGCCCACGCCGGTAAGAAAACGGAAGATCGTGAAGTCGAGCTGGGAGCGGCTGAAATAGCTCAGGCCGGTAAAGGCTGAGTAGATCAAGATCGTCAGCGTCAACATCTTGGCACGACCATATTTATCTCCCAAGGCTCCGAAGATCAGTCCGCCGATGCCCCAGCCGATGAGGAAACAGGCGGTGACAATTTTACCGAAGGCCTGCAAATCGGGACTCGATGATGGCAGCTTCATCAGTTCCATCAGGGCAGGCACACGGGCGAGCGAAAACAGACGCTGGTCCAGGCAGTCAAAGAACCAGGCGGCGGAGGCGACGATCAGCACAAACCAGTGGTAGCCGGTGAGTTGCTTGTACCAAGGCGCGGTGGAATCGGGGAGGGACGGAGTACTCATGAAGCGCGGATGTTGAATGACTTGAAGGGGGATGACAATCCCGAATTCACAGGAATCACGCCGCATCAATGCGGGCACTTCTTTCACCTATGTCGTCTTCGGCTGAAGTTTAACCTGCAATCCGTACACCTGACCTGCGCGGCAGGCGCGTACACATGCAGATGCTTGAACATGAGCATTGAATTTTGACCGTTGGCCTTTAAACACTCGTATGCGAAAAAACGCCGCCCTTCTCCTACCATTGGCGCTTGCTTTCATTGTCGTGGCCTGCGCCACATACGATGGCTCGCGCGTGTCGCGGTGGGAGGCACGATTCGCTCCGGTGCCTCCCGGTGCGCTGACGCCGGACCAGCTGCTCGGCGAGACGCACATCAAGCTCGACATCATCCCCGCTGGCACGGTGGGCCGCCGCTACTACCGGCAGATGAAGCCGCGCTTCATCACCATTCACAGCACGCAGAACTACACGGGCAATGCCTACAACCACGCGCTGGCGCTGAAGCGCGGAGCCTTGCGTGCGACGAAACGCAAGGGGGGCAACCGCATCGGCTTTCTCACCTGGCACTTCACTGTGCAGGATGATGTCGCAATCCAGCACCTTCCCTGCCGTGAGCAGGGCGAGCACGCTGATTTCGACGGTGTCGGCAACAACTACAGCATCGGCATTGAGATGTGCGAGCATCGGGGCAACGACATTGGTCAAACGATTGACCGCACAGCGCGGCTCGCCGCGTATCTCATGCGTGCTTATGATATTCCGCTCGATCACGTGGTGCCGCATTATCATTGGCCCCGTATCGGCACCAGCCCGCTTCACAAGGACTGCCCCCATTTCCTGCTGGAGAATGGCCGCCCAGGTCAGACCTGGCGGTGGTTTCAGAACCGCGTGCAGTTTCACTACAACCGCATGCTGGCAGGTCCGGCCACACCGCTGGGTTAGCTCATGAAAGCCGCTTTGGTCCAGTTTGCGCTCATTCTCACGGCAGTTTCCGCCTGCTGCGGGCAGAGTGTGGGCGCGTGGCCGGAAAAGCCGGTGCCCAGCACGAGCAAGCAGATCGCCATCCTGGAAGACAAACGCCTCAATGAAAGCTCCGGTCTGGCGCTGGGTGTCCGTGATCCCTCGATTTTCTGGACCATGAACGATTCGGGTGGCGAGCCCTGTGTCTTTGCCATCGACCGCAGCGGGAAAACGCGTGCCAAGGTGCGTGTGCGTGATGCGGCGAACTTTGACTGGGAGGACATCGCCTCCGGCAAAGATGAGAAAGGGACGCCGACGCTCTTTATAGGCGACATTGGCGACAATCTTTTCCTCCGCGCCTCGATTCAGGTTTATCAGATCCCAGAGCCTGAAATCAAAGCAGCCGGTCAGCCTGTGGCGGAAACTGAAACCGCCACGCCGCAGATCTGGCGTGCGTACTATCCTGATGGCAGGCGCAACGCCGAAAGCCTCCTCGTGCATCCCCTGACCCGGCGTCTTTACATCCTGACCAAGAGTGATGACGGCAAGTGCGCGCTTTATGCTTTTCCGCAGCTGCTGCAGCCCAAGGTGAGCATGGTGCTGGAAAAAGTGGCCGATCTGGCCTTCCCCACGCTGATTCGTGTCGGCAAGAGCCCCCACGACAACTGCATGACTACGGGAGCCTGCTTTGCACCGGATGGTTCCCGCATGGTCGTCTCCACCTACAGCAGCCTGTATGAATGGCTGCTGCCCAAGGAAAAAACGCTCGCCGAGGCGCTGCAGCAAGCACCGGTGCGCATCGAACCCGAATTGCTAAGGCAGGCGGAAGGCGTCTGCTATGACAGCGACAGTCGCACGCTCTGGATTATCAGCGAGCACCTGCCGACACCGTTGCTGCGGGTGACACGTTGAAGCGGATCATTTCACCCACTCGAAGAAGTCCATGGCTTCGAGTTCGCCACGCAGTTGGTCTTTTTGGAGATCACTAAGCGTGGTGTTGGGCAGGCGAGCAGGGCCGACATCGACGCCGAGCATCGCCATCACGGCTTTTGCGGCACCCATGTAGCCGTAGCTGACAAGAGTGCTGATGATCTGCACCCCGCGGAATTGCTCCAGTCGTGCAGCGGCCAAATCATTCTGGGCAAATGCGGCCAGCAGGCGCAGGTAAACAGGGGCGGCGAAGTTGAAACCACTGCCGACTGCTCCCTTCGCACCCATCGCCAAAGCGCCGAGCATGTGCTCGTCGCAGCCGAAGGGTACGTCCCAGGCACCTTGATCGGCGCGCAGGCAGTACTGATAGGCCATGAGGTCAGGATTGGTGAATTTGACGCCGGCCAGATTTGGGATGCGCTTGCCTGCCTGCTGCAGGAAATCGGGCACGGAGAGATTCACGCCGGTCATGGACGGAATGTCATAGTAGTAAAAGGGAGTGTCCGGCGCTGCTGAGGCGATCTGGGCCATGGTCTCCACCAGCACCTCGACGTTCTTCGGTTTGAAGTACATCGGTGCCAGGGCCGCGATGGCTGATGCGCCCAGATCTTCGGCCTGATCCGCCAGCGCTTTCGCATCGGCGATGCAGTTGGCTCCCACATGCACGACGACACGCATGGCGGTGCCCTTCGTAACGGCCATCCAGCATTTGGCCAGCAGGTGGCGCTCATCGTAGGTGAGCGAGTGGCTTTCGCCGGTGCTGCCACCGATGAAAACGGTGTTCACCCCTTTCGACAGCAGGAACTCCGTTTGTTTTTCCACCACCTTGAGATTGAGCGAGCCATCGGGATGAAATGGCGTGTGCGTGGCTGTGACGAGGCTGTGCAGGCGTTGGGAGTCGGGCAGGTTCAGCATAATGCGCCAAACCTGCGACACGCTAAATCCTCTGCAACATGATTCATGATGGTGAGTTTGTTTGTCCATGCGCTTTGCCTTTTTCATCCTGCTCCTGCTTTCCGCCATGCTTCGTGCCGATGACTGGCCGCAATGGCTGGGACCGCAGCGCGACAGCATTTGGCGTGAGTCCGGCATCATCGACGCTTTTCCTGCAGGTGGTCCCAAGGTGCTGTGGCGCGTGAAAATCGGTGGCGGTTACACCGGGCCGGCAGTCGCTGCTGGCAGGGTTTATCTCATGGACCGTCAGGTGGCCGAGAAGAGCAGCGTGCCGGGCAATGCCTTTGCGCGGGGCATCATTCCCGGCACGGAACGCGTGCTTTGTCTGGATGCGAAGTCGGGCGCGACTGTTTGGGAGCATCGCTACGAGTGCACTTACACGATGAGCTACTCCACCGGCCCGCGCTGCACTCCTGTGGTGAGCGGCGGCAAAGTGTGGACGCTCGGCGCGGAGGGAAACCTCCTTTGTCTTGATGCAACTGACGGCAAGGTGCTCTGGTCGCACGACTTTAAAACCGAATACGGAGCACGCACGCCGATGTGGGGCTTTGCCGGACATCCGCTGCTCGATGGTCAGCGCCTGATCTGTCTCTGCGGCGGTTCGGGCAGTGTGGCGGTCGCGTTTGACAAAGACAGCGGCAAAGCAATCTGGCGTGCGCTGGATGCGCGTGAGCCCGGCTACTGCCCGCCGACGATGATCGAGGCCGGTGGTGCGCAGCAGCTTATCCTCTGGCATCCGCAGGCCGTGAACTCGCTCGATCCTGCCACCGGCAAGGTGTTCTGGTCTTATCCATGGGAGGTGCGTGCCGGTCTCACCGTGGCCACGCCAAGGCTTGCGGGAGACATGCTCCTGCTAAGCTCTTTTTACACCAGCTCGAAATGCTTCAAACTGGACGCCTCCAAGCCTGCAGCGACGCTGCAATGGGAAGGCAAAAGCTTCAGCGAAAAGAACACCGACACGCTGCACAGTCTTATCAGCACGCCTTTCATCGAGAACGGCCACATCTACGGTGTCTGCAGTTATGGCCAGCTCCGCTGTCTGAAACTCGACACCGGCGAGAGGCTCTGGGAAACTTTCGCCGTCACCACGGGTGGACCACCCGTCCGGTGGGCGAACGCCTTCCTCATCAAACACGAAAACCGCTTCTTCCTCGCGAACGAGCAGGGGGACCTCATCATCGCCAAGCTTTCGCCGAAAGGTTATGAAGAGATCAGCCGGGCCAAGCTGCTGAAGCCCACCACGACCGACCCACGCCGGGCCGTCGTGTGGTCACACCCTGCCTTTGCCAATCAGTGTGTCTTCATGCGGAATGATGAAGAGATTGTGTGCGCGTCACTGGCTAAGTGACTCACATCCCTTTCGGCATCCACGGCTCCAGCTTGCTCACTTCCGCCTTCGCGGCTGAGCTGACGGGAATGCCCCAGGCCTCGAAGAACGGGCCGAGGTTTTTGTTCGTGATCTTGGAGTAGCGCACGAGAAACTGGTCGCGGCGTTCGTCATCGCCTTTCGGAGCAGGGCCGAAAGTGGGGTCGTTAAAGCTGTAGAGGTATTTGCGCCAGCTTTCCCAACCGAACTCCTGCATGAGCTGGATGTAGGTGGTCAGTGCGGTGAAGGGTTCGCTTTTCCACACCTGCCACTTGTTCGACGCCTTCTTGATCTTTTGAATGTTCTCTTTGCGCGACTCTTCGGTGATGGCGGTGTGGCCGATGAGCCAGTCTTTCTTCAAAACGGCATCGTAACAGTACATGCCGATGACGTTGTTGGTGACCTCGCCAGTGCCGTCAAAGGTGAAATCACCGCGCTGATGATTGTGGCCGATCTCATGGTAGAAACCCCAGCCGGGGAACTTCAGTTTGCCAAAGGTCGTCATCTCCGGTGCGGCGCTCGTCGGAATCATGATCGGATAACCGCTGTGCATGTAGCCGGCGCTGATCTGCACGTCGGCCACGATGCGTTCGGGACGTTTGCGTTCGGCCGTTTGATTGGTGATGTCGTCCTGCGCTTCGACGACCTTCTTCCAGAACTCCATGAGCTGGGTGGGATTGGTGATGGCGCGTGCGACTTCGGTGGGGCAGCTCAGGATCAGCTTGTCGCAGGCAAGTTCGGCCCACGGGGCAGGGCGCATTTTAATTTCGCTCCACTTGGCGTCGTCATCCTGGCCGAGTACAAACAGAGGGGCTGGCACGGCGTTTTGAATGACGGCGGTGAACGGTTCATCGTCCTTGGCCCGACCTGGAACTTCGATGTAGATGAGCCCGCCGAATGCACTGGCGGTTTTCGTGGTGGCGGTGGTCAGGGAGACGCTGCGGGTGATGTCCGGCGCACGTTCCCATTTGTCGAGATGGTAAAGCGTGTCGCTGTGGCAGCCGATGCGCACGGCATAGCCTTTGTCGGCAAATTTTTCCGGTAGTATCACGCTGATGGTGTCACCAGCAGCCGCATAAAGGCCGGTGCTGGTCCAGCCGGGGATGCTGGGTGTCACTTTGATCTCTCCTGAGACTCGCGTCGCTCCTTCTGGCACTTTGCCGGGGAAGGCTTCATGGGCGGGATGTGCGGCCACGCCTTCACCGGTAGCGAGGCGCAGCACCCGTGTCTCCATGCCGAGACGCAAACGCTGCGTGGCATTTTTCTCGGCAGTGAGCGGTGCCAGTTTAGTCGGCACCACGGCATCTGCTCCTGCATTGCCCAGAGCGGCGAGCACAGCGGTCTTCAGATTGCTGCGGTCCGGCGGTTGTGCCGCCAGGGCAATCTGAATGGCGTTTGTCGCCTGCTTCATCTGCTCAGCCGTCAGCGCGGGGCCCCCATCACGCTGCTTTTTGATCGCACTGATGGCTTCCGAAGCGTTCATCATTTGTGGAAGTTCCACGCGTGCCTCAAAGCTGCGCAACTGGTCAAACGCGCTCATGTCCGTGATAGCGATGCCTGCGGGCATAAGCGCCTGATTGAGGCCGTGTGACACCGCCAGATCTTTGCCGCCGCTCGTCTGGCTGAAGGCCCAGCCTGTCATGCCGCCGATGAAGCCGCCGCCGCCTTTGACATACTCAGCCACCGCTGCGCCTTCTTCGACGCTGATGATGCTCTGCATGTTCACGATGACGACATCGTAGTCGTTGAGACTCTTCTGTTCGATCTTGTCAAAGGACTCCACATTGAAGCCATGCTGCTTGTACAAATTGGCTGCGGTTACGCCCTTGAGACCCACGCGTGGCTTTTCTTTGTTCCCCGCCCACTTCACGCAGTTCTCCATGAGCTTGGCGTGATCTCCGCCTTCACCCCCTGCGAGATAGCTGTTGTGACCAAAGAGAATGACACGCCCTTTGGCATAACCCGCCGCCGCTGCGACAGCGATCTCGACGCCATCCTTGTCAGGCGCAGAGAGAATCGGAAACGCCATGTTTCCCCAAATGCCAATGGGCCCCGGCGTCCCCGCCTTTGGGACTGATTTGACGCCTTCGAGGATTTTGGCGCGCTCGGCATTCACAAGCGCAGAGGGCATCTGCGCATGCAATGCCCCGACGAAGGCGAGGAGGATAAGTGAGGTGGCTGATTTCATGGTTGGGTTGGGAAATGCGGGCTCTAACGGTAGATGACGACGAGGAACACCAGTGCGTCCCCTTTGCCGGTGTTGACGATGGCGTGCGGCACGTCGGCGCGGTAGGTGCCGGAGTCGCCTTTGGCGAGTTCTTCGCTGTTTTGGTCGGATTCGATGCGCACGCTGCCGTCCTCGACGGTCAGGAACTCGCGGGTGCCTTCAAAGTGCGGCTGGCTGCGCAGGGTGCCGCCGGGGCGCAGCGTCATCTCGTAAAACTCCACGTCCTTTTCGAGATTGATGGGTGAAAGGGTGCGGATCTCACACTGCTTGTCGCTGCGATAGACCTGGGCGCGGTCGGTGGCCCGGATGACCTGGATTTTCGATGCGCTGGCTTCGGCGCTCTCAATCAGCTCCTGCAAGGTCAGTCCAAAGGCCCGAGCGATGCGAAAGGTGACGGTCAGGGTCGGGTTCGCCTTCTCGCGCTCGATCTCGCTGAGCATGGAGCGACTCACCCCGCTAGCTGTGGCGAGTTCTTCGAGTGACCAGCCACGATCCCCGCGCAGTTTTTTCACCCGCTTCCCGAGATTCTCATTGATAGCCTCAGGGCTGGATTCAATAGGGGGGGCGGCTTTGGGTTTGACGGGCATGAGTGTCGGTATAACGGATTAATCTCTTGTAAATTAGAAATAAAAGTCACATACTCAAATCATGATGCGTTGATATGATCATTGACCTGCCCAGCTAAAACGCTAATTTCCACCATGCCTGCACGCCCTAATGTCCGCTCTGAACTCGAAGCCGCCATGCGCCAGAGAATCCTGGTCATTGATGGGGCCATGGGCACGACTATTCGCGGTTATGGGCTGAAAGAGGCCGACGCACGCGGCACCCGCTTCCTGTCCAACGAGAAGGATCTGCTCAACAACGGCGACATTCTTTCCATCACCCGCCCGGACATCATCGAAGACATCCACCGCCGCTTTTTGGAAGCCGGTGCGGACATCATCGAGACGAACACTTTCAGCGGCACCAGCATCGCCCAAGCCGAATTTTTCAGAGAAGTGCCGGCAGGACGGCGCAAAGATCCCGAGTTCTTCCAGACGGTGCTGGAGGACAAATTCCTCAATGACCTTGCCTGGGAGATCAATTTCGAGTCCGCCAAGCAGTGCCGCAAATGGGCCGACATCGTGGGCGAAAAGACCGGACGGAAACGCTATGTAGCAGGGGCCATCGGGCCGCTCACCGTCTCGCTCTCGCAGTTCCCAGACCTTTCCGACCTCAGCTTCCGCTATGTCACATTTGATCAGGTGAAGGAAGCGTACAAGCTTCAGGTGCGTGCCCTCATCGCCGGTGGGGTGGACACCCTGATGGTCGAGACGATCTTTGACTCCCTCAACGCTAAGACAGCACTCGTGGCCATCCGTGAAGTGTTTGCCGAAGATCAGGTGGAACTGCCTGTGCAGATCAGCGCGGCTGTCGGACCCGGCGGTGAGACGATGATTTCCGGTCAGGTGACCGAGGCTTACCTCAATGCCATGCGGCATGTGAAGCCGCTGTCCATCGGTCTAAACTGCTCCCTTGGGCCGGACAAGATGCGGCCCTTCCTGGAGGAACTTTCCTCGAAGGCTGACTGTTTCGTCTCCGCCTATCCGAACGCTGGCATGCCCAACCCGCTGGCGCCGACAGGCTTTGACCTGCTGCCGCCGGACATGGCCGCCTATGCCAAGGACTTCGGCAGCAGCGGGTTCGTGAACATCATGGGCGGCTGTTGCGGCAACACGCCAGAGCACATCGCCGCCATCGCCAAAGCGGTGGAAAACCTCGCGCCGCGTCAGGTTCCAGCCGACTCGCATGCGATGCGCCTGAGCGGCTCGCAGCCTTTTATTTTTGCCCCGGGTGCTCCCGCCAGCGACGATCCCGAGGCCAAACCCACGCGGCCGCCCTACCTCATGATCGGCGAGCGTACGAACGTGGCCGGATCTCCCAAGTTCGCCAAGCTCATCAAGGAGAACAAGCTGGAGGAGGCCGTGGCCGTGGCCCGTCAGCAGGTGGAGAGCGGTGCCAATGTGATCGACGTCTGCATGGACGAAGGTCTCATCGACGGCGTGCCCACGATGACCAAATTTCTCATCCTGCTCCAGACCGAGCCAGAGGTGAACAAGGTGCCCATCATGGTGGACTCCTCCAAGTGGGAGATCATCGAGGCCGGCCTCAAATGCCTGCAAGGCAAAGGCATCGTGAACTCCATCTCCCTCAAGGAGGGTGAAGACAAATTCCGGGAATACGCAACCAAGATCAAACAGTACGGTGCTGCCACCGTGGTCATGGCCTTTGACGAACAGGGCCAGGCCGCCACGTATGAGGATAAGATCCGCATCTGCGAGCGCGCCTACCGCATCCTTGTCGATGAGGTCGAGTTCCCGCCCGAGGACATCATTTTTGACCCGAATATCCTCACCGTGGCCACCGGTCTGGAGGAGCACAACAACTACGCGCTCGACTTCATCAATGCCACGCGCTGGATCAAGGAGAACCTCCCCTACGCCAAGGTCAGTGGCGGCGTCAGCAACATCAGCTTCAGCTTTCGCGGCAACAACAAGGTGCGCGAGGCCATGCACAGCGTGTTCCTCTACTATGCCATCAAGGCAGGCATGGACATGGGCATCGTGAACGCCGGCATGCTTGAGGTGTACGAGGAGATCCCGAAGGACATGCTCGAAAAGGTGGAGGACGTCATCCTCAATCGACGCCCGGATGCCACGGAAATTCTCGTCGATTACGCCGAGCAGTTCAAAGGACAGGCAGGCACGACCAAGAAGGTCGAGATCGACATGAGCTGGCGTGAAGGTCCGGTGAAGAAGCGCCTGGAGCATGCTCTGCTTCGCGGCATCACCGACTTCATCAACGAAGACACCGCCGAGGCGCTCGCCCAGTTGGGCAAGCCGCTCTCTGTGATCGAAGGTCCTCTGATGGACGGCATGAGCGTCGTGGGCGATCTTTTCGGTGCTGGTAAAATGTTCCTTCCGCAGGTCGTCAAAAGCGCCCGCGTGATGAAACAGAGTGTGGCCTACCTGCAGCCCTTCATGGAAATCGAGAAGGCTCGACTGGCGCGTGAGCGTGCGCTGCTGCTCGAAGTCGCCGCCAAGACTGTCGCGGCTTTGGAAAACGGTGGCGCTGTCGCCGTGGTCGAATCCTTCAGCTATACTCCCAGCAATGGTCTGAGCCTCGAAGAGCGTCGTGCTGAAGTGAAGCTCGCCGCCGAACTCGGCGCTGTGTTTGAAGTGGAGGGCGAAGCTGCCCTTCAGCAGAAGCTTGAAAGCCTCCGTCAGGACGCATCCAACTCCGATCGTGTGGTCGCCCCATTCCTCAACCATGCTCAGTCCACCGCTAGTGGTGCTGCTGGTTCTGCCAACGGTCTGACTGCCGAAGATTTGATTCCGGCCGAAGCTGCCAAGCAGGGCGGTGGCAAGATCGTCCTCGCCACCGTCAAAGGCGACGTGCATGACATCGGCAAAAACATCGTGGGCATCGTGCTGGCATGCAATGGCTTCGAAGTCACCGACATGGGGGTCATGGTGCCGTGCGACAAGATTTTGGAAAAGGCACTCGAAGTCGGTGCTGATGTGATCGGCCTCAGCGGTCTGATCACGCCATCGCTGGATGAGATGGCACATGTGGCCAGCGAGATGGAGCGTCGTGGCTTCAAGCAGCCTCTTCTTATCGGCGGTGCCACCACCAGCCCGGCGCATACCGCCATTAAGATCGCCCCTAAATACAGCGGCAGCATTGTGCATGTGCTGGACGCTTCCCGCAGCGTGCCCGTGACGACCTCTCTGCTCAGTGAAGAGCAGCGTGAAACCTTTATTGCCAGCAACGAAGCCCGCCATGCGCGCCTGCGTGAGGAGTATGGCAGGAAGAAGGAACGCACCCTGCTCAGCATCGCCGAGTCCCGCGAAAAAGGCGTCAAGTTTGACTGGGCCACGCAGGACATCGCCACGCCCACATTCCTCGGCACGAAGATCTATGAAGGACCCCAGCTTGTCGCCACACTGCGCGAGTTCATCGACTGGTCACCCTTCTTCCACTCATGGGAGCTGCGTGGCCGCTGGATCGCCGCCGAGCAGCGTTTCTCCTCCGCTCAGGAAGATGCGGAGATGAAGGGCAAGGCTGAAGTGGAAGCCCTTAAGCTTTACAAGGACGCCAACGACCTACTTGATCGTGTCGTCGCTGAAAGCCGGTTCAATCCGCGTGGTATCATGGGCTTCTTCCCCGCAAACGCGATCGGCGATGACATCGAAGTCTACACCGACGAGTCACGCGCTACAGTGAAGACTGTCTTCCACACCCTGCGCCAGCAGGTCATCAAGAAGGACACCCCGAACTACGCGCTCAGCGATTATGTTGCACCCAAGGACAGTGGTCGCGCTGACTACATCGGCGGCTTTGCCGTCGGCATTCACGGTGCGGATGAGTTCGCCAAGGAATTCGAAGCCGCACATGATCCCTACAGCGCCATCATTGCCAAAGCCGTGGCCGACCGTCTGGCCGAAGCCTTTGCGGAATACCTGCATCAGCAGACAAGATATGCCTGGGGCTATGAAAAACCTGGTGACCTTTCCCGCGAAGAACTCATCAAAGAAAAGTATCGCGGCATCCGTCCCGCGCCCGGCTATCCCGCGCAGCCGGACCACACCGAGAAACCAATTCTGTTTGATCTTCTCGACGCCTCTGCCAAGACCGGCGTGGAGCTGACCGAGAGCATGGCCATGCACCCAGGTAGCGCGGTCAGCGGCCTCTACTTCGCGCATCCAGAGTCGCATTACTTCGGCATCAGCGTCCTGGGGAAAGACCAGGTGGAAGACTACGCGCAGCGCAAAGGCATGACCCTCCAGGAAGCTGAGCGCTGGCTCGGTCCTTGGCTCGGCTATTGAGGCTGACCGGCCGTATTACCGAAACCACCCACGGATGCGGTCAAACAGTCCGCGTCCCCGCTGGGGTTGTTGCGTCCGTCTTGATGGCGGGGCGGCGTAGCCTTGGTGTTCCGTACAGAAGTTTTCAGGCACCAAGTCATAGGGCAGGTTATCCTCGTACGCGGTGCCGGCACGGCCGCAGCCATCGGTGGCAAGCTGGCTGCTTACGCGGCACAGAGTCACGTGTGAAAGCGGCAGCGTGACCTTGGGAACTTCGGTTTTGTAGCCGAGAGCGACGGCCTTTTTCATCACGTCCGCCCAGATCGGCAGCGCGAGCGTTCCACCGTAGCCACCTTCGACAATCGTCTGCGGTTTGTCGAGTCCCACCCAAATGCCGCAGCTCACGCGATCCGTGTAACCGGCGAACCAGGCATCCTTGTAATCGTTGGTGGTGCCGGTCTTGCCCCCGCCAGGTTCTTTGAAGCCGTATTCATTGCGCAGGGAGGCCGCAGTCCCTCGATCCAGCACTTGGGCGAGGATGTTGCGCATCAGAAACGCCACGCTCGAGGTGATCACCTCGGATTCGAGCACAGGTGTCTGATAGATGACGTTGCCCGCTTTATCGAGAATGCGGTCAATGAGGAAGGGGCGGCGGCGCAGGCCTTGATTGGGGAAGATGCTGATCGCGCTGGTGAGCTGGCGTGGATTGCCGCCGATGTTGCCGATGAAAATCTGCGGCGTTCGATCGGAGGGCTTGGCAAATCCCGCATTGGTGAGCAGCTCGATGACACGATCCAGCCCGGCGTAGTTGCCGAGGCGCAGGGTCATGGTGTTGCGACTTTTCACGATGCCATCCGTCAGCGTGGTGGGTCCGAGAAATTTGCCGTCCGAGTTCTGCGGGCTCCAGCCGGGATCAGCACCATCAATTTCACCGGGCTGGATCGGCGCATCATTGATCAGCGTACCAGGCATGAAGCCTGAGGCGATGCCGGCGGCATACACGAAGGGTTTCACCGTCGATCCGATCTGCCGCTCGCCCTGAGTGGCGCGGTTGTATTTGCTGTGGCGGTAGTCACGCCCACCCACGAGGGCGAGGATGCCGCCGGTGGTGTTGTCCTGCATCATGAGCGCCGCCTGCAGATAGGGCGTGGAGGAGATTTCATACGAGCCGTCCCAGGTCTTGTCAAAATCCGCCTTCTTCGTGTGCGCATACCCTTTGAGCTTTTCCACGGCGGTCAGACGCTTCTCCACCGCAGCTTCGGCGGCATCCTGCAGGTCTTTGTTCAGGGTGGTGAAGACCTGCAGTCCGCCGTCTTCGATCTCCTGCTGCTCCAAAATCAAATCCAGGTCACGCCGCACGGTGTCCAGTGCATACCCACCCTGGCTTTGAAACACAGGCTGCGCATGCAGGGCGATGTCCGCATAGCGTGCGGCGATTTCCTCCTCAGGCGTGATCATTTTAATTTCCAGCATGCGCTTGAGCACCGTGTCGCGTTCCTTGAGCGCGCCTTCGTAATTGCGAAACGGCGAGAAGCGTGCCGGGCTGCGAATGATGCCGGCGATCATCGCCGCCTCGCTCAGGCTGAGCTGGCTGGCGTGTTTGCCGAAGTAAACCTGGCTGGCCCGCTGGACCCCGTAGATCCCGGGGCCGTAGAAGATGCGGTTGACGTAGTGCTCGATGATCTGGTCCTTGGTGCAGGCCTTCTCGATGCGGCGTGCCAGCATCATCTCCACCAGCTTGCGGTGGATGCTGCGGTCGTCGAGATCCGGGTAGCTGTTGCGCGCGAGCTGCATGGTCAGCGTGCTCGCGCCCTGCACCACGCGCATGTCCTTGATGTTGCGCACCGTGGCGCGTGCCACACCTCGGAAGTCGATGCCGTGGTGATCGTAAAAGCGTGCATCTTCGCGTGCCAGCAGGGCTTTGACAAACCATGGCGAAACCTCGCTCAGCGGTACGACGATGCGGTTCTCGCCATGCATCTTCCCGAGGACCTCCCCCTTGTAATCCATCACGATGGTGCGCTCCGGCATCTGTCCGAGCTGGGTCAGGTCGTAGGCTTTCGCCAGATGGCTGTAAATCCCGATGACCACTGCGGCAGCAAGCGTGCAGATCAGGGACCCACCCATGAAGAGAAGCAGGCTGAGCCGCTTGAACGACTGCCAGCGCGACAAGGTGGGTTTTGTCGGCTTGCGCTCTTCAGTGGGCTTCTTTTTCATGCGTGCAGGCACCGGGTCGCTGGTTTTCGACCAAAGATCAAGCCTCAGACGATGAACTCGGTGTGAACTTCAATTTCATAATTAGGCGTGACATCTCACGGGCGGATCCCGTACCATACGCCTGCCATCAACCCATCCGACCATGAAAGCACTCTGTCTCTCCCTCCTCATTGTCACCACATTCAGCGCCTCTGCCGCGCTGCTTGAATCGCCGCAAAAAGGCGGTTTGCAGATCCAATCACTGAGTTCGCTCAGTTTCGGGCCGGAAGGTCTGCTGCTGGTCGCGGAACCGGCTTCGGCCAGTGTGGTTGCTATCCAAACGGGTGATGCCGGCCCCAAGACCGAGCGTCTCGCCAAGCCGGTGGCCGACATCGGTGCGCAGATCGCCGCCGGACTCGGGGCAAAGAAGGAGGACATCACGATCAAGGATCTCGCGGTCAATCCGGCCAGCGGTCGCATCTATCTCGGGGTGCAGCGCCGCCCTGACAACGCAGTGCTGATTGTCAGCGTCGGTGCCGATGGCAAAGTGGCTCCGCTGAATCTCGATCCGCTGGCTTGGGTGCGCATCACGCTGCCCGGCGGCACCGCCAGCAAGGTCACGAACATCACCGATGTGGCCTTTGACAAGGATCGCGTCTTTGCCACCGGCACCTGCAATGAGGAATTCGCCTCCCGCATCTTCACCATTCCCGTGCCGCTCAAAAACGGCGCCACGGCCAGTGTGTTCAGTGCGGAGACCTATCATGTCGCGCATCGCAAATGGGAGACCAAAGCGCCGATCCAGAGCTTCGTCCCGTATCAATCGAAGGAGGGCACGTTTGTCGTCGGTGCCTTCGCCTGCACACCGGTGGCGAAGTTCAGGGTCGATGACATCCAAAGCGGTGCCCAAGTCAAAGGAGTGAGCATGGTGGAACTCGGCAGCGGCAATCGCCCACTCGATCTCTTCAGCTACTCCGACAAAAGCGGCAAGGAATGGCTCGTCGTTCATACCCAGCGCTTCAAGCAGAACGCCTTCGGCCCGAGCAAGATGTGGGGTGCGCGCATCAGCATGGATTACCTCGATGCCAAGGCACCGGAGAAGACCAATGAAAACGCCGCACGTCGCGATGAGAAGGAGCCGAAAGGCCCCGAAGGCATTGAGATCGTGGATGCACTGTTCGGTGCCGTGCAGGTGGACAAGCTGAGCGATACCGAAGCCGTCGTGCTGCGCGACACCGAAGGCACGCTGAGTCTCGAAGTGGCAGCGCTGCCGTGAAACGCTGGCTCAGCGTTCTCAGCCTCGTCTGCTCTGTCGCATTCGCCGATGATGTGCGGGTGAATGAGGCCGGGCAGATCGAAGCTCGGGGCAGTGATGTCCGCGTGTTTCGTGGCGATGCTGTTGAACCACTATTTGGCAGTGTAGTGAAGATGAGCGAAAGCGTGCGCTTTGCCGCCGCGCTGCCGTTGGTGCCGGGAGAAACCTACCGCATCGAGTTTCAAATGGCAGACGGCACTTGGACTACGCAGCGGCTGAAGTTTGCGCACTCACCATCAGCTGCGCCGACTGTGGGAATCTCTCCCATGCCCACGGTGCTGCCTGCGAATGCGCTCAAGCTCTACCTGCACTTCAGCCAGCCCATGGAGCAGGGTGTGTTTCTGGAGCGCATCAGCTTGCAGCGCCAGGATGGCAGCCTGGTTCATGGCGCTTTTCGTGAGACCGAGCTTTGGTCACCCGATGGCAGGCGCCTCACTCTCTGGCTGCATCCCGGGCGGCAGAAGACCGGTGTGAACTTGAATATCGACGAAGGGCCGGTTTTGCAGGAGAACAGGCAGCACACACTCAGGATAGCGGCCCACTGGCGTTCTACCACAGGCATGGCCTTGGGAAAGGAAACGGTGTTTCCACTTGCCGCAGAGGCCGTGGATCACGCCTGCCCCGATCCGCTGCGCTGGCAGATCACCGCGCCGAAGGCGGGTACGCGTGATCCGTTGATGGTCACATTCGATGAGCCGCTGGATCCGGCGATGCTCGTTTCCGCCTTGAAAGTGAAACGCGGAGAGGGTGAAGTCGGAGGTGTGGTGACTGTGGCTGCAGATGCGCGCACATGGTCGTTCACGCCAGTGGCAGGGTGGGAACGAGGACCTCACACGCTCCAGATCGATCCGTTGCTCGAAGACCTCGCTGGTAATAACTTGCTCGGTCCCTTTGAGGTGGATCGTGATGCGCCGACGAATCCGTCTATGACGACCACATTAGGGTTTGAGGTGGGTGGTTAGCTAGTTGCCGTGGCATTCAGGAAATGGCTGAACAGGCGGCTGCGTTCAGGTGGGTGGTTTTTGCGCTCGAACTGGAACTGGCTGCCAGCAGGGTGGTGGTGGGTGGGGTGGGCGCACACTCCTCACTGGGTGGAGGCATGATCTCAAGGTTGGCATTTCTCTGCTGCCAGGCGGCGCTGAGCTTGTGGACGAGGGTGTCCATATGGTTGATGTCCTTGGCATGGACCTGCATCACAGGAATGCCGAAAGTCGAAAAGATGTCGTTGACCAGCTGGCGGTCGCGCGTTTTGCGGCTGGCTTTGCCGGGGCTGTCGTCTTCGAATTCGATGGCCACCATCGGCAGCCAGTCTCCTTTGCGGTAGATGAGGAAGTCGATGTGGCGCTGGCAGATCTTTAGGAAGCCAGCAACGTTTTCAGGATGAAGGATTTCGAGGAGGCGCGGCTTGCATTGAATGTGGCAGCGCTGTGCGGTGAGATTTTCCAGGCAGGCGTGAAACAGAGCTTCGTCGGAAGAAAGAAGGGGATAGGGAGTGGGGGAGGTTTCAGGAGAAGGAAGCGATGTATTAGCAGAGGATGGCTGCATGCTTTACCAGTTATGGTAATTATAAAGAGGATCAACTCAGCTTTGGTAAGATCCGTGTAAATGAACCGACGTTTAGTTTTTCGTTAGAATGTTCGATTGAACACGTATTGTTTTGGGCGAGAATTAGGACCACCAAATGCCTCCACCCGCCGCCAATCCTGATCCCCAACCGCTCGTGGACTGGCTGTTTCTCGACCTGAACAGCTACTTCGCCAGTGTGGAGCAGCAGTTGCACCCGGAACTGCGAGGCAAGCCGATCGCGGTGGTGCCGGTGGATACGGACGCGCCCTGTGCGATTGCGGCCAGCCATGAAGCGAAGAAGTTCGGCATCAAGACAGGCACGAACATCGGCGAGGCACGGCGGCGCTGCCCAGAACTGATCACGGTGATGGCTGGGCACGATGTGTATGTGGAATTTCACCACAGGATCATCGAGGAGGTGGAGAGGCATTTCCCGGTACATGTCATCTGCTCGATCGACGAGATGGCCTGCAAGCTGGATGCACCGCGCCGCCGACTCGATGCAGCGATGGATCTGGCTCGACGCATCAAACAAGGGCTGCGGGAGCGTGTGGGCGAGTGCATCACCTGCTCCATCGGTCTGGCCCCGAACCGATTTCTGGCAAAGGTGGCCAGCGACATGCAGAAACCGGACGGGTTGGTGGTGCTGCTGCCGGAAGACCTGCCAGGACGGCTGCTGGAACTGGAGTTGAGTGATCTGTGCGGGATCGGCCGCCGCATGGAGCCGCGCCTGCACGCCTGCGGCATTCGCACGATGGAGGAACTGTGGGCAGCGGAGCGCGAGACCCTGCACCGGGCCTGGGGCGGGGTGGGGGGAGACCGGTTTTGGCATGGACTCCACGGCGGCGCGACGGAGGATGACGTGCCCCCGGCGCACCGTACGCTCGGGCACAGTCATGTGCTGGCGCCGGAACAGCGCACTCCCCCGGCGGCGGGTATTGTGGCCCGCAGGCTGTTGTTGAAGGCGGCGAGCCGGCTGCGCCGCATGGAGTACCGCGCCAGGCATCTGCACCTGAGTGTGCGGACGGAGGAGGGGACGCGCTGTGAGGCGCAGGCGAAATTTGAAGAGGGGTCCGACAGCATCGTGCTGGCGCGGGTGCTGGCAAAACTCTGGCAGCAGGTCATGAAGCAGGGGCGCTGGCAGCGGGTGAAGAAGGTGTCCGTGACCTTGTTTGGCCTGGTGGCCGAGGCCAGTCCGCAGCAGCTTGAACTTTTCAAATCCTCAAGTGACTCGGCACCTAAGGAGCAGCGCGAGCAGCTGAGCCGCGTGATGGATAAAATTAATCAAAAGTTCGGCCGCGACTCCGTGGTGATCGGCTTCACACCAGACACCGTGCGCACGTTTTCGGGCACCAAGATCGCCTTCACACGGATTCCTGACCGGGAAGAGTTCAAGGAGTAGAATCCGCTGTGGCAGGACCACAAAAAAGCCGTGGGAGACTGGCTGCTCCCACGGCTGATCGTGAATTGGATGAGATCAAAGGCCGATCACTTGGCCGCGAACAGGCCGCGAGTGCGGCGGCGGGTGATGATCAGGCAACCGAGGCCGGCACTCAGAATCAGGAAGGCCGACCCTGGCTCTGGAACGGAGGCGCATTCGCAGCCGCTGACTGAAACGAGGAAGTAGGGGACACTATTGACGACCATCTGGCTGCCGCCGCCATTGTAGAGGTCTGCAGCAAGGGTGAAGCCGGAAACCTGGACATTGGGACCGACCAAGGCGCCCAGATCGAGCTTCCACAGGTCCGTTTGGGTGATTGGATCGTTGCTGGCCAGCAGGCTCATCGCATTGTCAGCAATGATCTGTGCAGCCGAGAAGTTACCGAGCAGAAAACCTCCGTTGCCGTAGATGGAGACGGTCGGGGCCACTCTGCCGGTGTTGAAGTCGGTCGAGAATTCGTTGAGGTCGAAGTCTCCCAAAGTGGCGGAGAGTCCATTGCTGGAGACCAAATGGTCAAAAGCGATGTTCAAGCCGGTGGAGGCAGCTTGGATGCCTGGGGCGTAGTCCGAATCGTAGAGGCCGATGCCAAAATCGGTCAGCTGGTCGAGGGCGTTGGTGTATCGGACGCCGAAGCCACCTTGGAACTCATAGTTCACATTCGTCTTGGCTCCCACTGGAGTTCCGCCATCCAAGGTCAAGGGCGTGAGGTTTTGCAGCGCCGTGATGCTGTAGTTCTGGCCTGCCGGAGTGAACGGCTGATTCAGTTCAATGGTTGAGGAAAAACCAAGGCTGGTAAAAGCAAGCAGCACGGCGGCAACGGTGGCCGACATTGGCAGTCGTTGCGGCTGATGAGTAGAGGATGGCGTTTTCATGGATGCAATTGTTAGCATTAATGACACTCAAAATAGATTCACCGAACCTAATTGAATAACGCCAAGAACTATAATTGAAATAACTCTCTGTAAAGCGATTCAATTATGAATTTTTCATTTAATTATGCTTAAATGGTTGGATGGCTAAGTTATATAGTCGCATTTTTGCAAATCAATTACAATAACTTACTCAATTATGTCATTTTTGACTTAGTGCTGACATCTCCGAGTGACGGCACGTGTCGGCGGCCTCTCAGACGGGGGCTCGCAGCTCACTGGATGTGGCGTTTGAAGCGGCTTTTCTGCCCCATTTTGTTGATAAAAGAGGTCTGAAAACGGAGCTCTGCTGCGACATCAAAGCGAAATATGAGGTCGCCGGAAGCTGCCACCCCAATGTCTCAGGGGGTTAGAAGCGGTAGGTCACCGAGAGACGAAACATGCGCGGTTCGATGGGATGCACATGCACATCATTGACCGGAGCTGCATCGCTTTTGAGCTGGGAGGCATAGTAATAAGCGACATCGTAGTCACTGCGATTGAGCAGGTTCAGGCAATCCAGCGCGATCTCCAGGTTTTTGTGACGATAGCCCAGGCGGGCATTGACCTGCAACGACTCGCGCGTTTTGACGTCCACCACTGAATCCAAGGGCCGTGGTGCGAAGTAACGAGCACGCAACGAGCCGAAGAAGCCCTGGGCGCCTCCGAGCGTGATGCCCCCATTGAAGGTGTAGGGAATGGAGTTGGGGATCTTTTGATTGGGGGGATCGGTGTTGACCAGGTGCGCCTCGGTCAACGTTGCCTCAATATCGAGCATGACCCATTCCTCGGGACGCCAGTAGCTGGATAGTTCGATACCCTGGCGCATCGAGGCTGCTCCCGGCTCGGTGGTGCCGGCATCACCCGTGTAAATCAGCTCCGAATCGCTGTGCAGCATCCAAAAGGAAAGTGTGTTCACCAGCTTGGGAATGGACTCGTTGCGAATGCCGAATTCGGCACCGTAGGTGCGCACCAGCGGATTGACCCGATCTGCCGGGCCGCCAGTGTTAGGGTCGGTGGTGATGTTCACGCCGCGTGCATCATTGCTGTGGAAGCCCATGCCGGCGTTCACATAGAACTCTGTCTTGGCCCAGGGGCCGAACACCATGCTCAGCTTAGGACTGACGATGCCCTTGGTCAGTGATCCCGCATTCTCCGGGAGGTTGCTCTTCTCCACGTTGAATTGAAACACGTCGCCGCGCAGACCGGGGATGATGCGCAGCCAGCGCACAGGCTTGAGTTCCGCCTCCACGTAGAGGCCGTAGGTGGACTGGGTGATGTCATCCTGCCGCACGGTGTTCCAGCGCTCACGCTGAGAGGTGTTGTACAGGCCGAGGCCGGTGATGATGTCGGTGCGCAACTGGATGCCGAGTGTGAAACGCTGCTCCTGGCCCATGGCATCGAAACGCCAGTCACGCGCGAGTTCGCCACCAAGAAACCAGCGATGGTCTTTTTGCTCGAACTGGTCACCCAGCGTGTCGCCACGCGCGATGCTATCCATGAAGAAGGTGAAATTGGAAAACAGATCGAGGTCGTAAAAGCCCGCATAAGCATTGGCACGCGTGGTGGTGCGGCCTTCATTGCGCACCCAGTCAAATGACAGGCTGTAGCGCTGTGAATTGCCGCCGTCTGTTGGGTCAAGGTTCCCATAACGACCGATCAGACCGCTTTCGACGACACGCTGTGGCACCTGATCGGTGGACTTCCATTTGCCGTGATAGCCCATGAAGGTCAGGTTTATCTTGTCCCTGGCGTCCTCCCAGTGCCAGCGCAGGAAGCCGTTCAAGCGGGTGGCGTCTGAATGCAAATCCCAAGGGCCGTTGTAGTACTGATGCTCCAAGGCCACGGTGAGCTGCCCGGCACCCGCTTGGATCGTATCCGCGATCAGCGTGCGCGAGTAATCATATTCGCCCCAGGTGGTGGAGAGAATGCCCTGCGGCAGCGCATCCAGCAGCTTGAAGCGCGCAGCCCCGGTGGAGCTGAGATCTCCATGCTGCGCGTAGTAGGTGCCCTTCCCGTATTCAAGCTGACCGACCAGTTCCGGGATGATGAAATTTGTGTCCGCATAGCCCTGTCCGTGCGCATGGTTGCGCAGGTTCACCGGCATGCCATCAACGTAGATCGCAAAGTCGGTGCCGTGGTCCAGGTTGGTGCCGCGCAGGTAGTATTGGTTCGCCTTGCCATCACCGCTGTGCTGCGTGGCGATAAAGCCCGGAATGCTTTCCAGCAACTCGCCACGACGTGAAAAGGGCCGTGCCATGAGTTCCTTGGTGCTGGTCTGGCCTTTTGAGGCCGAGGTGGCGATGCCGATGAGACTTTCCGCCTTGCCCTCGATGATGATTTCGGGCATTTCGAGAGCGAGCTCCTCAGTCAGTGAGCCGTCTCCTCCGGGCGTCTTTACCGCAGACTGGGCATGGCTCATCAGCGGCATCAAGGCGATGCTGAGGCAAACTCTGAAGAGACGGATGTCGGGCATGAATTGGGATTGGGGTGGCCTCTGTGGGACGACTTGCCGTCGAGATTCCCACAAAATAAACCCCAGTTTTTTGCCCTTTGCCGCACGCCTCAGGATCGCTATGGTGACATTTGCATGTCTGCCAAAATAACACGCATTCTTCTTGCCGATGACCATGCCGTGGTCCGCAACGGCTTTCGCATGATCCTCGCTGCGCAGTGGGACATGGAAGTCGTGGGCGAGGCAGCCAATGGACGGGAAGCGGTGGAAAAAGCCATCAATCTGCAGCCGGACATCGTGGTCCTGGACGTGACGATGCCCGAGCTTAACGGCATTGAGGCGGCGCGGCAGATCACGAAGGCGGTGCCGAAGGCGCGCATTCTGGCGCTCTCCATGCAGAAGGACTCCGTCTATGTGCGTGAAATGCTTCGTGCGGGAGCCAACGGCTACCTGTTGAAGGACAGCAACGAAAGCGATCTTCTTTCTGCCGTTCGGGCCGTCGCCAATGGCAAAGGATTTCTCAGTCCGGAAGTCAGCGATGCGGTGTTGGACGACTATCGCAAGCACGTCACCAACCCGATCGACCTGCTGTCACCACGGGAACGGGAGGTGCTGCAGATGATCTCTGAGAGCAAGACCAACAAGGAAATCGCCTCGGTGTTGAATTTGAGCGTGTACACCGTGGAGGCTCACCGTGGCCGCATCATGGAAAAGCTCAACCTTCATTCCATCGGCGAACTGGTGCGCTTTTCCATCCGCAACGGTTTGATTGATTAAAGGATTGAGCATGTTGTGGAAAATTGCTGCCTTTTTGTTGTTGGATTCGTAGGAGGAGCAGCTTGAAATGCCGTTTACTCCAATAATCCATACTTTTCCTCCTGCATGCCTGCCACCTCCACGAGCTCCCCCCCCACCTTTTTCAAAGATCTCTCCGCCGGCCTCGTTGTCTTTCTCGTGGCGCTGCCGCTGTGTCTGGGGGTGGCTCTGGCGTCCAATGCACCTCTCTTTGCGGGCATCGTGGCGGGGATTATCGGCGGCATTGTAGTCGGAGTTCTCAGCGGTTCCCAAACGAGTGTCAGCGGACCTGCGGCAGGTTTGACTGCCATTGTGGCGGCACAGATCACCAAGCTGGGAGCTTTTGATGTGTTCCTGCTGGCGGTGATGTTTGCAGGGGTGCTGCAGATCATTCTCGGTGTCTGCCGTGCCGGTTTCATTGCCGCGTTTTTCCCTTCAAGTGTGATCAAGGGACTGCTGGCCGCCATCGGGGTCATTTTGATACTCAAACAAATCCCGCACGTTGTGGGGCACGACCCTGACCCGGAAGGTGACATGGGTTTCGAACAGCCCGACCATGAGAACACTTTCACTGAAATTTGGTCCGCGTTGTTTGACATCCAGCCCGGTGCCGCGCTGGTGGGCGTGCTTTCCATTCTGCTGATGGTTTTTTGGGACAAGATCAAGCCTTTGAAAAATAGTGTTGTGCCGGCCCCTCTGGTGGTGGTGCTGTTTGGTGTGGGTGTCAGCATGTTGCTGAAGCAGGTGGGCGGTGGCGCATGGGCCATCGGAGCTTCTCACCTGGTTCAGGTTCCGGTGGCGAAAGACTTCAGCGCGTTCCTCGGCTTTCTCGTGTTTCCGAATTTTTCCGCGCTGGGCAATCCTGCCGTGTATGGCGCGGCATTCACCATCGCCATCGTCGCCAGCCTGGAGACGATGCTCAACCTTGAGGCGGTGGACAAGATCGACCCCCAGCAGCGCAGCAGTCCGCCCAACCGGGAGCTGATCGCACAGGGAATCGGCAATGTAACCGCAGGGCTGATCGGAGGTCTGCCCGTGACGAGCGTGATCGTGCGCAGCAGTGTGAACATCAATGCCGGCGGCAAAACCAAGCTCTCCACTTTTTTCCATGGCATTCTGCTGCTTGGCTGCGTTCTGCTGGTGCCCGGCATGCTGAACCAGATCCCGCTTGCCGCGCTCGGAGCCATTCTGCTCATGACCGGGCTTAAGCTCGCAAGTCCCGCTCTGGTCAAACAGATGTGGACTGAAGGCAGGAACCAGTTCCTGCCGTTCATCATCACAGTCGTTGCCATTGTTCTGACAGATCTGCTGGTCGGCATCGTCATTGGTCTTGTCGTCAGCATCAGCTTCATTTTGCACAGCAACATGCGCCGGCCTCTGCGCAAGTTCATGGAGCAGCACATCACCGGCGACGTCCTGCGCATTGAGCTTGCCAATCAGGTGAGCTTTTTCAGCCGTGTGAAGCTCGAGGAAACCCTGCGCAGCGTTCCAAAGGGCGGCCATGTTCTCCTGGATGCGCGCAGCACGGACTACATTGACGCGGACATTTTAGACCTAATCCACGACTTTCAGCACAACACGGCCAAGGTGCACGGCATCAAGCTCAGTCTGGCGGGATTCAAAGACAAATATCCGCAGATCAAAGACCGCATTCAATTTTTGAATTACAGCAGCCGCGAAGTGCAGGACAGTCTGACGCCGGAACGTGTGCTGGAAATCTTCAAAGAAGGCAACGAGCGGTTCCGTGAGGGCACGCATCTCACGCGCGACATAGGCCGCTTGGTGGATGCGACTTCCGCCGGTCAGTTCCCCATGGCTGTCGTGCTCAGCTGCATCGACTCCCGCACGCCGGCAGAACTCGTTTTCGACTTGAGCCTGGGAGATGTTTTCAGTGTTCGGATCGCAGGCAACATCGCGCGCGACAAGGTGCTGGGGAGCTTGGAGTACAGCTGTGCCGTGGCGGGTGCGAAGATGATTCTGGTCATGGGTCACACTTCCTGTGGTGCGGTCAATGCCGCTGTGGATCTCATTTGCAGCAATCAAACCGCTGCGGAAGCCACCGGCTGTGTGAATCTCGATTCGCTCGTCAGTGAGATTCAAAAGTCGGTCGACCTCAGCACCTGCAAGCGTGAAGGTGAATGGCTGCCTGCTGAAAAGGCAGCCTACGCCAACGAGGTCTCCCGCCGCAATGTGCTGCGCACCATGCGCAAGATCACCGAGCGCAGCAGCACCTTGACAGGGCTGGTTCAGCAAGGAAAGCTGGTCATCGTCGGTGCTATGTACGACATCCAGACCGGCATGGTATCTTTCTTTCAGACAGAGGGCTCCAGCCACTCACCGCTGCCGATTCCCATGGTCAAGGCCATTTGAGTTCGCATCCTGCCCCCATGTCGTTCACCTTCCTGCGCATCACCGAACGCTACGTGCTGCGAGTCCTCGCGCTGGGTTTCCTGCTGGTGATGGTGCTGCTGGGAACGGCGGGTCTCATCGCCGTACGCCAGAGCCAGGGCATCCGGCACGGGGTGGAGCAGATGGCGCGGGACCAGTTCCTCATCGCCCGCTTGCGGCAGGATGTGCAGTCGGAGGAAAACACCATGACGGGGGTGCTGCATCAGTTCGCCCAGTTTGAGCTGAAGCGCGCCGATCTGGCCAAGTTGCTGCAGGAGCTGGATGAAAGTGATCGCCAGATTTCTCGGCTCGGGCCGGAGGTTCGGTCTCTGGCAGATGCGGAACTGTGGGCGGACCTGGACAGGGGAGTCAAAGCTTTCACCCAGGAATCACACCGGCTGCTGGAAAGCAATGAACCGGTTCAGCGGGAAAAGTTGGAGACCTTGTTCATGCATCACAGCCAGGTCGTCGAGCTGGTCAACAAGCTCATCAAAAGCAGCTCGGAACATCTCACCAAAACCGAACACCAGTTGGAGCAGCAGTCGCAAGATCTCAGTGATGACTCGGCTCTGCTGCTGGGCTCCAGCTCCTTCCTCGCCGCGATCTCGGCCATTCTGACCATTGCCTTTGCCCGCAAGAGCATCCAGCGCATCCGCTGGCAGTCCGAGGAACTGAGCCGAGTGTCCTGGCATATGCTGCAGACTCAGGAGCAAGCCGCACGGCGGTTTTCTCACGAACTGCACGACGAGCTGGGCCAGTCGCTGGCCGCCGTGCGTTCGAACCTGACCAAGGGCTCCACGCATGATCTGCCCTCACTTCGAGCCGACTGCCTGCATCTCGTGGATGAATCCATCGCCAATGTGCGCGAGCTCTCCCATCTGCTGCGGCCCGTCATTCTGGATGATTTTGGTCTGGATGCCGGCTTGCGCTGGCTGGCGGAAAAATTTGGCCAGCGTACGCGTCTGAAAGTGGATTACGATTCTGACTTCACGGGTCGGCTAGCTGATGAAACGGAAACGCACCTCTTCCGCATCGCCCAGGAAGCTTTCACCAACATCGCCCGGCACTCGGAGGCCACGGAAGTGAAAATCAGCCTGAAGCATCGGGATCAAAACATCCTTCTCACCATAGAGGACAATGGCAAAGGCCTGCCCAATCACACCGGCGATATTATTTACAGTCCCAGCCTTGGCATGGTGGGCATGCGTGCGCGGGCACGGCAGTCCGGCGGCGAACTGACCGCCAGCAGTGTGCTGCCGCAGGGACTTCGAATCGAGATCGTGATCCCGCTGCAGGCACCAGCGGCCTGATATAGGCGCCTCCGCCCGGTTTGGGTATGGAAATGGAGTTGCTGGGCAGGTGTCCAGGGCATGGAGGCAACGGTATGGACCATGCAGGCGCTGCATGGGTGGAAATGCCTGGCAAATGCACCCCCTGTGGTCCGTAGTGGAATAACCCCTTGATGAAGGGATGGCGCAGTCTGAAAGGAGGCTTTTTATTAGCCCTTTGATCTTCGATGAGCATCCGCACCCATGCCAGCCCCTGTGGGCTTCACGACTCCTGGCAGGAGACTCAGCCGGCAGAGGGGCGTCTTGAGCACCTGCGCCGGGTGGTGGATCATGCGGCTCATTCACTGCCAATCCAGGGGCCCCTGGGGGTTTTTGTGCACTACAACACGCTCCGTTCGTTGCAGCACCGGAGGTTTGAAGACGCAGTCACTGAAGGCGGGAGGTTGTTCAAGGCCGAGCCTTTTCTTTCTGAAGAGGCTTATCAAACGGAGCGGAGCAGGCGGCGCATCCTCGATGAAGATATTGACGCGGTTCTCAGCCGTGAGCCGGATGCGGACATCCTGCCGGGCAGGCTCAGGCGGCGTGAGCTTAGGCGCGTGATGCTGGCACCCGGTATGCGCCGGGTGAATGGCATCAACATTTCCTGGCAGCTTGAGGAGGGGGGCTGGCTGGATTCGTTCCGCAACGATCTGCCAGAGCCCTCCGCTACGGCGTTGCGCAGAGATTCTCCGTCGGCGCTCTGGGACGCATGCAGGGTCAGGGTGAAACCTCGGCCAGCACCACCTCCCGTGATGCCGAAACGTCCGCGCGATGTCGTGCTGGTGCAGCACGGCATTGACATGGATGCGCTTATTCATCCTCCGCTCATCCGCCTCACAGGGGCCTATCTGGACCAGGGCATCGCCTATTGGCCCATGCCGCACCGTGACAAGGGGCTGCTCCAGGCTGCGCGCAAGATCATGCCTCAGGTGTTTGCCATATTTCCGGCGCATCTCAGCGGTGTGCGCGCTGAATTTTTGAGGCAGGACGCCGCCAATATGGACGCGGACACCGTCGTGTTGGAGGCGCTCGAACAGCTCGATGTGCCCTTGGGGCAGTGGGAGGAGTTTGTCACGGAAGAACTGCTCGCGCTGCGAGGCTGGGCGGGCATGATCCGCATGCTGGAGGTGGATGTCACGCTGGCCCCGCATGATCGTGTGCGCTGCTCCCTCATGGAATTTCTTGCGCTGCGCCTCACCTACACTGTGGCGGCGCTCAAGGACATCTCTGGCGACACGGTCGCATGGCGCACCACCCTGCTGCCTGTGCCGCGCTTTGACTCGCTGACCCACGTGGCGCGTGTGTTTGATGTAGTCCAGTTGCTGGGCATCAGCAGCAGTGAGCTTGGGACTTTCACGGATGAGGAGCTGGCGTGGCTGGATCAGGAGATCCTCGCCTGCCATGAGACCGAACGCCGAAGGCTGCTGCATCTGGCCTATGAGCGCAGACATGAGCGGCGTGTGTTGATTCCGCTGGCCAGGCACCGTGCCATGCCGCAGATCGTGCCTAGCAGCAATCGCCTGATCGCCCAGGTGGTTTTCTGTATTGACGAACGCGAGGAGTCCATCCGCCGCGCGCTCGAAGAGGTCGATCCCAGCATCGAAACGGTGGGAGTCGCGGGCTTTTTTGGCGTGGCCATTAATAACGCCAGCATGGATGACGCGGACGGCGTCTCGCTGTGTCCCGTCGTCATTAAGCCTGCGCATTCTGTGCGTGAGGTTGCCGTCGGGGGGGACGCGCACTTGCATGAACAGCGCCAGGGGATGCGCCGCGTGTGGGCCATGGTGGCGCGCAACAGTTTCATCTCTTCGCGCACCTTGGTGCGCGGTTGGATCAGCACTGCCTGCCTCGGTTTCCTCAGCCTCTTTCCACTCGTGCTGCGCGTCCTCACCCCGCTGGCCTACGGTCGATTCATCAAGCAACTCAACCGCGCCTTCTTGCCGGAGCCAAAGACGGAGTTTGCCTTCATGCGGGACGATGCAGCCTCGAGGGATGCAACCACCGGTCTCATGAGCGGGTTCACCACGCAGGAGCTGGCGGAGTGTGTTTATGAGGTGCTCGGGCCTGCCGGGTTGCACAAGGGACATGCGCGTCTGGTGGTCATTCTCGGTCATGGTTCCACCAGCCTGAACAACCCCTACGAGTCCGCCTACTGCTGCCAGGCCTGTGGTGGGCGCACTGGTGCGCCCAACGCACGCCTGTTTGCCCTCATCGCCAATCGCCCGGCCGTGAGGGAAGCCTTGCGGGCCAAAGGGGTGGTCATTCCTGAGGATACCTGGTTTCTTGGCGGTTACCACGACACCTGCAACGAGGATATTAACTTCTTTGACGTGGACCTGCTGCCTGATACCCACCATGCGGATCTGGCGCGCATTCATCAGTCGCTCGACAAGGCTCGCACGCTTAACGCCCATGAGCGTGCACGTCGATTTGCGGCGGCAGGCCATGACATCACTCCGGAATCCAGCCTGAGGCATGTGCAGGAGCGTGCGGAACACATCGGTGAGCCGCGTCCTGAGTACGGACACTGCACCAACGCCGTGACCTTTGTCGGACGGCGTGAGATCACCAAAGGCCTGTTCATGGACCGCCGTGCTTTTCTCGCTTCCTACGATGCCACCAAAGATCCCACCAATGAAGCGCTGGCGCAAGTTGTCGGCGCGGCGCTTCCAGTGTGCTACAGCATCAATCTAGATTATTACTTCTCCGCCGTCGATAATGATGTTTACGGCAGCGGCACTAAACTGCCGCATAACATCACCGGATTGGTCGGCGTGATGAACGGTTATCAAAGTGATTTGCGCACAGGACTGCCGGCGCAGGCGGTCGAGATCCATGAGCCAGTGCGCATGCTATTCGTTGTCGAAACCACGCCTGAACGTCTGATGAGCGTCATCAAGGCAGACAGTGAACTCAACGAAATCGTCTGCAATCAGTGGATTCGCATTGCCACCATGGACCCTGATGACGGGCATGTGGAGGTGTACCGGGACGGTGTCTTTGAGAAGCTTGAAGGCAATGAAGAACCGCTTCCTGTGGCTTCCAGCTCACTGGCCTGGTATCGCGGCAAAATGGAACACCTCGCTCTGGCCCGCATCGACCCCCGGGCCGCGTAAAAAGCCCGCCATATTCTCTATGTTTTTATGAATCTAAAAATCCTGATCCCACTGTTCATCGCCACGCCAGGCGTGCTCTTCCTCGCGCTGAGCATCGTCTGGCTGCTGGGTGGCTGTGTGACGGAGCGCACCATGGCGCGGATCACCAAGTCAGCGTATGCGGTTCTCGCGCTGCTCGTGATCATGACCGGCTGGCGCATGAGGGTGGATGGGCTGCATTCGGTGCGAGTAATGCTGGGGGACTGGTTCACCGTGGGGCATTATGGCTATCCGCTGTCCCTGCTCATTGACAGGCTCTCCCTGCTGATGGTTGGCTTGACCGTGGTGCTGGCAGGCATCGTGGGCTTCTTTTCCGTGCGCTACCTGCATCGTGATCCGGGCTTTCACCGCTTCTTCATGCTGCTGCACCTTTTCACCTTTGGTGCGCTGCTTGTCTTCACGGCGGACTCGCTGGATCTGCTCATCGTCGGCTGGGAAACGGTGGCCATTACCTCGGTATTGCTCGTCGGGTTCTTCCAGTACCGGCCTGAGCCGGTGCGCAATGCACTCTGGGTCTTTGCCTCTTATCGTGTGGCAGATTTGTTCATGCTGCTGGCCATCTTTTTGGCGCATCACTGGTTCGGCACCACCTCTTGGGAGGGCTTGTTCAGCGGTGAATGGCCTGGCTGTCAGAGCCAGATGCAGGGTGCCGAGGGGACAGTCATTGCAGTGCTGCTGGTGATCGCAGCCGGGGGAAAATCATCGCAGGGACTGTTCTGTGGCTGGCTGCCACGGGCCATGGAGGGGCCCACGCCATCCAGCGCCGTGTTTTATGGAGCCATCTCCATCCATGCCGGGGCCTACCTGCTGCTGCGGATCGAGCCGCTCATTCACCAGTCGTGGATTGCCACCGGACTCATCATCATCACCGGCCTGGCCACGGCCTTTCTAGGCACGCTCGTACACCGCACCTGCGCTGACGCCAAGGCCTCGCTGGCCTATGCGGCTCAGACGCAGATAGGCCTTATATTTATCGAGATCGGTTTTGGCTGGACCACCTTTGCCGTCATCCATCTGGTCAGTCATGCCACGCTGCGCACGCTGCAGTTTCTGCGCGCGCCGTCCATGCTTCGTGACTATCACCGGGTGCATGCCGCCTCTGGTGGCAAGGTCAGCCCAACTGGCAGCCTTTACGAATCGCTGCTGCCACCCGCTCTGCAGCTCTGGCTCTACCGCCTGGCGCTCGGCCGTGGATTTTATGACGCAATCGTGGAGCGTTGGATCGTTGCTCCCATCCAGGCAGTGGCACGCTGGCTCGCCGTTTTTGAGCCGCAGTCGCCCCAAAAGCAGCCTGCTGCAAATACACCCGCACATCCTGCTGAAAGCACGGTTTCCTGATTCAAGACAAACTCCATGGAGCACCTTTCACTGCCATACATCACCGCCGCCCTGACATCCCTGCTGGGTGGTGTGCTGGCATGTTGGAAGACCAAGCAACCGCGAAGAGTGGCGGTTGTGGCCGCAGTGCTCGCTCTTATCTGCTTTCTGGCGGCCATGCATGAATCAGGAACTGCAGGGCAGGGGGCGCTGCATGATCCGCTGCTGCCCTGCTTCGTGGCAGATGGTCTGAACGCCCTGCCCATGGCCTTCTATGCTGCACTGACCCTCAGTGTCATGGTGCTGGCACCCAGGCGCGACGCGGCAGAAAAAGCTCCCGGCGGGATGCTGCTCATCTCACTCGCCATGCAGACGGCTTATGCCGCCGCTGGCTGGATTCCCATGGTGGCGGGCTGGTGGCTTTCCTGTGTGCCGTTTGCGCTGGGCATGTTTGGTGCGCAGCGTGAGACTCGGCTGACCAGCGGTATCCGCCTGGCCAGCTGTATGGCCCTGACTGCAGCTGTGCTGTGTCTGGGCAGCGCTTCGATCAGTGATCTCGCCCATGGCGGGAGGCTGGTCTTCGGCCTCCTCATTCTGGCGGTCGTGTTCCGCAAAGGTCTGTTTCCCCTGCATGCCGGAGTGGTGCAGGCCTTTGAGCACGGGCCGCTGCTGCCAAAGGCGCTGCTCTTCAACGGCCACCTCGGAGTGGTGCTGGTGGCGCGCGCAGAGGCTGCCGCCTTGCCGGAGGCTGCCAGGCATGCCTTTGACGTGCTCAGCATTGCAGCCGTGGCCACGGTGGGCATTGCCAGTCTGCGGGCTTTTGCGGAAAAGAAGCCGCGGCGGCTGCTGGCGTACCTGTGCATCAGCCAGGCGAGTTTCATGCTGGCGGGCATCACCAGTGCGAATGCCGAAGGCATCACCGGCGCGCTGACTCACTGGCTGGTGGTCGCAGCCGCTTCCACGGGACTTGTCTGCATCGTGCGTGCGCTGGAGGTGCGGGTCACCAGCAGCGAAGATCCGCTGATGCATCTGGGACTGGCGGCCAAGGCACCCCGGCTGGCCACCTTCTTCCTGATCTGCGGGCTGGCGCTCGTCGGCCTGCCCGGGACTCTGGGCTACTGCGCCGAGGAACTCATATTTCACGGCATGCTGCAAAATCATCTGGCTGCCGGCATCGTGCTGCTCGTCGCCACGGTCTTCAATGCGATCAATCTGCTGCGCTTGTACAACACCCTGTTCCTGGGGGTGCTGCCAAAGCATGTGATCAACATCCCTGACGCCCTACCGCGCGAGCGCTGGCCGCTGACCGTCTGCGTGGTCTATTTGATTTTCGGCGGTCTGTTTCCCAGCTCGATTATTGGCTGGCGCACCGATGCCGCGCAGGTCATTGAAAAAGCTCTGGGGGCAGCAGCGGGAGGTCACTGACCTTCTTCATTCCACCAGCGCAGCAGCATTTGCCGGGCGCGGTAAATGCGGCCTTCGGTTCCCCGCACGGAGCAGTTCAGCACTTTGGCACATTCCTCATGGCTCAGGCCTTCCATGCTGCTGAGCATCAGCGCCGTGCGCAGTTTTTCAGGCAGCAGGGCCAGACCGCGCTCGAGTTTATGCATTTCACTCTGCCATTCCGCACTCGCATCCGGCGCATTCTGCGGACATGGCAGCGGCTGATCCAGATCGTTGATCGTCGTGGTGTTGTCACGCTGGCGTGAAGCACGCGATTTGGCCCGGTCACGGCACAGGTTCAGCGCGATCTGATACAACCAGGTCGAAAGCTTTGCCCGGCCTTCGAACTCAGGCAGCGCCTGCCACGCGCGCACAAACGCATCCTGGCAGACTTCACGTGCATCCTCCGCACAGCGCAGCCAGCGGCAGCAAAAGCCAAAAAGCTTTTCCTCATGCCTTCGGACGATCCACTCAAACGCGGCCATGTCGCCCGCCTGGGCGGCACGCAGGTGCGTTATCTCCGCTGAATCATCAGCGGAGACATCGGTCTGCGGCAGCAGCAGCGCATCAATCGCGGGTGAGGCTGTCATGGGTCCACTCCAGGAGTTTGGCGGCCTGCGCAGGTCGCAGGTAGCGTTTCATCACAAAAAAATGCTCCAGCGTGGCCCGCTGCAGCGCGCCTTGGGCTTTGTTCAATCGCTCCAAGGCTTCGTTCATCGCCGCTTCGTTCATTTGCGGATCACGAATGGTCTGGGCCAGTGAGACATCGGCCAGACGAACTTCGTCCTTCAAAGTCACCCGAAGTTTTTCAAACTCCGCTTCAAGAGGTTCCAGTTTTTCATGCTGCTCCGGCGTGATGTCGAGGTGCTCATGCATCCACGCATGCAGATCTGTCGGTGCGTGATCATGCGCATGCCCTTCACCGTGGCGATGGAGCGTCCAGTCCGTGACCAGCCATGCAGTTCCCCCGGCCAAGGCCGCGGAGAAAAAAACTGAGATCAGCAGCCACTTTACCCGTGAGGTCATTGTGGCTCTCCTGTGCGAAACAGTTCCATGGTGGGCGGGGTGGTATGTGTGGTGTCACGTGAAGCCATGGCCCAGCCCACCACACTCGCAGTCACGATGCCAGAGACGGCGGCCAGGATCAGCAGCCATTGCACAAAGGATCGCCAGCGTCTGGCCCGGCCATCATCGCTTCGCACTCGCGCCATGATTCCTTCCTCTAGCGCATGCGGCACTACCGCCGGGGGGGCGGCGGCGGCATGTTTGAGCATGCGGTTGAGTTCGGAGTCGTTCATGACGTGACATTTATGCACAAATAACCGCTATTTTTGAATTAATTTCTCAAAGCGGGGGTCTAAAAAGATAACAACTCCCGTAGGTCATGAACATCCAGCTCCAACTTCCCTTCCAGGGATGGAGACGTGCCGAAGAAAGCTCAAAGCACGGCTCAGGGGGATGTAAAACACCACGGATCGGGCTGGCTCTGTCCAGCGGTGGTGCGCGCGGCCTGGCCCACGCTGGCGTGATTCAGGTGCTTGAAGAAGCGGGCATCCCCATCGCCGCTATCGCCGGTTGCAGCATGGGAGCCTACGTAGGTTCGCTCTGGGCCGCTGGACTCAATGGCATGCAGCTTGAGGAGCGCGCGAAGGAGATCAAAGACCGTGCCGCACTGAAGGCTCTGATGGATTACATCATCCCGCCCTCGGAAGGACTGATTCGGGGCGAAAAACTGCGCAAGCATCTCGAACGCGATCTGGGTGACAAGACCTTTGCGGATCTGGACAAACCGCTGATCGTCATCGCCACCGATCTCGATCATCTTACGCCGCACGTGTTTGATTCCGGCAGCGTTTCTCATGCTGTGCACGCCAGTTCGGCCATTCCTGCCGTGTGTGCTCCAGTCAGATTGAATGGCCGACGTTACACCGACGGCGGTGCCTCGGAACCCCTCCCGGTGACCATCCTCAAAAAACGCTTCGATCTCGATGCCGTTATTGCGGTGAATGTCATGCCTGCACCGGACGATTTTGAGTCCAAGAGCGAACGTGTTTTCATGACGGAGGATAAACCCGCCTTCCAAGTGTTTTCACGCATGTTCCGCAGCTTCTGGCAGAAGGTCAACCTGCTCGCCTATGGGAACGTGCTGGACACCTTCCGCCGCGCTTTGATGGCGGCGCAGCTGCACCTCATCACCAAAGAAGAGGCCGCAGCAGACGTGGTGATCCATCCGCATTTTGCCGCCTCGACGTGGCATGACTTTGAAAATTTTGGGCAATACCTGCAGGCCGGACGCGACGCCGCAAGCGAAGCGCTGCCTGCCATTCGTGCCCTGCTACAGACCGAAACCAACCTCAACCAGGAGACAATCAGCCATGAAATTGCTCCAACACACACCCGATTGGAACGCCACGCCGCCTGAAAAATGGCGCGAGTGGCAGCTCACGCAGCTGCGTGAGTATTTGCAACACCGCGTCATTCCCTTCAGCGCGCATTACCACCGCATTTTTGAAGAGAACGACATCCAGCCGCTTGATATCAAGTCATTAGATGACTGGAGCCACGTGCCGTTCACTTCGAAGAAGGATCTTGCGACCCCGCGTGATTTTGTACTCGTGCCAGACGAGGCGGTGCTCCGCCACGAACCTGGCATGATATTCACCGCGCTGCTGCATGGTCGTGATGCAGCGAAAGAACGGGCCGAGGCCGAATTCCGCCCCATCCTGCTCACCAGCACCACGGGGCGCTCATCGGATCCTGTGCCGTTTCTCTATACCAAGCATGATCTGCACAATCTCGACATCAGCGGCACCCGTTTGATGCTCGCCGGGCGCTCGCAGCGGGATTTTAAACACGTCAATCTCTTCCCGTATGCGCCCCATCTTGCCTTCTGGCTGGCGCATCACGCAGGGCTTGGTTTCGGTACATTCATGCTGAGCACCGGTGGCGGCAAGACGCTTGGCACCGAGGGCAACATCAACCTCATCGACAAAATCCAGCCGGACATCCTCATCGGCATGCCCACCTTCATCTACCATGTGCTGCGTGAGGCCTATGAAACCGGCAGGCACTGGCCCAATTTGAAGCGTATTGTCCTGGGCGGCGAAAAAGTTGCCGATGGCCTTCGTGCTCGCCTGCGCGATCTCGCCTCACTGTTAGGCAGCCCCGATACGCACATCATGGCCACTTATGGCTTCACGGAGGCGAAAATGGCCTTCCCAGAATGCGTTGGCCAGTCTCTTGAAGCCAGCGGCTATCACTTGAGTCCCGACCTCGGCTTGGTGGAACTGATCAATCCTGAAACGGGAGAGGTTGTTCCCGATGGCCAGCCCGGCGAGATCGTCTTCACTCCGCTCAATGCACGTGGAACTGTCGTGCTGCGCTATCGAACGGGAGACATCGCCGAGGGTGGGCTGACTTGGGAAAAGTGCCCGAACTGCGGCCGCACCTGTCCGCGCCTGCTGGGCCCCATCTCACGTGTCAGTGAGGTGCGGGAACTGCATGTGGACAAGCTGAAAGGCACGCTGGTGAACTTCAACATGCTCGAACATCTGCTGGATGATCAAAAAGGCATCGCCGCCTGGCAGATCGAACTGCGCAAGCGACATGATGACCCGCTCGAAATGGACGAGGTGCATCTGCACCTCACCGCCGAGCCCGGCGTGCGCGAATCCGAACTCGAACTCGCCGTCTCCCGCCGCTTCCACGAAGCCACGGAGATCACGCCAAACGGGCTCCACTTCCATTCACTTTCTGAACTCCGCGATCAACTCGGCATCGGCCGCCTCCTGAAGGAGGAGAAAATCGTCGATCATCGCCCCAAAACCCAACCCGACACTGCCAATGTGGCACTCAGCTCCTAAAGCCATGAAAACTCCCTCTCTTGTCATAGTTGCCGCCGCCCGCACGCCCTTCTCGCGCGCCGGCACCGATCTCGCACATCTCGATGCGGTCGAACTGGGCCGTCACGCCGTCGCCGCACTGCTCACCCGCACTGGCATTGACCCGATGCTGGTCGATGAAACCATCCTCGGCTGTGTCGGCCAGCCACCGGAGGCGATGAACATCGCCCGCGTCATCGCGCTGCGCGCAGGTCTGCCAGAATCGAAGCCCGCCATGACCGTGCACCGCAACTGTGCCTCCGGCCTGGAGGCGCTCACGCTCGCGCATGCAAAGATGTGCGCAGGGCAGGGCGAGGTCTTCGTTGTCGGTGGAACGGAAAGCATGAGCAACATGCCGTTCTATTTCTCACGGCCAGCGGTGGAAAAATTCACCGCGCTGAACCGCGCCCGCGACTTTACAGGCCGTGCCAGAGCTGCGCTGCATTTCCGTCCGGCTGACTTTGCTCCCGTTATCGGCATTAAACTCGGTCTGACGGATCCCGTTTCGAGTTTGAACATGGGGCAGACCGCCGAGGTGCTGTCGCGGGAGTTTGGCATCACTCGTGACATGCAGGATGCCTTTGCCATGCGCAGTCATCTGTGCGCCACGCAGGCGAATCATCTGCTCAATCAGGAAATTGCGCCGGTGCTCGGTCACCACGTGGTCGCGACGGACAACGGCATTCGTGCCGACTCCAGCCTCGAAAAGCTGGGCAAACTCAAGCCGCTCTTCGACACGGTCACTGGCACAGTAACAGCCGGCAACTCCAGTCAGATCACCGATGGCGCGGTGGCCTTGCTCGTCGCCACTGAAGAAGCTGCTGCGGCTCACAACTGGAAGCCGCTAGGCCGCCTTGTCAGTTATGCGGCTACCGGTTGTGATCCCGCACGCATGGGGCTTGGTCCGGTGCGTGCGCTGGATGCAGCACTTCATCGCAGCGGCTGGAAACTGGATGATGCGGATGTCTTTGAAATCAATGAAGCCTTCGCCGCCCAGGTGCTGGCAGTCATGAAATGCCTCGCCGATCCTGCCAGCGCCCGCCGTGCGGGACTGGAGGCTCCGCTGGGAGAACTCGACCCCGCGAAGATCAATGCCTGCGGCGGAGCCATCGCGCTCGGCCATCCCGTGGGAGCCACCGGTGCACGTCTGGTGCAGACGGCGCTCAACCAACTCCATGCCAACGATGGCAAGCGCGCTGTCATCAGCCTTTGCGTCGGAGGCGGGCAAGGCATGGCAGCCTGCCTCGAAGCATTATGAATTTAAAACAGAACATTCTCATCCAACTCAAAGCCATGAAAACTTTACTCAACTGCCCTTCGATCATTCACGATCCACCTCATGTCCTGGAAGACATCATCCACGGTCATCCGATGCCGCCGAAACATTTTCGGCTCGATGTCGATCACGATGGCATCGCTTGGATCACTTTTGATTCACCCAAATCATCCGCCAATGTCTGGAACGAGGAGACTCTGCGTGAGTTTAACCACCTCCTTGAAACCATCGAACACGACACCCGTGTCAAAGCCCTGGTGCTAAGGAGCGCCAAGGAGCGCATATTCATTGCAGGCGCTGACATCAAGGCCATTCGCAGCATGCAGCATGTCCGGGTGAATGATCTGATCTGGCTCGGACAGGCCGTGTTTGACCGTCTGGCCCGGCTGCGCATTCCAAAGGTCGCCGCGATCAACGGTGCCTGCATGGGCGGCGGATTTGAAGTCACTCTCTCCTGCGACTGGCGCATTGCCAGCGATCATGAAAGCACCAAGATCGGCCTGCCGGAAACCCAGCTCGGCATTCTGCCTGCCTGGGGCGGCTCCACGCGGCTGTCACGACTCGTCGGTGTGAGCAAGGCGCTTGATCTCATCACCACAGGCAAGCTGCTCAATGCCAGCGCCGCCAAACATTCAGGACTCGTCAGTCACGTGGTGGCGGCGGAGCGTCTGGATGCGCTGGCCCGCCGCCTGGTGCGTCAAAAACGCCCCGGTTTGCGCTTTCGGTTTGAAAATCTCTTCTCGTCGATCATCGGGCGCATGGCGAAACGCAAGGTGCTCGAAAAGACGCGTGGGCTTTATCCTTCCATCCTGAAGGCCGTCGAGGTGGTCACGCATGCGGTGCATGGTGACATTGACAAAGGGCTGCGGCTGGAACGCAATGCGGTGGCCGAACTGATCAAGGGCCGCGATTCGGCGCGGTTGATTGACCTATTTTTTAAGCGCGAAGAAGCCAACAAGCGTCCTGCCTCCGGCGGGACGGCACTGCCCATTCACGACGCCACCGTCATCGGTGCCGGCGTGATGGGGGCTGGAATTGCGCATATACTCGCTTCGCGTGGCATCCGAGTGCTAATGACGGACGTCACCAACGACAGCCTCGCGCGTGGCCTGGAACGGATTCATGGCCTCGTTTCAGACGCCACGCGCCGAAGGCTGGTGTCCAAGGTCCAAGGCCGTGATACGCTGGACCGGATCAGCACGACGCATGTGCCGGTGCCGATGAACCGGCACCATCTGGTGATTGAAGCTGCAACGGAGAGCATGGAGTTGAAGAAGAAGATCTTTGCCGACCTTGCCGCACGTGTCTCCGCCGATACCATTCTCGCCACGAACACCAGCGCGTTATCTGTGTCGGATTTGGCAAAAACGGTGCCGCATCCGGAGCGCGTCATTGGCGTGCATTTCTTCAATCCGGTGCACCGCATGCCGCTGGTGGAAATCATCACGCTGCCGGAAACCGCGCCGGATGTGCTGGCCACAGCGGTCAGTTTTGTGCAAAAAATTGGCAAGACGCCGGTGGTCGTTAAGGACAGTCCGGGGTTTCTTGTGAATCGGATTTTGGTGCCCTATTTGATGGAAGCGGTGAGGCTGCATGAGAGTGGCATTCCGCTGAAGGACATTGATGATGCGATGCTTGAATTTGGGATGCCGATGGGACCCATGCGCCTGCTGGATGAAATCGGTCTCGATGTGGCTGCGCATGTGGCCAAGACTCTGGCCGCTGCTTTCCCGGATCGCTTTCCGCGCACTGACGCGCTGGACAAGATGGTCAGCGCGGGGCACCTCGGCAAGAAAACGGGTCAGGGCTTTTACCACTATGATGAGAAAGGTCGCGAAATTGTCCCGGCCACTCATTCCGATCTGCCTAGACACGAAAGCATCCAGACCAACCTCGCGCTGCTCATCAGTCAGGAGGCCATGCGGTGCCTCAAGGAGGGCATCGCCCGCAGCGCGGATGACATCGATCTGGCCATGGTGCTCGGCACCGGCTACCCGCCGTTCCGCGGCGGCCCCATCACTTTCGCCCGGGATACGGGCATCATTGACTATTAATTCAACCTCAACTGGAGAACCAAGCCATGAAAACTACTCTGGAAGAATCCAAGCCTGAAGCCAGGACGCACATCGACACCTCCCGCATGAATGCGGGCCAGCGTGCCGCTCTCGAAATGGCAGAAGCCGCGCGCGATGAACGCCGCAACACCGGAATCGCCGCCGGCATCTTTTTCGGCGAACCGGATTTCGACAAACTGCTGCCGTTTCCGAAGCAAAGCGGTGAAGTTCACGATCAGGGAGATGCGTTTCTGCATCGGCTTGAGAGCGTGCTTGATCGATATGCTGATCCCGATGAGATCGACGCCACGGGTGAGATTCCCGAGGTGCTGCTCAGCGAACTGGCGCGCATTGGTGCCTTTGGCATCAAGATACCGGTGAGATATGGCGGATTGGGGCTTTCGCAGACGAATTATTCGCGGGCGGCCATGCTGCTCGGCAGCCGTTGCGGCAATCTGGCGGCGCTGCTGTCTGCGCATCAGTCCATCGGTGCGCCGCAGCCGCTCATTCTGTTTGGCACGGAAGAGCAGAAGGCGAAATACCTGCCGCGCTGCGCTAAAGGTGAGATCAGCGCCTTTGCGCTGACGGAAAACGAAGTGGGGTCCGATCCGGCGCGGATGAAGACCGAGGCGAAGCTGGATGAAGACGGAGCGAACTACGTCCTCAATGGTGAGAAGCTGTGGTGCACGAATGGCACGAAGGCAGGGATGATCGTGGTGATGGCGAAAACGCCCACGGCGGCGAAGCCGCATGCCACGACGGCGTTCCTTGTGGAAACGAGCTGGCCGGGGGTTGAGGTGATGCACCGGTGCCGCTTCATGGGGCTGAAGGCGCTCTACAACGGGGTCATCCGGTTTGAGAATGTGGTCGTGCCGGCGGAGAATGTGCTGGGTGGTGTGGGGCGCGGACTGAAGGTGGCGCTGACAACTTTGAACACGGGACGCATTACTCTGCCTGCCGCCTGCACGGGCTTGTCGCAGCGCTGTTTGGAAATCAGCAGCCGCTGGGCGCGCTCGCGTGAGCAGTGGGGGCAGCCGATTGGACGCCATGCTGCGATTGCGGACAAGCTCAGCCGGATGGCGGCGGACACTTTAGCGATGGAAAGCATCGTGCGTTATGTCTCGGCGATGGTGGACCGAGACAAGCATGCGGACGTCCGCCTTGAGGCCGCCATCGGCAAACTCTGGGGCAGTGAAAAGTCCTGGCGCATCATGGATGACACGATGCAGATGCGCGGTGGTCGTGGCTTTGAAACCGCCGCTTCGCTGAAAGCACGCGGGGACGTGCCCGAACCTGTCGAACGACTGTTCCGCGACTCACGCATCAACACGATCTTTGAAGGCAGCAGCGAGATCATGCGGCTCTTCATTGCGCGTGAGGCGCTGGAACCTCATCTCAATCTCGGGGGAGACGCGGTGAATCCGACCTTGCCTTGGAAGGTGCGTGCAAAAGCTGCCATGCGTGCCGCAGGGTTCTATGCCACATGGTATCCGCTGAAATGGCTGCCCTTGGGTGCCGGAGACGCAAAGGACCTGCTGCATCCGGCCCTGCAGTTCGAGCTCGATGCGATTGCCCGTCAGAGCCGGGTGCTGGCGCGGCGGCTGTTCCTAGCGATGGCGCTGAACGGGCCCAAGCTTGAAAAGCGGCAGGTGCTGCTTGGCCACTTTGTCGACGTGGGTGCGGAATTGTTTGTCTGGGGCTGCACGCTGGCGCATGCCCAAAGCAAGGTGAACGACTCATCGATGCCCGAGGTGGAAATCGACAAGCTGGTGAGGCTGGTGCGGTTCTTTGGCAAGATGACGCGTGAACGCATCGCGAGCAGTTACCGTCATCTCAAGGAGAACCTGGATGCGGAGAGCTGGCAGGTCGCGCAGGAAGTGTGAACGCATTTTAAGCTGGCCTGATGCCTGCTGATGGGTTTAGAACGTGACCGGTTCCACGAACCGGTCACGTTCACTTTATCATTCCCTTACCATGCTCAAAGAATTCAAAGCGTTTATCCTTAAAGGCAACGTCGTCGATCTCTCCACCGGTGTCATCATTGGCGCTGCTTTTGGCACCATCGTCACTGCCTTTACCAAAGGCATCATCTCGCCCCTTCTTCATGCCATCGGCGGCAATCCGAATGTCTCCCTGGGCATCAAGATTGGAGAACTGGTGAATGAAAAGGGAGAGGTGACTCCCAACATGCTCGACATTGGCATGGTCATCAATTCGGTCATTGGATTTCTGATCACTGCAGCGGTCATCTTCTTTGTCATCATCAAGCCGGTGAACACACTCATGGCCAGAATGAAAAGGGCGGAGGCTGTCGCGCCTCCACCACCTCCGGGAGAAGATATTGTGCTGCTCACAGAAATTCGCGATCTGCTGAAGAGCAAGTCTTAAGGTGATCCGGCTTCTTCGGAATGAACCCACGCGCCAACCAATAGAGCGGGACGTGCCAGACTATTTGGAAAAATGAAATCAGGACACCTTCTCGGTTTTTGAACTCTCCTATTTTGGAAGCAACGCCATGAGTTCCTCGCGGCCAGCGCTTTCACACTTGCGGCTGCGGATGGCTCATGGCCCTGACGACGCTTTTGACGGAGAAAAGAAAACTTACTTCCTACTAAACACCCCAACGCCCTGCCCTCCTCTTGGCGGTTGATTCACCTGCTCCCCGCAGGTTCACCCCTGCGGGGCAGTCCTTCGGATTGTCTCAAACGCCTCCGTCCCTCGGCGTTTGTCCCGGATCACCGTTCCTCATTTCTCCAGGCGCAAGTGCTAGGGAGAAAATTGGAACACAACTTCGGTAGAGATGCGACTGTCCTGACGATGTAGCTTCCTGTTTGTCGCAGAATCGTTCGAAATGCAAGCCGCCGGGATTTCGACTTGGCAACGCGGTGGCCTGTGGCAGCATCGGCACCGTGTTGAACATATTGCGGCAGCGAAGACTCAGCGGGTGGCTTTGCCTCCTGAGCTTCGTCTTGCAACTGACGGCTGCGTTTGCCTCGCCCAGGCGTGATGCGGGGGGGAAGACGACGACGAACCTCATCAATTTTGGGGTGAGCATCGAGCATGCGGCCAATGGTGCGGTGCTCTCCAAGAACTACGGCAACGGCGCTCTGTCGGAAGTTATCAATTACGGAGCGGACGGCCTGCCTACCGCGGTGGGTACCGGATCGGAGCGACGTGCGTTGACCTACGAGGGCGAGGATGGGCGCTCACGCCAAACAAAAAACGTGAGCAGCGGCTACAATGTCAGCGAGACCTTCTTCAAGGTGGGGTTGCGGGCGTCGGTGAGCGGGTTCGATGATGCGCGGCTCTTTAAATACCATCGCATGGTGCTTGCCGAGGAGGAGCACACAGAGGGGCCATGGGACAACACGACGCTGAGCTATGGGCAGGATGAGCGCGGGCGTCTGAGCTCTCTGGATGTGGGGAATCTGTTCGAAAAAAGATGCCAGGCATTTAGTTGATTGACTGCACCCGCTTTTTGCTCATCTTTGCCCCCATGAAGACCGCCCAAACCTCTGATCCCCAGACGCTCCCGCTTGAGGAGCAACTCGTCGGTGTGAATGCGAAAACGGGGCTCTATCCCGGCGCGCGTTCGTGGTCTGGGGGCAGGTTTCGGGTTCTGGGCAAGGGGCCACTGGAGTCCTATTGCTATCATGTCATGTCCCGCACTTGTGGTGGGGAGGTGTTCTTTGATGACATTGAGAAGGAGGCGCTGAGGCGGGTGATTTGGCGCATGGCGGAGTTTTGCGGGATCAAGGTGCTGACCTACTGCCTGATGGGGAATCATTTTCATCTGCTGGCTGAGGTGCCGCAGCGGCAGATGTGGCTGCAGCGCTTTGAGGGGCCGGATGGCGAGGTGAAGCTGCTGCAGCACCTGAGCATTCTCTACAGCCGCACCTACGTGGGCCTGCTGCGTGATGAACTGGGGGATCTGCGTGCGCGTGGCATGGCGGTGCTGGCGGAGCAGCGACTGGCTGCGTTGAAGAAGCGGTTTTGCGATCTGTCGTTGTTTGTGAAGGAGGTGAAGGAACGCTTCAGCCGGTGGTTCAACAAGCGGCGCGGACGCCGGGGGACGCTGTGGATGGATCGATTCAAGAGCGTGCTGGTGGAGGGGCAGGGCGAGGCGCTGCGCACGATGGCGGCGTACATTGATCTGAATCCGGTGCGTGCGGGCTTGGTGAAAGATCCGAAGGACTACCGCTGGTGCGGGTATGCGGAGGCGCTGGGGGGCAGCCGGAGGACGCAGCGTGGGTTGTGCAAGGCGCAGGGCAAGCCGGTGGATGGCTGGAAGAGCGCGGGAGCGGCGGAGGCGTATCGCTGCCTGCTGCATGCGGAGGGTCGTGAGGTGAAGGACGCGCAGAATGAGACGGTGGTGACGCGCGGCGTGACTGCGGAGTCGGCACGAGCGGTGCTGGCGGAGAAAGGCAAGCTGAGCCCGGCGGAGATGGTGCGGCTGCGGGTGCGCTACTTCAGCGACGGGGTGGTGCTAGGGAGCAGGGAGTTTGTGGAAGGTATCTTCGAGGCGCAGAGGGAGCTGTTCGGGCCGAAGAGGAAACAGGGAGCCAGGCGCATGGCGGAATCGGATGCGCCTTTCTATACGTTGAGGCAGCTGCGGCGCATGCCTCTGGGATGATGACGGTCAAATCTAACGATGTAGAACTAAGGCGTAACCAAGCAGTCGAAGTCTTTGCACGATGCAGGCTCAAACTGACCAGCGGGTGAAGGCTCGCGGCAGCGTCCTCGACTGTGCCGGTTCTCCGGTGCTTTCGCGTGTCTGCAGGCCCACGGAAAGCTCCAGAGGGCTGGAGCACTCCAAAACGCTGTCGCGCTCTTTTGCTCCCTATCGCATGGTTACGGCTAAGGAGATTCGGCTTCTTCGCTGCGTTCGACGAAGCGCATGGCGTGGTCGATGAAGCGGAGGAGGACGTCGTCGGTGGGGCCGTTGCGGTTTTTGGCGAGGATGAGCATCGCCTCGCCCTTTTTCTTTTCTTCGGCCTCCTCGTCTTCGACTTCCATCTTGGCTCCGGCGTAGTCGGAGCGGGTGAGGAGGCCGACTCTGTGGCGTCCTGCTTGATGGAGCCGGAATGGCGGGGGCGGAGAGCGGCGTTCTAGTGGAGCGGGTGACGACGAAAAGGAGGCATTCTACGCGCCTCAGGGCCCGACAGTATTGTGCTTCGGCAGATTGATGGTCAGTCGATTATGTCTTGGTCGTATACTAAATGCCTGGCATGAATAGTGGCATGAATGGCACTCAGTTAAGGGCGTTGATCGTGAGTTTTGGAGCTGGCGGCGAGGTCGGCGCAAGGCGGAACTCTTGGCAGACGCTGCTGGTGGGCATTGGGTGCGGCGGAGTGATGGGTTTGCTTTCCGGAATTGGTGGCGGTGCCTCAGGGCGGCGCTCGCTGAGGCTCGCTTGCCCTGGCTCAATTACGCAGTTCCGTTGGTGCTGAAGAACAGTGCTGGCGGAAGTCAGGAGTGGGCATGATTCCAAGTGGCTCTGGGGGCGTATAAGGTTCTCAAAAGAAGGGTTCCCCGCCTTGACTGAATGCTACGAAAAAGGGGGATCATTGCTGATCCCCCTTTGATGAGTATTGAATTGAAGGGATCAGAATGATCCTTTTGCTGGTCAAGCAGGGACGCCGGTCAGGCCTGGCGCCATACCGCCGTCGTCTTCGTCTTCACGCTTCACGGGGCGTGAGTCGGAGGCTTTGGGAAGGGGCGGTGGGGGTGGTGGCTTGCTCTTGTTTTCGGGTGGATTGATGAGGCGGCCGTGAGCCATGATTTCCTTGATGTGGGCACCGTCGAGGGTTTCGTATTCGAGCAGGGCGTGGGCGAGGGCGTCGAGCTTGTCCATGTACTTGAGGAGGACTTCCTTGGCTTTGTCGTAGGCTTCGTCGATGAGGCGCTTGACTTCTTCATCGATCTTCTGGGCGGTGTCCTCGCTGTAGTTGCTGCTGCCACGGCCCATGAAGGAGGTGCTTTCGTTTTCACCGTATTCGATCATGCCGAGCTTGGTGCTCATGCCCCAGGAGCAGATCATGCTGCGGGCAATGCGTGAGGCCATGCGGATGTCGCCGCTGGCTCCGCTGGTGACATCACCAAACTGGATTTCTTCGGCCACACGACCACCCATGGTGACGATGAGGTTGTCGATGAGCTCGCTCTTGCGGTGGGTGAACTTGTCTTCCTCGGGCAGCATCATGGTCACGCCGAGCGTGGGGCCGCGTGGGATGATGGTGACCTTGTGCAGCGGGTCGGTGTGTTCCAGCACCTCGTTGAGGATGGCGTGGCCGGCCTCATGATAGGCGGTGTTTTCCTTTTCCTTCTCGGTGAGGGCCATGCTGCGGCGTTCACGGCCCCAGCGGACCTTGTCACGGGCTTCTTCGAGCTCGGGATTGGTGATGGACTTCATGTTTCTGCGTGCGGCGAGCAGGGCGGCTTCGTTGAGCAGATTGGCGAGCTCTGCACCGGAGAAGCCAGGGGTGCCCCGGGCGATCTTGGAGAGGTCGGCGCCGTCGGACAGTTTTACTTTTTTGGCGTGAACGCGGAGGATTTCCTCGCGGCCTTTCACGTCGGGCAGGTTCACGGTGACCTGACGGTCAAAGCGGCCCGGACGAAGGAGGGCGGGGTCGAGCACATCGGCGCGGTTGGTGGCGGCGATGATGATGATGCCTTCCTGCGTGTCAAAGCCGTCCATTTCGACGAGCAATGCATTGAGGGTTTGTTCACGTTCGTCGTGACCACCGCCCATGCCGTGACCGCGATGACGGCCGACGGCGTCGATTTCGTCGATGAAGATGAGGCATGGGGCGTTCTTTTTGCCCTGTTCGAACATGTCACGCACACGGCTGGCACCGACACCGACGAACATTTCGACGAAGTCTGAGCCGCTGATGCTGAAGAAAGGCACGTCGGCCTCGCCTGCGATGGCTTTGGCCAGGAGGGTTTTGCCGGTGCCGGGAGGGCCGGTCATGAGCACGCCCTTGGGGATCTTGCCGCCGAGGCGCTGGAACTTCTTCGGGTCTTTGAGGAACTCGACGATTTCCTGCACTTCTTCCTTGGCTTCTTCAACTCCGGCCACGTCCTTGAACGTGACCTTGTTGCGGTCCTGGGCAAGCATCTTGGCCTTGCTCTTGCCAAAGCTCATGGCCCCACGGCCAGCGCTGCGAAGCTGCTGGCGCACGAGGAAGTAGAAGAAGGCGAGGATGACCAGCAACGGCAGCAGGAAGCCGATGAGGGAGGACCACATCTCATTTTCGACCTTAGGGGTGAGCACGAGCTTGTGAGCGTCGAGCAGCTTGTGGAGTTCCTCCTTTTGAAAGTCGATGTTTACCTGGACACTGAAATCCTTGGACTCCGATTTGGAGGCTTCGAAGGCAGGCTTTTCAGTGATGTCTTTCGCAGGCTCGGAAAGGACGGGTTTGCTCAAGCTGGGCGCTTCCGGCTCGGTGTCACCCGCTGCGCCCGCTGGCGGCGTGATGCTGGCAGGCATTGGGAAGTAGCTGCCTTGAATGACTTGCTTAGTGGTGGCGTCGGAGGTGATGAGCTCCAGCGGCTTATTGGAGTCGATGAGGTCAGCTTCAACGTGCTTTTTGAACTCGGCGTAGGTGAAGGCCTTGCGACTGCTGGCCAGTCCTTTGTTCATCATGAAGCCCGAGATCAGCAGGGTGATCGCGAGCGCGAAGAGCATGAAACCACGCCAGTTGAACTGCGGATCTTGGTTGCGACGGTTCGGGCCGTCGGGGCGATTGTTGAAGGGGTCGTCGGACATGTGCGGGGGTTGTTACAACTAAGTAACGCGAGTCCGACCATACACGCCGGTAATTTTTTTGCAAAATGCGATTCTCTGGGGCCAAGGCCACTCCTTTGGGGGGGCTAAAGCCGGGAGCTAATGCCCAATAGGGACACGTTTGAACTCGCGGGTCAGGCTGGTCAGCGAATCCTCCACCCCCATGCGTTCCAGGCTGCTGGCACCGACGAAACCGTCTGCGGAAGTCTTGCTGAGGATGAATTCCACGTCCTTGGGCGTGTTGATGGGGCCGCCGTGGGTGAGGGTGAAGACGTTTGGATTCACGCTCTTTGCGGCATCGATGATGTCTTGGGTGACTTTCACGGTGTGGTCCCAGCTCACCACGGCATTGGTCACGCCGATGCTGCCACCCACGGTGGTGCCGACGTGGGCAATGATGGCGTCTGCGCCGTTTTTTGCCATTTTGATGGCCTCCTCAGGGGTGGCCACATAGACGATGCTGAACATGTCCATGCGCGTGGCGAGGCCGACCATTTCGAATTCTTTTTCCACGCTCATGCCGGTTTCTTCGAGCACGCCGCGGAAATGACCGTCCACGATGGTGTGGGTGGGGAAGTTGTTCACACCGGAGAATCCCATTTCCTTCACGCGGCCCAGCCAGTGCCACATGCGGCGGCGGGGGTCGGTGGCGTGCACGCCGCAGACGACGGGGATTTCTTTGACGACGGGCAGGACTTCGTATTCGCCGATCTCCATGGCGATGGCATTGGCATCGCCATAGGCCATGAGGCCGCAGGTGCTGCCGTGGCCCATCATGCGGAAGCGGCCGCTGTTATAGATGATGATGAGGTCGGCCCCGCCCTTTTCGATGAACTTGGCGCTGATGCCTGTGCCCGCTCCGGCGGCGATGATCGGCTCACCTTTGGCGCGGGTGGCTTTGAGACGGTCCACGACTTCTTGCTTCGAGTAGGGATTTCCGATTCCGGTCCAGGGATTGGGCATGGTGTTGAGTTGGTTGACGGTGGTTTACGATAGTTGAGGGTGGATGACAGTGGTATGCAACCGCCGTCAAACAGGATCAATTACAACATCCAACCGTAAACCGGCCTTACATGCACGCCAAAGCTGCCATCCAAGAGCTATCCGAAACGCACACCCACGGGCCTGACACCGAGTACCGGATGGTGCGGGGTTCTGAGCGGGACACGAGGGCATGGCTGCGCTGCGCGCCGCTGTGTGGGACGCTGGCGACGCACCGCATTGCGCATGCGGGGGTGATGACGGCGCGTGCGCCCTACCGCATCGTGCGCATGCACCAGGGCGGGCTGTATTTCCTGGCCTGCCTGGAAGGGGAGGGGCGGGTGCTGGTGGATGGTGTGTGGAAGAAATGCAGCGCGGGCATGGCGGTGGCTCTGCCGCCTTTCATGGTGAACGCATTTCATGCGGTGCCCGACAAGATCTGGCGCTGCTGCTGGGTGCGGTATGAGCAGCAGCCGGAGCAGACGCCGATTCTCAGCAGCAGCTCGCCTCTCATGGCCCCGTTTGCCGGTGCGGCCTTGTGGCATGCCATCGAGGGACTCGTTGACGAAGCCGGAAACGCGGCCAAACCGGCGGCCATGTTTCACTGGGTGGAACTGGTGCAGCATTATATTGAGCGCTTTGCGCAGCCCTGGCAGGTGGATGACCGGTTGCACCGCATCTGGGAAAAGGTTTCCGCCAATGTGGGCTATGACTGGACGCTGGACGAGCTGGCCCATCAGGCGCATGTGAGCGCCGAGCACCTGCGCCGACTGTGCCGGAAGGCGCTGGGGCGTACGCCGATGCATCACGTGACGTGGCTGAGGATGCGCAAGGCGGCGGAGCTGCTGAGCACGACGAATTTGAAGATCGAGACGATCTCGCATGAGGTGGGTTATCAGAACCCGTTTGTGTTCAGCAACACGTTCAAGAAGTGGATTGGGTGGCGGCCGAGTGAGCATCGGAGCCGGATGGGTGGGTGATTGATCCGCTGGCGATGGGCGCTGGAGTGTGAAGGACCCTTTTTTGACAGGATTAACGGGATTTCAGGATTATGCAGGATTGCGCGGCTTGAATTTGGGGACGGCGGTTCGCGACGGAGGTTGTGGCGGGAGGGGGGGGGAGTGAGGACTTCGAGCCTGCGGCGGAAATCCTGCGTCATCTTGTCGGTTCTGCTAATCCTGCCGAAACGGTGTATGAATGTCCCTCAAGGTCTTGAGATGTGGATTGGGTAGCGGCGGAGTGAGCATCGGAGCCGGATGGGTGGTTGAGGCGCTGTGGCAACGAGCATCACATGCCGTGTTGTCATTGCAGAGAGAGTGATTCGGCGGTTGGTTGCGGCCAATGACTGGAATTCTTTTTGAGCTGGGTCTTTTGTTTGTGTTGCTGATAGCCAATGGGATTTTTTCCATGGCGGAGATGTCCGTTGTTTCCTCCCGCCGGGCGCGGCTGCAGCCCCTCGTTGACAAGGATGTGAGGGGCGCACGCACTGCCTTGGCGCTGGTGGAAAATCCCGGCGTTTTTCTTTCCACCGTGCAGGTGGGCATCACCTTGGTGGGCACGCTGGCCGGTGCCTCCAGTGGCGGCAATTTGATCGATGACCTGACGCCAGTGCTGGCCCAGGTGCCATATCTGCACGTCTGGGCGGAGACCGTCGCAACGATCATCGTGGTGAGTGTCATTACTTTTTTGACTGTCGTCATTGGAGAGTTGGTGCCCAAGCGTCTTGCCATCCAGTCGCCGGAAAGCACCGCCATGCGCCTCAGTCCGCTGATGGCCGCTTTGTCCCGCCTGACCTCGCCGGTGGTGAATCTGCTGGATGCCACCAGCAGCCTCATCGCGCGCTTGTTCGGAGCGGTTCCTGGCACCGAGCCCGGGGTGTCTGAGGAGGAGGTGCGTGCCATGATTCATCAGGGCACCCTGTCCGGCGTCTTCAAGCCGGGGGAGCAGCGCATGGTGGAGGGGGTGCTTGAGCTCGACGATCTCATGGCCGGTGACGTGATGACGCCGAAAAACAGCATCGTGTGGATCAATCTCGATGATAGTGACGAGGAGAACTGTCGAAAGATCACGGTGAGCGGTCACTCGTATTTCCCGGCGCACCGTGGCACTCGTGACAACGTGCTTGGCATCATCGCGCTCAAGTCGTTGTGGGCGAAGCAGCAGCAGGATGGCGGGCCAATTGAGCTGGAACCGCTGCTGACGGTGCCGTTGTTTGTGCCGGAGATGATGTCCTGCCAGAGGGTGATCGAGGAGTTTCGCAAGCAGCGCCGCCATCAGGCTCTGGTGGTGGATGAGTTTGGCGGTGTGGCTGGCTTGGTGACGCTCAATGACATGATGGAGGCAATTCTCGGCTCCATGCCCGACCAAGACCAGCGCGAGCGCCCGCAGGCACGTCAGCAAGCCGAGGGTGTGTGGATCGCCGATGCCCAGATGAGCATTGAGGAGGTGGCAGCCCTCACCGGCCTTGCTGTTCCCACGGAGGAAGTGGATGAAGGCGTTTACCGTACTCTTTCCGGCTTCATTCTCAATCGCCTCGGCCATGTGCCGGCAGAAGGAGAGAGCTTCATATCCGGTGAGCATCAGATCGAAATCACTGACACTGATCGTCAGCGCATCGACAAGGTGACCATTCGTCGAGTTAGCAAGTCCGGTGACAGTGGCCCCAATGCGGTCTAGTTAAGAGATGCGATTTCTGTTTCGCTTTTCATTCAATCCTCTCCGTCTTCACGCGAGATGCCGGCGTAGAGTTCCGGGAAGCGGCGTTCGAGAGACCTGGGGGTGATGTAGCCAATGAGCTGGGCTTCGTTCCAGTCGGCAAGGCCCCAAAACTCGTGGGGGAAGGCCATGATGACGGCGGTGCAGGTGGGGACCTTGGGGATGTTGGCACGAGCGAGTATGTGCTCGGCGAAGTCGTGCAGGCCGGGATTGTGGCCGAAGATCATGGTGTGATTCCAGCTCTCTTGAAAGCCGCGCATGACATTGAGGATGCGGTCGGCATCGGCAAGGTAGAGGCGGGATTCCAGCAGCAGGTTTTCCACCGGCATGGCAAAGGTTTCGCGCATGATCTGCGCGGTGGTCAGGGCGCGCAGGGCGGTGCTGGTCACGAGGCGGTCTGGCAGCGGAAGGAGGGGAGGGGAATCGGCACCCCCGAAGTATGTGCGGTGCAAAAACGTGGCGACTGCCGGAGCGGCCCGCTTCCCACGCTCATTGAGCGGGCGATCATGATCTGCGAGTCCAGGCTGTCCCCAGCTGGATTTGGCATGACGCACGATGGTGAGGTATTTCATGAATTAAGAGCGAGGGGCGGAGCGGATGAAGACCCCGGGCCGATGAGGTCCGGTTTTTTTGTCATTCGCACTTACTCATTCGTCATTTGCCGCAGCGCAAACACAGAAGTTGGCCAGATCTTATTACGCGGCCACTTTTTCGAGTTTAATCGGGTAGGTTTGGAAGGCATTCCACTGGCAGACGATGAGGTCACCGGTGTCGAGAACGCAGACATCATGCCCATGATCGAAAATCCGTTCGGCCTGCATGAGGGGCTTGAGTTTGCCTTCCTCATACATGGGTTCGGTGCCGCCGGGGGCGCTGACGACTTTGCCGGCGGCATCCAGGATGACGGTGAAGCCGCTGGGGTTTTGCGGGAGCTTGTTGATCTCGGGGGTCTTGGACCAGCAGACGCCGGCGTAGAGCTCCTGTCCGGCGATGACGGGACGGCAGACCATGGCTCCGGGGACGGCGAGGGTTTCGAGGTATTTGCCGTCGAGTGTGAAACGGCGGAAGCAGTTGTCGACGCGTGAGGTGACGATGACGGTGGCTTTGTCAGCGCCCTGGCGGGTGTCGATGGCGATGCCGTGGGCGTTGTTGAGGCGTTCTTCGGCGGGGACGCCGTCCTTGCCGCCGAAGCGCTGGATGAACTTGCCGCGTGCATCGTAGCGCAGCACAAACTGCGAACCGTAGCCGTCCACGACGTAGATGTCGCCATTGGGGGCAATGGCGGTCTCGGTGGGATTGAAGACCATGTCGGGCTCATACGCGCCGACGCTCATGGGATGGCTGATGGAGAAGATTTCTTTGCCGCCGAGGTCGGTCTTGGTGATGCGGCCGGTCTGGCGATAGCCGCCGCCGCCGCCGCCGGACTTCCAGAGGCCGCTGTCGGTGACGAAGAGGAACTCTTCACCATTCTCATTCGAGAGGGTGAGGCCATGGCCGCCGGGCCACACGCTGCCCCAGGAGTCGAGGATGGTGCCGTCGGGTTTGAAGACGAGCATCTGATTGTCCCAGTGGTCGCCGATCATGAAAAGGCGGCCATCTTTGACCTGCACCATTTCGTGGCAATTGAGGATGGGATGGTGACGGCCCTGGCCTGCGGGCACCCATTCCTTATTCACTTTGTAGCGATGACTGCCGTGGCCTATGACAATGTCCTTTTTAGGATCAGGAGCGGCGCGCAGTGTTTCGGTGAAACTGGCGGCGGCGGCGGTGGCGAGACCGGAGAGGAAGTGGCGACGTGTTTTCATGCGGAGCGGAAATATTCACTCAAGCACGCATGGGCTCTGGCTCAATGACGTTTCATCATGGTGGCGACTCGATGCACCACCTGCGTGAGTTCACCGGCTTCGTAGGGCTTGGGCAGCACGCCGACGAAGCCGCGTTCGAGGAAGATCATCTGTACTTCCTCGGTTACGCTGCCGCTGGTGCAGACGATGCGTGCATCAGGATCGAGGTGGAGAATTTCGGCGGCGGTTTCGGTGCCGTTCATGCCGCCGCGCAGTGTGAGATCCATGAGGACCACATCTGGAGGTGTGCCGGTGCGGAAGAGGCTCTGGTATATGCGCACGGCGTCCTGGCCGTTGTCACACTGCACGACCTCATAACCGCAGCGGGTGAGGATCATGTTGGCGACTTTGCGCAGGTCGTCCTCATCATCGACGATGAGCACCTTGCCTTTGCCATGTTTCAGCGGAACTGGAGCTGCGTCAGCAGGTATGAGGGGGCGGGTGCCACCGGAACCTGCGGCAGCAGGCAGAAAGACGCTGAACTCGGTGCCAATGTTCGGCGTGGAGGTCACGCGAATGTCGCCGCCCATTTCATCGATGAAACGTTTGCAGGTGGTGAGGCCGATGCCGTTGCCATCGGGCTTGGTGGTGAATGATTCGCGGAACAGGCGGTCGAGATTTTCCCTGGCGATGCCGCAGCCGCGATCTCGCACGATGATGTGCACGTGCTTGCCGGGCTTGAGTTTGCCGTCGCCAGCTGGCCCTACAAGATAGTTCGCAGCCTGCACATCCATGTAGCCGCCGCGCGGCATGGCCTGGATGCCGTTCATGACGAGATTTTGCAGCACCTGGCTGAGCTTGACGGGATCTGCCACTGCCTGACGCAGGTTTTCGTCGTTGCGAACGCACACATGGACGTTGGAGCCGGCACCGGCGAATTCCACGGTATCACGCATGAGGGAGATGATGTCGGTGGGTTCCAGTTTCCGAGGTGAGGACTTGGAAGCGGTGACGACCTGCGAGGTGAACTGCTTCGCACGCTTCAAACCGGCGAACACGAGCTGCAACTCCTGAGCCAGCGCTGGATGCTCCTGCACCTGCTGAATCAGTGCCGAGAGACGCACGGTGACGGGGCCGAGCAGGTTGTTCACGTCATGCGCGATGCCTTGGGCGAGAGCTGCGAGGTTTTCTTTTCGCAACTGCGCGGACTGGGCGTCCAGATCATCTGCCGCTGGTTTTGGCTCTGGCTTGATGCTGGCGGCACTGACTGCGACCTGCGCAGGGCTGATGAGGATGGTGAAGTTCAGCAGCTTGCGCATGCTGTTGAAGACAGCCCGCACGCGCCATTTGCTGGGCACCGGCGTTTGCGTGCGCAGGCTCTGCAGCTGGCATTCGCATTCATGGCAGCCGCCCTGGTCCACGGCTAGGCGCAGGCTCTGCTGGAGCGTTTCGGCATCTTTGGCATCAGCCACGAGATCATTCAGTCCCAGGCCGCGCAGTCCTGCCTCAGGATCGGCGCCTGCCAGCATGGCGGCGGAGGCATTGCTGAAAAGGACCTTTTGGCCGCTTTTGGGATCGCTGGCTTCGCTTTCGACGATCACCACGCCATCGGCCACCTGATCCAGTGCAACGCGGAGGTAATAGTTGGCTATCTTGAGATGCTCCAACCCCTGCTCCAGTTCAGCGATTGCTGCTGGAGTTGCGGAGGATGTGGAGAGGGAGGAAGTCATGAATTATCCGCGTGCTTCCAACCCATTTAGCAATCTTGGATAATTAAGACAACTTTAATTTTTGATATTCTGGATATTTCTGACTCCCATATTTGAGAGCGTTCGTATGCAGAAAATTTGCTCAGACTGCAAGAGATGGTGAAAAACCCCTTGCCGAAGCTGGCTTCTCCTTTACCATCGCCGCCCCTATGTCCAAAAATGCCGGTATCGCCAAGACGAGGAAAGCTTACGCCAAGCGGTTCAAAATAACTGCCACGGGTAAGGTGCTGCGCCGTAAACAAGGCAAGCGCCATATTCTGCAGAACAAGAGCCGCAAGCGTAAACGTAACCTCGGTAAAGTCGCCCTCGTGGCGGCAGTGGATGTCAAAGCAATCAAGGCGAACATGCCGTTCTCCCATCGCTAAGACGACCACGGTCTCTTTAATAGAGACCACGATGAACTTGCCTGGCCTCCCTCGGGAGGCCTTCGACCAGGTGAGGCAAGCCATCGCTACCTAAACAACAGCCTGATCCTAGAGAAAGATACATGTCAAGAGCCACCAACTCCCCCGCCAGCCGGAAGCGCCGTAAGCGCGTGCTGGCAAAAGCCAAAGGTTACCGCGGCTTCCGTTCCACGCATTTCCGCTATGCGAAGGACGCCGTCCGCAAAGCCGAAACCTACGCAACTCGTGACCGCAAGGCCAAGAAGCGCAGCTTCCGCAACCTCTGGGTGCAGCGCATCAACGCCGCCACCCGTCCCTTCGGCTTGAGCTATTCCCGTTTCATGGAAGGCCTCAAGTTCGCCGGCATCGATCTTGACCGCAAAGTCCTCGCGGACCTTGCCGTCAAAGACATCGCCGCCATCGAAGCTCTCGTTCAGCAGGCCAAGGCCGCGCTGGAAAAGAAAGCCGCCGAAGCTCCGAAGGCCGAAGCAGCAGCAGCGTAAGCTCTGCCGGAAACAACACCATTCTCAACAGCCGGGGCGCAAGCTCCGGCTGTTTTGTTGTGTGCGGGTCACGCCGGCATGGGGCGTGAAATTCATGAATGGGTTGAATATTTGAGGTTTTGAGCGAACTGTAAGGCATGATCAATGCACGGTTTATCTTGGTCGCAGTGCTTGAAAAAGGCGCGGCTATCTGCGCATCGTTTCATCATTCTTCCGCGTATCCTCAGATGCGCGCACTCGCTCGTATCGAGCCAGTCTGCTGATCTCTACTTCCATGCCCGCCCCCTATTCTCGCCGTCACCTTCTGCGCCAGCTTACCGCATTGGCCGCAGTCGGTTCCACTTCGAATGCCTTCGCGCGTGAGCGCAAACCTGGGGTCTTGATTGAGCGGGTCGAGATCTTGGTGCCGGGACTGCCGCCTGCGATGGACGGCTTTCGACTGGCTCAGCTGAGCGATCTGCATCTGGAGCCCTTCACCACGGCGGAGGATATTTTGCAAAGCGTGGAGGCCTGCAATTCCCTGAAACCGGACATGGTGGCTCTGACGGGTGATTTTGTGACCCACACGGCGCGCCCGGCTCCGCTGCTGGCAGAACTGATGTCCCAGCTCGAAGCGCCCTACGGCGTGTATGCCAGCCTGGGCAATCATGATTTCGCCAGTGGTGCCCCCGAGGTCATCCGTGCCCTCACGGAACGCAAAATCCCCGTACTGCGCAATGAGATTCGCCGCGTCCACACGGACACTGGCACACTGATTCTCGGCGGTTTTGACTCCATGTATGTGAACAGGCCGGACGTGAGAAAAACGCTGCAGGACTGGAAGCAACACCAGCCGCTGGTGCTCATGATGCATGAGCCGGACGCCGCTGACACCATTGCTGAAGCTGGTGTGAAGGCGTTGCAAATTTCCGGGCACACGCATGGCGGACAGCTTGTCTTCCGGGGGAAAGCTCCCATGTCTCTGCGGCGCGCCAAGTTTGGCAAAAAGTACCTGGCCGGACGCTACGAAGTGGGTGGCCTGCAGGTGTATGTGAACCGCGGCATCGGCTGCGTGGGGGTGCCCCTGCGTATTGGTGCCCCGCCGGAGGTGACGGAGCTGACGCTGCGGAGCCCGGAACTGCTGCGGGCCTGAGTGGGACGAGGGTGGCATGTTCCAAGGGTTGCATGCGGGCCATCTCGCAGCTAAGTGACCGGTTCCATGCTTTCCGACCTCGACTCTCTCAAAACCGCAGCCCTTGCCGCACTTGAAGCCGCACAGGATGAATCCGCACTCGAAGCTGTGCGCGTTAACTTCCTGGGCAAAAAAGGCAGTGTCACCGCTCTCAGCCAGGGCATGAAGGACGTGCCGGTGGAGCAGAAGAAGGAGGTGGGTGCCAAGCTCAATGAAGTCCGCACCGCCATCACCGAAGGCATCGACACGAAGAAGCTAGCGCTTCAAGCCGCGCAAGACGGCAAGGCCGTGGAAGGCATCGACATCACATTGCCGGGCCGTCCGGGGGCAGGCGTTGGGGCGTTGCATCCTCTTACCCAGATTCGTGATCTCGCCATCCGCACGCTGCGCCGCATGGGCTTCGCTTTGGCTGAAGGGCCGGAGATTGAAACGGAGTGGCATTGCTTTGATGCGCTGAACACGCCGTCTGATCATCCTGCGCGCAATGAGAAGGATACGTTCTACCTTCCTGATGGCCGGTTGCTGCGCACGCACACCTCCAGTGTACAGGTTCGCACGATGGAGGCTGCGAAGGCGCTGCCCATCCGCATCATTGCTCCCGGGGCTGCTTATCGCCGGGATGAAATTGACGCCACGCACCTCAGCGTTTTCAATCAGCTGGAAGGTTTGTACGTCAATCAGGATGTCAGCCTGGGTGATCTCAAAGGCACGCTGGAATACTTCTTCCGCGAGATCTTTGGCGCTGGTACGGCGGTGCGTTTTCGTCCGCACTTCTTTCCTTTCACGGAGCCGAGCTTTGAGATTGATGTGAAGCTGGAAGCGAAGGGGAAAGAGGCTCGTTGGATTGAAATCGCGGGCTGTGGGATGGTTGATCCCGCTGTTTTTGCGGAGATTAACAAGGCGCGTGGTGATACTTTGTTTGATCCGGAAACGACGACTGGATTTGCCTTTGGTCTTGGGCTGGATCGTCTGGCGATGATCATGCATGGGATTACTGACATTCGGCATCTCATTGAGAATGATGTGCGGTTTTTGCAGCAGTTTGCGGCCTGAGGTGGATGTTTTTGACAGGATTAACAAGATTTCAGAATTTCAGGATTAACCTAGGGACGATTGATGACGATCGATGATTTGACACACCGGGTGATTGGCATGGCGATGGGGATCCATCGTGAGCTGGGTGCTGGATTTTTGGAGTCGGTGTATCATCGTGCAATGGAGATCGAGCTTGCCGAGTCTGGCCTTGGCTTTGAGTCGAATGTGCCGTTGAATGTCTTCTACAAAGGCAAGCTGGTCGGGAAATTCGAAGCGGATGTCATCATTACTGCGGGTAATCTGAAACTGCTGATTGAACTGAAATCCTGTGAAGCGATTAGCAAGGTTCACGAAGCCCAAGCGGTGAACTACTTGGCTACTACCGGCATCGAAGATGGCCTTATCATTAACCTTGGTGCCAAGAGTCTTGAGTGGCGCCACAAGTTCCGAACTTACCGTCCCAAATCGCAACCCCAGACCGTGGCTTAGTGAACGGTGCTCCGTATTTCATCGCTTTAATCCTGATCCATTTTGTCATTCTGTTAATCCTGTCCAACCCCGCTCCGCATCATGCAAGTTTCCCTCTCCTGGCTCAGCACTCATCTTGACCTGAGCTCCTACACCGTCCCGCAGCTTTCTGATCTTCTCACTTTTGCTGGTGTGGAAGTCGAAGGCATTGAAGAACGTGGTGTCGCGACCGACAAGGTTGTTGTCGCGCAAATTCAGTCTTTTGAGCAGCATCCGAATGCTGACAAACTCAGTGTTTGTCAGGTGGATGACGGCAGTGGTGCGCTGCGTCAGATTGTGTGTGGTGCGAAGAATTTCAAAGCAGGGGACAAGGTGCCGCTGGCGCTTCCGGGGGCTGTGCTGCCCGGCGGATTCGCCATCAAGGAAGGCAAGCTGCGCGGGGTCGATTCCCTTGGCATGCTGTGCAGTGGCAAGGAACTTGGTATTGGTGAAGACACCGGAGGTCTGCTCATCATGGCGGCTGATTCACCGGTCGGCACGCCCTTCAACAAGCTTAATCCTGCCGACGTGCTGTTTGATTTGGAGATCACGCCGAATCGTTCGGATCTGCTCAGTCATCTTGGGCTTGCCCGCGAACTGGCTGCCCTCACCGGCCTGCCGCTTAAAGGCGAACGTCATCATGCCAGCACGAGCACGAAAGCGAAGGCTGCTGGTGAAGAGCAAATCGTGATCAAGGCCGCAGAGGCCTGCCCGCTTTACACCGCGCGTATCATCAAGGGCGTCAAAGTTGGCCCAAGTCCGGAGTGGCTGCGTCGTCGCCTTGAGAGCATCGGCCTGCGTCCGATCAACAGCATCGTGGACATCACGAACTATGTCATGATGGAGATGGGGCAGTCGCTGCACTGCTTTGATCTCGACAAGCTCAGCGGTGGCATCGTCGTTCGCACGGCGGCCGAGGGTGAAAAATTTCTCGCGCTTGATGGCCAGACCTACGCATTGCAAACGGATGATCTCGTCATTGCTGACAGCGAGCGCCCGGTCGCGATTGCGGGTGTCATGGGTGGTGAGGAAACGGGTGTTACGGAAGGCACTGTTAACGTTTTGCTGGAGAGCGCCTACTTCGCACCGAGCGGCATCCGCCGCACCTCACGCCGCCTTGGTTTGAGCAGTGACAGCAGCTACCGCTTTGAACGTGGCATTGATCCGCAGCAGGTGCAGGGTGGTTCTGAACTGGCCACGAAGCTTATTCTCACCATCGCTGGTGGTACCGCTGAGGATATCGTTCAGGTGGCTGGCGCAGCCCCCGCTCTTGTCGGTGAAGTCACGCTGGATGAAAACCGTGCGCGCAAACTCCTCGGTACGCCGGACATGACTGGGGATGAAATCCACGCCATTCTTGAAAAGCTCGGTTTGACCAAGAAGTCAGCCAACAAGCACGAGAGCCACTGGATCATTCCGAGCTACCGTCTCGATCTGCAACGCTCGGTTGACCTGGTTGAGGAGGTTGCTCGTGTCATAGGCCTGGACCGCGTGCCGTCGCGCCAGGTTGCTGTGGCTTCGCCTGTTGAGGCTGCGGATCGCACGTATGACTTCGCGATGAACCTGCGCCAGTCCCTGGCCGCCCGTGGCTTCTTTGAAGCGCAGACGCTGCGTCTCATTGCAGATGCGCAACTCGCTGACAGTCTTGGTGGTGGTCAGGGTGTGGCGGTAAAAAACCCGCTCAGCGAAGATCATACGACGTTGCGTCCTAGCATTGTTCCGGGCCTCATTGCCACTGCGGCGCTCAACATCCGGCAGGGTTTGCATCGACTGCGTTTCTTCGAACTCGGTCGTGTTTTCCTCACGCTGCCGAAGGGCGGCAGCCGTGAAGAGGAACGCCTCGCAGTGCTTCTCAGCGGCCCGGTGTCGCCAACGAGCTGGCATGGCCGTGAACCGCAGCCTGCGGACATCCATGAACTTGTCGGGCAGATTCAAAACCTCACACGCACGCCGCTCGAAGTCCGTCCTGCGAAGGAAAACAGCGACAACTACCTACTGACCAGCGAGCTCCGCGCTGGGAACCGAATCCTCGGCTGGATTGCGCAATTGCACCCTGCGCGTGCGCGTGAAATCAATGCACGACATCCTGTGTATGTCGCCGAGTTGCTCATCAGCGCTCTGCGCCAGGGCAACACTGGGCCGACGAAGTTCGAAGAGCTTCCGCGCTTCCCGGGCATGACACGCGATGTCGCGATGGAAGTCCCCGCCGATCTTCCGCACGCGAAGGTGGCCGCCTTTTTTGCCACCCAGAAGCATCCATTGTTTGTGGGAGCCGAGGTCTTCGATGTGTTCGCTGATCCGTCGGGGGCGAAGATCGCGAAAGATCGCAAATCCATTGCATGGACGCTCACCTATCGTTCCGCTGACAAGACCCTCGAAACTGCTGAAGTCGATGCCGCACATACGGCCATCCTCACGGCGCTGGAGAAGACCTTGCCTGCGACGGTGCGGAGGTAAAGATTGAAATCTGGTGTCAAGGTGTCATGGTGTCATCATGACACTGACTTTCCCGCTGCCGGCATTTCTGGAACAGAATATGCAGCCGCAAAAGGCAAAGCTGCATCTGGCAGTGGGGGCTTTTGCTGCGGAAGAAGTAACTCTGGGGCAGGCCGCCGCCATCGCGGGCATCTCTCAAACTGAAATGATGGGTGAACTGGCGCGAAGACGCATTTCATTGCACTACGATGAAGCGGATTTTGCTGAAGATCTCAAGACTATCGCGACTTTAAACGGCTGACTGGGATATGCTGGTCATCAGTGATACATCCCCGCTCAGCGCACTTTTGCTCGCCGGGCGGGAGTCATTGGTGAAACAAATTTTTGACCGAGTGATGATTCCTAAGGCGGTCGAAAAAGAGCTTTTGCACGCCCATTCCGCACTGCCTGCTTGGATTGAAATTTTGTCGCCGCTAGATATTCCATTGAGCGTGTCAGAGGCGGGCTTGGATCCGGGTGAAACAGAGGCTATTGCGCTGGCTCTAGAACTGCGTCCAGATGCCATTTTGATGGACGAACGATTGGGCCGCAGGCTCGCTGTCAGGCATGGCTTGAAAGTCACGGGTCTTCTTGGTCTTCTGGTCATGGCGAGACAGAAAAATTTGATCAAGGAAGTGCGCCCTTTGATTCATGAAATGATCGCGAAAGGCAGCTGCTGGTTTGACCAAGCGCTCCTGGAAACCGTCTGCAACTCTGTGGGGGAGAGATGGAGCTGAGTTTTCTCAGGCCATTTCCCCAATCACCTGCGCCACGCGGTCCATCTCGGCTTCTGTGTTGTAGAAGTGAGGGCTGAAGCGCAGCAGGGGTTCTCCGGCGCGGTTGTGGCGCAGGGAGGTGGTGATGTTGCTGGCGGCGAGGTGGGCCGAGATGTCGGCCAACGAGCGCTGGGGGTGCCGCACGGTGGTGATGCAGGAGGCGTTGATGCTTTGGGGATCGGGGCCGAGGAAGGTGAATCCTAGCGGCTGCAATCCGGCATGGAGGCGGGCTTTGAGCTTTAAAAGCTGGGCGCTGATGGTGGGGAGGCCGATCTCCTGGATCAAGTCGATGCCGGCTTTCATGCCGAGGATGCCGGAGATGTTGAGGGCGCCGGGTTCGTAGCGACGACCGCCGCGCTCGAAGGCGATTTCCTCCTGCGCGATGAAGTTGGGGCTGCGGACGTTCCAGGAGCCGAGGAGGCTGGGGCGCAGCATGTCCTGCAGCTCTTCTCGCACGTAAAAGATGCCGGCGCTCATGGGGCCGAGCATCCATTTGTGGGAGTCGGCGGAGAGGAAATCGACGTGATCGACGCGGGTTTCGAAGGCACCGACGGTTTGGATGGCATCCAGGCAGAAGAGGATGCCGCGCGCGCGCAGCATGCGGCCGATGCGGTCGATTTCGATGCGGTAGCCGCTGAGGAAATGGCAGGAGGCGAGGGCGACGAGTTTGGTCTTGGGTGTGAGCGCCGCCTCGACGAGCTCAGGGGTGATGGCACCGGGGGCAGTGGGCTGGAGGCGCTTTAAAACGACGCCATGGCGTTCGAGATCGGTCCAGGGGTAGACGTTGGCGGGATAGTCGTCGAGGTAGCAGACGACTTCATCACCGGTCTGCCATGGCAGACCGTTGGCCACCAAGCTGAGGCCGACCGAGGTGGGACCGATGAGGGCGATCTCGCTGGCTTTGGCACCGATCAATTCGGCGGCAACGACACGTGTTTCGTTCACCGCTTTCCATGCCTCGGGATACTCCTGCATGCGCAGGCAGCATTGCTCCAGGTATTCCTGCATCGTGCGTGTGACACGGCGGGGCAGGATGGTGACGCCGGCATGGGCGAGGAACAGGCTGTCCTTGATCACTGGAAACTCCTGCTGACGCAGGGCTTCATCGGACAGGAGGGCATCGAGAGTGAGCATGAGGAAATGACGAATGACGAATGCGGAATGACGAATGGTCAGAGGGGATGGAACGAATCGTCATTCGTCATTCGTCATTCTGCATTTGTCATTGAGGGGGGCTAGGCGACCTTCAGGGTCTTGGCACCTTCGTCGATGAGGTGCCAGAAGCTTTTGGACTGGCTCAGGGCTTCGTCTTCGCCGCCACCGGGCAGGTTGCTGCGGAAGAGGAAGTCGGTGAGGGTGTTTTTGTGCAGCACGCGGTGGACGCTGACATTGCCATCGACAACGGCGAAATAGATACGGTGGTCGCCGGCACGGCAGCGGTAGAGTTTTTTGCCGCCGCGTTCGAGCACGCCGTAGCGTTTGGCGAGAATTGTCTCTTCAATGTCGGCGGGCTGGATATTCAGTGCTTCCAGCAAATGAAACTGCACCTGCGTGGGCAGGTGGGAGAGCTCGGCGGCGCTGATGTCATTGAAAACGATCTGGATCATGGTGCGGCAGGGATAGGGGCGGGCGGGGCGTTGGAGGTTTGGTAGCGCTTGATGACATGCTTCTTGCGCACGGTTTCCATCCACTTGTCGATGTTGCCCTTGGATTTTTCCTGGTTGATCATTTTTTCGATTTCAGGGCGGAGCTTTTCGAGATCCGGGGCGACGCCTAGTTTTTTCGCATCGCAGGAGACAATGATGAAATTGGACTCGAGATCGAGAACCGGGCTGATGCCGCCGGTTTTAAGTTCCATCGCTGCATCGGCGATGGCGGGCATCAGGTCGGTTTTGGACATCCAGTCCCAAGAGCCGCCATTTTCCGCATGGCTGTCCTGTGACATGGTTTTCGCAGCGGCGGCAAAATCGGCTCCCTGAACAATCTTTGTGCGCAGCTCCTGGGTGAGTTTCCTCTGCTTTTCAGGGGTGGAACCCGGTTCGCCGGTGAACTTGGGGATGGTGATGGTGGAGATTTTGATCTGATCTCCCTCGCGCCACTTGTCCACGTTTTTGTCGTAGTAGTCCTGTACTTCGCGGGGGGTGGCCGGGGGATGCTCGCCGGAATTGCGGGCACGCATGACATTCATGATGACCATCTTTTCGCGCAGTTCGCGGAACTTTTTCACGGTCATGCCGCTCTTGGTCAGTTCATCCACGAAGGCGTCGCGGTCGCCCTTGAAGCTCTCCCGAATGATGCCGTTGATGTCGTCATCGACGTACTGGGCCTTGATGACACCACCGATTTTGCGGAACTCAGCCAGCAGAATCTCGCGGTCGATCAGCGTCTCGATGGCGCCCTGACGCAGGAGAGCGATTTCCTTTTTGATGCGTGCAGGATCATTGCGAAACTGAAACTGGATGACCTGCTCCTGGGCCTTGATGGTTTCCTCCACTTCGGAAGAGGCGATGGGAATGCCATCAACGACGGCCGCAATGCTGTTGGTATACTGCTGGGCGAGAACGCTGGAGCAGGCGGAGAGGAGGGCTAACAGGCTGATGCGCAGGGAAGTCATGGCAAATGAGGTGCTTACCGTAGGGCGTGGGGCCGCTGTGGCAAGGTGAAGTTCGCCTGTCAGTACAGGGCATACGCATGAAATGAGTAACTAAGCATGGAGATTTGACGGCGAAGAAACCGCTGTACAAATTTCCATACCCACTGATGAGAGTGAGGATGGAACCTGTCCCCACTATTGCAGCGAGAGATCCGGCCACTGAA
>JAIPJY010000127.1 GCA_021733925.1 Prosthecobacter sp. | reverse complement strand
CACGTTGCCACGGAGGCGAAGGAACGGGCATCCGCCCGTGCGGAAGCAGAGGCGGCCAGCAGCGTGCCGAAGACCGCTGGCAAAAGCGTGAAGGGTGCAGGTGAAGTGGCCAAGGGGGCGGCCATTGTCGCCCACCTGTCTCACTCGCAGCCGGCAGCCTCGGTGCTGCGGCAGTTCGTGGATCTCTCGCGTCAGGTCAGCTGTTTTTACTATCAGCATGGGCTGGGCTTGAACCTGCACGAGCACCGCATGGTGGGGGATGAGGAGGTCATTCATCACAACCGGGGCCAGGAGGAGGCGATGCTCGTCATCCGGCGTTACTTCGGCGGGCTCGCGCATCCGGAGCGTGCGATGTGCGGTCTGGGCAGCACTCCCACGAGTTCCACAGCGCTGCCGGAACTGATGAACGAAATCCTGCGAGTGCGTGAGGAAATCATCGCCTGGGGGCCGCAGTTCAAAGTGGCCTTGCAGGAGTGGAACCAGGCCTGGCAGCGCCGACGCGATCTCGAAGCCGCCGCCACGCTGAGCATCGCAGGCTTCACCGTCTCGCGCATGCAGTTTGGCACCCGAGATTCAAGCTCCGGCACCCTTCGTGACGAGGCCAACTGTCAGCGCATGGTCATGGAGCACATGGAAGGCCCGCTGCAGGAGCGTGAGCGTGCGCTGGAGCGCCGCTTTGCCGCGGCACTCGGCATGCTCTGGTGGAGTGATCCCACAGACCTCAGCGAATGGCTGCGCGTGCGCCGCCGCGACCTTACCGCCTGGGTCACGATCTATGAAGCGATGAGCGGCGCCTTGCCATCCTTTCGCGAACTGCTGACCACCTTCTTTGCCTTTCAGACCCTCAACGCGAAGTTTGCCAATGTGGATGATCCCAGTGCCTTCCTCACCGCGCTGCAGTCCGTCGTTCCGAAGATGCTCAGTCTTCTGCGTCAGATCATGGCCACGATGGATGGCGCGCCGTTTCCCTTCACCGATGATGGCAAGACCGTCACCCTGAATCAGCATCTCATGCCTGGGCCGCTGCCGGAGATGCCGGGGGTTTCGATGACGCTGGTGGATGCCGCCAGCATGCGTGGCATCGGCATGCAGATGGCTTCGCGGGCCGCTGAATCCATCACCCCGTACGTGGAAACCTTTCTGAGCCATTACCACCGCGCTTTTGCCTGGCTGGCGGAATCTGCCGAACGCACAGAGACTCACTTTCTGGGCTCACTCAATCACGGTTCATCCACTGAAATTATCCTGCCCGATGAGTTCACCACGCAGCGTCTCGGCATGAAGAACCGGTCACCCGATGCCATCGCCGCATGGAAGCCGCATTCGTGAGATTCTTCATGTACTCTGTGATGCTGCGTGTTTAAAGTGCGGCGGCCGATTCACTCCTTCTTCTCCGGGGCTTTTTTCTGAGCATCCAGAATTTCTTGGAGCATTGACTGGGACTCCTGGATCGTTTCCGGTGACACTTTGCGTGCCTGCATGACGCCGAGCACGAGTTTCAAGGCTGCCGTGTCATCTTCCAGCATGGCATCATCCGCAAACTCTGTCAGCGCGTCTTCTGCCGGGGTGATCTGCTCCAGCAAAGGTTTGATTTTGCCCTCACGCTGCGTGGCTGGAAGCGCCTGCCAGAAGGTCCACAGGGCCGTCGGTGAGTTGGGGTAATCCACCGCCCAGCCCTCGGCGGCGGCCAGGTATTCCTTGTCCTCTTTGAGTTCACGGTGGGAGTCGGTCAGCATGGACCAGGTGTCTTCGTCGTGAACCACAGTAGCGCCGATTTTTTTCGCCCATACGATGGTGTTTTTGTAGTCGGACGCTTCGTAGCTGCTGGTGGTGCGCATCAGAAAGAGCACCGGGTTGTCAGGCGCGGCTTTTTCGAGATCTTTGAGTGTGGCCTCGAATTCGTCATCCTTGTCATCCATTTGCGAAAGGACGGCCACCTTGGATGCCAGAAATATTTCGGTGAGCACCGCAGGCAGCTTGGAGGCTTCCAGTTCTTTGATGAGGGCGTAGGCTTTGTCGAGGTCACCATCCTGAATGGCGACGCCCATCTGTGTTAATTTCACGGACTGTTCCATCTTGAGGCCTTCTTTCGAGGCAGCGGCCTGAGCCCCCATCTGCAAAGCCGCAGAGAGTCGCAGATTTACCGTGATGTTTTCGAAGTCGGTCATCTGCCATTTGTCTCCATGGCGTTGGAGCCACCAGCGTACTTTGTACTCGAGATCCTCCTCATCATGAATCCGCGCAATGATCACCGCCTTGTCACCAGTGAGTTCGACACGGCGGATTTCAGCGTCCTGAAATAAAAAGAACGGACGCAACATCGGAAATGTGCGCTCGGTCATCATCATCAGTATCTTTTTCATGCGGAGCCTTTTGGCTTCGTCAGGTTTGACCGCATCCTCGGCGAAACTCGCAGCGACCAGAGCTTCCCAATCGACCATTTCCAGATAGTCGCGGATGCGCATCTGATAAACCGTGTTTTGGAATTGGGACAGCCACTTCACCAAGCCGCCTTGTGTGACCGAATCCAGGGCTGGGGCACCCGGCAGCAGTGACACACGGATTTTGGCTGGAGCGGCATTTTCTGGCGGAGTTTGCGCGGAAATCGCAGAGTGGAAAAACAGGGTCAGGCCTGCAATGAGGGTGGTGAGGGGGCGGCGCATGGCCAAAAATGTGCCGGAAACAGTCGGAGCAGGCAAGCTTTGACGTTGCGTTTGTTATCCGGCAGCCGAGGAAACGCTGGCTTGAACATCCGCCTCGTGGCAGGATAGTCCAACACCCCTCCCCCACACAGCGCCCCCCCCATGTCGGAGCCGAGTCTATTCAGGCATTATCAAATCGTTCAGGACGCCGACGGCAACAACGTCGAGCTGGTTCGTAATTCCGAGCAGGTGGCGGTGCTGGCGTTTGACATCCAGCGGCTGGAATATGTGCACTGCCACGTGCTGCTGGAGCCCCTGCAGAACCGCGCTGAATTTGAGGATGCCTGCAAAACGTTGCAAAAGCGCGGCCACCCTGCGCTGGTGCGCATGATTGAGTTTGGCGAGGACGAGGGAAATCCTTTCTACATCACCAGCAACGTGGATGGCGAGGTCCTGCGGTCCTACCTCGCCCGGCTGCAGGACATTCCTGGCTGGCTCGCCATCATGATCGCCACCCGTGCGGTGGAGACTGCCGTGGCGCTGTGTGAGCGTGGCGAATTCATCTCGGAGGCGCCGCTCGACAGCCTGCGCATCGTGCAGACAGCACCGCAGGCGGTGCAGGTGCTGGCGGCAGATTTCAGGGTGCTCGACACCCATGCCGGCAAAAAGCGCGCCTTGAAGACGAGCTTTGAAAAGCAGGCCAAATTTCTCCGCACCTTCCTCGTGGAGCAGGGCGGCACGCTGCCGGACCACGCCCTCGCGGTGGCTGATTTTGCCGAGCTCCTCGGTGCCTGCCTCTCCAGTGCGGGTGTCGGTGTCATTGCCGCCATGCGGGAGCTGCGAGCCAGCTTGCAAAAGCTTGCGCCGGCACAGCTCTCCGGGGAGATCCCCACCGCGCAGAAACCGCGCGCGCTGCTCGCCCCGCTGCTGGCTGGTTATCAGGATGTGGCACGCGGCCTCGTCAATCTCGTGCGGATTCAGAGCCAGCGCCTCGACATGGCCAATCCCTACAGCATGCGCGGCACACTGACCAAGACGGGACGCTCCGTGCTCATCGAGCAGGTGCCGCCCGCGCGCATCTCCCATGCAAGCGTGAAGGAGGCCGATGACAGCGCCTACAAGATCACCAAGCAGCGCGACAATCCCAGCCTGATCACCCTCGCGCTCGTCAATGAGTCTGAGGACATCACCTGCCTCGCGGAAGAAATCGCGGAGGGCATCAGCCTCGCCGAGCTCATGCGGGAGCGTCATTGCCTGGAAGTGCAGGAGGCCTACCTCGTGCTCGCTGGGCTCGACACCGCGCTCACGCAGTTGGACAAATCTACGCTCCCCGCCAGCAAGCTGCGGCTGGAGGACATATTCCTGCTTACCGGATTCGCCCGCGAGGACTCGCGCAGCACCAAGCTGCTCGTGTCCAAGCTCAATGAGTGGCCCGCCTTCAACATCATCGTCCGTGCGCATCCCACGATCGCATCCATGTCCGGGCGCGGCACAGATCCTGCGGTGCTCCTGCCACCCTCGCGCGGCAGCAGCACCACCGCATGGCATGGTGGCTGGCTCGCGGCCTTGTGCAAATTCCTCCTTGGCTTTGAGCCTCCCCTTGGCATCCACGCCGAACCTGCAGGCGGCGCGCGCGAGCGCGAAACTGTCGCGCGACTCCTCGATGAAGAAATCGCCAAGGTGGCTGAGTCCAAACCCGCCCAGCGCAGTGACTTCCTCGCCCGCTATGCGCGCATCATTCAGCACTACGACCTCGTCAAGCCAAACGAGCCCGTGCGCATAGGCGGCACGGAACCTGCGGTGGAGCATGGCTTGAAGCCTCGTCCCCAAACAGTTCCCGTGACCCGAGCGCCGGTGAAGCGTGAAATGTCCGCGCCGCTGGGCATCGACCCATCCCGCGCATCTCCGGGCGCGCTCACTTCTGGTGGCGCGGCCAAGCCGGGGGAAGAGCCGACCATCGGCTTCGCCGAACTGCTCTTTCGCAACGGCGGCGAACCCTCCCCTCCCGAAGCGCCCGACTGGGCGCTCGCCGCTGCCAGTGCGCCCCCTACGCTGCCCGCACATCTCATGGTACGCGAGGATGTCCCCATCTGGCTGAAGGCCGCCGTGTTTCTCAGCGGCTCCATGGTTGTCGGTGCCATGTGCGCGCATCTTTCGGGCTCCGCCCTCTGGCAGAAAAAGCACACTCCCGCCCCCGTGGAGTCTACTGCCCCATACCAGCCCGAAACCGCTGCCGTCGTTCCGTTAAAGCCCGTCCCTGTACACACTCCTGTGCCGCCGCCAGCGTCCGTGCCCAAGGCCATCGCCGTCGAGCCCGAGGTGCCGAAGGCCATCCCTGTGGCCCCGCCCGCGCTGGACAGCAGTGACACACGTGGCAGCGGTCTCTCCCTTTCATTGCCGCCTGGAGCCAAGAGCTTGCGCGATCAACTCGCTCCAGAGACCACTCCGCCTGCTACTCCGCCACCGCCATGAAAACACTGCTTCGTGGCCTTGGCGCTGCTCTGCTCGCCTGCGTTCTCACCGCCTGCCCTGAGACCACCGTCAACGACGACTTCGGCCTCAAGCCCGCCGTTCTCAAAGCCGGCGACTGGAACGGCACCTGGATTCCGGTGGATGATGATGACGCCGTGCGCTTCGCTGTCACCAACGCCGAGCAAGACCTCCTTGTGTTGACCGAGCCTGGCAAAAAAGAGGCCATTCAAACATTTCCGTGTGATGCGGAGTGACGAAAAGAGAACCAAGTAGCCAGAATGGACACAAAAGCATGGGAAGAGTTGTTGGGTGTAGCCGCGCCTTGGAGGGTAGTGGGCATGGAAATCAATGTCGCGCA
>JAIPJY010000012.1 GCA_021733925.1 Prosthecobacter sp. | reverse complement strand
TGGGTGGCCTCGTCATAGAGGTAGAGCGCACCGCCGGTGCTCTGCGTGACGCGGATGGCTCCCTCAACGATCAAGCGGTACATCGGAGCCTGCTGGTCATCGCGCCAGATGGCCTCGCCAAGATCGTGGAGGTAATGAAACATGCGCCGTTCTTCGGCGACGATGGCCTCCTCCTCGGCGCGGAGAGCGGCGATGGCATGCTTTTGCTGACGTGCAATTTTTGCCAGCATGACGAGTCCCGCCGTCATCAGCAGTACGATCAGGACAAGGAGAGCGATGATCATGGGTGTAAACGGCGGCCCGGCTCATCCGGGTGGCGCCTAGGCGGGAACAGCGGATGTGCCAGCCTCCAGCTCTTTTTCCAAAAATTCGATCACATCGTGAAAACGGCTTTCGTTGGCATCGCTCACCTCAGCCAGGGCCTGATGAGCAGAGAGCACGTGCTGGGTCTGGACCTCTTTGCATTCGGCGGTGGTTTCACCGCAGTTCTGCAGCGCGTCGCAGACTTCCTTGCGTTCGGCCACCCAGAGATTGCCGTCACGGTCGAGCTCCAGGATGTGATCCAGTCCAAGGCTGGTGAGCAGCTGCAGATTGCGCTGGTTGGCGTTGACGACGCTCAAGGAGCCGCCGCCGGATTCGCGGAGGTTCAAGGCGGCACCCGTGAGCATGCCGAGAAAGGTGGAATCCATCATCGGGCAGCGTTCCAAGTCGACGACGAGATTGCGCATGCCCTGAGAAACCACGCGCTGCAGAGCTTTCTTTGCCTGAAGGCTGTTTTGAAAGGTGCCTCGTCCATCCACCCTCATCCAGAAAACGCGGCCGATGGTGCCAACAAGAATATGAGTGGGAGGAGTCATGCGTAGCGGTGTTAGTTCCAGAGCGCGGATTGCTGGCTGACCAGTTCTTCCTTGCCTCGCAGAACGCTGATGCGCCAAGCGATTACCCGGCCACTATTTTGGTATTCTGGGCCGACGACCTGAAATTTGGAAACGTTGCTGCGATGAATGTCATCGATCACCTGTTCCTGGACATGTTTTTTGAGGCCTGACTTCGCCTGCAGATATTCAAATTTGATGGTCACCGGGCCGGTGCGGTCATTGGTCTTCCAGAAGAAGGCGTAGTAGTGGCCGAAGCGGTCAACGATTTCCTCCTTGGACACGGCACCGTAAATGTAGTGCTGGCGCTCAAAGAGAATAGTGGGGTTCGTCGTCTGCGGCGTGAAGAACGGCATCAGGTGGTAGTACTTCACCTTGGAGATTTGTCCTCCTGGACCCACGGAGGTACTGGAACAGGCGGAAAGCGCAAAGGCCAGGATGGAAAGACATCCGAGGCGGAGGCAGAAGGTGCGTTTCTCTGTCGTCATGAAGGGGGGGAATATTGAATCGGGACGCTTGATGTCAATGTTCCCTTCGATTCTTCAATTCTCCAAAGGATAATTCACAAAAGTGAAACTGGATCGACATCCCACGTCACAATGACATCCGCCGGGAGGGTTGTAGCCTGCAACACCTGCTGGATGTGGCGGCACAGGGGGCGGATTTTGGCGGCCCGGAGCAGCAGCTGGTAACGAAACTGCCCGTGCGCCTTGGCCATGGCACAGGGGGCGGGCTCGCCCATGAGCACGTCCTCAGACAGACCCTCCAAGAGGCGGCGGTGCAGAGTTTGCAGGGCAAATTCCGCCATGGCCTGGTGTTTTCCCCGACTCGCAAGAATGACAACGTGCGTGTATGGGGGGTAGTGAAATGCACGGCGCTGCTCCAGTTCCTGCTGGGCGAAGCCTTCGAAATCGTTGTGGCGGGAAAACTGCACGGCGGGGCTGTGAGGTGCGTGGGTTTGCACCACGACCTCCCCTTTGACCTCGCCGCGCCCTGCCCGACCCGCCACCTGCACCAGCAGCTGCAACGTGCGCTCCGCCGCACGGAAATCTGGCAGATTGAGCGCCATATCGGCATTCAGCACGCCCACCAGCGTGACATTGGGGAAGTCGAGGCCCTTGGCGATCATCTGCGTGCCGATGATGAGATCCAGCTTTTGCGCGCGGAAATCCCGCAGCAGGTCGCGGAGCTGGTTTTTGCGCTGAATGGTGTCTGTATCCACACGGGCGATGCGGGCCTGCGGAAAGACTTCGCGCACCACGGTTTCGACGCGTTCGGTGCCGTAACCGGCGAATTTCAGGCCCGGCTCCTGGCAGGAGGGGCATTTTGACGGAGGCAGCCGTCGCGAACCGCAGACGTGACAGACGAGGCGGTTCTCGTGCTTGTGCAGCGTCATGGGGATGCTGCAGTCCTGACACTGGACGGTCTCACCACAGGCCAGGCAGGCCAGGGAGGTGTTGAAACCGCGGCGGTTCAAAAACAGGATCGTCTGCTCCTTTTTTTCCAGTCGCGAGGTGATCGCCGCCCGCAGCTTCTCTGAGAGGATGCCGGTATTTGCCACACTGGTCCCTGTGCCTTTGCGCCGTTCCATGCGCATGTCGACGATGCGGATCAGCGGCAGTGTGCGCCCGTCCGTTCGGCTCAGCAGCTTCAGGAGTTCGTATTTGCCGTTCGCTGCGTTCTCGAAGGATTCGAGGCTTGGCGTGGCGCTGCCGAGCAGCACGACGCATTTTTCGATGCTGCCACGTACCACGGCCACATCCCGCGCGTGGTAGCGCGGAGTTTCGTCCTGTTTGAACGAGGGTTCATGCTCTTCGTCCACGATGATGATGCCCAGCCGCTCCAGCGGCGCGAAAATTGCACTGCGTGCACCGATCACGATGTCGGCACGGTCTTCGTGAATTTTGAACCACTCATCATGGCGCTCGCCGTCGCTCAAATGACTGTGCAGGACCGCGATGCGCTCGCTACGTTCGGAAAAGCGCGCCTTGAAACGTTCGATGGTCTGCGGTGTCAGAGCGATTTCCGGTACCAGCACGAGCGCGGTGCCGCCGCGCTCCAGCACACGGGCGATGGCCTGGAGATAGACTTCTGTTTTGCCACTGCCGGTGATGCCATGCAGGAGGATGGGCCGGGTCTGCTCTGTTGAATCAATTGCTGCGGAGACACGGGCATAAGCGGCCTGCTGTTCGTCGGTGAATGTCAGGGCTTGGGAGGGAAGGAAGGTCTCGTCGTGGAACGGATCGCGTTCCACACGCACCTCGCTGCGGGTGATCCAGCCCGCTTTGAGGAGTGGTTTGAGGATGGAGGCTGCGCGCGGGACGTCCTTGCGGATCTGGCTGAGAGTCGCTTCGCCTTTATAACTGCGCAGGATATCGAGCACGCGAGCCTGCATCGGCGCTTTGTGCCGGAGCTTTTCAAATTCGTCCGGCGGCGGTTCGCGCAGGAGTTTGAGATGACTGTCCATCACGAAACTGCCCGGTTTGTCCCGCACGGCCTGCGGGAGCATGGTGCGCAGCACGGTGTGAACGGAGACGAGGTAGTAATCCGCGATCCAGCGTGCGAGTTTGAGCAGACCGGGGGTGAACATGGGGCGCTTGGCCACGATGGAGGCGATCTCCTTGAGCCGGCCGCGATGCGGTGAATCATCCAGCAGTTCGAGAACCACCGCATTCATGCGGCGGTTTTGCAGGGGTACCATCACGCGCGAGCCCACGACGATCTCGTCTGCCAGGCCCTCTGGAATGGCGTAGTCCAGCTGCATCGCCGCTGATTCCTCCAGCTGCACGCGGGCGATGCGAATAGGGGTCTGCGGAGCTGCCACCTCAGCCACAGGCAGGCCAAACAGATCGCTCTGTTTTGGCTTGGGGGCTGCGCTGGGGCTGGTGGGTGGCATGCGGCTGCATCCTAGCCGTCGTGAATCGCAGGCCAAAACGATTCTTCTTTTGAGAAACAAATCACCCCGTGCGATAGTTTCCACGCAGCAGCACGGAGCGAACGGCATGTGGAACTTTCTGACAGAGCACTGGCGCGACGGCGTGGAGATTTTAATCCTCGCCGCGCTGGCGTATCATGGATATTTGTTTTTCCGTGCCACGCGCGGCGCACGCATTTTGACGGGCCTGCTGGTGCTCCTGCTCAGCCTCGCATTGCTCTCGCTGCTGCTGGAGCTGTCCGTCATCAGCAGCCTGCTGCAGCGCTTTTCGGTTTTCCTCGCCATTGCGCTGGTCATCATCTTTCAGCCGGAGCTGCGCCGTGTGCTGGCGGAGCTGGGCAGCAGCCGAATTTTTTCCTTCAATCGTCCCGACCCCGAGGTGCTGGACGTGCTGCTGGAGGCCATGCAGCAGCTCTCGTCACGCCGCTGCGGGGCGTTGTTTGCCTTGAAACGTGGCATTGATCTCAATCCCTATGCTGAATCCGGCGTGGAACTGGATGCGGTGATCTCCAATGAGCTGGTCACCACGATTTTCCAGCCCAAGACTTCGCTGCATGATGGCGGGGCCATCATCGACCAAGGCCGTATCTCGGCCGCGGGCTGTGTTTTTCCAGTAAGCCAGCGCGAAATCCAGGATCGTGCCATCGGTCTGCGTCACCGCGCCGGCATGGGCATCTCGGAGGAGACGGACGCGATCGCGCTCGTCGTTTCCGAGGAGACCGGGGCGCTCTCGCTGTGTTTTCAGGGCAGGCTGGAGCACGATTTGGAGCCGAAGAAACTTCGCCAGCGCATCAATGAAATTCTCACCGACGGCGCTGCTGCCGGTTCAGAATCTGCAAAGGAGGGCGGTCATGAACTGGGGACACCGGCTTAAAGAACTCATCACACGCAACTGGCGGGAGAAAATCATCTCTCTGGTGCTGGCATTTCTGTTCTGGTTCATGATCAAGGCGCAGGACGCCCGCAACATGCCGTCTTACTCGATGCCGCCGCCGAGGATGCCCGTGCCGACATCTCCGGCACCCTCTCAGCTCACTCCGGTGATTCCTCCGCCCGTTCAACTCCCCTCGGAGCTGGAGCCCATGCTGTCGCCGCCGAATTCATCGATCACGCCTGCGCGCGTGCCAGGGGATGCCATCAGTGGCTCCGCCGGGCTTTGACACTCTGGTAGTCCTGCATTAGTAGCGCCGTCCTATGTCTGAAAAGCGCCAGTTCTTCGGCACCGACGGCGTCCGTGCCGTGGCCAATCGTCACCCCATGACCCCAGAGTTCGTCATGCGCCTTGCGCAGGCTGCTGCCGTCGTTCTTGGAGGCAAACCTGAGGGGGGCGAACGTCCCAAAGCCGTGCTGGGCCGCGACACGCGTGCTTCGGGAGAGATGCTGGAGTCCGCACTCGCTGCGGGTCTGAATTCGGCGGGGGTGGATGTCATCCTCGCAGGGCAGGTGCCCACGCCGGCGGTGGCCATGCTCAGCGCCCAGCTCGGCGCGAGTTTTGGGGTCATCGTTTCGGCTTCGCACAATCCTTTCATGGATAATGGCGTCAAATTTGTGCACGGCGACGGTCACAAGCTCAATGACAAGACAGAAGTTGCCATCGAGCGCCTCGTGCTTGGCAATGAAGACACCCCGCGTCCGGAAGGCCGGGGCATTGGCCGCATTTCCAAACTGGCCGATGGCGTGGATCGCTATGTGGCGCATGCGATCGCCTCCATGGGTGGTGTTCGCCTCGACGGCATGCGCGTCGCGCTGGACAACGCGCATGGCGCTTCGTCTTTCACCAGTGCGCTGGCGCTTGAGGCGCTGGGTGCGGATGTGCAGGTGTACCACTCCGAACCGGACGGCTTCAACATCAACGAAGCATGCGGCTGCACGCACGCCGATGAAATCGAGCGGATCGTGCGCCAGTGCCAGGCGCAGGCGGGCATCGCGCATGATGGCGACGCCGACCGAAGTGCGCTCTGCGATGAGGAAGCCATCGCGCTCGACGGTGACGAACTCATGGCCATCGCGGCGGAATCCATGCTGCGCAAAGGCACGCTCAAGCAGAACACGCTGGCCGTCACGGTGATGAGCAACTACGGCCTCGACGATCTCGTGTCGCGTCTCGGCGGGCGCGTCATCCGCACCGGCGTGGGGGATCGCTACGTGCTCGAAGAAATGCGCTCACGCGGATTGAACCTCGGCGGCGAGCAGAGCGGTCACATCATCTTCGGCGACTGGGCCACCACCGGTGACGGGTTGGTCGCGGGCCTGCAGATCCTGCGCATCATGAAGGAAACTGGGGAGCCGCTCAGCGAACTGCGCAAGTGCCTGAAAAAATTCCCGCAGTGCGCGCGCAATCTGCGCGTGCGGAACAAGCCGCCCACCGACCAGCTCGTCGAGGCGCAGAAGATCATCAAGGAGACGGAAAAGAAGCTCGGCGACTACGGTCGTGTGCTGCTGCGCTACTCCGGCACCGAATCGCTCATCCGTCTGCTCGTTGAAGGCCGTGATGTGGAATACCTTGAAGCGCAGGCTGACAAGATTGCCTCTGCAGTTCTCGCCCAAATTGGATAACCTGGATTGACGATGAAAGGTCACTTCGAATCCGCATTAGCTCTTGGGGCCTGCATCATCATCGGCTGTGGTGTTATCGCCATGGCTTTTGGCAAGGACTCAGGCCAGATCGTGGCATTCATTGCCATCGCCTTTGGCGGATGGTTGCTCAAGAATGCAATGGAGATCTCCAACAAAGAGTGACCGTGAGCCATTACTTCATCACCGGGACTGACACCGACGCAGGCAAGACGTACGTCACCTGTTTGCTGCTGGAAGCTTTGAAAAGCAGTGGCAAAAACGTCGCTGGCTTCAAACCTTTTGTCTGCGGGTCACGTGATGACGCCATTCATCTGGCCAATGCTAGCAGCGAGGGATTGACCGTTGAGGAGGTCAATCCTGTGTGGTTCAAAGTGCCCGCAGCACCCTATGCCGCTGCGCTGATGGAGAACCGCCGGATTGAACTGAACGATGTGATGGCCCGCTTTCAGGAGCTGGCGCAGCGCCACGATCACGTGCTCGTCGAGGGGGCGGGGGGCTGGGAAGTGCCGCTGAACGAGTTTTCGACCATGGCGGACTTTGCGCAGCGCCTGGCGTTGCCGGTGATCGTCGTCGTGAACAACAAGCTGGGCTGCCTCAATCACACCCTGCTTACGGTTCGCAATATCCAGGCCCGTGGCCTCACCTGTGCTGGCATTATTTTGAACTACGTCAAAGAGGAGCGGGACGCGGCCAGCATCAGCAACCGGATGGTGCTGGAACACTTCATGGATGTGCCCGTCCTCGCCGAAATCATGCACGGCGAGACGGAGATCGAGTGGCCGTTGTGAGGGTGGCCTGAAACTGCGCGGATGGCGGTGATGTCAGTGCATCAAAGGCCAAAGACTTCAGTTCAGGGAGACGGCTTTTTCTTCTCCAGGCCATGAGCCAAAGTCCGTCTGGCCGCGATCACAACGCCCAGCCCCACCAAAACTCCAATGGCCATCGAGGGAGGGATGTCGCTGGGCCAGTGTGCGCCACAGTAGACGCGTGAATAGGCGACGGCTGCGGCAAGCAGGTAAATCAGCCAACCGGCGCGGCGGTAGAAGCAGGCGATGACGGTGGCGGCGGCGAACATGTTGACGGTGTGGCTGGATGGGAAAGATTTGCCGTGGGTGGCACCGTTGGGTTCGCTGGGTTTGACGACGGGTTTTTCGAACAAACGCATGAAGGCGGGTGAAGCGGTGCCGAGATCACGGATGGTGATGCCTGCCAATGCATCGCGGGGTCGCACGCGGCCGATGGTCTTTTTGAGGGTGTTGGAAATGACGCCGTCACCGAGGCCGATGGCGATGCCGAGGCAGAGCAGCATGATGCGAGCACGCTTGCCACCGCGCCATGCGGTGAGCAGCACTGACAAGATGATGAGCGGGAGCCAGGCCTCAATGGCGGAGAGGGCAGGCATCAGCCAGTCGAGCGCCGGGTGGGACCACGCGGTGTTGATTTGATGCAGCAGGCTGAGATCCCAGATTGAGGACATGAGGAGGAAGAAATGACGAAATCAGAATGTCGAATGACGAGGATGGAGATGTTTCATTAGTTAGCGGCGCTCCTGAATCCCTTCCTGGCTGGTTTTATCCGGGGCTTTGATCGAGGAGCCGACGGGTTTCCAGCTCTTCAAATTTCGTGCGAGGTACACACTGAACTCGCGCGTCTCTTTTCCCAGAGGAATGCGGATGTTGCCGCGATACTCAATCTTTTCGAAGGCGGTGGTGAAGACCACATTTTGTAACAGGGCTGCGACTGGGCCGGGTTCCAGAATCAGGGCATCACTACCGATGCGTTCTTCCGGTCCTGGCCAGATTTCATATTGAGACTGCACTGTGTCGCTCGGTTCCCAGCGATAGACGCGCGGATGGGAGGGCATGTAGAAGGCCATCTCCGCCGCGTGGTAGCGATGACCCAGGGCCATGACAAAGGTGTTTTCGGGCTCTGGCACCAGATCGAGGAACTCCTGGGCCTCAATGCCCGCCTCCTGCCAGCCGCGCAGGCTGGCGAGCTTGTCGATGCCTTTGAGCTCGGTGCTGAAGATGATGACGAGGGCGAGATGTACGATGAGGACCAGCGCGCCGCCGACTCGAAGGGACCAGCGCTCCCAGCCGGGATGCAACTTGAATGGCGCGAAGCCCCGCAGCCATGCGGCCGCCAGGATGAATGCAGGTACAAAGAAGGCGGCAGGCCAGTTTGGATTGATACGCTGACGTAGTGCGAGCAGTGCAAAGCAGGCCAGTGCCGGAGCGGAGGCCAGCATGACGAACAACAGCGGGCGTGAGAGCTGTTTGCGCAGCTTCACCGCAGCGATCATCGCCGCAACGAGCGCGGCAAATGTCACTGGCGTGTAGATCAGCGCCTGCAGGCCGACGTTTTCACCCGTGCGGCTCAACCAGCGACCGAAGCTGAGGCTGGAGGTGTCAAAGTGATGCTTGGTGTGCTCCAAGGTGATCCAGGCGTGGTTTTGATTCCACTGGAGCACCGGAATGATGAAGGCCATGCCGCAGAGGATGGCGAGCCACATGCGTGGATTGCGCAGCAGAGCGCGATCTTCGCGGGAAACGGCGGCGAAAACCAGCATGAGCGCTGGAAAGGCCAGCATCATCTGCTTGCTCAAGGTGCCGAAGCCGATGACGAGCGCGAGCGCGAGCCAGCGTGTGTTGCAGGTGGGTTTTTGGGCGGCGAGCCAGAACAGCAGCAGCCCCAGCGTCCAGCACAGGAGAAGCGGGGCATCTATGGTGAGAAGGAGGTTCAGTCCTGCGTTGGCAATGGTCAGCAGCACGAGAACGGCGGCAAGGAAGGCGGTGCGGGCATCAAAGAGCACCAGTGCGATGCGGTGGATGATGACCAGGGTGGCGGTGCCCAGCAGCAGCGCGGCGAAGCGGATGCCCCACTCGGCATTGCCTGTGAGCGCGCCGATCACGCCCATCATCCAGCCGATCATGGGAGGCTTGCTGTAGTAGCACCAGTCAGGCCTGCGGCCCCAGTCCCAGTAGTAGGCCTCGTCCCCGGCCAGATCTGCACCGTTCACAAACAGCAGCATGACGCCGATGCGCGCGATGAAAACGGCGGCGAGCAGCCACCAGAAGCGATTGAGCCAGGTCGAGGAGTCAGAAGCGGGAGTCACAGACATGCACGTGCATGATAGCCGCGACTGTCGGGTGGGAAATGGGAAACCCATCTGTCGCTCTTGTTTCTTGGCTGTTCCGTGGACACTTTCATCCCGACAATGACCCACCCCACGGCGCAAACAGAAATCGACTGGCTTTACAGCACCCAGCTCTTCGGCATCAAGCTGGGGCTGGACAACGTGCAGAGGCTGCTGAGCGAACTGAAGCTGCCTGCGGCAGGGCAGAAGTTCATCCACGTGGCGGGGACGAATGGCAAGGGATCCACCTGCGCCTTCGTGCATTCGATTTTAAAGGCGGGGGGCATCAATGCGGGGTTGTTTACTTCGCCGCACTTGATCCACTTCGGTGAGCGGATTCGTGATAGCCAGGGCATGATCACGGCAGAGGAGATCGCGGCAGGCGTCGTCCGATTGCGCGAACGGGTGGCGGGGTGGGATCCGCATCCCACATTCTTTGAACTCACGCTGGCTCTGGCGCTTGAATGGTTTGCGCAGCGGGGGAATCCGTGGGTGGTGCTGGAGACGGGGCTTGGCGGGCGGCTTGATGCGACGAATGCAATCACGCCTGTGGTGAGTGTGATTACTCCGATCGGCTGGGATCACATGGACATGCTGGGTGATACGCTGGCGAAGATCGCCGGTGAAAAGGCGGGCATCATCAAGCCCGGGGTGCCGGTGGTGACGATGCGGCAGGAGGCTGAGGCGCTGGATGTTATTGAACGCGTCGCGGCTGAGCGTGGTGCGCCGCTGACGATTGTTGAGACGCCTTGGGAGGCAGAAACCGGCCTTGCGGGTCCGCATCAGCGGTGGAATGCGGCGATGGCTGTTGAGGCGTTGAGTGCTGCGGGATTTGATTTCGATGCGGAGGTGATCACGCGTGGTTTGCGCGAGGTTCAATGGCCTGCGCGTTTTCAAAAAGTCGGTGGACTCGTCATTGATGGCGCGCACAACATCGATGCTGCGCGCATGCTGGCGCAAACCTGGTGGGAGCAGTTCCCGAATGAGAAGGCGGAGGTCATCTTTGGTGCTGTGGCAGGCAAAGACACGGCTGCGGTGTTGCGGGAACTTGCGCCGATTGCTGCGAGCTGGCATTTCACGGGCTTTGAGTCACCGCGTGCGTTGCCGCCGGATACGTTGTGCGAAATGTGGAGGGGGCTTGGACTCGCATCCTGCCCTGTGACGATGCATGAGCGCATCGCCGAAGCCATGCTGGCGGTGAAGCCGGAGGCGCGAGTGCTGATCGCGGGTTCTCTTTATCTGGCTGGGGAAGCGCTCGCTTTGCTTGAAAACAAGTCTGCGGCGTTTGAGCGCAGTGCGCAGTGAAGCGCGGCGGACGCTGATGGATTGCGGAGCGTTGATCGACGGGCAAGAGTGCCCATCGTACTACTCTTCGGAAGACGACACTTTGATCCGGTAGCCGTTTTCGTTGCGCTCCAGCTTCATGAGATTGCGATCTGCGGCTGCCTCCAGCAGGGCGCTGAAGGTGCTGAAGCCGTAGAAGCGTTCGTCGAACTGAGGCTGGCGGCGGCGGATGGCCTGCTTGACCGGGCCGGCCCAGACGGTGTCGCTGCCGCTGCGACCGAGCATGGCCTCGACGGTCTCGACCACGAGCTGGATCGCCTTCTCGGGATCGCCGCCGGGTTTGCGTTCCTGAGTGGCGGTTGGTTTGGCTGTGGAGGGAGCGGGCTTGGCACGTGCGATGCGCTTCTTGGTTTTTTCTTCTTCGCGCACGAGGTCGTCGTAGAAGATGAATTCGTCGCAGTTGTCGATGAACAGGCCGCTGGTGGACTGCTTCACCCCCACGCCGATGACGGTCTTGTTGTTTTCACGCAGCTTGCTGACCAGAGGCGAGAAATCGGAATCGCCGCTGACGATGGCGAAGGTGTCCACATGCGGCTTCGTGTAGCAGAGATCAAGTGCGTCCACGACCATGCGGATGTCTGCTGAGTTCTTGCCGGACTGCCGCACGTGCGGGATCTCGATCAGTTCAAAGGAGGCCTGATGGATGCCGGCTTTGAAGCTCTTGTAGTGATCCCAGTCGCAGTAGGCTTTTTTCACCACGATGCTGCCCTTCAGCAGCAGCCGGTCCAGCACCTTGTTCATGTCGAACTTGTCATACTGCGCGTCCTTCACGCCGATGGCGAGGTTTTCGAAGTCGCAGAAAACAGCGATGGTGTGCGCGCGGTCGGTGGGGGAGGCCATGGTGTCAGATCGTCCGCCCTCAGAGCCTCCGGGTCAACTGGCGTTCCAGTCATGCGAACTCATAAAACGGCCACTCCGGCAAAGTGGGCCGGCCGAGCGATTCCTGTTCGAAGTCACCTTTCGTGCCGGAGTTTCGCATGGCCTGCAGAGGTGCGTGGCAGTCTGCCATGCGGGGATCTGCCAGAAGTCGGTCGATGATCTGGGTGCCGCGCTGGGTCAGTGGTGTTGATTGAGCGGCGGGCCGCCATGCCATGTGAATGGGCTGCACGGGGGCAGGGGAAATCTCGCGCAGTCTGCGCAGGATGTCCCAGCCGCTGGGGTCGGTGTCGCCGAAATGGTAGTGGGGAAGAGCAGGTGGCAGCTTTTGCAGCAGGAGCTTCACCGCCTGCGTGGGGAAGGAGGTGGCGACGATCAAGGTGCTGCGCTGCGCATCCGCATGTGCGAGCTGCAGGAAGGTGGTTTTGCGATTCTCGACGGTGAGGAGGCGCTGGGCGGTGGTGGTGATGTGAGTGGCGTGCTCCAGCTCTGCGACGGACAGAGTAGATTCGAAGCGGAGGTCGAGCGGCTTTGCGTGATCTTCGAAATGCAGCACCAGCGGACCGCAGTAATGGAGTGTGCTGTTGCTCGTCTGAATGCCGACAGCCTCCAGCGGTGTCTCACGACCGAAGAGCGCTTCCAGGGCGCGTTCGAGGAAGCTTTGCTGGGATTCGAGATGTTTGGAGTCGTAGCCGAGATGCGTGCTTGCATCGCGAATCAGCGTGCCGGTGGGCCATTCGCGGCTGGTGATTTGGAAGAGCAGGGTCAGCAGTTCATTCACACGGATTGGCTCCAGCCAGCGGAAGGGTTCGAGCACTCGTGGAATGCTGAATGCAGTTTTTAAGTGGTGGCAAAGTTGGGTCCAAGTTTCCGGTATGAGGGGATGTGTTTTCAGTGACCACGTCTGCACGACTTCAAGAGCCTGCTGCTGTGCCGCTGCGCCGGGTTGGGTGCCGAACTGTTCGTGCAGCCAGGCTTCTGACTCCAATGGCACGATGATCTTGTCGATGAAGCGTGGGTTTCGCTTGCGAGGGATGAGTTGAAATTTGGCAAGCTGCTGGGCCTCACGAAGAGCGGTCTGCTGGTCTTCTGCTGAACGAATGCCGGCGTCTTCCAGAAGCTGCTCCCAATCACGACGAAAGGGCTGCACTGCGGACGTCACCCGCCGTTTCCGGGCGGCCATCCAGTCTTGGTGCAGTTGGGCCAGCCATTTCATTCCATCAGTTCTGCAAGGCGTGAGCCTTCGACGCGAACGACCCAGTTTTCGATGTTTTGAATCTGCTCGCTGGTTTCATCGTAGGTGCGTTCGACGCGGCATTGCACGACGGTGTCGGCGTGCTGGAACATGGTGGGCAGGCGGTCTTCGGGGAAGGCCATGATGAGCTGCAGGCCGAAGTTTCGGGCCATGGCGAGGCAGTCGTCAATGCGGTCGCCGCTGAGCTTGCTGAAGGCTTCGTCCATGACGACGAGGCCGAGGTTTTGCGGGTCGTCGCGGCGGCCGAGATCATAGACGCGACGGAAGGCGGCGAGGGTGGCGACAAAGAAGGGGGCCTGGTTTTCGCCACCACTTTGTTTCTTGGCGCTTTTGTTCAAGCTGATGGCAGCGGCATCGCCGCGACCTGCGGGCTTGGCTTCGATGTCCCAGTGATGGTAGTAGCGGTAGTCCAGGGCTCGCTGGTGGCGCTTGTCTTCAGGATTGTCGGCGGCGTCGATGGCGGCCATGAGCTCGTTCTTGGCACGCTCGATGTCTTCGCGACCGGCGGCGTTGAAGAGCTCCATCTCGGAACCACTAGGCAGGCCTTTTTCGACGAGCGTCCAGATGGCGGTGTGGGCTTTGTCGGCGCGGCTGGTGAGCTGGTAGCGCCAGCCGCCGATCTCGTGATCCATGGCGCGGTTCAGCTCGCGCTTGGTGCGGTCGGCTTCGCTGAGTTTTTCGCGGAGCACATCGAGAACTTGATGCTGCAGGCGGTCTTCCCACTCGCGCTTGGCTTCGAGGGCGGCGGACTTGTAGCGCTCCAATTCGTGGGTTTCGAGATCTTCGCGGCGCTTGTCGTAGGCGTCGTTGTCCTCGGCGTCCGCATCGAGGGCATCGCTGAGATCAGCGTGAACGGTGACGAGTTCGCGGCGATGCTCATCGCGCAGGCGGCGGGCCTCCAGCGCATGGGTGTCGAGCTGGACGGCGAGTGTGGCGGCCATCTCGATGGATTTGCGCCAGGAGGTCGATTTCTGCCGCTCGGCGTTGATACGCGCTGTGATGTCATCGTCCGACGTGCCTCGCACGAGTGTTCGCGAGGCCTGGCGGGCGATGCGGGTCTGCTCCTCCTGGAAGATGTCTTTGCTGATGGATTCTTCGAGCCGGGTCTTGGCGAGTTCGAAGGCGGTGATGGCGGCTTTGAGACTGCCGATGCGCTCGTGAATGCCTTCCAGCGAGGCGTTTTCCACGCGGAGGTTTTCCATTGCCTTTACGTTGTCCGGTGTGGCGAGCAGATCCCAGGTGGCCTGGAGTTCACCGAGTTCTCTGCGCAGCTTGGGCAGCAGAGGCACTTCGTCTGCGCCTTCTGGTACATTGAAGCGGTCGAGACGCCACTCCATGCCGCGATTGACGAAGGCGCGGAGATCATCGCGATCCTGGCGCACTTCTTCGATGACGGCATCGGTTTCGCGAAGTTCGTTTTCACGCACATCGCGGAGACGGCGCAGGCCTTCCTCGCCGAGGGTGAGTTCTTTTTCGGGCGTGAGGCGCAGGCGACGCGGCGGGTCTTTGAACCAGCCGTCGAGTGACAGGGCGCGTTCGTGCTTGTCGAGCTGCGAGGCTTTGTTTACGGCGACGATGCCGCCGAGCAGGTGATCGAGCACTTTGCCCGCCACTTCATGCTGGGTCTCCAGCATTTCGCGCAGGGAGCCTTTTTCGATTTTCGCGGTGGTTTTGGCGGCTTCCTCGGGATGGATGAGCAGTTCGTTCGGGCTCGGTGTCTGCTGAGCCTGATCCCACGCGGCGCGGAAGTCTTCGGGAATGACGGCACGGCGGTTCATGCCGAGCACGGTCTCCAGGAGGGGCCACCATTTTTCCGCCGTGGGCTTCACTTCCACGACACGGCCCAATGCGACGGCTTTCTGACCGCGGGAGAGCAGAGCGTTCAGCAGAGGAGAAGGGGAGGCCTGGCCTTCGCGGAGCTGAGTGAGGTCTTTGTGCAGCGCGGACTTGCGCATCTCGTGATCATTCAGGCGAGCTTCGACGGGGCGCAGCTGTTCCATGGCTTCGTCCCGTAGTTTGATGAAGGCATGGGAGGATTCACGCGCGGCGGCGAGAGACTTGCTCTCGTCTTTGCTCTGCATGCCGGAGATGGCGGCGGAGGCATCGGCGGTGTCTTGCAGGCCCAGACGAGCGGCGTGCAGTGTCCAGTCCTGCCAGTGGCGCAGGTGGGAGCGGATCTGGTCATGCAGGCTTGTGGCGGCGGCTTCAAGGCGGCTGATCTCCTTGGACAACTCGCGGCGGCGGCGGTCGTTTTCCTCCATGCGCACGGCTTTGTCGCCCAGAGCTGCACGGGCTGCTTCCACCGAGCGGCGCAGGCGGTCACGCTCTTCGAGGGTTTGCTCGTGGGTTTTGCGATTGTCCTCGTAGTCCGCCTGTTTTTCGTCCAGCTCGGCGCGGCTGCGCTGGAGATTTTCAAGCGCTTCCTCGTGCTTCAAGGCATCGCTGAGGTGGGTGTAGAGGGCGGATTCGCGCTTTGAGTTGATCCAGTCCTGATGATGCGTGGAGATGCGTTTCAGGCGCTCTAGCTGGTCATGCATTTTCTCCAGCCGCTCCTGCGCGCGGCGGTGGGCATCGACGCTGGCTTTCACGGCCTTCACGTCGGGCATGCCGGGTTCGAGGAGGAATTCGCGCACGAATTTTTCGAAGTTGCTCTCCGGTTCGAAGGCCATGGCGCGAGGGAGGGTCTTGCCCATTTGCTCGGGATCGAAGCCGAGGTGGCTGCGCATGGCCATCTCATCGAGGTAGGCTTTTTGGCGGTCCCACACGTCGCCGTCGAGCTCGCGCTTCACGCGGGTGCGGAACTCGTCCTCGGGGAGGAATTGCATGGCCTGCGGTCCGGCTTCGCTGTTGAGGAAGTCCTGCCACGCTAAGCGGCGACCGGCGCAGAACCAGATGGTCGAAGGCTTGGCCGTGGGGCTTTCGTACTCGATGCGTGCGCCCCAGGTCTCACGGCGTGGCTCCTCTTCGCCGGGCTGCGTGGGCCAGGTGAACTCGAGTGCAGCGAGTGTGACGCTGCTGGGGCGCAGGTAGCGCTCGTGGCCGTCGCGGCCTGTGGTGTTGGTGTCGCAGAGGCAGTAGCCACGCAGGCTGCGACCGCTGCCCGCACCTGCAGCGGCTTTGTTGAACTTGCTCTGTTGCTCGCCCAGCATGACGAACTGAATGAGGTCGAGCAGGGCGCTTTTGCCGCTGCCGTTGGCGCCGGTGATCAGCGACAGGCCGGAAACATCGATGATCTGACGATAGCCGTACCAGTTGACGGCGAGAATGCGGCTCAAGGTGATGCGCGACTGGCTCATGCGGGCACCTCCTCAACGTCACTGTCGTCTTTGGGCGGCTGAAATGTTTCTACGCGTGCCTGCCATGCGGCGATGTCATCAAAGGGGATCACACGCGAGAGACTGGGCAGGATTTCGATCTGCATTTCTCCGGCCTGCGTCATGCCTTCGGGTTTGAGCGTGCGCACGAGGCGATGCCGGCGCAGACGCACGAGGCAGGACTCGATCTGAGATTTTTCCGGCGTGGCGACTTTGTCGAAATAGACTTTCAGCGCGGCCCAGAGCTGATCCACGGTGACGATGACGGCCTCCTGGCTGCCGGTGCTGATTTCATCATCGTACAGACGCCACAGTGCGAGGAGCACGAGGGTCTCGTCCTTATCAAAACGAGCGAGCAGCAGGCAGGATTCCGTGCGCGGTCTGGCCTGCAGCAGCGAATTTTCGTCATCGACGATCAGTTCCAGCGCGAGAGGTGCGAGGTAGTCCTCCACGTGGGTGCGGTAGTGATCGCGAGCCAGCATGTAGAGTTCGCGTCCGCTGCCTTCATCGCCGAGTAGCACGCCACGGCCGAGCAGTTCCGCCAGCACCTCGCGCAGCGCGGCGCGGTCAGCATCCGGTACGTCACTCCAAAAGGAGCGCGGCCAGAGAGGATCGGAGGTGGAGGCGGACATGGGGGAGTGGACGATGAAGAGAGCCTTTCGCGCTTCAACCTTGGGCTCGCGATAATTCGCTATTGTTCCACGAGAGCATTTTATCCTTGGGGCGCAGCCGGGCAGCCGCTTTAATTCTGACGATGTACAGTGACGATCCGCAATTCATTTGCCGACATTTGGCGGAGGAAGCACCAAATGGATATAGATATAGATTTGCGTGGTTCACGGGCTACGGAAAGGATTTGAACTGGACGTGCGAGGACTGCGCCAAGAGCTACCCCTCTGCCCCGGAGCCCTGGTTGCCAGCCACGAAGGAGTGGCTGGCTAAGAATCGGGACACAATTTACTGGAGAGGCATCTGCGGAAGTCCGGAGATCAAACATAGGCAAAGTGGTTTAAGCTTTTCCGCTCGCGATTTGGAGCTCGAAGATGCCCCTATCTCTTTTGTGGATATTCGTCCAGTTCTGGGCAGGCCGACTTGCTGGCAGGCCTTGTCCACTACTGGCAGACTGGTTTTATTTTCAACGCAGGAGACCAAAATCCTCGCCTCGGTGCCGCTGGAAGATCTGGGTTTCGAGATCACGGGTGAAACGGGTTTCTGCATCTCGCCAGACAATGAGTTTGCTGTCGTATCCCAAGCTTCAGGTCCCAATGCCGCATTGGTCAATGTGAAGACTGGCAAGATCATCAGCAAGCTTTCACGAGGTGACTACCATTGTGAAAACAGTCACTTTCCGGTCGCTTTTTTCCGGAATGAAGATCGAACCTATTTGATCGCAGCCAGTGATTGGAACCGGCTGGATCTTTATGATCCTGCGACAGGGAAGGTGCTTAGCGAACGCGGGCCCACTTGCTATGTGAACAAAGAGAGGCCGCCTCACTACCTCGATTACTTCCATGGCGGTCTGTGCGTCTCGCCCGATCAGCAATTTGTCGTCGATAATGGCTGGGTTTGGCATCCCATGGGATTTCTACGAGCATGGAATCTGCCGGCGTGGTTGAATAATGAGTGGGAATCAGAAGACGGCCCAACGTACCGTGATTTGGCATGCCGAGAAGCTTGGGACGAACCTGTGTGTTGGATCAACAACTTTACGCTGGCTTCTTGGGGCTGGGGGGATGAAGAATGGATGGTGCCTGCAGCGGTCTTGATTGATGTTCGTGACGGGAAGCAATTGCAATGGTTCCCAGGCCCCAAGGTGCGGATGTCCGGCGCATGGCCGCCGCGCAGGCTGACGGAGTCGTTCTTTTTCGACCAGTATCTGTTTGCCGTACATGATAATGACGGCACGACGGTGTGGGACATCAAGTCCGGTGATTGTTTGCTGACGGACCCGCAGGTCAAGCCTTGGCGTTACCATCCGGATTCCAAAGAGTTCATTGAGATCACGCAGACGGGCTTTCGTGTAAGCACACTTATTGACGCTTGCGCAATAGAGTGACGTCAAGGGAGTGTGAAATCTGGAGCCGGAGGACTTGGACCGCGCGGGACACAGGACGCAAGACACAGCCCCCTGCGGCGCAATGTCGGAGCAGACGCTGCTGGTGCCCGGCGTCGTGTGGAGAGGCGCTGGGTTTGCTTCCCGGATTGGCTACCCGAACCCAGGGGAGCACTCGCTAAAGCTCGGCACCCCTGGGCTATATTACGGAAGGCCGTTGGCCTTCAAGACAAGGATGTGAGTCTGTGATGCAAGTCTCAATAATAGCTGAATTATGCCGCGAGATCAGAAGCTTTTCATCAAGCGCTTGTGATGGCAGGAACAAAAAGACCGTGATTTTCCCGGCGGCGCTGGCGGTCCAGTCGTTCGGCGAGGATTTGGCGGGCCTGCTCATTCGTAATGCTTGGGGATTCTTGTCTCACTCCTTCCATCATCCACGCAAACGCGAGTTCGATTTGGTCCAGTGCGGCTACAAGGCGCTCTTCTTCGCTCATGGATCGCGCACGTAGCACTTTCTCCCTACGGATTGCTCGCTGGAGGTCTGGAGTTGATGGCGTCAGATTTGCCATTTTAAAGTTAGGGTCTTGCCTCAGCTCTCCCGCTGAACTGAAAACCTCTCAATGCGATGGCCGGCATGAGTGTCGTGCTCAATGATGTGAGGTTCCAGGCCGTTGCGGCGGCGGAGACCGTCCACGCTCCAGCGGATGCGTTTGCCGGCGAGGGCGGGGGCGTGTTCGTAGGCCACGACGGCGAGGAGATCGAGGAGGTCGTCGGTGGTTTCGAGGTGGATGTCTTCGGTGGTGGCGGTGCCTTTTTTGGCGGGGATGAGCCTGGCGACGAGGCGGGCAGCGCGCTGTGGGGTGAGGGCGAGGCGTTGGCGCTCTTTCCAGGCGGCGAGGACGTCGTCTTCGCTTTGTTTGACGGCACCGCTTTGGCCGAAGGTGAGGTCGACGGGGGCTTTGGTGCGGCGGGGTTTGTAGAGGGATTCGGTGCCGAAGAAGAAGCGGGTCTCGACACAGCGGGGTGCGAAGTCGGCGGGCTTGGCGCCGAGTTCGGAGAAGCGACCGCCGGCGTGGGCGGTGTTGATGGAATCGCAGTAGGCTTTGATGATCTCCGGACGGCGGCCGCGCAGTTCGGTCTGGTAACGGTAGCGCTGCTGGCTGAGGCGGTTGAAGGCGGCCATGCGCAGGTCGATGGCTTCGGCACGGCGTTTCAGGCCGCCGAGATCGCGGTCGAGGCGGGTGAGGAGGGAGACGGCGAGGTCGTAGGACTCGGTGGAGTCGTAGCCGTAGTGCTCGCGCAGGCCTTCGGAGAGGCGTTCGCGCATGAGCGGATCGTCCTGGCGCTCTGCGATGGTGCTGCGGGCTTGTTCGATGCGCATGAGCAGGCCGCCACGGCGCAGGGCATCGTAGCAGACCATGTGCTGGCCCTGGCCGAATTCCTCATAGAGGAGGCTCAGGGTGTCGGCGGCGGTGGCGCTCTGCCGCTGGCGCTGCTCGAAGCTGGTGACGATTTTTTCGACGGCATGAAGCTGCTCGATGGCGCGTTCGAGGCGCTGGGAAAGATCGGTGACGGTGGAGCGGAGTTGATCCGGTTGCTTGAGCACGGGGTCGAGCACGCCGCGCTCCTCCAGGGTCTGGCAGAGGCCGCGCAGGGTGTCGGCGAAGGTTTTGAGTTCGGCGACGCGATCCTCGGCGAGGTCACGTAGCATGCGCAGGAGGGGGCGCAGGCCGGGGGTGATGACGGCCCAGCGCTCATGCAGGCCGAGGGTCTGATCTTCCAGCCAGCCAGCGGCGATGAGGCGGTTGAAAAACTGGCCTGCACGCTGCCGTGCATCCCGTAAAGCCGCGCCCTCGTCGTCAGCCAGCAGGGAGAGTGGATGGCGGGCGATGACTTCGCGAATGATCTCGTTGGTTTCGCGCTGGGATAGCCTGCCGGCTTCACCGGCTTCCTCGACCAGACGGTCCGCGCAGTCCACGTACACCGGCGCGGAAGGCCGTGCGAGGGGGCGGAAAAAATCTGCCGACACACTGCGGCTGAGTCGGGTGCTGAGGGATTCGGGAAGCATTGGGGATGCCCACCATGGGGAGAGTTCACGGGGAGGCAACTGCCCGTCCATCTCCGCTCTGCGCATGGACGATCCTGCCCTGGCTGTCCGCGTCCGCAAGACCCCCTCCATCAAGGGCGTTTTGACTTGCTGCCCCTTTTCCAAAAAAGCCCAACGCCAACCCCATGAAGACACGTCTCCTCATTCCTGTACTCTTCCTCGCCGCCGCCGTGCATGCCGCACCGCCGAAGAAGGAGGAGGGCATTGACCCGAACAAGCCGGTCTCCTTCTACAAGCACATCCGTCCGATCTTCCAGGCGCAGTGCAATGGCTGCCACCAGCCGGCGAAGAAAAAGGGTGACTACATCATGACGGAGTTCGCGGCGCTGCTCAAAGGGGGCGAGGAAGGCCATGCGGTGGTGCCGGGCAAGGCGGTGGAATCCAATCTGCTGAAGCTGATCAAGCCGGACGAAAAGGGCAAGGTGGAGATGCCGCAGAAGGCCGACCCGCTGCATGAAACTCAAATTGCCCTGATCGAACGCTGGATCGCTGAAGGTGCGAAGGATGACACGCCAGCGTCTGCCAAGGCGCAGTACGACATGGCCCATCCACCCGTTTATGTGAAGGCGCCGGCCATCACCTCGATTGAGTATTCGCCGGATGGCAGCATGATCGCGGTGGCGGGCTATCATGAAGTTTTGATCCACAAGGCGGATGGTAGCGGCATCGTCGCTCGTCTCGTGGGTCTGGCGGAACGCATTCAGAAGCTTGCCTGGTCGCCGGATGGGAAGAAGATCGCGCTTACTGGCGGCAGCCCGGCGCGCATGGGTGAAATTCAAATTTGGGACGTGGCGGCGAAGAAGCTGGAACTCTCCAAATCGCTGACTTTTGACACGCTGTATGGTGCGAGCTGGTCACCCGATGGCAAATTCCTCGCGTTCGGCTGCGGTGACAATGCGGTGCGTGCCATTGAAGTCGCCACGGGCAAGGAAACGCTCTTCATGGGCGGGCACAGCGACTGGGTGCTGGACACCGTCTGGGGCGTGGATGGCAAGCATGTCGTCTCCTGCGGTCGTGACATGAGCGTGAAGCTCACGGAGGTCTCGACGCAGCGCTTCGTGGATAACGTGACCTCCATCACACCGGGTGCACTCAAAGGCGGGGTGCAGGTGCTGGCGCGGCATCCGCTGCGCAATGAAGTGCTCATCGGCGGCACCGACGGTGTGCCTGCGATCTACCGCATGGAGCGCATCACGAAGCGGGTCATCGGCGACAACGCCAACCTCATCCGCAAATTCCCCGCCATGCAGGGCCGCATCTTCGGCGTCGATTTCGCGCCGGATGGCAAGCGCATCGCGGCCGGCACCTCGTTTGAAGGAACAGGGACGGTGAACATTTACGCCAGCGATTACGACAGCACGATGCCTGAGGCGGTGAAGAAGATCGTCGAAACAGTGAGCGGCAAAGGCAAGGATCTGGATGACTGGGTCGTCAAAGGCGTGAAACAACTCAGCAGCACGGCGATCCCCTGCGGCATCTTCAGCGTCACCTTCAGCCCCGATGGCAAAACCGTCGCCGTGGCAGGGCAGGACGGCCAGATCCGTCTCATCGATGCGGCCAACGGAGCCATCGCCAAGGAGTTTGTCTCGGTGCCGCTGGAGAAGGAAAAGATCCTCGCAGCCTCGGATGTGCTCGTGGACGACAGCGTGCGTGCCGTGGTCGAGAAGGACGCCAAGGTCGAGACCCTTCACAACGGCCCGACGGTCGCCTCCATCGATGTCGAACCGACCACGATTAAGATCGGCAAGCCCACCGAATACGCCCAGCTTCTCGTCACTGCACGCATGAGCGACGGTACGCGTGCCGACGTCACTCGCATGGCCAAGATCACTGCGGCAAACACCGATGTCGTGGCCGTGAACGCCCGTGGCATGGTGCGCCCGGACAAGGATGGTGCCACCAGCGTGAAGATCTCATTCCTCGGCAAGACCGCGAATGTTCCGGTGAACGTGAGCGGCATGAACGCAGCCCTCCACCCCGACTATGTGCGCGATGTGATGCCGATCATGTCGAAGCTTGGTTGCAATGCCGGCACCTGCCACGGTGCGAAGGAAGGCAAGGCGGGCTTCAAGCTTTCGCTGCGGGGTTATGATCCTGTTTATGATGTGCTCGCGTTTGCTGATGACCTCTCCAGCCGCCGTGCTAACGTGGCGTCGCCGGAGCATTCGCTCATGCTTTTGAAAGCCAGCGGCAGTGTGCCGCATGAAGGCGGGCAGCTCACCGTGCCGGGAGAGCTTTACTACGAGTCTCTGAAGGCCTGGATCGGCCAGGGTGCGAAGCTGGACATGAAGACGCCACGCGTCACCAGCATCGAACTGTCGCCGAAAAATCCCGTCATCGAGCGCATCGGTGGCCGCCAGCAGCTCCGGGTCATCGCGCGTTATGCCGACGGCTATGTCAAAGACGTCACCGCCGAGGCCTTCCTCGACAGCGGCAATGGCGATGTCATTGAAGCCGACAAGAAGGGCCTCATGACCAGCCTGCGCCGTGGAGAGGCGCCGATCCTCGCGCGCTTTGAAGGTTCCTACGCCGCCACCACCATCACCGTGATGGGCGACCGCTCTGGCTTTGCCTGGAAAGAGCCGGAGAAGTGGAACAAGATCGACGAACTCGTCGCGCAGAAGTGGGAGCGCATGAAGATCGAGCCGAGCGGCCTGTGCAAGGACGAGGACTTCCTGCGCCGCATCCATCTCGATCTCACCGGCCTGCCACCGAAGCCCGAAGAAGTCATCGCCTTCATGGCTGACAAGCGTGACACACGCACCAAGCGCAGCGAGGTGGTGGACAAGCTCATCGGCAATCCGGATTTCGTCGAGCATTGGGCGAACAAGTGGGCCGACATGCTGCAGGTGAACTCCAAATTCCTCGGTGCCGAAGGTGCCGGTGGTCTGCGCACGTGGATCAAGCAGCAGGTGAGCGACAACACGCCGTATGACCGCTTTGCGTATCGCATCATCACCGCCACGGGTTCGAACAAGGACAATCCGCCCGCCGCGTATTTCAAGACCGTGCGCACTGCTGAAGAAATCAGCGAAAACACCACGCATCTTTTCCTCGCGACCCGTTTCAACTGCAACAAGTGCCACGACCATCCCTTCGAGCGCTGGACGATGGACCAGTACTATGAAACCGCGTCCTACTTCGCGCAGGTGGATCTCAAGGGCGATCCTGCCGCCCAGGGCAAGACTATCGGCGGGACCGCCGTCGAAGGAGCGAAGCCGCTGTTCGAAATCGTCTCCGACAAAAAAGACGGCGACGTGCTGCATCTGCGCACCAACAAGCCCGTCTCGCCTCAGGTGCCGTTTGAAACCGAACTCGTCAGCAAAACGGCGAACACACGTCGTGAGCAGTTCGCCACCTGGTTGACCAGCCCGCAGAATGATTACTTTGCCATGAGCTATGCCAACCGAATCTGGGGCTACCTCACCGGCACCGGAGTCATCGAACCGCTGGATGACATCCGCGCCGGCAATCCGCCGAGCAATCCTGAACTGCTGCAGTACCTGACGAACGAGTTTGTTCAAAGCGGTTTCAACGTGCGCCACCTGATGAAGATCATCGCCAACAGCCGCACGTACAATCTGAGCCTTGGCACCAACAAATGGAACGAGGACGACAAGACCAACTACAGCCACGCCAAGGCACGCCGCCTGCCTGCTGAAGTGCTGTTTGACTCCGTCTTTGCCGTCACTGGCAGCATGCCGAACATTCCGGGCATGCCGAAGGGCACACGCGCCGCTGCTTTGGCTGATGGTCAGGTCAAATTGCAGGACGGCTTCCTCGCCAACTTCGGCAAACCCGCCCGTGAATCCGTGTGCGAGTGCGAACGTAGCAACGAGGTCAACCTCGGTCCCGTCATGGCGCTGATGAGCGGCCCGACTGTGGGCGATGCCATCAGCGATCCCGGCAACGCCATAGCCAAACTGACCAGCGAAATCAAAGACGACCGCCAGCTCGTCGATGCCATCTTCCTCCGCATCCTTAACAGCCATGCGAACGAGAAGGAAATCGACGCTGCGCTGGCTTCCATGCAGGAGCTTGATCCTGAGAACAAACAGCTCGCCGCCACACTTCAGGTCAAGGAGGCCGAACAGAAGCCGTTGATCGATAAAGCTGAGCAGGAGCGTCTGGCTGCCATCGACGCTGCGAAGAAGGAACTCGAAGCTTACAAGGCCAAGATGGCTCCAGAGATCGCCAAGAAGGAAGCCGCACGCAAGGCCGCCACCATCGCCGCTGAAGCCAAGGTGAAGACCGTGCAGGACACCGCCGCTGCGAATCAGCCTGCGTGGGAAAATTATCTCGATCTCACCACGGAATGGCAGCCGTTTGACAACATCAAGGTGCAGCGTGCCGCGGGCGTGGAGAAACTCGAAGTGCAGCCGGATGGCAGTCTCTTTGCCACGGCGCTGCCCGCAGGCCGAGAAACTGCCGGCAACTACATGCTCATTGGTAAAACGTCGCTCACGAACATCACGGCCATCAAGCTGGAGATGATCCCCGACGACCGCCTGCCAAGCAACGGTCCTGGCCTCGCCCCAGATGGCAACTTTGTGCTCGGCGAATTCACAGTCCGCACGGACCCCATGGACGCCAAGCGCAGCAAGCGCGGTGGTGAAGAGCAGTTGCTGAAGAATCCGAAGGCCGACTTTGAGCAGACCAACTTTGTCGTGACCGAAGCTCTCAAGAAAGGCAATCGTGACCGCGGCTGGGCTGTGAGCCCGCAGGGTGGATTCCGCCATGAGGCCACCTTTGAATTCGCCAAGCCTGTGGCAAATGACGGCGGTTCGCAGTTCACCATCGTGATGACCTCCAATTTCCAGAATGGCAAATACAACGCCGGACGTTTCCGCCTGTGGGTCACCACCAGCCCCGCCGTCCGTTTTGGCACTCCTGCTGCTGTCGCCGCCGCGCTGAAGGTTCCTGCCGCCAATCGCAAGCCTGAGCAGAAGGCGCTGCTGACCCAGCACTTCCTGAACCAGTTCAAGGACTACCAGTCGCAGAAGAAGGTTCTCGCGAACGCCCGCAAGCCGCTGCCGGTGGATGAGCAGCTCGTGGCGTTGGAAACCAAGCACACCGATACGCAGAAGCCGATCTCGCTTGATCCTAAACTGGTCCAGCTCCGTCGAGATGCGGGTCTGAGTCAGAGCCAGCTTGGCAACAAGCGGCTTACGGCGGCGCAGGATCTGGCGTGGGCCTTGATCAACTCACCGGCGTTCTTGTTTAATCATTGAAGCGCTCAAAGCAGCCCGGTTGGCGACCGGGCTGGCTCTTATACCTGCCCCCGTCAGGCATTGACTCGGTGGCATTGGTGCAATAACTTCATGCCATGATCGTCGAACGTTTTCCAGGTCTCGCGCAACTTCCCGATGAGGATAAGATGACTCTGATGGCAGAACTTTGGAAAGATGTCATGGACGATACGCCTGATGACAATCCTGAGCTGGCGGAATTCGTGGAGCAGCGTTGGCAGGAATACCGTCAGCATCCTGATCGTGTGTCTCCTTGGAGTGAGGTCAAAGCTCGTATTGTTGCCTCTCGTGCATGAAACATGAAATCGTCTGGACGTGGGCCGCTGAGGCCGACTTGCAGCGTTTCTTTTCTGAGGCCGAAGACATTCAGGAAGGTCGGGGCGTGGAGTTGCTAACCCAAGTTGAAACCGCCACGGCCTTGCTGGCGCAATACCCCCGCATGGCTTGCAGTTGGAGGTTTCCAGTCCGACGCCTCATGATTAGGCGCCGCAAGCTCGCTTTGTTTTACGTTCCAGAATCGCGTGGCATTGTCATCATTGGAGTTGCTGACATTAGGCGTGATCCAGACAAATGGTGGGATGAGTTGCTCAATCGTATGCCATGAACGACACCTCATCCAGTCCTCCCACCCCCACAGTGATCCTTATCCATGGGCTCGGGCGTTCGCGACGTAGCATGTGGCTGGTGGGGCTGTGGTTGAAGTTTTGCGGGTATCGGGTGAAGAGCATTGGGTATCCATCGCACCGCGTTTCGATTGCTGATGCGGTGCAGAAGCATCTGAATCCTGCGCTGGAACGGCTGGAGATTGCGGCGGGTTCGCGGGTGCATTTTGTGACGCACTCTCTTGGCGGCATCGTGTTTCGTGCCTGGGCGGCGCAGCGGGATGCGGCGTTTCCGCTGGGACGTGCGGTGCTGCTGGCACCGCCGAATCAGGGCAGCCAGATCATTGATGAATTGGGCCAGTGGGGATGGGTACGCTGGCTGCTGGGGCCGGTGTCAGCGGAGCTGGGCACGGATGCTGCAAGCACACCGAATATGCTGGGGCCGCTGCCACCCGAGACGGGAGTCATCATGGGAAACAAAGACACGCTGCCGGTTTTTCGGCGTTTGCTCGGTGCGGAATCGGATGGGGTTGTCACGATTGCCAGTTCGCATGGGGAAGGCGAGGCAGACTTCACGCTGCTGCCGACGAATCATGCGACCATTATTTTACAGCCTGCGGTTTTCCGGGCGGTAAACCGGTTTTTGAAGACGGGGAGTTTTAAAGAAGCGTGAACAGCCGCGGTTCCCTTATTCCATCGAGTATTCTTCGACTGTCCCATGTCCGAGTGATGCTAGAAACTCAAGGATTTGTGTTCGATCATGTTCCGCAAACTGACTTGGTCTCTTGAACGTGAGTCCCCAACGGTTGAATGTGCCGGAAATAGGAATGCCTTCGTCTGAGGACGGCATGCTGAATTTCAAAGTGGGACCATGAGCAATTTGCTTTGAGCGAATTTGCCTCAGCATGGTTTTTCTGATTTCTGCATCAGTTTGCTTGTTATCTAAAAAGTCTTCCAGGCGCGAATACTCGCCGATTTCAAACCATTCTTCCTCCACCACCAACCCGGGAAAATACTCTGTGAGTTTTACTCCAAGATTGCTGTACGCAAAGCACACCAAGGAATCATAAATCGGGATACTAACTCGAAGAATGAATTCCATGCCTTGTTATAGAAAGAACGCGACAAATTCGATCTTGCCTCACGGAGCCGCCAGCTTCGTGACGACGTGGCTCATGTAGGGGAAGAGTTGTTTCTTCCGGCTTACGACGCCTGCCATGTCATAGACATGCTCTTTGGCCTGTGGGTAGTCGATGGCGTCGATGACGCGCTGATCTCCGGCTACAAGCAGCACGCTGTGATGGCGTGTGATGTCGGTGACCATGAGGCAGGCGAAGTGGAGATTGTGCTTCGCCAGGAGGGATTGCAGGGCGCCCTGCAGTTCGGCTTCGCGTTTCCAGAATTCGTCGAGGCCGAGTTCTTCGATCTGGGAGATGCTGATGTGCCAGCCGTTTTCTTCGAAGACCTTGCGGTCGCTTTCCAGCGCGCGGTCCGGTGTTTGCTCGCGCAGCATGGAGCCGGCGGCGAAGAAGTCTTTGACGAACTGGGCGCTGTCGATGCCGCCGATGCCGCTGAGCCATTCGAGGATTTCCTTGTCCGTGCTCGTCGTGGTCGGGCTGGTCAGGTGCAGGGTGTCGGAGATGATGCCGGCGCACAGGCAGATCGCCGTGGACTTGTCCGGTGCGGCCTCGCGCATGCGATACATGATGCCCACGATGGTCGAGGTGCTGCCCACGGGCTCGTTGATGAAACGGATCGGCTCCTTGGTGCGCAGATTGCCGCTGAGACGATGATGATCGATCACCTCGATGATCTCAGCCTCATCGGCACCGGCCACGGCCTGGGCAAATTCATTGTGATCGACCAGCACGAGCTTCATGCGCGGCAGATCGAGGAGATCCGACTTGGAAAAGACGCCCAGGAGCTTGTGCGATTCCTCGTCGACCACGGGAAACAGCGGCTGGCTGGAATGCTGCGCCGCCGGGACGATTTCGCGCAGGGGTGTGCGTGAGCCGAAGGAGAGGAACTCGTGTGTCAGCGCCTCGCCGATGGGACGTGAGAAGCGCAGCAGCTGCGAGGTGCTGGCGGTGTCGTAGGGCGAATAAATGATGGCGACGCCCTGCTGTGCCGCCCGCGACAGGATGCTGGAGTTCGCTTTGAACTTGCCGGTGATGATGAGGCAGCGCGCATTCATCTCGATTGCCAGTTCGTGAATCTCCGGGCGGTCGCCGGTGATCATCACAAGGAGGTTCGCCGGGAACTGCTGGGTACGTTTACGCGTGGTCTCCAAACTGGATGCAGCGACGACGAGCACAAAATCCTGAATCGTTTCCAGATCGGCGGATGCACCACCCAGGATGCCGTCGAGCGCATTCACGATGTTCAGCAGGCTGCTGCGGACTTCACGATTGGCGGCGTCCGTTTTGTCATTCGTCTGGGCGGGCAGAAAGAGCTGCGCGAGCTCCTGAATGGCCGGCATGCCGAGCAGGCGGCCTTCGTCATCGACGATGGGAATGCTGCGGAAGTTGTGATCCATCATCATCCGATACACCGAGAGGAAGGTCTGGTGCGGGCTGGCGGTGAACACATCGCGGCGGCAGATGGAGGCGGCGGTGGGCCGGACATCAAGCAGCAGCTTGGGGCCGGGAACTCCTGCGGTTTGCAGCACCCAGTTGGTGCGCACACTGAGTTCGCCACAGCAGGCGGCTTCGGCCTTCATCCCGCGCACATCACGCAAAAAAGCCGCGTAGCCGATGGCGGAACAGATCGCGTCCGTATCGGGATTGCGATGCCCGATCACGTGGATCGTGTCCGGCGAGGCAGGCTGTCGCAAAGCCGACGAAAGGCGGACGATCAGCGATGAATGATCCGTCGAGGCTGTTTCAGTGGCGGCCATGCGTCAGGCGTTACAGAAAGATCTGACTCAGGCAAAACCCAACGCTGTGATGCGGGCATGTACGGCGTCCTTGTTTTCAAGGAGTTCGGCGATGGGGTCCCACTTGCCGGTGGTCAGCGCTTCATGCGCAGTCCCTGGCAGGGCGACGGAGAATTCCTGATCCTCAAAGAGCACCTTGCCGGAAGCGACGTCGATGGTGACTTCGAGCTTCGGGTTGCGCTCGATCTCGTTGGCCAGCACGCGGATGTCGGCAGCGCTCGCGCATACACAGGGGATGCCCAGCGTGGTGCAGTTGCCGAAAAAGATTTCCGCGAAGCTCTCGGCGATCACGGCACGGATGCCGAAGCGATACAGGGCCTGGGGGGCGTGCTCACGGGAACTGCCGCAGCCGAAGTTGGTGCCGGAGAGAAGGATGTTCGCGCTTTTGAAGCGTGGATCGTCAAGCGGGTGGCCGGTGGGCTTGCCGTCTTTGTCGAAACGCACGTCGTAGAAGGCGAATTCGCCGAGTCCGTCAAACGTCACGCATTTCATGAAGCGTGCCGGGATGATGCGGTCAGTGTCGATGTCCGAGCCAGGAACGTAAACGCCGCAGCCGGTAACTTGGGTGATTTTTGCGAGTGCCATGAGGGGCGCGACAGTAGCGGAAATCGGCGCGAGGGCAAATGCACATCTCAGCGTCCTTGCTGCTGGATCAGGGCGGCCCGTGCCTGCTCGGCCTCCAGAGCGGTTTGACGCAGGAGTTCACGGTAAGTGTCCAGCCAGTTGGCGGTGCCTTCAGGGTTCTTGACGTGCGCCTTTCCGGCCCAGAGGTAGGCCAATTCAGCCTCCTGGTATTGTTTCAGGCGGTGATAGTGCATGCCCAGGGCCAGGCGGGGCTCTTCATAGAGCGGGGCAAGGGTCAGGGCCCGCTGGATGGCCTGAAACGCTGCGTCATTCTTGCCTGCGGCATCCAGAGCATCCGCCAGCGCGAGCTGGTAGAGGTAATTGTGGGGATTCAGGGCCGTCGCACGGGTGAGTTCTTTCAGCGAGGCGTCCACCGTGCGGAGGTAGGCATCCTTGGTCATTTTTGAATTGACCGAGTCCATCAAGGCCACCCCGTGCTGATAGGCCAGCACGGCGTTGCGTGGGTCCATGAGTGTGGCGCGTGCGAAATGAGCCAGCGCTTGCCCGGTTTCACCGCGGCTGTTTTGGAGTCGTGCATAGCCCGCGTATCCATCGGCGGTGCCAAAGATCGCTGCGGCCCCCAGCAGCGCGGCGGATGCCGCCAGCATGGCGATTTTCATGAGGAAGCGCAGACCCCAGATGCGGCGGGTTTTGAAGGCCTCGCTCTCGATGCCCGGATTGGCGAGCAGGCCGAGGAGGATGGCGCCGACGACCGCTGTGATCGGGATGTGGCCTTGAAATTCAAACACCGCCTGCACCAGCGTAGCCACCAGTGCGGCGATGCCGCCGAGGGTGAGCGCCAGTGCATTGCTGCCGAGCATGCCGGTGGCTGGAAACTTCTCCGCCGTGAACCAGCGCAGGAAACGCAGGCCATTCATGAGGTGTGCCAGCACGACCAGCAGCACCAGAGCCAGCCCGGCCCAGCCGTAATCCGCCAGGGTCTGCAGGTATTCATTGTGGGCGAAGAGCGCATCTCCCATGTAGGGCGAAGACTCCGGATCCCGATGCGTGATGCTGCCTTCGTAAAACATGCGTGATCCCACACCGATCCACGGTGAGTCTGCATTCTGTGCCAGCGCGGCGCGCCAGATGTGCACGCGCATGTCCTCGCCCAGCGGGCTCGTCAGCTGCCGCCGGAGCAGGGAGTCTTCGTTCACCTTGTAGAGTGCACCGCCCGCAGCGCCACCCACCAGGAGCAGGGCGATGACGAGCCATTTGAACAGCGAGCGCTTGGTGCTCCAAACGATCCACAGCGTCAGCAGCACAAACCCCACGCCACCGACGGCAATACCCAGCATCGCCGCCCGGCTGGCTGTGAGCGCCACACCCGCGAGCATCGACAAAATGCCGAAGCCCAGCAGCAGCCGTGAGGCGATGTGAATGCGCGCAAAGAGCATCACACCTGCCGACAGGAAGGCCGTGAAGGACAGAAACGCCGCGAGATGATTGGGATTGTTGAAGAAGCCGCCGATGCGTCCCGGCGGAAAGGAACGTGAGAAACCCGGCACCAGATGGAAATCCCAGCGCCCTTTGAAATTCAGCCAGCCGGCGGTCAGATTTCCCGCCGCCAGCACCAGAAGCACGCACACGATGCCCAGCCGCCATTTCGAGTCACTGACGGCTGTCACGGTCAATAAGTAGGCCACGAAACCCGCCAGCAGCACGGCCGCGTCCTCACGCGCATACACTTCCACGGGCGACGCCCAGGCCCGCCAGCCCACGTAGCTTGCCAGCGTCAGAACCGTGAGCAAACACCAGTCACTCGGCTGAAAACTCACGCGCAGCTTCCAGCGCAGCACGGCGCTCAAGCCTGCCAGCCCGAGCAGCAGACACCCTGGCCAGAAGAAAAGCAGGCGTGTTTCCGTGCCGAGCAATCCGGTCACGAACAGGCCAAGGAGGAAGAGAATGAGAGCGAGTTTTTGCATGCAAAAAAGACCGCCCAAAAGACGGAACAAGCTGAAAATGAACACCTGTTCTCCAAAGTTGGACACTGAAAAAATGTCTGAGTTGTCAGACGTTTGTCACAACGGCAGCGCTTGGTCCTCGCCGATGACTTTCACTTCCATCTCCAGTGTCACGCCGCGCTCGTGCAAGGCGGTGTCTTTGATCTGGGCCACGAGGTCGAGGACTTCGCGGGCGGTGGCACCGCCTTGGTTGACGATGAAGTTGGCGTGGATGTCGCTGACGATGGCCTTGCCAGCCGTGCGGCCTTTGAGGGTGAGGTCGTCGATCAGTTTGCCTGCACCGCAGACTTCAGGGTTCTTGAAGGTGCAGCCGGCGCTGGCTCCGACGGGCTGGGACGTACGGCGTTTTTGATGGGAGGCGGCGAGCTTGGTGTCGATCTCGGCCTGCGGGGCAGGGGTGCCTTTGAACACAGCAGAAACGACGTAGCGCTCTTCAAATTCGGGCGCGCTGCGGTAGTGGTGCGTGATTTCGGCCAGCGGCTTTTCTTTGATGCTGCCGTCTGTGTCGATGAAGCGCACGCTGACGATTTGATCGAAGGTTTCGCTACCCATCGCTCCGGCGTTCATGCGGATGGCACCGCCGAGATTGCCGGGGATGCCTTCCATCCATTCAAAGCCGCCAAGGCCGGCATTGCGGGCTGCACTGGCGATTTTTTTGAGCCGTGCTCCGGCTCCGGCGGTGATCGAATCACCGTTCACCGTCACATTTTCAAAGTCGCCTTTCGTGTGAATCACCGCGCCGCGAATGCCGCCGTCTTTGACCAGCAGGTTGGAGCCACGGCCAATGACGCGGATGGGAATCGATGCGGAGCGCAGGTAGCGCACGACTTCAGCAAAGGACGCTTCATTGCGCGGTTCGATCCAGTACTGCGCGGGGCCGCCGATGAGCCAGGTGGTGTGGCGGCTCATGGGCTCATAGAGCTTTGCTACACCACCGCCGTTGGCATCAAGGATGGCGCAGAGTTTTTCGAGCACGGGCAGGTCACGGGCGATGCAGCGGCCGACTTCGTGCACATTGCCTGCACCGAGGGTGATGAGCAGATCGCCGGGGCGGAGGGCGTTGCCCACCTTGTCGCGAGCGATGGGCATGGTGGGAGTGCTGCCGGTCTTGGTGTGATCGTTTTGCAGCCGCACCTCTTCGAGAATGGTCTCGCCGCTGACGCCGGGGAGCGGCTTTTCGCTGGCTGGATAGACGTCGGTCACGAACAGCTCGTCCACGGCGTCAAAGCTTGCGCCGAACTCCTTTTTCAAGAGCTGCGTGCGGCTGTAGCGATGTGGCTGGAAGAGGCACACAATGCGTTTCGCGTTCAGGCCTTTCGCGGTGGCCAGGGTGGCGGCGATTTCGCTCGGGTGATGGCCGTAGTCGTCCACGACGGTGAAGCGCTCGCCGCTGTGACGGATTTCAAACCGGCGTTTTGCACCGCGGAAGGTGCGCAAGGCATGCTGGATGGCCTCAAACGCGACGCCGCAGCGGGTGGCGAGTGCAATGGCCGCGAGGGCGTTGCTGACATTGTGTTTGCCGGGAATGCCAAGCGTGGCTGTGCCGAGCAGTTGGTTCTTTTGATACACTTCGAACTCGGAATGATCCGGCTTCATCGAGAGGATGTTGGCCGAGAAATCGTGGTCGCGGCTCCAGCCGTAGCTGACGCCTTGTGACCCGGCACAGACTTCGCTGGCGACGGGGTCTTCAGCGCAATACACCCAGTGGGTGCGTGTCTGGCTGAGGACCTGGCGGAAGACGGTCTTGATGGCTTCGATGCCGTCGTAGAAGTCGAGATGCTCGGGCTCGATGTTCAGCACAATGGCGTGCTCAGGATGGAAGTTGACCAGGGTGCCGTCGCTTTCATCGCCCTCGGCCACGAAGAGCTCGCCTTCGGTGTCCCAGTGCGCATTGGAACCGAGGATCGGAATTTCCGCGCCGACGTAGTGACTGGGCTTGAGGCCGCCCTGACGCAGAACGTGTGCGGTGAGTGCGGAGGTGGTGGTCTTGCCATGCGTGCCGCAGACGACGACGCCTTTCTTGTTCGCCATCACAGCGGCCAGCGCTTCTGCACGGCGGACGAGTGGAATGCCCTGCTTGAAGGCCGATTCATAGGCCACGTTGCCCGGCTTGATGGCACTTGAGTAGATGACCATGTCGCAGTCCTCGACCTCTTTCTCCGTGTGGCCGTGGAAGAACTGCAAGCCGAGCTTTTGCAGCCGGTCTGTCTCCAAGGTCGTCGCCTTGTCTGAACCGCTCACTTTGTGCCCGAGTCCCAGCAGCAGCAACGCCAGCCCGCTCATGCCGGAGCCTGCGACCCCGATGAGGTCGATGCGCATGGGGTGACGGCTTTCTTTGAGGAGACTGAGGACGGCGTGGGACATGATGGGCAGGGAAGCTAGGCCGTGATTCGCATGCGGGCAAGATTTGTGGTTAATCCAGCTCACCGAGTTTCTGCAGGAGCGTCCTCAACTCGACGCGTGGCGCGATGTTCATTTGCAGAACCCAAACAGTGGTTCTCCCGATGGCCGTGCGTCCCAAAATCAAAGCCCCATCACGCAGGAAATGCTCATCCCAGACATCCTTGCGAGGATGGTAGAGCCGGGTCAGTTCGCCCGAGTCGGGATCTATGCCCGCCACATTGGTGCCTTTGGCCCGGTTGCAGACGCCACAGGCCAACGCAAGATTTTCCAGCGTGCCTGTTCCCTGATGTTTGATGGCAATGATATGATCTATGTGCAGTGGACACGTCGGCTCGTGCTCCTGTCGAAGCAGACAGTATTCACAGCGGTCTCTGGCTCGGAGACGTACCGTCTGACGGATGGTTTCTTCCATCATGCCGACGCTTGATCTCGCAGAAAAAGACGTGCCTTGGCCTGAAGCACCGAAAGGATGCTTGCTGCGCTTACATAGGTTTCGTAGCGGCGGCGCTCTTCTTCAGTGATGTTGTCGGCACTTTCTTTGGCGGCGAGGCGGTCCAGTTCGTCAGCCAGTTGCTCATCGGCCTTCAAGTCCACCAAGGCATGGGCGGCGGCGGCGTTGAGACTGCGGCTCAACGGATCAAGCATCCTTTCGAGACTCGGAATGTCGGTGATCATGCGGGCAAGTTACTTCACAGAATGGAATCAGGCAATTTCGGTTTTTTGCGTTTCTTTGCTGCTGCGAGCAAAGATTCCGCATCAAGAGTCACAAATTCCGACTCAGTCGCTTCGGCGCCTGCACTCAATTGCCTCCTGAGCAATGCCCATTTGAGGTTCTTCTCATGAGCGCAACCACAACGCAGTTCGTCAGCGATTCGAACATAGATACCTTTTTCCATGATGGACGAACGGTGAGCTGCCCCTCAAGATTGTCAAATTTGTGGGACAGAATGGAATCTCGCCAGATCTCCCGGTCACTGACAAACGCCCACGCATTTTCCAATCGCCCGTCTCTCGGGTTTCTGCTCTCATGGCGGCGGGAATGAAATCCATTTCCAATCATGAAACCAGACATACAAATCATTCCGAAACTTTGGACCGCCATCCCGGAGGCCATTCGCAACCGGGTGGGGCGCGAGGCGGGTACGCAGCGTGCGATCTTTGAGGAGGGGCACCTGCTCATCATTCTCCACCAGCTTCCCGGACCTGATGATGTGGAAAGACGGCCCGCGTTGTTTTGGCGGATGCCGGATGGTACCTGGAAATCCAGCCCTGACAATGGCGGCAGTCTCGCGCTGCAAAATCATCAGACATCCTATGTGGCACGGCTGGATGAACTGGACAAGGCGGAGCACGCGGCACAAACCGCCGTCGAGTATCACAAGGTGCTCGAAGCCATCGCTCCTGTGCTGCGCAGTTCACGTGGCATGCATCGTGCGTTGCAGCAGGCGCGTGAATTCATCAAAGCGGACCGCGATTTGATCAATCTGCGAGATCAGGCGGCGAGTATCGAGCGCACTGCCGAACTGCTGCTGCAGGACGCGCAATTCGGCCTGAACTTCACTGTTGCGAAACAAGCCGAGGCTCAGGCGCAAAGCGCACAAATCATGGCGAACACCTCGCACCGCCTGAATGTGATGGCCGCGCTGTTTCTGCCGCTCACGGCGCTGACGGGCCTGTTCAGCATGTATGTGCGGGCCGATGTGGCCGACACGCCGACGAACTTCTGGCTCATCGGTGCCGTGGGGGTGATCATCGGCCTGGTGATGAGTTCGTTTGTGGTGGCAAGGCGCTAAGGTCTGGCCCTGTGGACTTTGGAGGAGCTTATCATTTCAAAGTTCGGACAGTACTTTCGGTCAAATAGTAGCCGCGATCATCTTTCCGCAAGACTCCGTGAATGGCATAAGAGGCAAAGTCCGCAGAGGCATCACCTGTCGGAACAATCTCGATCGACAGCAAACTCTGAGAGAGCCCTGAGGAATTCTGTCTGCAAACCACCATCACTAGAACCTCAGTTGTTTTTCCTTTTCGATCAAATCGCGGGCCATGAACGATCTGAGTTTCAGCTTTGTAATCAATGCCGGCCGACAGGCGGACGCCTTCCACTGCTTTTTGATCGAGAAAAGGCGTGATGACCTGATGAAGGATAAAAAGCCGCAGATCCTTGTCCGGCATGAACTCAAAAGTCGAATTGAGAGGATGCTTCATTGGTCTGTAACAGGCGCGGCTTTGGAAAAGAGCTACTCCGCGCTCTTCTTCCGTGCCTCCACATAATTCGTCATGGCATTCATGTTTTTGACGAATTCTCCTGCGTCGATCTCGTCGTTTTTGAGCCAGCGGCCTTCGCTGTCGAGGGACGCGGCGGCTTTTTTAGCCTTCGAGACAGCGGCTTTGGCGCGGCTGGCCCAGTCCTTCGGCGTCTGTGGTCCGACATGGTTGGTCTGCAGTTCTTCGCGGCCTTTGGCGAGCTGCTTTTTGAAGAGGTCGAGGCTGCTCTGCTGGCTGGTCTTGAAGGAATAATGCGTGGGCATGTTGCTGTCGTCGTAGGTCAGCACGTAGGTGTCTTTGACGAAGAACAGCGGCTTGTTGGTGTGCAATTCGTAGAAGCGTGCGTGGGTGCCGTCGGGCAGCTTGGAGCGTTCGAACCATGCGAGGGCGGGCGGAATCGGCTTGAGGTATTTGTCATCACCTGTGAGCACCCAGAGTCGGTGCAGCACCTCCATGGCACCGATGCTTTCGAAGCCGGTGACGGATGGGGGCTCGAACTTGCGTGCCCAGACGGGATGCATGTCGCGGTCATACTGCTGCGCCCAGACAGGCTGAGGCTCGGGCATTTGCGCCAGCAGGAAGAACTCGCCGAGTTTCTTCATGGCAGTGAGGTAGCGTTCGTCCTTTTCGAGTTCGTAGGCGCGGAAGAGCACCTTGGCGATCTGCTCCAGGTTGTTGTCATTGAGCGTGTAGAAGCCGGTGTATTTCACGGCGGGAAAAGTGCGGCTCCAGGTTTCGGGATAGCTGGCCTTGAGCACGGGAGCGGTCGGGTCCGCCGGGCCGGTGAACTGCTGTGGCCAGGCGCCGATGGGGGACTGGGCGGCGAGCAGGGCGTCGAAGGCAAACTTGGTGCAGCGCTTCAATTCGGCATCGTCTTTGCAGGCCGGCTCGTGTGTCATTTCCAGCAGGAAGAGCAGCGCGGACTCGGTCTTGTTGTCATCGAGGGTGGAGGAGTTGCGGCGTTTGCCGGGCTCCTTGTCCCCGGCGTCGAGATCGCTGCGCAGGTGGTAGTTTTTTGCCTTCTCAGGATCAAAATCGAAGGCGCTGTCCCAGCCGCCGGTGGCGAGCTGGCACTTGAGCAGAGATTTGGCGGCGTCTTTCGCGGCGCTGAGGAAAACGCCGTCACCCGTGGCCTGATAAGCTTTCAGCATGGCCATGCCCATGGTCGTGGTGCCGTGGGGTTGGATCGAAGTGATCGTGGCGGATTTGCCGTGTTCGACTTCGCCGATCTTGCCCTCTTTGTCATAGGTGGACGCATAACCGCCTTCGCGGGCGAGATGCGTGTGAGCGTAGGTGACGGCCTTCTTCATGGCCGCCGTGATGACGTCGGGGTCAGGCAGTTCGGCGAAAACGAACGAAGAAGAGAGCAGGAGAGCGATGAGAGGGCGCATGGTTGTGACGCCAAAACGTCAAGGTCAGCTCCACTCCTTCAATCTTTCCGGGAAGGGGCAGTTGGCGCAGGCGGAGTCGTCTTCGAGGCAGAAGTCTTCGTAAATTTGCAGCAGACCCTGCTGATGGTGCAGTTTCTTGGTGAAGTCGCGGCCACGCGGGTCATCGCCAAAGAGTCGCAGCACGGCGCGGCGCACCTTTTGATTGTCCAGCAGGGCGGGGAGTTCGAGGTATTCGGCCCACAGGCGGGTGCGCTCCGGCACCAGCAGCGGGTAGGCGACATTGGCGAGCATCTCCTGCACCCGTGTCTCGCCAATCAAAGCGACGGGTTTCTCCGAGGCCTCCGCGAGCAGGGTGTAGTGGGTGGCCCAGAAATCATGGGTAAGGGAGAGCAGGGACTCACGCCATGCGGCCTGGCTCCAGCGTGTGGCATCGGCGAGCGGCGTGACGATGGACGACCAGGAACGCAGCAGCGCGGCGAGCGCGCCAAGGCGGCGCTGCGGGTGATTTCCGGGGCGGATGGCATTGAGCTTCCAGCGCAGGAGCTGGCGGTCGTCCAGCCAGCGTTCCACGCCACTGCGCAGCTTCCACCATTCGCTCCAGAGTTCGCGCAGGTAGGTGCGTGTCGCAGGCTCGGTGTCGTCGCTGCGGACGCTTTCGAGGAAGCCGGAGACGCCGAAGAGCCAGGCCTCGCGCTGCGCGGGATCGAGCTTGGTGATCTTCTTCAGCGGCAGCCGTTGAGTGAGAATGGCAAAGGGCTGCTGGTTTCTGCGGTAGCCCAGCGTTTGAGCGAGGGCTTGATAGATCGCCTGCTCACGACCCTGCGCAGAAACGCTGCGATGCAGACGCTTCGATTTGAGATCAAGACGATGCTGCGCGGCGGATTCGATGATCGACTGCACCTGGGTGCTGTCCATTGAATGCAAAGGGGTGGCGCAGCGGCCCAGACGGGCGGGAGCGAGGTGGCGTTTGGGTTGGACGCCCTCCGGCAGCATGCCCGCGTTCAGCAGCACCTGCGGCACTTCGCGGTGCTCGCTGGTGCGCGTGTAGAAACGCTCTTCGGGTGCATGCAGAAAGAGGTGAAGGACGACGCGGTTGAAGTTTTCGTTCGCGCCATGCGTGTGCCGTTCCCAGTCGCGGGCGTCGGGATCCAGCTCAATGTCGCCACGCAGGGGCTGGCCGTCGATCACGATGGCGCAGCCGTTGAAGTCCGGACCCGCGCCGGAATTCCACTCGCCGAAATCGGCGATGCGCACGGCCCTGCCGTCCGTGGTGGTGAATTCACTGCCGAAGGCGCCGGAGAACCACAGGCTCTGCAGTTCCATCTCGGTCATGGGGTCGGCAAAACCGGGCAGCGTCTCGGCCACGCCGGAAAACACGGCGTCGCGAAAACGTGCATAGCGGTCGGCGAGCGGGAGCGGCGTCATACGTTTGGTCGATCAAGCACCAAGGCGGGTCTGGCGTGGAATGCCACCAAATTTGTAAGTTGTCGATGGCGGCAGGAATGGGAGAACGCCAGTCATGGAAGGTTGCATCCATGCCGGGAGATATCAAGTTCAGTGAACGGGAGTCCGTTCATGGCTCAGTTTTTCGCAGGGATTGCCAGGGGTCGGTGGGAATTTTTTCTGACTTGGGACTCAGCACCGCCCCCTTTTGAAAGAGGGTCAGGCGCAGGTTGGACTGACGAGCTACTTCCTCAAGGGCATCCCGATAGGAAATGTTTTCGGAATTCAGGGAAATTTTTGCGGTGGAGGTTTTGTCATCGGTTTTCACCACGAGATTTACTCCACTTAGCTGTGCGCCTGGTGCCATCTGGAGCTCTCGACTATTGATGTTGAGGTAAGTGGTGACCTCATCCACATCGGCATCTTGGAAGGTGAGTTTCGGAAAGATGATGCTGTTCAAGGTCTGCTCCAAGTGGCTCGTGCGGAGATCGAGAATCCCGATCTGCCAGGGGATGCTGCCGTATTTTTTTGCCTTGTAGCCTTCGGCATCGACGCCTTGGAAGACGAAGCGGAGATGCGCGGGATCGACTTCGAGTGTTTCACTATTGCCGCTGCGGATGAGCTCGCCGTGGCTGATGCTGGTGGTCCAGGGCTCCTTTTGCGTGACGTTGGCGGTGGAGGCGAAAGGGTGATCGCGTGTGGCGGCAAGCGGATTCCAAGGGCCTTCGAGTTTGTCTGCCAGCCAGGCTTTGTAGTAGCGCTGTCCGGGAGCCATGGCCTCGATGAGGGTGAGGTATTGATCACGGCCTTTGAGCTTGTAGGTGTGGGAGGCTTCGAAGAGCTCATCCTTGGTGTCTTTGAGCAGGAGCTCGGGCTTGGACCAGCCGAGCGGAAAGTTGGCGAGGGAGGTATCGCGCCGCCAGAAATGGCCGTCGTCGCTGGTTTAGAAGAGGTGGGCCTTGGTGGCGTCGCAGATGACCCAGAAGTCGATCCATCGGATCTTGTCGCCGCCCTCGGGCAGCGTTTCGATCATGGGCTGCGGCTTGGTCCAGGACGTTGGATCGGCGAGGGTGGAGGTAGTTGAAAAATAGGGCGACATCTTCAGCGCACGGCGTTCATCGACGAGCTGGTAGATGAGATACCACTTTTGATGCGGTGTGAAGAAGAACACCTGGGGAGCGCAATGATATTGATCATGGAAGTCGAGCGTGTGGCGCGTGGCTTTGCCGGCGTCTTTCCAATCGGTGAAGCTGAGGTATTGCATGTCCACCTTGCCCGAGGCGCGTCGATGCGTGGCAAACAGATGCCATTTTCCCTCATGAAACACCATCGTCGGATCTTTGAGCGCCACATCGGGGTCGGCTGCGTCTGTGGCGGGACCGATAAGCGGGGGCGAGCTCTGCCACTGGAATTCGCCGGTGCTCAACCAGGCTGGATCAGCCGCATGAAGGGTGCTGATGAGACACAGGGAGAGCAGAGTGTGCAGCTTCATGCCATGAGTTCCTTGAGCGAGACGTGTGCGAGGGAATCGACGCGCTTCCACGCGCCGGTAAAATCCAGGTGCTGCGTCATTGGCCCCGGTGCGACGATGCAGCGGATGCCGGCGGCCATGGCTGCGCGGAGGCCGTTGAGGGAGTCTTCGAAAATGACGGCTTCCTCGGGTGCGACGCCAAGATTTTCAGCGGCATGCAGGAAGAGGCTCGGATCGGGCTTCACCTTGCCGGTGTCATCGACGGTGGAGATGTGGTGAAAATGAGCATGCAGACCGAGCTGATCCATCCAGGAGTTGATCCACACGCGCGGGCTGCTGCTGGCGATGGCGATGCGCAGACCGAGTGAGGCAGCTTCTTGCAGGCGGTCCGCCACACCGGGGAGCAACTGTAGATGCTTGCGCAGTTCATTTTCGTGGGTCTTGCGCTGCACCTCAACCGCGTCCCAGTCGAATTCGCGGCCGGTGAGCTGTTCGAGATCACGCTTGGGATCGTAGATGCCGGTGAGGAAGTCGGTGCCCACGGCCTGAGCGTAGCGCTCCACGGGCAGTTCATGGCCATGCTGGTCGAAGATTTCTCTCCAGGTGTGGTAACCGGTGCTTTCAGTGTCAACGATGAGGCCGTCGAAGTCGAAGATCACGGCGCGGATGGGTGGGGGCATGCGGATGGATGGCCGAAAGTAGCGAAAGATGCAAAAGATTCGAAAGCTGTGAAAACTGCCGGAGCACTTTTTATGCTTTTTCGTTTCTTCCGGCCCACAGGCCATGGCAGCGTGCTACCACGATGCTCAGCCTGCGACAACCCGTCCCCGAACGACTGCGAAGACTGCTGGAGTCATGGAGAGATGAGGCTTTGAGCTACACACCGCCACTGGCGGACGGGTTCATCGACGACGGGCATGCGGTGAAGCTTGGCAGTGGAGATGAGGCCTATCGCATGGCATGCGATGCTTTGGATGCATGGGTCATGTTTCCAAGGTGGGCGGATGTCAGCCGTCTGGAAGCCACAGGCCAGGAGGAGGGTCAGATCGTGGCGATGGTGACACGCATCTGCGGACTGTGGTGGGTGAACCCCTGCCGGATTTTGAGGCGCTGCGATTCGGCGCACACGCACGGCTTTGTCTATGGCACCTTGCCGGAGCACGCGGAGTGCGGGGAGGAGCAGTTCGTGATCGAGCAGCGGTCAGATGGCAGCGTGTGGTATGTGATCCGTGCGTTTTCACATCCACGTCATTGGATGGCGTGGCTCGGCTTTCCACTGGCGCGGTGGTGGCAGTGCCGATTTGTGCGGGATTCGCAAGCGAGGATGAGGGAGGCCGTCACATGAGCCTCTGGATTCGGCTGATCGCATGGGCCTCGATTGTCGCGCTGCACTATGCAGTCTTGTGGGCCAGTCCAGAGGCGGGATGCTGTGGAATGGGGATGGTTGATTATATCGAACCGATCTGGATGTTTCATGTGAATGAGCCGGACATTTGGCTTCACGCATTGCTCATGCTCTCCGTGTTGGTGCTGATACCTCTGGGAAGTGAAGTGAGTGGATCAAAAACACCCTGGATTGAGGTGATCTCGGCCTGTTTGCTGGGGCTCTCTTTGCTGGCGAGACCCGTGGATCCCAGAGTGCTCATTGCGGATGACTATTCGATCAGAAGGATCGTTCCATTGGGCTTCGTCTTGTCAGTGCCCTGGCTCTGGGTTCGGGCGCGTGCTGCGGTTCCCGTCGTGGTGGGCTGGCTACGTCACGGCAGTTCGAATCATGATCGTTTGTGTTTGGAATCTGCACAGGTGTTTCCCGCCATCGGTGCCGCATGGATTGTGGCACATCGTGCCAACTGGGCACCGTGGGGATTTGATCCGCTGATCGTGCTGCTGACGGCGGCGCATTTTCATCATGCGGGATTCACTCTGCCACTGATGGCGGGCTTGAATGCCAAGGCGAGTCCGGGCTTCTGTACGAAGCTTTCGTGTGTGTTGATTTTGCTCGGTGTGCCGCTGGTGGCTGTGGGAATCACCGGCACGCACTTTGGCGTGTTGAAGTTCTCGGAGCCGTTTGGCGTGGCGATTTTGGTGCTGGGAGCGCTCGGGGTTGCTGTTTCACAAGTGTGGCGGGGACTGGAAGGGCAGCGCACCATTTTGGCACGTATCGGCTTTCTCCTTTCAGGCGCGTCTCTCTTTGCGGCGATGATGTTGGCACTCGGCTTTGGTCTTCGTTACGTGATCCCGAACTTCGCGCTGACGATGCCCCAGATGTGGGCGATCCACGGGACGCTGAATGCGTTTGGATTTGGCCTATGCGGGATCCTGGCTTGGCGGGGTGAGGTCAAGCGTTCCGGGCTCCCTTGAGCAGATCGAACAGAGTGATCATGCCGAGGAGTTTTTTTTCCTCATCGACGACGACCGCTTTGCTGACGCCGCTGCGCATCAGAGTGCCGACGAGCACGGGCACGGGGGTGCCGGCGGTGATGCAGAAAGGTTTGGTGAGCGGAAGGGTCTGCAGCTGGTCCACGCAGGTGAGACCGTGGTTTTTCAGCCATTCGTAGGCGATGGAACGACGTAGCAGACCGATGACACAACCGTCGGCCGTGACGGGATAAGTGCTGTGCGGATGGGCCTGAAACTCCGCCACGGCATCCTGCACGGTGACATTGGCATCGAGGAAGGCGATGTTGCGCGTCATGACATCTGCGGCGCAGGCCTGGCGGGTGGCTTCTGGAATCATGTCCACCGTGTTCTGGATTTCCTCGGGCAGATGATATTGCTGCGCGGTGCCACGGAAAAGAGAGTCCAGCGAGCCGATGCTTTTCGCGAGCGTCTTGAAGGTTTCACCGTCGATGGCGACGAGTTCGCTGGATACGGTGGCGGTGGCATCAAAACGCCAGATGCCGTCGGTCAGCAGAGCACGTTCACCGAAGTGCTCCCCGGGTCCGGCGGCTTTGACGAGCTGGCCCTGGGCGTCGGTGATGTTCACATTGCCTTTTTTGACGGCGTACAAGGATTGCGCAGGCTCACCAGCATGGAAGAGGGAGTCCCCGGGCTCGAGATGCATCTCGCCGAGGGGGGAGGAGAAGCTGGGAGTGAGCAGGTTGATGTCGCGCGGGAAGAACAATTCAAAGCTCCACTCTGCCATGACGCGCAGCTTGCGGTCGAAGCCGGGGAGTTTCATGAGGTAGATGCTGCGCCACATGAACCAGGCGATGATGCCGGAGAAACGCATGCCAAACACCTGCGCAACCGCTTTGCGATGGCCGATGGTGGCGAGTTCGCCGAGGCCGGTGAAGTGAAACGCTTTCAACTCGCGTCCGTCGAAACTGGCGGCGATGTTTTTGGCGACGAGCGCCCCCTGGCGCATGGCGAACTGCGCGGTTTCGGGGCAGTTGCCGCCGTCTGCTTTGGGGAAAGCGGCGCAGTCACCGGCGGACCACACGTTGGTGAGTCCTTTGACCTGTCCGCTGGACTCGACGACGACCTTGCCACGCTCGACGGGAAGCCCGCCGCTGGCACCGAGGGCCGTGATCTGTGGATGAGGCGCATTGCCGACGGTGCAGACCACGAGCGTGGCGGAAAGTGAGACGCCGTCTCCCAGCTGCACGGTGCGCGCCGTGACAGCGCGCACGCGGCTTTTGAAGATGATTTTCACCCCCATCTCGGTGAGGCATTTGCCGGTGTAGGTGCCGAGGCTGTCGCTCAGCATGCCCAGCAGGCGTTCCCCGCTGTGGATCAGCGTGACGCTGGGTTCATCGGGCTCGATGTTCTCGTAGAAGCGGCGTGCGCCCTGGATCAAATCCTGGATCTGCCCGGCAGTTTCCACCCCGGAGTATCCGCCACCGACGATGACGAAGGAGAGCAGTTCTTTGCGCAGCTTGGGGTTGGTGATGAGATTGGCCTCCTCCAGGCGGCTGATGATGGCGGCGCGCAGCTTCATCGCATCGCCCACTGTACGCATGAGGTAGGCGTGCTCGCCCATGCCGGGAATGCGGCTGAGGTCCACCCCGGCACCGGGGGCGAGCATGAGATGCTCAAAGCCCACCGTGACCTGCGGTGTGAACATGCCGCCGTTCAGCGTGATGATGCGGTTCTCGAGGTCGATGTGCGTGACTTCGCCTTTCAGCACCTCCGCGCCACGGCAGATCATGCGGATGGGATTGACCACATGCTGCGGGGACAGCGAGCCGCCCGCGACTTCGGGGAGCATCGGCTGGAAGACCATGTGGTTTTCGCTGGCAATGATGCCCACGGTCATGCCTGCCACACCCTGGGTGAGCCGCAGCAGCTCACGTGCACAGTAAACTCCTGCAAACCCTCCGCCGATGATGGCTACTTTGAAAATGCGGTCGGGTTGCTTGGGCATAGTCCGCATTTCAGACGCAGGCAGCGAGCCAGCTTGACCGAAAAATGCATTCGCCTAAGTCATGGAACGCCGCAGCACGCGTTTCATCACCACCAGGGCGTCTCCTGGCATGAGCATCGCGGAGGGGCTGGGATTCAAATCTGTGGCCCCCTCTTTGCGCAAGATCGCCACGGGAAGGAGTCGGCCGGCGGTGCCGGATTCGACGTCGGAAATGCGCTTGTGCACCCAGGGCGAGTCCGCACGGATCTCGATCTCCTCCATGTCGAGGCCGAGTTCAGTGAGGTGGTGGTCAAAGTCGATGCTGGCCTTCGTCTGCCCGCCGATCAGGTCGCGCGTATTTGGGTGCAGTATCAGGTGGGCGATGCGGTCTGCGCCGATGTGTGCGGGCAGCACGACACGGTTTGCGCCAGCCTGCAGCAGCTTGCGCTCGGTGGAGGGCACTTCACCACGTGCGATGATCTGAATCGAGGGGTTCATGTTGCGTGCGCTGAGCGTGATGAAGACATTCGCGGCATCATTCGGCAGCACGGTGGCCAGCACCCGGGCGCGGCTGATGCCTGCGGCTTTCAGCACGGCTTCGTCGGTGGCCTCGCCCTGCATGGTGAGAAAGCCTGCGTCGCGCACTTCCGCCACGCGGTCAGTCGCCTGATCGACGATGACAAAGGGAATGCCGCCCGCCTGCAACTGCGAGGCGATCATGCGGCCAATGCGGCCGTAGCCGCAGATGATGGCGTGGTTGGTCAGTTTTTCGATTTCGTTTTCCATGCGTTTGCCTCCCAAAGCTCGTTGAATTTGTGCCTCCGTCAGCCATTGCACCAGGGTACCCGTGACAAAAATGATGCCGGTGCAGCCAAAGAGAATCAAGATGACCGTCCACGCCCGCAGCCAGGGGTCCGTGATCGGCACCACCTCGCCATAGCCGACGCTGAAGGCGGTGATGACGACCATATAGAATGAGTCGCCCCACGTCCACCCTGCCACACGGTAACCCACGGTGAAGACCGCCATGACCACGCCGACGAAGGCTAAGGCATAGAAGACGTTGGTCTGCGGGCGGCTCTTGGAGATGGACATGCGGTCGGGCGGAATGTGATAGGTAGCGTAAGGCGTGCCAGAAGCGGTGCGTTCGTTGCAGATCGCTCCTGCTCGTTGAAATGCCGCGTGCGTTGGGGACGTTTGCATTCCACGTTCCAACCCCAATCTATGAAGTACCTGATTACCGCCCTCTTTGCCTTTTCACTCCTCGGCTCCGCGTTTTCGGCGGACAAAAAAAACATCGTCATGATCGCGGGGAAACCCTCGCACGGACCGGGGCAGCATGAGCACAATGCGGGCATCCAGCTGCTGAAAAAGTGCCTGGAGCAGGGGGTGGCGGACCAGGTGGACATCAAGTATCACCTGAATGGAGAGTGGCCCTCCCAGGATGAGCTTGCCGCAGCAGATACGGTCGTCATCTACTCGGACGGCGGCGGTGGACATCCGGCTCTGCAAGGCGAGCGCCTGGCGCAGCTGGACAAGGAAATGAAGCGCGGCTGCGGTTTCCTGACGCTGCATTATGCGGTGGAGCCGACGATTGAGAAGGGTGGCAAGGAGTTCATCGACTGGATGGGCGGCTGCTTTGAGATCAACTGGAGCGTGAACCCGCACTGGGACGCCAACTTCAAAGAACTGCCCGCGCATCCGATCAGCGAAGGCGTGAAACCCTTCGGCACGAACGACGAGTGGTATTTCTTCATGCGCTTCCGCCCGAACATGAAAGGTGTGACACCGATCCTGAGCGATGTGGCTCCTGAATCCACCATGAGCCGCCCGGATGGTGCGCACAGCGGCAACCCTGCCGTGCGTGAGTCGGTGAAGAACAAGGACAAGCAGCATGTCGCCTGGGCCTGCGAGCGTGCGGACGGCGGACGTGGATTCGGCTTCACCGGCGGCCACTACCACAAGGGCTGGGCCAACAACGACCAGCGCAAGCTGGTGCTAAACGCGATCCTGTGGACCGCGAAGGCCAAGGTTCCGACGGATGGCGTGGCCTCGACCGTGACGGAAGAAGACATGAAGGCGAATCTCGATCTCAAGCCCGGCCAGGGGCTGCCGGAAAAGCCGAAGGCGAAGTAAATCAGCCCTGCTGTCTCTCATGAACCGCCGTCGTTTTCTTCAACAAAGCACGGCGGGCATGCTGGCCGTGAATCTGGCCGCCGGGCAGTCAGCATCTCCGCTGATCGCCTCGATGGATAAAATCACGCTCAAACGTGGCCGCGATGGCAGTGGTCCGTCGTGGTTTCATCCGCGGCCCTGCGTGGTTCCGTCGAAGGATGGGCCGGTGGTGTTCATGACGATGCAGGAAATTCGCGGTTCAGATTTTTTTCTCCCGGTGCACTGGATGGAGTCGCGTGATCTCGGCCAGACGTGGTCGGAACCCCAGCCGGTGCCGCCGCTGGGCCGAGACCCGACGACAGATGGGCGTGGCGATGAAGGTGTGTGCGATGTGGTGCCGCAGTATCATGCGAAAACCGGCACCGTTTTGGCGCTTGGTCACAACGTCTTTTACAGAGGTCCGAAGTTTGACCGCAACCAGCCTCCACGTTGTCCGGTGTATGCGGTTTACAAGGATGGCCGGTGGTCGGAACGCAAACGCCTGATCTGGGATGATCCGCGCGGCGCGACGATCTATACGAACAACTGCGGCCAGCGCGAGGTGCTGGAAGATGGCAGCATTGCTTTCGTGATGTCCTTCGGCGCGAAGCAGACCAGCCGCTCGGCCGCCGGGGTGCGCTGCTCGTTTGATGGCGAGACGCTCGCGATTGAAAAAGTGGGCCGCGAAATCAAGCATGTCGCAGGTCGTGGACTGCTGGAGCCATCGCTGGTGCGGTATCGCGGGAAGTTTTATGCGACACTGCGTGCCGAGGACAATCGCGGTTACGTCGCCGCGAGTGATGACGGACTCGACTTCGAAGAAAAACAGCCGTGGTGCTGGGACGATGGCACACCGCTGGAGATGAGCACGACGCAGCAGCACTGGCTGCCGCACAGTGAGGCGCTCCATCTGGTCTATACACGCAAAGACACCAGCAATGCGAATGTGATCCGCTGGCGTTCGCCGCTGTTCATGGCGCAGGTTGATTTGACAACGCTGCGGCTCCTTCGCGACACGGAACGCGTCGTGCTGCCTATGGGCGGCGATGGCGTGAATGCGCCGGATGAAGTGCCGCTGATGGGCAATTTCCAGACCACCAACATCTCAGCGAATGAATCGTGGGTCACCGACGGCGAGATGCTGCCGAAACACGGCTACAAAGGCGATCTGGTGCTCGGCAAGATCCGCTGGAGCAGGCCGAACGCCCTGGTGTGATGGATCAAGCGGAGTAGCCGCCTGAGATGTACGCATTCAGCTGCTCGATCGTCATGCGCTGTGTGGCGATGATCCACTTCACCAGATCGCCAATCGAAACGATGCCGAGCAGTTCGTCGCCATCCACCACGGGGAGATGGCGGATGCGATGCTCCGTGATGATCTCCAGGCAGCTGGAGACGGTTTGGTCAGGCCCCACAGTCACGAGGTCTCGTGCCATGATGTCGCTGACCGGCGTATCCTTGGAGGACTTGCCTTTGAGCACCACTTTGCTCATGTAGTCGCGCTCTGATATGATGCCTACAAGCTTGGTGCCGTCCAGCACCGGCAGGGCACCGATGTTCCTCTCGGACATCATTTGAATGGCCTGATAGACGGTGGCTGTTGGCGGGATGGTCCAGATGTCACGTCCCTTGTGTTCCAACAGGGTTTTGGCTGCGGTGGTGATTTCCATGGTATTGGGTATTTTCTGAAATTGGATTCGGTTAATCAAGCTTCGTTTTCCAGGCATCTCTGGTTGGGGGAAAAGCGGGAAATCGGCCAACCTTGATGCTTGAGAATGATTCTTTGCGTCGTTTCATGCTTGCCATGAGCACCCAACCCACGCCTCTCTCACGTCGCCGCTTCGTCGGTGCTGCCGGTCTCGTCGCCGGGAGCATGATCACCCGTCCTTTGTTCGGTCAAAACGCTGCCAGCAACAAACTCAACGTCGCCCTCATCGGTGTGTGGGGCCGCGGTCTCGCGCATTACGACTCCATCGCGGAGGAAAATGTTGTCGCGCTGTGTGACATTAATGAGGCGCGTTTCCCCGATGCGCTGAAGCGTTTCCCCGGTGCCACGACGTACATCGACTGGCGCAAGTGCCTCGACCACAAAGACCTGGACGCTGTCGTTGTCTGCACGCCGGACCATACGCATGCCTTCATCGCCAACTGGGCGCTGAAGCGCAATCTGCACTGCTACTGCGAGAAACCACTGGCCATCTCAGTCGATGAAGCGCGCATCGTGCGTTCGACGTGGGAGACCAAAAAAGACAAGCTGGCCACGCAGGTGGGCATGCAGCGGCATGCGAATCCGAATTTCAACCGTGTGCGCGAACTCATCCGTGATGGTGCCATCGGTGAACTGAAGGCCGCCTATGCCTGGGGCAATCGCCAGATTCCGAAGCCCGGCTACTTCCCAGAGGAAGGCGAACCGCCGAAAGGATTTCACTATGACCTGTGGCTCGGCCCATCGCCGTTCCATCCGTACAATCCGGCCTACTTCTCCGGCGGAGCTGGTGCGAACTGCCTCTCCTGGAACATGTTCTGGGACTTCGGTGCCGGACAGATCGGAGACATGGGCAGCCACACGATGGATCTGCTCTGGAACGCCGTGGACGGTGGCCTGCCGACCTCCGCCGAGGCCAAGGGAGACGCCTTCAATTCCGATGTGACACCCGTGAAGTGTGAATCGCACTTCGACCTGCCTGCCAATGACTGGCGTGGTCCGATTACGGTGAGCTGGTATCAGGGCGGGGCGATGCCGCGAAATCCGAGCGCCGCCATCGATCTCGAGAAGATCGGCCACGGCGTGATGTTCAAAGGCACCAAGGGTTTCCTCGTTGCCGACTTCACCTCTCGCATCATCTATCCCTACGGCGATACCGCCGACATGAGCTATTACAACCGCCGCAAGAAGGAGGACATGCTGCCCGATCTCGGCCACTTCCAGAAGCAATGGTTCGACGCCTGCCGCGATCCGAGCAAGCCCACCGCCTGCAACTTTGGTTACAGCGCGAACATGATTGAAATGATGCTCCTCGGCCTCGTCGCCTACCGCACGGGCAAGAAGATCCAATACGACGGCAAAACCGGCACCAGCCCGGACACACCCGAAGCGAACGCCTTCATGAAGAAGGCGTATCGTGACGGTTGGAACATCGACGGCTAATCCCGCATGAATCAGTTCACGTCCATCAGCATCCTCAGCCTGATGCTGATGGGCGGTGTGCTGACCACCCGTGCGGCGGATTATTTTGACGAGACGACGGCGACGACCGTTTTCGCTTTCGACAGCGTCTCGATCCCTTACTCGCAGAATCTCCGGCTGGAGATGCGCCAGCCCGCGCGGCATGCTGCCAATCCGGTGCTGCCACGGGGTGCTCCCGGCACACCCGACGCGCTGGGCGTGCAGTTCTATGGCTCGGTCATTCGCGAGAACGACAAGCTACGTATGTGGTATATCGCCTTTGATGACGATACCGAAAACAAAGTGGCTTCATCGCGCTGGCGTGCGGCCTATGCGGAGAGCACGGATGGCTTGAACTGGACGAAGCCCGATCTTGGCCTCGTCGAGTTTCATGGCAGCAAGCACAACAATCTTCTGCAGATGGGCGGAGGACCCTGGGGTTTTGTGAACATCAAGGTGCTCAAGGATGATGCTGACCCCGATCCATCTCGGCGCTACAAAATGACATCGCATGTCTATTTTCGGTATCAATCACGACTGGGAACCCTGCTGCCGTTTGTCAGCGCGGATGGCTATATATGGAAGCCGGTGAAAGAGGTGAAGTCCGTGAAGGCCGAGCTCGGGAAAGAGGATCTGCTACTGCCCTCCATTCACTTCGAACCCAGCGGCGGCCTTTATCAATGGGACGGCATGTTCTACGCCTGCGGCCAAAATGCCCTGAATGCCACGCGTCCGTATCAGGGGCGGGTGACGCGCATGTACCGCTCGCCTGATTTCGTGCATTGGCTGCCCACGCAGAGCATCGGCTTCGTGCGCGAGCCACAACATCAGGTGCTAGGTGCGGGCCGCAGCCTCGAAGGGGAGCAGACGCATGAGGGCATCAGCGTGTGGAACCGCCGCAATCTGCTGCTCGGCGTCGTCGGTCTGTGGCATGGCGCGAAAGATTGGCGGGACATCTCCGTGGATCTCGGCTTCGTGATCAGCAACGACGGCCTCAATTTCCGTGAACCGGCGCACGAGTGGACCTTTCTCAAACGTGGTGAGGATGGTGCGTGGGATCAAGGCGGCCTGCTGCAAGGGCAGGGTTTTGAGAACATCGGCGACGAAACCTTCATCTACTACGGTGCGTGGGACCCGCGGCATTGGAATGAAGCACCTCCGCGCGGAGGAGTCGGCATCGCCACGCTGCCGCGTGATCGTTTTGGGGATCTCGTCGTTGAAACCGCTGGCAAAGGTCCGGGCAACTATCAACTGCCGGAGATCACCAGCGAGTTCACCACTGCCGCGATTCCCGTGAAGGACACACCGCGGTTCTTTCTCAACGCAGACGGCCTCGGGTCTGAGGCGGCTTTGAAGATCGAACTTCTCAGCGCCAACGAGACGCCGCTGCCGGGTTACAGCAGCACCATTCGCAAGAGCGGTTTTCAAACGCCGGTGACGTGGCAGAAAGATGCCGGCGATTTGCCTGAACGCATTCGCATCCGTGTGACGTTTGAAGGCCGGCGCAACACGGACATCCGCTTCAGCGCCCTGTATTTGAAACCCGCTCAGTGATGACACTATGAATCGCCGTCATTTTCTCAGTGCCGCCGCCGCAGCGCCGCACACAGGCAGCATCGACTGCCAGAGCCACCTCTTCTTCCCCGAGGTGCTCGACATGATGCGGAAGCTCTTTGGCCTTGTATGAGTGAAACGCCTGTCAGCACCCTTGGAATCATTGGCATGGGCCTGATGGGCATTGCTGTGATGAAGATGACCGGAGCGGGTCGCGGATGGGATGTGGATGCCTCCCGCTGCGTCCGTGCACCGAAGGCCAACGATGTGTTCGAGCATTGCGCCATTGTTTTTCTTTGTCTGCCGAACTCCGACATCGTGCGCGACGTGCTCTGCGCAGCCACCTTGAAGCCCGGCCAGATCATCATTGATACCACCACCGGAGATCCGCGTGTCATGGCCGCTATCGGAGCTGAGCTGAACGCACAGGGTGTGCATTACCTGGATGCCACGGTGTCCGGCAGCAGTGCGCAACTTTTGCAGCGGGACGTGCTGGTCATGGTCGGCGGAGACGTGGAGGTTTTCGAACAATGTCGTCCGTGGTTTGATCGGTTTGCCCGTGAGGTGGTTCATGTGGGTCTTTGTGGCAGCGGCGCCAAGATGAAACTGGTGACGAACCTCGTACTCGGCCTCAACCGTGCGGCATTGGCGGAGGGCATCGCATTTGCGCAGCAGCTCGATCTCGATCTCGTGCAATCGCTTGACGTGTTGCGCCGCAGCATGGCCTACTCCCGCATCATGGACACAAAGGGGGAGAAGATGATCTCGCAGGAGTTCACGCCTCAGGCCAAGCTCTCGCAGCATCTGAAGGATGTGCGTCTCATGCTGGCTGCGAGTGCGCTGCCACTGCCGCTGAGCGAAACGCATCGTCGGTTGCTCGAAAAGGCGGAGGCACTCGGCTATGGTGAGGCGGACAACAGCGCGGTGATTCAAGCTATTCTGAAACCATGAGCACCGCCCAACGCTACCTGGTGCTAGTCGCCGTTTTTCTGGCACTCGTCTTTGATGGAGTGGAACTCGGCCTGATGCCGGTGGCCTCGCTCTCGGTGTCGAAAAGCCTGCTGGGAGCTGGCTTTTCGGCGGCACTCGGTGGCGAGTGGTTCGCACGTTTCACCGCTGCGCTGATGCTGGGTGCAGCCATCGGCGGCATTGTGCTCGGAAGCTTTGGCGACCGTGTGGGGCGCACTCGGGCGATGGGTGTGTGCATCCTGTTCTACTCCCTCTTTGCGGCGCTGGGCGCCTATGCGCAGACGCAGGAACAGATGCTCGCGCTGCGCTTCCTTGTGGGTCTGGGTGTTGGCGGCTTGTGGCCAAATGGCATTGCGCTCGTTTCGGAATGCTGGTCCAGCGCTTCGCGCCCGCTGGTTTCAGGCGCGATGATGGCCGGATTGAACGTCGGCATTCTGGCTCTCTCCCAGGTGGCACGTCACTGGCACATCACGCCGGATTCCTGGCGCTGGGTGTTTCAGTTTGCGGGTTTTCCGGCGCTGCTGGGTGTCTTTGTTCTCGTGGCTTTGCCCGAGTCGCCGAAGTGGATCGCTTCGCGTGGGATGGCGAAGAGCCCCGTGACACCCTTGCGCGAATTGTTTCAGCCACGGTTGATTCGCCTCACGCTGCTCGGCGTTTTATTGAGCTCCATTCCCATGATCGGCGCATGGTCGGCCAGCAAGTGGATGATTCCGTGGTCTGACAAGATCGCGGGAACTGCGCATGGAGACTACAAGGCTGTGACGCAGGGCTGGTGGGCGCTGGGTGCAACGTTCGGCAGCCTGCTTGGAGGTCAGTGCGCGAACTGGCTCGGCCGCCGCCTGAGCTACTGCCTCATCAGTCTTGCCACTGTGAGCATCACCTTCGCGATGTTCCAGCTGACTGCGCCGCTGGAGGCTTCGTTTCATCCCATTGTTTTTGTGCAGGGCTTTGTCGCCACCTTGTTCTTTGGCTGGCTCGCCCTTTATTTGCCGGAGCTCTTTCCCACGCGTGTCCGCGCCACTGGCAGCGGGCTGGCGTACAATTCCGGGCGCTTTGGCACTGCTGTCGGGGTGCTTGCTGCGGGATACCTTTTCAACGCACTTGGCGGCGACTACGCACGCGTGGGTGCGATCTGTGCATCGGTTTACGCGCTGGGCATCTTTGTCATCTGGTGGGCACCGGACACGCAGACACATGAGTTGGCCGATTAAGTTTTCATTCGGCGACCGTATGGAGAGAATGCGACCTCTTCTCTTCGTCATCTGCACCCTCCTTTCCACCGCGTACTCCGCTGATCCTGCTCGTGTTTTCCAAGCCGGAGCCGCCACGAGCAACATCACGCCGGATCTTGGCAGCTCGATCAATGGGGGCTTTCAGGATGGCAAGGCAGCGTTCATCCACGATGAACTGCACGCCCGCTGCCTTGCACTGAATGATGGACAAACGAAGCTCGTGCTGGTCGTGGCGGACAGCTGTGTCATCGGTCGCGGCATTTTCGATGAAGCGAAGAAGATGGTGAACGAGGCCACGGGCCTGCCGCTGGAAAACATGCTCATGTCCGCCACGCATTCGCACTCCTGCGGCACCGCGCAGGCCGTGGGCCAGAGCGAACCTAGCCCGATGTATCAGCGCTTCCTTGCCAAACGAATCGCTGATGGCGTGCGTCGTGCGCTGAACAACCTCGCGCCTGCCAAAATCGCGTGGGGAAGCGTCGATGTGCCGCAGCATGTGTTCAACCGCCGCTGGAAAATGAAGCCCGGCGGCATTCCTCGCACGCCTCATGGCGTCACCACCGATCAGGTGAAGACGAATCCCGGCATCAACAATCCGAACCTCCTTGAGCCCGCCGGGCCAACGGACCCGCAGGTATGTTTCATCAGTGTCCAGTCAGCGGAGGGAAAACCCATCGCGCTGTATGCGAACTACTCGCTGCATTACGTCGGCGGCGTCGGCCCCGGCCACATCTCGGCGGATTACTATGGTGTGTTTTGCAATGAAATCGGTGAACTGCTGGGTGCGGACCGGCAGGACCCGCCCTTCGTGGGCATCATGTCGAACGGTACGAGCGGCGACATCAACAACATCGACTTCCGTGGCGGCCAGGCCAAAGAAGGGCCGTATGGGCGCATCAAGATCGTGGCGAATGATGTGGCGCAGGCTGTTGCGGGTGCCTGCAAAAAGCTGACATATCAAGACTGGGTGCCGCTGGGTGTGGCGCAGAAGGAGGTCACGCTGGGCCTGCGCATCCCCACTCAGGATGAAGTGGAGAAAGCACGCGAACTGACCAAGCAGTCGAAGCTTTTCCCGCGCATGGAAACCATGGAGCAGGTGTATGCGCGCGAGACCGTCCTGCTCAGTGACTTTCCCAAAGAAGTCTCCGCACCGCTGCAAGTCCTCAAGATCGGCGACCTGCGTGTCTCGGCCATTCCCGCCGAGGTCTTTGTGGAGATCGGTCTCGGATTGAAAAAGCGTCATGCTCAGACCTTCACGGTGTCATTGGCCAATGCCTACCATGGCTATCTGCCCACGCCGGAGCAGCACAAGCTCGGTGGCTATGAAACTTGGCGTGCTAGGTCAGCCTGCCTTGAAGTCGATGCCTCGACAAAGATCGAGGTAGGATTGGAGGAGCTGTTTGAGAAACTGAAGTGAACCTCCCCATGAAAGCATTCGCGACTCTTGTCTTGGGCCTGCTGGCAATCGCCCTCCACGCTCAATCGCCAGATCTGGGCGGCGTGAAGGTCACTCTCGCTGATCCCTCCAGTCAGGCCGCCGTCACCGCCGTTCTTGTCACGCCATTCCAGCTGCAGATCAACGTGGCTCCCAATTCGGAGACGAAGCCGCAAACGATCCGCATCGACCTGCCGAACAGCGGCCCCAAGGCCTGGCCCGCCGCCGATGTGGTCGTGCGTGATGCCGGTGGAAACGCGCTGCTGGTTCGTCGCACAGGCATCGAGTGGTTCAAGCTGCTCGTCCCACTGCCTGCTGGAGTGATGAGTTGCGTCGTGGAGACGCTTCCGCCTTCTGGCGGCTGGACGAAGCCCACAACGGAAAAAGACCGTGCTATTCAAGATCCCACCAGCGGCGTGAAGATGCGCATCGCGAAATGGCACGAGGGTCGAGTTGCGGCCTTGAGCATCCGCTTTGACGACTCACATCCCACGCATCTCAGCAAAGCGGTGCCAATTCTCGACAGTTATGGCTTTCGCGGCACCTTCATGATCAATCCCGGTGCCTCTGAACCTGGAAGCCGCCGTGTTTCAGAATTTGGTCAACAGCGCGCCGCATGGGCGGCGCTGGCGAAACAAGGAAAGCACGAGCTTGCCAACCATTCGGCGCATCACCGGGGTGGATTTGGTGATGTGGACATGGAGGCCGAGATTGGCGAGGCTGCTCAGGCGATCTGGCGGATGACACCCGGCAGGAGCAGGCTCACCGCTTTGAACCTCGGCGGCGGCACGCGCTGGGAGACCACGCGCTCCCTGCGCTACTACCTCGACAAGTATCACCATTTCGATGCCTCAGAGAACAGCACGGGCATGGACGACAGCTATGGCAACCGCGTCGAAAATTTTCGCCGGATTCTGGAGCAGCACATTCAGCGCGGCCTCTGGTGCCGCATCCACTACCACTACATTGGTGATGGGCTCAGCAGCACCGAGGCGAACTTTCGTGCGGCCATGGATATCGCCAAACAACATCAGACCGATCTCTGGATCGCTGGCATGGCAGACATCCACAAATACCTGACCGAGCGTGATGCCGCGAAGCTCACTTTGATCAAATCAGACGCGCAGCAACTCAGTTTCAAACTCGCCTGCGCCACCGATGCCGCGCTCTACGATCAACCCCTCACGGTCGAAATGGCGGTGCCGCCAGCATGGAAGCTGCCAAACGTGGTCATCAAAGATGCGCAAGGCACAGTCATCCCCGCCAAGCCAGGCAAGCTCGAAGGTGCCGATGCACTGCGTTTTGACGTGCCGCCGCGTGAGGCGGATTACTCGATCAATGTGACCCCGTGATCATGCCTTGATATGAAATCCATCCTGCTCTGTTTCGCTCTGCTCACCTGCGCTGCGTCTGCGGCGAACATCGTCATCATGACCGTGGAAGATCCGAACAACTATGAGGCACCGAGGACGATGCGTGAATTTGCGGAGAAGGAGCTCCGGCCGCTTGGGCATCGCGTCACGCTCATCGAGGGGGACAAGCCGCAGATGCATCACTTCGCGGGACTCGTCGAAGCGCTGAAGGATGCGGATTTGCTGGTGCTTTTCTCCCGCCGCCGCTTTCCGCCGAAGGAGCAAATGGCCGCCATCCGTGCGCACCTCGCGGCTGGCAAGCCGCTGCTCGGCATCCGCACGGCGAATCATGCGTTCATTCCCAAGCCCAACGAGGTCGTCGATGCAAGCCTCGCGCCTTGGCCGGAGTTTACGCATGAGGTTTTGGGTGGTGAAAACACCGGCTATGAAACCAAGGGGCTGCCCTACGGCGTGAGCATCGCGCCAGGTGCTGAAGCAAGCGCGCTGGTGCAGGGTGTGAATGTGGCGAACATCCATGGTTATCAGTCGCTCTACAAGGTGCTGCCGCTGGCCGCAGATGCCACGCCGATTCTCATCGGCAGTGCGCAGGACCCTGCCGCCACACCGCCGCAGCCTGTCGCCTGGACTCGCACGTATGGACCTGGCAAGGCCCGCATTTTTTACACCAGCCTCGGTGCGCCCGAAGACATGCGCAGCGCGGATGTGCAGAAATTGCTGCTCAATGCGGTGGCGTGGACCCTGCAGAAATAACGAACCATGAAATTAATCTGTCTCCTCCTGCTCGTCAATGTGGCCGCTGTCAAAGCTGAGATGCTTGCGGGGGCCGCCAAAATCGACATTACAGACCGCACCGTTCCGCTGGTGAACGATCCGTGTTTTGCCAAGGCGCTCGTCTTGAAAAGCGGCGACAATACGGCGGTGCTGATCACGCTGGATGCGGTGGCCGTCGGGGGCATCGGGCGCGTCGGCAACGGCTTCATGGCCACCGTGCGCAAGGGATTGCAGCAGGAGCTGGGCATTCCACCGTCGAATGTCGTGGTCAATGCCAGCCATTGTCACGGCATTGTGCGTGGCGATCTGGAGCCGCTCGTCATTCAGGCGGTGAAGGAGGCCATGCAAAACCTCGTTCCCGTGAAGGCTGGGAGTGGCGTCGGTTCGGAGACACGCATCAGCGAAAACCGTCGGCTCTATATGAAGGACGGCAGCACGGTGGACATGCGCCGTGCTTACTCAATGCCACGAGATGAAGATGTCGCGAGCGTTGGACCGATTGATCCGCAGGTGGGTCTGCTGCGCCTGGATCGCATGGATGGTACGCCCCTGGCCGTACTCTACCAGTTCGCCTGTCATCCCATTATGAATCCGCCGAGCAAAGGCTGTTCGGCAGACTATCCGGGCTTCGCCTCCAAGGTCATTGAAGAGGCGCTCGGTGGCGGCGCGATGGCCTTCTTCGTGCAGGGCTGCGGTGGCGACATCAATCCGGTGCGCTACAAAGAAGTCACGCGTCCTGCCGATGCCGAACCGCTCGGAACGATGCTCGGTGCGACTGTTTTGGCCGCTGCACGGCAGATCGTAACCAAAGGCGACGGCGTGCTCAAAGTGAGCAACGCCACCATTGAGGTGCCACGCGCGGCGGATTACACCGCACGCATCAGCAACATCGAAGCAGAACAAAAAAAGCTCCTCGCGGCGCTCAAGCCCACGAACATCAACTTCAAAACTTTCCTGCCGCTGCTGCTCCAGCACAAGCTCTGGCCGGACACGCCCTCGCATTACTCGCAGAGCTATCTGCACGATCAGGCGCTTGATCGGAAGGCCATCTCGCAGCTCGATGCCGACAACCGCCTGCTGGTGGAAAACTACCTCGCCAACATTGAAATCATGGAGCGGCTCACGCGGTTGAACGCGAACCTGGCGCTGCTGAAAATGCACCTGAAGCAAACTCTGGCGGCGGCCACACCCACGCTCGAAGTCGAAGTCTGCGGCCTGCGTGTCGGAGATTTTAAACTGGTGACATTTCCCGGTGAAGTCACGGTGCAGGTCGGCCTGAACATCAAGAAAGCCGCCGGAGATCCCCAGGCCCATGTCTCCGGCTACACCAACGGCTACATTTACTACACCCCTACCGTCGAGCAGCGTCTGAACACAGGCTACGCCCAGGAAGACTGCGACACATTGGTTGCACCCGAATGGCAGAAGATCTTCGAGACCAAGGCGCTGGAAGTTTTGCGCAACCTCAACTGACACTCCTCCCATGAAGCCCTCCCTCACACTCTTATTATGCGCCTGGACCTACGGCGCATTGGCCGCTGATGAACAGCCCAAGACGCTCATGACGATGCGTGGCAAACTGCTGGTCAGCGAAGACTTCACGCCGCCGCTCGCTCCGGTCACGGGCAAGCCCGTTGGTTTTGCCAGCGGGTTTACCGGCTGGCGCTACAATGCGGGGCCTGCCGGTGGAAAGTCCGGGCAGTGGAAGCCCGCCGATGGTTGCTTTACCGGCATGGAAAGCCCCGGGGCCAACCATCCGGCGACGGCGTCGTTTGGTTTTCAATTCACCGACGCCATCATTCAGTGCGAAGTGCGGTTGAACGATGTGCCTGATGAGGGGCGCAAGTATCGCTCGTTGTTTGTGAAGGCCACAGATGTGAAGGACTATGTGATCTCGCTCAGCATCGGCCCCGGGGGTCTGTTTTTAACACCGTATGATGCAAACCGCATCAACCCCAGCACCAAACAACGGGACAAAGGAGCCGTCAGTCGCGTGCTGACGCCGGTCAAACTCAACGAGTGGCATATGGTGGTGCTGGAGATCCAAGGCGACGAAGTGGTGGGCACGCTCGACGGCAAGAGCACCACCTTGAGCAATCCACTTATCCGCGTGGCCAAGCACAGCATCATGCTGGGGGCTGGAACTGAGGCCAGCTTTCGCCATCTGCGCGTGTGGGAGGCTCTGCCGAACCCAGACTGGGCGGCGGCCAAGGCGGCACTGCAAGCACCCGCAAAACCCTGAGCTGAGAGCCATTTAATCCTCATGAACTTATCCTCCGTTTTTCGCATTATGCTCATCATTGCCGTCACCTTTGGGTGGCAGCTCCAGGCAGCGGAACCGCCGCACATCGTCATCATGATTGGCGAGGAGGAGTATCACACCTGGGAAACCTTGCCGGAGTTTGCGGCCAACGAATTAAAGGCCGCGCCTTATCGCGTCACCCTCATTCAGGCGGACGCGACGGATAAAAACCAGTTTCCGGGATTCGTGGAAGCCATGCGTGATGCGGATCTTCTCTTCATCAGTGTGCGACGCCGCACGCCGACGACTGAGGTGATCCATGCCGTGCGTGCCCATCTTGCCGCCGGAAAGCCGCTGGTGGGAATCCGCACCGCGAGCCATTGCTTTGCCCTGCGCCCAAAGGAGCCCGAGCCCAAAGCTGGGCTGGCGAAGTGGCAGGAGTTTGATCCGGAGGTGCTGGGCGGCAACTACACCGGCCACTATGGCAAAGACGCCGCCGCCATCACGTTGGTGCCGGGTGCGGAGTCGCATCCCATCCTGAAAGGAGTCACCGTCGCTGAACTTATCGGCCATGGGGGGTTGTACAAAAACACACCGCTGCAGGCCGGGACCACTCCCCTGCTCATGGGAACGCTGGCAGGTGCAGCGACAGAACCCGTCGCGTGGACTCACACGTACGGCGAGAAGAAGTCCCGCATCTTTTACACGTCGATGGGCCATTGGGATGACTTCAAACTGCCCGCCTTCCGGCGCTTTTTGCTGAACGGCATCGCCTGGGCCTTGGAGAAGTAAGGTGCCTTCATAGTCGCATCCGCATGAGGCTGTTCTGCTCCATCGCTGCCGTTGGCATTCTCCAGCCTTTGCTGGTGGCGGGGGTGCTGCTCCACGCGCCGCGGCTGCTCGCGCAGACACCGGCACAGCACGTGCATCAGTCAGGCAAAATCCGTGTGTTTTATCAGATCGAAGGCCAGCATGCGGTCGATCCGGCGGATGTGAACAAGAACGGCGTGCCGGATCAGGTGGAAGACGTGCTGACACAGGTGCTGGCAGCGCGGGAGGTCTTTGTCGAAGCGCTCGGCTTTCCTGACCCGCTGCAAACGCAGCGGTTCCGCACGGCAAGTTACATCGACATCAGCTTCCGTCATAAAGATGTGCTCAAGTCCAACGGCGTGGCCTATGACGAGCTTCAGCGCTACAACAGACCCGGCGATCCCAAAGGTTCACTCAGCATCAGCTTCACGGTCGCCACTTCGGTCAAAGCCGCGACCAATCTGACTCCCGCGCATGAGTTTTTTCACCTCATTCAGAACAGCACGACCTATTTCAAAAACCGCTGGTTCAGTGAAGGCACGGCCCGCTGGTCGGAACGCGCGCTGGGTGTCGGCGGCCTCGGTCCGGCAAAAATTCTGAGTGCGTGGCCGCTGCCGGAAGATCAGGCGGCAGCCGTCTTTGCGATGTCTTACGAGGCCTCCGAACACTTTTGGAATCCGCTGACCGCGAAGACCGATGCGACTGGCGAGATTCCTGATTCGCCGGCCCTCACCCGTGTGCAGGCGCTGCGTTATACCGACGGCACGCCTGTGCTGAAAGACCTGCGCCTTACGGGATGGAAGTTCATTCGTGAGGTGCTCCAGGCGCTCGATCAGGCGGATGACATCGCCTTTCGCGAACTTGGCTATGAGCGCTGGTCGGAGGAGAATCAAAGATCACCGAAGAATGATGCGTACATCCTGCGCAGTGTGCAGACCGCGCTCGCGAAATTTTGAAACTATTTGGCCGCTTTTTTCTTTTGCGCGCTGGAGGTGAAGCCTTGAGCATCGCCAACCGCTCGCCATAGAAAACAGCTCACCAAACCACCCCGACGAACATGCGACTTCAAGACCAGGTCATCCTCATCACCGGCAGCACCACCGGCATCGGCGAATTCATGGCGCGGCGCTTCGTCGCCGAAGGCGCCAAAGTCATCCTGCATGGCCGTGACGCGGCACGCGGCGAAGCTTTGTGCCAGGAACTCGGCAAGGACAAGGCGGCCTTCTGCCAGGGGGATCTCGCGGATGCTGCGTATCCGGCCAAGCTGGCGGCGGACGCGATCGCCGCCTTCGGCAAGGTCGATGCCTTGGTGAACAACGCGGCGCTGACCAATCGCGCAAAAATCGACGAGACGGATGCGGCCATGTTTGACCGCATCATCGGCGTGAATGCCCGTGCGCCGATGCTCTTGATCCGCGCCTTGCTGCCCGAATTGAAAAAGAACCGGGGCGTCGTGCTGAACATCGGCTCGGTGCTGGCCCACTGCGGTCAGGCCAATCTCCTCGCCTACTCGATGTCCAAGGGTGCGCTGATGACGATGACGCGCAATCTGGCCGACGCGCTCGGCACCGACCGCGTGCGCGTGAACCAGCTCAACGTGGGCTGGACGCTCACCGAGAACGAATACCAGGTGAAACTCGGCGACGGACTCGGCGAAGGCTGGCCGGATCGTCTCCCTGCCTATGCCGTGCCGATGGGCCGCCTGCTGATGCCGGAAGACATTGCTGCGGCAGCCGTTTACTGGGTCGGTCGCGAAAGCTTCCCCGTCACCGGCACCGTGGCCGAACTGGAGCAGTATCCGCTCATCGGCCGCTACACGAATCACGAAGGCGACGAGAAGAAATAACGAATTAAAAACCTAGAACCGAGAACACCCATACCATGAAACTGATCCGCTTTGGAAATCCTGGAGAAGAGAAACCCGGCCTGCAACTCGACGATGGCAGCCGCATTGATGCGAGCGCCTTTGGCAGCGACTACGATGAAAAATTCTTCGGGGGCGATGGTCTGGAACGCCTCTCCGCCTGGGCCAAGGCCAACGCGGCCACTGCGCCGACCGTGGCTGCCGACACACGTCTGGGCCCGTGCATCGCACGACCGAGCAAGATCATCTGCATCGGTCTGAACTACAGCGACCACGCCAAGGAAAGCGGTATGCCGATCCCGGCTGAGCCCATCGTGTTTTTCAAAGCCACCAGCGCCATCACCGGCCCGAACGACAACGTGGTCATCCCGCGCAACTCCAAGAAGACCGACTGGGAGGTCGAGCTCGCCTTCGTCATCGGCAAAAAAGCCAGCTACGTCTCCGAAGAGAACGCCATGAGCCACGTGGCCGGCTACTGCGTGCACAACGACTACAGCGAGCGCGAATGGCAGCTTGAGCGCGGCGGCCAGTGGGTCAAAGGCAAGAGCTGCGACACCTTCGCACCCATCGGTCCCTTCCTCGCCACGAGCGATGAGATTCCTGATCCGCAGAACTTGAAGCTCTGGCTCAAGCTCAACGGCAAGACCATTCAGAACAGCAGCACCGCGCAGATGATCTTCGGCGTGAAGACGCTGGTGAGCTACCTCAGCCAGTTCATGAGCCTGCTGCCTGGAGACATCATTACCACCGGTACTCCTCCCGGCGTTGGCCTCGGCTTCAAACCCGATCCCCTTTTCATGAAGCCCGGCGATGTCATCGAACTCGGCGTCGAAGGCCTCGGCGAGCAGGGACAGACTGCGGTGGCGGCTGCATGAGTCGGAGGTCAGGCATCCTGCCTGACTACGGACTGGGGCTTCCAGCCTATGTCAGAAGATCAAAGGCGGGACGCCTCGATCCGCTGACAGGCCGGAGGCCTATCCTCCAGGCGTGACCTTCAGCCGCACAAAACCTCTTCCAACCGTATTCACGCTGACAGTGATCGTGCCGTCTGGGTTCGTCGTCGTTTGAGCTGCTCCAATGTCGTTCCAGTTGAGCAAATCGGCCGATGACTGTGCCAGAATGGATCCCCACTCGGTGAAGACCGCACGAGGCCGGTAAGTCAGCGTCAGCGCATTTCCCTGCATCACCGGTTTGGGCATGCTGGATGCATTGATGGTGCCTTCCAAGGCAAACTCGATACCGTTCGGAATGCCGTCGCCATCGGAGTCTGCGATGAAACTGCCGCTCTGCCCCACGGATGCGAGCCATTCCGTGAAGGGGATGTTGGGGTCGAGCCCGAGCACTGTGGAGATGATGTAGTCATCACTCAGCGGAGTGATCGCGGTGGCCGGATAGTATGTGTTGAAGGCATCGACGACCATCTGAGCGATCTTGGTGTGGGCGCAGGTGTTGGGGTGGAAGCCATCTCCCGAAAACGCATAGCGTGTCCGTGCATCGGCATCCGCTGCACGATAAAACTCGATTCCTTTGATACGAAACGGCTGAGTGATGAGCGACTTGGTGAAGTCATACACACCGGGCACGAAACCGATGCCCTGCGACTGTGCATGCGCGGCCAGGCTGGCATTCAAAGCATCCATCGCCGCAGTGACGCGGGCCGTCTTCACCGCATCGGTGGGGTAGCCCTGTTGGATCTTTGGCGTGCAGCCCACATGCGGCACGCTGACCAGAACGATGGGCACCGAGGCATTCTCCGTGCGCACAAAGTTGATGATCCATTGCAGGTTGCCCAGTGTCGTATTGGTCACAGAGGCGTCTGCCGTGCCGTTGTAGAGATCGGCGTAGTAGCTGTCGGCATCGTTGCCGCCAGCGAAGATCACCACCCGCTGCACGTCGTTGCGCAACTGATCCTTCAGCGTGTTCGTCCACCAGAAGTTCAAGGGCTTGCTGAGCTGGTTGCGGATGTCAGTCGTTGTGGCGCCGGGGAACGCCCAGTTGAAACGGTGACCCGTGAGCCGAGGATCGGGATAGACGCTCCAGGTGCCGATGTCGAACCAGCCGGTACGGTGCTGGTGCAGAGTCTCGATCCAGTTCCGCGCGGTCCAGGAGGAGGGATTGTTGGGATACAAACCCGGAAACTCAGCCTCATATTCCTTGGTCAAACTGTCCCCGATCACCAGACATTGCTCCGCCCTGAGCGTGAAACTCATCATCAGAAGCAGGAAAAGGCAGCGTAGCATCAATGGTTCTGACGAGAGCAGGGCCCAATAAGTTCACCGATAGACGAAGTTACTGAGTTTGCTGGCTGGCCAGGGAGCACATCCTTCGGTTATTCCACCTTCAGCACGCCATTCATCACCATCCAGTGCCCCGGGAAGGTGCAGAGGTAGGGGTGGTCGCCTTTCTCTTTCGGAGCGGTGATGTGGATGGTGAAGCTCGACTGCGGATTCGTCATGTCGGTGTAGGCGAGGACGTCGGTGGAATCAGGCACGTAGTGTTTCGCCAAGCCCTGCGGGTCGGTGATCATGAGATTGGCGAGGTTGCCGACTTTTTGCAGCGTGCCCGGCTTGGCGAGCATCCAGTTGTGCGGAACCACATCGGGGTTCTTGAAGACGATGGTGAGTTTTTCGCCTGGTTTGGCGGTGAGCTGCTTCTGCACGTATTGCAGGCCCAAGGCGGCTTCGATGACAAGTTCGCGGCCACCTTCGCCTTTGGCCCACGGGTTGGGCTTGGCCGGCTTCGGCGCTTCGAGGCCGATCTGCGCGGCGTGATTGGTCTTTGCGATCTTGGCGTAGCCAGGGAACTCGGTGAAGGGTTCAGCCAAAGCGTGCGCGGTCATAAAGATGTCGTGGCCGGTGCTCAAATGCAGATGAATCTGGCTCGCGGTGACGATCTGCGGGATTTCGAGGAAGAGCGTCTTGCCGCCGTCGAGTTTCTGCACGCTGCGCACTTCGAGTGGATCATGGCCGGGTGTGTCCGCATACTTCACGGAATATTCGGGCGAGCCGTACTGCGGGCCGTAGTGGTAGTTCCAGCACTGCGCAAAGCAGGTGGCGGCATCCGCATTCTTCACGGGTTGGTTGAAGCGGATCAGCACGCCATTGTCGCGGGCTTCGAAGCCGATGGGCACGGGTTTCTCGCCGCCGGTGAAGCGCACGCGCTGGAAGCAGCCGTCCTTCGGCGTGTAGCTGCCCCAGCCCTGCATGCCGTTCACGTAGAGATGGCCATCGTTGGGATTAAATCGTGCGCATTGCGGGCCGGAATCGAAGTTGCCGCTGATCTTCACGGCTGCTGCCTGCCAGCGGCCTTTGACGTTCTGCCGCATGACGAGCCACGCGCTGCCGCCACCGGAAGAGAGGTGAACGAAATTGCCATCGCCTTTGAGCGCTGCCCATTTCTCGCTCGTGATGAAGGCCTGGCTGCTGGCGCTGTTGTCCTCGCCACGCGGCATGTACATCAGCACCGGCTCGGGAGGCTGACCGTTTTTCGGACCACCCGCGCCGAAGTGAGCACCGAGATTGTGGTCCAGCTCAATCTGGAAGATCGAGGAGGCGGGTGTCCAGTCGCCTTCCTGCCCGCTGGTGGTGAGGAACCGGCCATCTGGCGAAATGGCAAGACCATCGGGATTGCGGAAGCCGGTGCCGAGGACCTGCAGTTCTTCATCGTATCCGTCGGAGGAGATGCGGCACACACCTTGATTGCCGGAGGCGAAATACCAGCGGCCTTCTTTGTCGGTTTCGAGACCGACGATGAAATCGTGGCCACCGGGCGAGGTCTGCATTTTATTCACGACGCACTCGTAGTAGTCGGCTTCGTCATCGCCATTAAGATCATGCAGGCAGGTGATTTGATCGCGACCGAGGACGTAGAGTTTGTCCTTCACAATCTTCATGCCGAGCGGCTGGTTCAATCCTGTGGCGAAGCGCTTCCAGCGCACCTTTTCGAGCTTCTCATCGATGCCTTTCACCAACCACACTTCACCCGTCATCGTGGCGATGGCGGCGGTGCCATCACTGAAGAAGTCATGCGCCGTGATGAAGAAGAGCGTGCCATAAGGGTTCTTGAAGGGGATCTCGATAGTGTCCGTGGCAAAGGGCTGCTGTTTGCCCAGAGTGCCCTTTGTCTCGATCCATTGCGGCCATTGCGCAGGGCCGCCTTTAACAAAAGGCGCATTCTCTTCGAAATCGATGCTCCGACGACCTTCGTTATTGGTCGCGAAAATGACCTTTTTGCCATGCCGGTAGAAGCCCTTGTACCTGATCGCTCCGTCGTGGCCGTCCTCAGGGTCTTTTTTCACCACCTTGCCGTCCATCGTGGCTCCACCCATGAATCCGTGCCTGGCATCACCGAGTTTAAGGAAGCCGCCTGTCCAAGTGAGAGGGATCGTGATCAAATCTGTATCGAAGACATAAGAGGTGTCGCCGTCCCGGACACACACGGCCTTCGGAATTGTCAGCCCCGCACCTTTGAATACACAGCTAAACACGCTGCCGAGGTCTGACTTCGCAAAACGATCGTCCTTCCATGTGACCTGATCGTTCTGATTGCCCCAGTGGCCCTGCTGGCCGCCGTCGAGGCCGGGGAACTGCGGGAGCAGTTCGGGGAGTGGCTTTTGCTTCATGAACTGCAGCGCCTCCTTGCCGTAGAAGTCGAAGACGCGCTCGCGATTGACGAATTCCTGCCAGTGGACGTTGTCCTCGGGATGGAGCGGTTTGCGGTCGGGCGTAAAGGCGGCGGGCGGCGGAGCCTTGGGCGGCATGAGGGCATCGAGATGGTTGAAGTCCCAGAGGCCGATCGTGTTGTCCATGCGCAGGCGAGGAGCGGTTCCTTTGCGTGGCTTCATGACGCCGCGTGCGATGCGCACATCGTCAATGAGTCCGTCACAGCCGATGCTGCCATCCACGAGGCTGCCGAATGCGATGCCTCCGGCTTTGGATGTGCCTTTGATGGGCTGCACCGGCTTTTCAAAGACCTGTTTGCCATCAATCCAAATCACGACGCTCTTTTCGTCAATGCTGGCGAGGAAATCGTGCCACTTGCCGTCACAGACATCGACCTTCGAGTCGAAGTCACCGCCGCGTCCGGGCATGAAGAGCGCCAGCGTGCCGCGCTTCGCGTGGGTGTAGAGTTCCCAATGCGTGGCGGATGATTTGGCGTCGGAGGCGATGAGGATGTTGAAGTGATCCTTGCCGTTGAGTTTGGCGCGGCACTCGATGGTGAGCGGCAGCGTGCGGAAGGGCTCGTTGTCCTGCTCAAAGTAGCTGCCCTTCAGCGCCTCGCCGAATTCCTTGCTCAGGGATGGCACGCTTTCACCGGTCATGGCAGGCTTGGTGATGTGGCTGGCGGCGGCTGGCTTGTCGCTCCAGGTGCGATACTTCGGCTTCGGGCCGGGAGGATTGTCATCGAGCTGAGGCACAAGCCAGGCGAGACCGTCGAGGTTGTCGAGCAGGCGGCCTTCAGCGTCTTCGTTGGTGTGGTTCAGGATGCCGATGGGACCGGTGTAACCGCTCGCACGCACGATGCGCAGCACCTTCACATCCTCAGTGCCCACGCCGAGCGGGAGGATCTTGCGGCCCTTGGCCTCACCATCGATGTCCATGCCGTTGAGATTGAAGCAAAGCAGGTAGGGCAGCATGCGTGGCAGCACTTTGGCAAGACGAACGAGATGGCCATGGCCGTGATGCAGGTTGTACACCATGCCGATGTTCTTGATGCCCTGCGCCTTCAAGGCTTCCACGATGGCAATGGCGTTCTCCGGTTCTCCATACCAGGCACCGTGATTGTAGAGCGCCACCTGGCAGCCCAGCGGTGCCGCAGCTTCGCAGATCGGCTTCAAGCGTTCCACTTCCTTCGCCACGCGGGCTTGCTGATCCGCCTCATCTTTGACCTGGATCGCACCTCCATTACCGCTCACCCAGAGCTGAGGATGCACGCCATGACGTTTGAAAAGTTCGAGCGTCCTCTTCGCCTCATCATTGAGAGTTCCGGGGAACCACCAGCCCATCAGCTCGATATGGTGATTCTTGAGCGCGTTCAACTCGTCGTCCCAATGCGGAATGTGCTCGGCTCGGTAGTCATAGACGAATTTCTTCACACCCATCTTTTCCAGCATGGCCGCACGCTCCTCCGGGCCGCGCTTGCCCGCATCAAACGGCACGATGCACCATGCGGCTAGATTGGATTTGTCGAAGAGAGCGTCGGCTGCCTGAGATTGACCAAAGGAAGCGGTGAGAAACGCGAAAGCGAAGAGACGGGAGAGCATGGGAATGTTTACTTGGTGTTGGAATAGGCGGCCCACTGGGCCTCGATCCATTTCGCGTCCGGTGCGCCGTCAAAGACGAGGATGCGGTACTTGGAAACGTAGGGTTTGCCGGGTTCGATGGACCAGTCGCCGTCCTGTGATGGGGCGAGGCAGAGCTGCGGGTTCTTCGGATTGAGGCGCAGGGGCTGCGGAAAGCGGAAGTTCGAGGGATGAATCAGGATCGCCATGCCAGTCGGCGCTCCATCGACCTGACCGCCGATGTGAACCCATTTGCCTTTGCTGGAGTCTCCTTTGACACGGTCATGGCCTTCGCTGGTGAGCATGGTGACGGCTTCGACTGGATTCCAAGCCGCATTGCCGCGCACACCGAGACCGCCGTAGTGATACTTCGGCAGCTTGAGCGGCTGATCGCTCGCGCAGGTCTGCGTGCTGGTGAGGTCGATGATGTTGGCAGGCGTGCCGTCGAGATCCTTTTGCGCCACCGCGACCTCCCACGTTTCATTGAGCACTTTCTGATCGGGACTGTGGCTGTGATCGAGAAACAGATGCTGGCTGATGAAGCCGCCGCTGTCAGCGCCGCCCCAGCTTTTTTGCAGTTTCACGAAACGCACCTCGGCGAGGATTTGGTCGCTGCTCTTGTTCTTGCCGTCGCCTTTGCCCTGATTCCAGAAATCGGGATGCGCATCGCCGAACTCGGTCTTCGTCCACGCCATCCAGATGCCACGATGCCAGCGGTGATCCTCGGGATGATTGCCCGTGACGAGCTTGCCGCTGGGCGAATACACCGGATGAAGATGCGCCCCGTGTTTGAACACAGCAGACACACCTGCTGGCACCTCGCCCGCCTCCATTTGATAATCGCAGATCGTCTTTCCACCGCTGCTGAAGTGCAGGACAGAGTCAACCTTTTCCACCTGGATCTCAGCGGCGGAAGAATGGGTGGTAACAAGGGCGGCAAACACCGCAGCGTGGAGAAGGGTTGGCTTCATGACGATGGAACGAGCTGGCACATCAGAAACTCGCAGGCTTTACGAGCGTTCCTGCTTTCACCAAACCACCCTGCATGACGGCGATGAGATTGTCACGGTTCTCGAGGAGGGAGATGTCTTTGAGCACATCGCCTGCGACGACGAGGACATCGCCCAGCTTGCCTTTTTCGAGAGAGCCGAGTTCGTGTGCACGGCCCATCATTTTCGCGCCTCCGAGTGTGGCGCATGTGATCGTGTCGAGCGTGGAAAATCCGACGTAGTTGACGAAGAAGGTCAGCTCCTGGGCGTAGGTGCCGTGCGGCGTCCAGGCAAAGCCGTAGTCGCCGCCGAGGCCCATGGTGCCGCCCGCCTTGAGGACTTTGCGGCAGCTTTCGGCACCGGCTTCCAGGGTTTCTTGGTGACCATCCAGCACACGCTGGGATAGGCCGAATTCCTTGCCGCGCTGCACACTGAAGAGCTCAAAGCCGAGGCCGGGACACATCGGGACGTTGCGCTTGAGCAGGAGATCAAGGCATTCGTCATCCATAAAGGTACCGTGCTCGATGGCATCGTATCCGGACTTGAGCGCATTGCGGATGCCTTCGGTGGCACGGCAGTGGCCGGTGACTTTGAGGCCGTGATTGTGCGCCGTGGCGACAACGGCGTGCATTTCATCGAAGGTCATGCACAGCGTGTGATGATCGTTGATGTCGGGAGAGGCCGCATCACCCGTGGGGTACGTTTTCACCCACTCGATGCCGTCTTTGACGAGTTTTCTCACCGCGCCGCGGGCCTGCTCGGGACCATTCACGATGAAAACGATGCCCTCCATGCCGATGCGGCGGTAGTCGGGATTCCAGTCCATCAGCCCGCCTGCGCCGCAGATTTCGCGACCACTGGTGCTGAGGCGCGGGCCGGGGATCATGTCCTCCTCGATGGCCTTTTTCATCCACACGTCGATGTTGTGCAGGCAGCCGCCGCTGCGTGCCGCTGTGTAGCCGCATTCCAGCGCGGTCTTCGCATTCACGGCGGATTGCAGCGTGACGTATTCGACGGGGAACTTGATGTCGAGATCCTGCAACTCGGACACATTGAAGTAGGTGAGATGGATGTGGGCCTCAATGAGCCCGGGCATGATCGTTCCTCCTGCAGCGTCGATGATACGAGCATCAGGAGGAGCCGGCGGCGCATCCGCAGCAGGACCGGCGTAGCTGATGATGCCGTCGGTGATGATGACTGCGCCGTTTGGAACGGCCGGCCTGCCCGTGCCATCGACGAGCTGGCCGTTTTTGACGACGGTGATGCCTGATTGGAGCTTCATGGTGCTCGAATGCTATCGTTTCGTCCGGCGCAAGGATAGAACAGAAACGGCAGGGCTTGGAATATTCGCGGCAGCGTAGGTGTCGCGGTACGCACCCGGAGTGAGGCTGGTGAGGCGGCGGAATTCACGGGTGAGGTGGCTTTGGTCGGCGAAGCCGCAACGAAGACTGACAGCAGCGATGGATTCGCGGGTATCAACGAGCAATCGGCAGGCGGTCTGAATGCGCAATCGCTTCAGATACTGCTGCGGTGGCAGGCCATACTCGCGGACAAAGCTGCGCTCAAAGGCGCGTGGCGACATGCCGACGGCTCGCGCCATGTCGGCATTCGTCACGGATTCACCGAGGCGGCGGGTCATGAGCGCAATGACGACCCCGAGGCGGATGTCGCTGCGCTGATCGATCTGCGCGGCATCCAGGGCACGCGTGATGCCTGCGGTGCCGACGATGCGGCCTCGGGCATTGCAGACGGGCCGTTTGGTGGTGAAGCACCACGATGCCGTATGATCAAAGCGGCCGACGAGTTCCAGGCGGCCCTGCACCGTCTGCCCGGCCAGCACGGCCTCATCGCCTGCACGGAAATGCGCCGCGAGATGCGCTGGCGAGAGATCATCATCGGTCTTGCCCAGGACTTCGGTGATCTGATGCATGCCGTAGTTCAGCAGGAAGGTGCGGTTCACCCAGAGGTATCGGCGCTTGGCGTCCTTGATCCAGGCCTGCACGTCCGGCAGCGCGTCGAAAAGATCGCGCAGGGCATCGACGGGGGATGTGGCGGCGGCTTTGGCTTTCACAAGGCGGGAGAGTAGCCGGAACGTGTTTCGATGACACGCTGAATCAGGCAGGCATTAAAAAAGCGGAGCCGCATGCCGCAGCTCCGCTTGAAGGGTGAAATAATGGTTCCCGGTTACTGACGCACTTCCTTGATGTGCTTGTCAGGCGCGGCGTCGAAGGTGGCCTTGCTGGCGGCATCGGCGAATGCGACCGGACGGGTGTAGGTCACGGTGAAGGAAGGATCAGATTTCTTTTTGCTCAGCGGGCACTGGCCGTTGGTGGCGGCGAGGATGTTGCTGAGGTAGCCCTTGGGGGCGGCGTTGAACTTGGCCTGGCACTTGTTGCAGCAGACGGCGACCGTCTTCGTGTAGGTGCTGGTGATGGCCGGGCTCGCAGGCTTGCCGGAGATGGGGCAGACGGTGTTCAAGGGCTCGGCGGCAGGGGAAACACCAGCCAGCAGGCTGAGGGCGGCGATGAGGGTGAAGATGTGTTTCATAGTGGGCGTAGTGGAATAGGACGTCCGACTCGAATACGAATTCATGGAATCTCTGCAACTGAAACTTTTCAGTCCTCACGGGGTCTGCGGGGGCGGCTCCGGCTCCTCAGGTGCGGATTGACACCCCTCCGCCCTGTGCGTACCTTCGCTCCCGTGTGCATCCCATGACGGAGGCAGACACGGAAAATCAGGTTCATGCCATGACCTGTATTCTGGCACGTGCGCCATGGCTCATCTTCCATAACTGATGCGATGAACCTCTACGTGAGCAATCTTCCCTACACCATGACGGATGAGGAACTGCAGGGCGAGTTTGTCGTCTTCGGCACTGTCACCAGCGCCCGTCTGGTCAAAGACCGTGAGACCGGCCGCTCACGCGGCTTTGGATTCGTGGAGATGCCCGTCGAAGCCGAAGCACTGACGGCGACCAATGCGCTGAATGGCAAAGATGTTGGCGGACGCCCCCTGCGAGTGATCGAGGCACGTCCGAAGGAGGACCGTCCACCACGTCCCTTTGACGGCGGGGGTGGAGGCGGCGGTGGCAGTCGCGGCTACGGTGGTGGAGGCGGCGGCAAACGCGATCAGCGTGAAGACTGGGATCGCGACAAGCGGTCTTAATCAATAAAGTCCGCTCGCGTCTCGAGTTCCCCGGCTGGTTACTTCGGCTGATACTTCGGATAGCGCTGCTGAAGCTGCTGCAGCATCTGCTTGGCCTTGGCGGCGTCACCGGCTTTCTGCAGCACCTGGGCGGCTTTGTAGAGAGCATTGGGGGTGACATCGGGATCGTCAAAAAACTGGCTGGGCACGGCATACTTGGCGGCAGCATCCTTCCATTTGCCGACCGCAGCATCCTTCTGGCCTTCAGCGGCGAGCTTGTCGCCCTGCGCGGCGTAGATATCCCCTTCGAGGATGAGGAGTTCGGCCTGGAGCCTGCCGTCTTTCACCACTTGCAGGGCCTCCTGGGCCGCTTGGTCGGCCTCATCAAAGAGTCCTTTGCCCAGCAGGGCGCTGCCTTTGGTCAGCAGCGCACGTGAGCGCGTTGCGCTGTCGGGTTCAGATTTGAGGAAGTTGTCCGTGGCTTGAATGCTGGCGTCGTACTGCTGGTTCTGCAGCTGCGCCATGCCGAGGTAGTTCCACACGACCGGCTCGGTGTTTTCCGGAGTCTGCGGGGTGACGGCGAGTTCGAGGAAGCGGGCGGCACGTTTGTAGTCATCACTGCTGTAGAGCTTGAGACCGAGCCATTTCAAAATGTTCGGCGGCACCAGCCCGTCGGGCTTGGACTGCAGGTAGCTGTCGATGGTCTTGGCCAGGTTTTCGGCGTTCTGACGCGCGTAGTCGCAGAGGATGATGAGCTGGCTGGATTTTTCGAGGTAGCCTTTGCTGTCGATCTCAATGGAGCGCCGCAGGGCGGGAACAGCCTTGTCGTAGATCTTCTGGTCGAAATTGCCCCGGCCGATGCCGTAGTAGGCCTGGGCAGCGGCGGTGGTGGTGGGGAATTTTTTCAGCAGCGTTTCAAAAGCGATGATGACGGCCTTCGGGTCCTTCTGCTCCATCGCGATGAAGCCGAGCTGCAGCCAGGAGAGCTCGCAGGCGTCGGATTTGGGGAATTCCTTGGCGACGTGTTCAAAGTCAGCCTTTGCCTTGGGCAGATCGCGGGCCTCGCGGTTCGCGAGGCCACGGCGGGCGTAGGCCTTGGGGAGGAACTCGTGGGCGGGATTCTCGTTGATGAATCGGGTGAAGGTGCCGACCGCCTCCTGATTGCGTCCAGCTTCACTCTGGGCCCAGCCCATGTTGAAGAGCGTGCCCGGGCGCAGCTTTTCGGGCAGCTTGTCGAGGCTGACTTCATTGTAGCTCAGCGCCGCCTGCTGGTAGTCGCCTTTGTTGAAGTAAAAGTCGGCGCGGATCAGGCGCGCCAGCGAAAGGTACTCATGATCGGCGTGCTTCGGTGCCTGACGTGTGATGAAGGCGGTGGCGAACTCACCCAGCTCTTTGTCATTCAGCAGGTAGAAGCAGTACAGCTTCCAGTATCCCGCGCTGAAGGCTTCCTCGGTGTCGGCATGGTACTGCTCGATGAGCAGGTACACTTCGACGGCGCGGGCGTAGCTCTTCCGCATGCGGTAGGCGTGGCCGACGAGCAGCAGCATCTTGGCACGTGCGGCTCCTTGCGGCAGGATCTCGGAGTTCTTGTTGTAGTAGTCGATGACGCCGTCGTAGTCGCCCTTGGCATAGAGTGCCTGGATGATGCCCACGAGGGAGATGCCACGGTTTTGCTCGCTCGTCTCCGGCATGCGCAGAGCCTTTTCAAACATCGCGATGGATTCTTCCGGCTTCTTGAGCTCGGCATAGAGCACCGCCGCACGAATGCTGGCCTCGGCGATGATGGCACGGTCGGCGCTGGTCTTGACGAGTTCGTCAAAAATAGGCAGAGCCTCGTCCTTTTTGTCCTGACCAAGGTAGAGGCTGCCGAGCGTGAGCAACGACGTTTCGCGGTAAGGATTGTCCGTTTTCACCGCGATCACGCTGGTCAGGGCGGCGGCCTGTTTTTCCTTGTCCCCGGCCATCTCGTAGGCGCGGCTTTTGTTGTACGCGGCAGCCAGCCGGACAGCGGCGCTTTTGGTTTTGGTTTCGGAAAAGTTGAAAAATTTGGCCGAGTCAGCAAACTTGGAGTCGTTGAACTTCATCGCACCAAGGCGATAGGCGCAGGAGGGGGCTCCCTCGCTGTCCGGGTAGCGGGTCACGACTTCTTCGTAATAGCCTGCGGCCTGGGTGAGCTGGTTTTGCTTCATGTGGCACTCACCAATGCGGTAGAGTGCGTCGGGCACCTGCCTGCCGCTGGGGTACTGCTGCAGGTACTTCGCATACGACTGCGCGGCCATGCCCCACTCCTGGCGGTCATAGGCCAGCGTGGCAAAGTCGAACATGTCATCATCAGGCCCCTTGGTCTTCGGCGGCGGACTCACGGGAATGGCCTTCGGCACGGGAGCATCATCGTCGACCGGCAGGGCACGCGGTGGCGCTGGTTGCTGCGCCATGGACGAGAACGCTGCCAGACAGAAAAACACTGGCATCAGACGGGGCGCAAGACTGCGCGGCAGGGTGGAAAGCTTCGCGGCGGTCATCTCACTTGGTCGTGGCGGCTGGTTGGTCGGCGTCTGGTTTGCGTGTGGCAAAGGCGATGTTCCAGATGCCAGCCTTCAGGCAGGTGTCCAGTACGCGGATGACGTTCTGGTAAGGGGTGCCTTCGTCACCCCGCAGGATCACGGCCTGATCCTTGTAAAGCGCCACGATGTTCTTCAGCTTCACCAGCAGCTCATCGGTGTTGAACTTCTGGCCGTTGACGAGGATCTCACCGTCTTTTTTGATGTTAATGATGATCTCGCCGACGGTGCGGTCCGTTTTCTCCTTGCCCTCGTCGGCGGAAGGCACGCTGACATCCATGACCTGCTCCTCCTTGGCATACTGGAAGGTCACGGCAAAGAAAATGACGAGCAGGAACAGCACGTCCACCAGCGGCGCGAGCTGCATGGGCGAGGGTTCGATGGAGTGCTGTTTTCTGAAATTCATTGCGAAGGGTGAGCTGCCTGTTTACTGGCCGGCGACGGCGCGTGCGGCGCGCTTGTACTGCACCGCGAGCAGAGCCATCAGATGGGTCGTCGCGGCTTCCATTTCGGAGATCAGGCGGTTCACCTTGCCACGGAAGATGGCGTAGAACATGAGGGAGGGAATGCCGATGATGAGCCCCGAGGCCGTGCAGAGCAGCGCTTCGGACACCCCCTGGGCGAGTCCCAGCTGGTTCGAGCCGCCGACGCCCTTGCCGGAGATTTCGTGAAAGGTCGTGATCATGCCCAGCGTCGTGCCGAGCAGGCCGAGCATGGGCGCGATGGCTCCGACGTCTCCCAGATAGGCGATGCGGGCCAGCAGCAGGCTGGACTGGCGGTTGCCCTCGGCTTCGGTGACTTCCTTGACCTCTTCAAAACTCGCGGTCGGATTGCGCGTGGCGAAATCGAGCGTCTTCGAAGTGATGCGGGCGATGCACTCGTTGCGGCGGTTGCACACCGCCAGCAGCCCCAGGTAGTCCTGCTTGCGGATCAGAGCGTCCGCCGAGTTCATGAACGCATCGCTGACCACCGTGCCCTGCCGGACGGTGAAGGTGAACAGCACGATCATGAAAAACGCGATCATCGACAGAATGATCAGCGGGTAAGCCATGACGCCGGTGCGCTTGACGAACCCGTTGAAGGTCAGCACATCGCCATAGGGATTGTCTTCTTCAGCGGCGGCCGTGGTCACGGTGACACCGGGTGCGGCAGGCGCAGGCTGCTGGGCCTGGGCTTTGAGGGTCATCGTGAAGACGAGTGCCACCAGCACGGCCAGGGCGAAGAAGATTTTTCGATGCATGAGGTGGCGACTGTAAACGTGTGCGCCAGCCTTGCAAGGGGCCGGTGGCTGGCTTTCCCGGCCCGGTCAGGCCAGCAGTTCCCGCACCACCTTGCACTCGTTTACGCCCGTGAGCCGGAAATCCAGCCCCGCATACTTGTAGGTGAACTTTTCGTGATCGAAGCCCAGAATGCGCAGAATCGTGGCATGCAGGTCATGCACATGCACCGGGTTTTCCTGCGCGGCGAAGCCAAATTCATCGGTGGAGCCATGCGTGTAGCCACCCCGCACCCCGCCGCCCGCCAGCCACATCGTGAAGCCGTAGTGGTTGTGGTCGCGGCCATGCTGCTTGCCCGCATTGGCACCCGGCGTCGGCAGTTCCACTGCCGGTGTACGACCAAATTCGCCTCCCCACATCATCAGCGTGTCATCCCAGAGCCCGCGCTGCTTCAAGTCACCCATGAACGCGGCAATCGCCCCGTCCGTCTGCAGGCCGAGTTTCCGGTGTTCGAGAATTTCGTCGTGATTGTCCCAGGGCTGGCCCGCGCCGGTCCAGAGCTGGATGAAACGCACTCCGCGCTCCAGCAAACGCCGTGCAATCAGGCACTGGCGGCCAAAAGCGTGGTCGCCGTACATCTTCCGCACGGATTCCGGCTCCTTCATGATGTCAAAGGCGTCCGTGGCCTCCATCTGCATGCGGTAGGCCAGTTCGTAGCTCTGCACGCGGGCTTCGAGCTGCTGGTCGCGGTCCTGCTGCACCAGATTGCGCTGGTTCAATTCCTGCAGCAGATCGAGCTGGCGGCGCTGCTGCTTCAAGTCGAGCGAGCCGTTCTTGATGAATTCCACGAGCTTTTCGACCCGGGTGTCCTCCGTGTTGATGTAGGCGCCTTGGTAGGCGCTGGGCAGGAAGGCGGACTGCCAGTTCTTCGTGCGCCGCGTCGGCATGCCGCCGGGGCACATGGCGATGTAGCCGGGCAGATTGTGGTTTTCACTGCCCAGGCCGTAGGTCACCCACGATCCCATTGTCGGGCGGTTCAGGCGGCCTTCGCCGCTGTTCATCAGGCCGAGGGACGGCTCATGGTTCGGCACATCGGCGTGCATCGAACGGATCACGCAAAGGTCATCCGCATAGGCACCGGTCTTCTCAAAGACCTCGCTCACTTCGAGCCCGCACTCACCGCGTTTCGTGAATTTGAAGGGTGACTTGAAACCCGCCCCGGTTGGGCGTTCCGTTTTGAGCACGTTCGGCAGCGCTTTGCCGTCGTATTGGTCCAGCATTGGCTTCGGGTCGAACGTATCGACGTGGGACGGCCCGCCGTTCATGAAAAAATGCACCACCCGCTTCGCCTTCGGCTCAAAATGCGGACGCTTCACCGCCATGGGGTCCATCGTCGCCGCAGAAGCCTGCGAAGTAAACAATGAGCCGGCCGCCATGGTGCCAAAGCCCATGCCGACACGTTGCAGCAGCTCGCGGCGTGTCAAAAATGCATGCTCCAGGTTCGGGGCATGATGTGAATATAAGGAACTCATGGGGGATATAAAAGATACGTCTCTGGCAGCTGATGCTTTCGCCTGAATCATAGCACAGGAAAGCGCAAAAAAGGAGCAGAAGCTGCTGATCGAAAAAACACCAAATGGCCGTATTATCAGTACCCCCAATGTCCTTGCCTCCTCGCCATCTTGCTCTGGCCGCCTTTGTCGTCGGCTCGTTTTCACTTTCCGCTGCTCCCGCGTGGAAGGACGCCGAGGCCGTTCTCAAGGCCAAATGCTACGAGTGCCACAACGAAAAGAAGACCAAGGGAGACGTCGATTTGCAGCAGTTTGCGGCTGATCCGCAGCTCGCGAAGCATTTTGAAGTGTGGCTCAAGGTCAAAGACACCATCGAAAACGGCGACATGCCGCCGCCGAAGGCACATCAGATGAGCGATCTGGAGCACAAGGCGCTCCTCGGCTGGGTGAACAGCGAACTCGATGCCCTGGCCTCTGCGCAGTCCGGCGATCCGGGGCCTGTGACCATGCGTCGTCTCACCAACGCCGAGTATGACTACACAATTCGCGATCTGACCCGGCACGACTACGGCTTCGCCAAGGAATTCCAGACCGACGGCGGTGGCGGCGAAGGCTTCAGCAACACGGGCGATGTGCTCTTCATGAGCCCGGCGGCGCTCGACAAATACTTCGGTGCCGCCCGCAAGGTGGCTGACCACGCCACGATCATGCCGGGCACAGGCATCGTTTTCAATCCGCAGCGCATCGGCCTGCGCGGTTTCGAGCAGGTCAAAGCCCAGGCGCAGCAGGCCCTGTATGTCTGGTATCAGCAGAAGGCGGCACCGCATCTGCCCAAGGACGGCGATGACATGCGTGAGGCCGACTACATGGTCGCCAGCTGGAAGCACAAGCATTTCAACACGCCCCTCGAACAACTCGCCAAGGAGGGCGGCTTGAAACTGCCCTTCCTGCAAAACTGGTCGAACCTCGTGAACGCCACCGAGCCGAAGTCCCGCTTCCTCGATCTCACCCGTGTCGCCTGGCGCGAGCTGCCCGGCCCGGATGCCACGAAGCCCGGCCAGGTGCCGCAGGCGGTGATTGATGGTGCCAAGGCGATTCAGGCACAGCTGCTTTCGTGGAATAATCCGAAGAAGGCAGGCAGCGGTATTCAGCGCCAGCAGCAGGACGCCGACGGCATTCGCCCCTACCAGATGAATCTCGAGGTGAAGGGCAGGAAGCAGGCTTTCCTCTGCATCGGCGATGACGGCGACGGCAGCAAAGGCGACGTCGCGCTTATCACGAAGCTGGACCTCCGCACCACCAAAGGCCCGGTGCTTTATCTCAACTGGCTCAACAAGCAGCTTGAGCAAGACCGCAAAGCCCTTGCTGTGAATCCGCCCCCTGCGAATGCAGAGGCGCTGAAGCAGCAGGTCGCCGAACTCGAACGTGTGAAAAACGCCTTCGGCCAACATCCGCAGGGCCGCCAGATCGAGCCTGGTGTGCTCGCCATCGCCGCGCCTCTTGTCATCACCCTGCCGCTGCCGGAGAACGTCACTTGGATTCATGCCGAAGCCCGGCTGGATCTGCAAAACCCCGACATCAATGACGGCACCATCCAGTGGGACATCACAGCGGACAAGCCGCGAGATGTCACCAAGATCATGCCCGGCATCCTCACCGTCTGGAAAACGCAGACCGAAGCCTCACGCCGCACCATGGGCGACTTCGGTGTGATGAAACAGGCCTTTCCGGACATGTATGAGCGTCGGCTGGAGGAGGTGGCGGACAATCTCTACCGCCGCAAGCCGGGCATCACCGTTTATTACTTCAGCGATGAGCAGCTCGGGCAGATTCTCGACGTCAAAGACCGCGACCAGCTCGCCGCAATGAAGAAAGACTTTGGCTTCGCCGCTCCCCAGAAGCTCAGCCAGCAGATGGAGAAAGACTTCGACGGTGCCATGCTCGGGCATCTGCACTCGTTCGCTGGTCGCGCCTGGCGCCGGCCCATCTCGGGTGAAGAAATCCAGAAGCTGGACGCACTCTACTTTGAAGGCCGCAAAAAGGAGCTCGATCGCGAATCCGCTGCACGGGAAGTTATCGTACGCGTGCTCGTCTCACCCTACTTCCTCTTCAAAGCCGAAACGCTGCCGGTGGCGAATAATACCCCTGGTGATGCGAAGCTCAACGCCTTCGAACTCGCTTCCCGCCTCAGCTATTTCCTCTGGGCCTCGCAGCCCGACTGGGAACTGCGCAAGACCGCAGACAACGGCAGTCTCTTGAAGCCCGAAGTCCTCGCCGCACAGACAAAGCGCATGCTGCGTGATCCGAAAGCCACCGCCCTCGCCAAGGAATTCGCCGGCCAGTGGCTCAAGTTCAACGGCTTTGACGAGAAGAGCACCGTTGATGAGAAAAAGTATCCCGAGTTCACCACGGACATTCGCAACGACATGCAGCGTGAGACCATCGAATTCTTTGCTCACTTGGTGCGCGATGACCGCAGCGTCAGCGACATCATCGGTGGCGACTATTCCTTCCTCAACGAGCGCCTCGCCAAATTCTACGGCGTTCCCGGAGTCGCCGGCGGGGAGTTCCGCGAAGTCAAAGTCGCGCAGCAGCATCGCGGCGGCCTTCTCGGCATGGGTGCCATCCTGACCAAGACTTCGCGCCCGAATCGCACCAGCCCGGTGGTTCGCGGTGACTACCTGTATCAGGTCGTGCTCGGTTTCAGTTCTCCACCGCCGCCGCCGAATGTTCCCAAGTTGCCAGACAGCGCCGTGAAACCCTCCTCCTTGCGCGAGGCCCTGATGCAGCACCGCGCTGACAAGGCCTGCTCGGTCTGTCATGACCGCATCGATCCACTCGGCTTCGCCCTCGAAAGCTTCGACCCCATCGGCCGCTTCCGCGTCGCTGATGAAACCGGCGGCAAGATCGACGACACGGGCGAGCTCAAAGACGGCACCAAGTTCCAGGGCCTCGCCGGTCTGCGCGACTACCTCAAAAAGAACGAAACCAATTTCAACGCGCAGTTCTGCCGCAAGCTCCTCGGCTACGCGCTGGGCCGCCAGACGATGCCCAGCGACAAAGCGCTGCTCACCCACATGCAGGCTGCGCTCAAGCAGAACAACGGCAAGTTCTCCGCCGCCGTGCTCGATGTCGTCAACAGCCGCCAGTTCCTCAACCGCCGCAGCGAACCCGCCGTGGCTGCTGTGAACCCGCCGGCTGCCAAGTGACACCAATCATCCTTGGCATGCCGTTGGAAGAGGAGGTCAATCCAACGGATGCTTCTCCATGATGGCCTGCCGTTGCAGCAGGTTGAGATCGCTGTTGAACTGCAGCAGCCATGCCGTGGTGCGCCCAATTTCGGTGAGCCCTATAATGTGTACTCCTGCCCGAATGAAGTGATCATTCCAAACGTCCTTTCTGGGATCAAACAAACGCACGGGGAGGTTGGTGTCCGGGTCAAGGCTGACGAGGTTGGTACCTTTGTGCAAATTGCAGCTCATGCAGGACAGGGCGAGATTCTCTTCGATGGTCTGCCCGCGATGCTACCTGGCGATGATATGCTCGATATGAAAAGGCGCGTCGATTTCGTCTGCCATGCTGAGACGGCAGTATTCACATCGGCGTCCCGCACGTTCGCGAACCTGCTCTCTCAACTGCGCATTCAAGATCAGGCCGCCTTGAGGTTCTGGAGAAACGTCCCCGCCTTCAGGCGCAGGATGGACATCAGCTTCCCAGCGTAAATCAATCCTTCGTACTCGCTGCGCTCACCTGGGGTCAGCAGGTCTTCATTCGCCTTGTCCGCCAGCTCTTCCATCCGGCTGAGTTTCTCCGCATTCGGTGGCATGTTGACCAGTCGGCGCGCACCTTCGATGGTGAAGATAGGCTCGGAGGGGTCAAGCGCCTGCTCCAGTTCAGAGAACACGTTCATGCAATATACCTACCATGGCAGCACAAAATCGCAAGGAAGGGATCTTTCGCTCCATTCTTGGCCGCTTGTGAGCTTGCCTTGCGGAGCTTGCATAATTATCCCATCTCAGAACGTATCTTGAGTACCCCCAATATGAACCTTTCCCGTCGCAAATTTCTCCGTGGCACCGGTGTCGCCCTTGGGCTGCCGTGGTTTGAATCGATCAGCTCCTTCGGAGCGGAAGCGGTGAAGAACAACACCGCGCCGCGCCGTCTCGCCGTGTGCTTCACCGGCAACGGTGTGAATCCGCATCACTGGGGTGCCACGCAGGGCCTTGGGGGCATGGAGTTCATGAAATCGCTTTCGCCTTTGGAGCCGCTGAAGAAACACGTCAGCGTGTTCAAAGGGCTGTGGAATCCGACCACCGTGGAAGGTGAAGGCGGCCACTATCCGAAGATGAACGTGCTCTGCGGCCTCAAGGTGAAGAAGACCACCACCGACGTCGAAGTCGGCACCACAATGGATCAGCTCATCGCCGCTCAAACGGGCAAATTCACGCCGATTCCCAGCGTCGTGCTCGGCACCGAGCGCCCGAGCTACAGCACGGACTCCGGCTTCACCTCGATCTACTCCGCCTACATCTCCTGGAGCACACCGACGACACCGGCCCCAAAAGAAATCTTCCCGCAGCAGGCATTCGATCAGCTCTTTGACGACGGCAGCAAGCGCAAGCGTGACAAGAGCATCCTCGACCTCGTGCTCCAAGACGCCGGTGCGCTGAAGCCCAAGCTCAGCCAGCGCGACAAGCAGAAGCTCGATGAATACCTCACCTCCGTGCGCGAGATCGAGCAGCGCGTGGAGCTGGCCGAAAAAATCAGCCAGGCCGAAACCGGTGGTGCCGGCTGGCAGCCCACCGTGAAGGTGCCCACCATGGCACGCCCCGGTTCCGGCATCCCCACCAGCGCGGAAGATCATCTGCGCCTCATGTTCGACATCATGCTCCTCGCCTTCCAGATGGACCGCACCCGCGTGGCCACCTTCATGATGAACAACGACCTCTCCAACATGCGCTTCCCCAGCCTCGATGGCATCAGTGGCGGCATCCACGAGCTCTCACATCACGCGAATGACGAGCACCGCCTCGACATGTACCAGCGCGTGAACCAGCACCAGGTGAAGCTCTGGGGCGAGTTCCTCGGCAAAATGCAGGCCACCAACGAAGGCGAGCGCACCCTGCTCGAAAACAGCATGATCATGCTCACCAGCAGCCTCTTCGACGGCAACGCCCATGACTCCCGCCAGCTCCCCGTCGTCCTCGCAGGCGGTGGTGGCGGCACCATCCAGGGCGGCCGCCTCCATGACCACAGCGCCGACCCGAACCGCAAACTCTGCCGTCTCCACATCGCCCTCATGGACCGCATGGGCCTCCATGTCGGCCACTTTGGCGATGCCGAGAACGCCTTGGCGATTTAGCTGTTGGCCAGCTGGGGAATGTTCTGGCTTACAGCACATTCATTCAGCCACTTCATTCTAGTAATTTTATGAAGTGATGGGTTGTTTCTGTATCGAAAATAGTCAGAATGTTCTCTAGCCATGAGTGCTTCTGTGTCTGCTGAAGAGGCTCTTTTTAAGGCCGTTTTAAAACGACCTATGGCTCAGCGCAATTCTTATTTGAAGCGGACGTGCGGTGACGATTCTGACCTGAGGCGTCGCGTTGAAGAACGACTCGCGGCCCGTGACATGTGCAGAGACGCTTCGAGCAACAAGCCTGAGGGGCCGGAAGAAGACGAAGACACCCTGCATCTGGAACAAGCTGAAGAGCCAGTTCATGAACAGATCGATCGTTACCGGCTGCTGAATGTGATCGGCACCGGAGGTTTTGGCAGCGTGTGGCATGCTGAGCAGGAAGGTCCTGTTCCACGACGGGTGGCGCTGAAGGTCGTCAAGCCTGGCATGGATACACGCGCGGTCATTGCACAGTTCGAAGCGGAGCGACAACTGCTGGCATTGATGGACCACCCCTGCATTGCCAAGGTGTACGACGCGGGAGAAACCAGCGAGGGGTTGCCGTATTTTGTGATGGAGCTGGTGGGGGGAATTCCGATCACGCGGTTTTGTAGTGAGCACCACCTCTCCACCGCCGAACGGCTCCGACTTTTCATGGATGTTTGCAAGGCCTTGCAGCATGCTCATCAGAAGGGTGTCAGTCACCGGGACATCAAGCCCAGCAACATTCTCGTGTGCAAGACCGACGGCAAACCGCTGCCCAAGGTGATTGATTTTGGTATCGCCAGAGCCACACGACCGATGCCAAACGGGGTCAAGACTCACCCGCCCAACGATCAACTGGTCGGCACGCCGGTTTATATGAGTCCCGAACAGACGGCGGGAAACATCGACATCGACACTCGCTGCGATGTGTATGCGCTGGGAGTTCTGCTGTACGAGCTGCTCACCGGCTGCACTCCGTTTGATCAGAAAAAACTTCAGGAGGCCGGTGAGCAGGAGATTCGTCGGGTGATTGGTGAGGAGGTGCCGGCAAAGCCCTCGGCAGTGCTTGCGGCGATGCCCAGGGAGACGGCGGCAAAGATTGCGGCAGGCCAGCAAAGCTCTCCAGCCATGCTGATGACCGCTCTGCGTGAGGATCTTGACTGGATTGTGATGAAGGCCATGCAGAAGGATCGCAACCAGCGCTACGAGACCGCGAACGGTCTGGCCATGGATGTGGAAAGATACCTCATGAGTGAGCCGATTGTGGCTCGCCCGAGCACCAATCGTTATCGCCTGGACAAATTGGTGAATCGCAACCGGTTGGTTTTCACGATGGGTACTTTGGTGGGGGTGGCGTTGCTCAGCGGCATCAGCATCAGCGGCATGCAGACCTATCGCATCACGCAGGTTGAGCATGAGCATGACCGGTTGCGTGCCTTGGCCGAACAAAGCGAGCGCAGGGCTCATGACGACAAGGAGGCCGCGCGGAGATCTCTGGCCAAGGCCCAGATCGCTCTTGCTGACGCAGCCTATCGAGACCAGGACGGCAGTGCGATGCAGGCTGCGCTGCTGGCAGTGCCGCAAGATATGCGTGATTCGAACTGGTACTACCTGACGGAGAAGTCAGACACGTCCGTTGCCAGCATTCAGGTTCCCAGTGGCGCTGCTGTGGAGCGTGTGCTGCCGCATCCGACGAAGGAAGGAGTGTTCATCACGGTTTCTTCCGATTACTGGGTGTCGATCACCAAACTCGGCTCCGAGGCCACTCTGCTGAGTTTCCAGCTCGGTTTCAAAGATCGCTCAGCCACTGATTTTTGTCTGACGATTTCACCCGACGGTGAGCAGCTTGCAGCGGCCAAAATCAGTGGCGGAGGCATCATCATTCACAATCTGCGGGACGGCGAAGTGATCAGTCGTTGGGAAGATGCAGGAACGGATGCGTTGATCTACAGCCCGGATGGACGACGTCTGCTGGACATCGCTCACAACGGACCTGCGCATATGAGGCTGGCGCAAACGGGGGCGATTCTCTGGACTGCCGAAGGAAACGAAACCATTTTGCTGGCTGCTTTTGATCCATCCGGACGCCAGTTGGTCTGCAACAAAGCCGTGGGCGGACAACGGCTGCAGATCGTCAATGCCTTCAACGGAGTCATGTTGCGTGAACTGAGCGCACCGCGCACCCGCCTTACGGCACTTGCCGTCAGCCCGGATGGGCGCCAGGTGCTGACGGGTGATCAACGCGGTTTCGTGCGCTCCATCGCACTTAAAACCGGAAATATCCGATACGAATTTCGCGCCAATGATCGTGCCGTGTCTGCGCTGGCCTATGCGCATGATGGCAGGCAGTTCATCACACTTTCCAATCTCTCGGGCGGCCGTCAGTCCATCAAGGTGTGGGATGCTTCCACCGGTGTTTTTCTTCAGCCGTTGCTCAATGCCGGCAGTACCGGGAGCAAGCTCTGCGTGCATCCAGTCTCGGGAGAGATCCTTGCCACTGGCATTACTGCCAAAGCCTGGCGCCTGAAAGGCCTGAGTGAAGAGTTTCGCCTGCCTGCCCGCGATTTCGCCAACACCTGCTTTTGGAGCAGCGACGATCTCGTCTTTGCCCATGGCGCGAATACTGGCATTGATCTCATCGACCTGCATGACGACGAGGCTCAGAGTCATCCACTTTGGCGCTCGGCTGACAAAAGTGCCCGCCTTGTCACCGCCAGCCGCGACGGCTCGATGGCTGCAGTCGCATCTTCCAACAAGGCCGTCACTGACATCCAGCTGCTGCGGCGCGACAACCTCAGTGTGGTGGAACTGCGGCATCTCACGGCGCCTGGTGGACTGCTCTTCATGCACTTTGATCCCTCAGGTGAACGTCTGCTCGTCCGTGCGGCCAGCTCCTTTTATGTGGTCGATTCCGAGTCCGGCCACAGCACCACCATCCCCTGGGACAAAATGTTTTCCATTCGCGAGGCGGAATGGGTCGGAACTTCATCACACATCATCGCACTCCTCGTCGCCAAGAACTCGCGCAGTCTCCCAGGCTCAGAAGACCGGCTGCTGTTGTTCGATGCCATCTCGGGCGAGTGTCTGCACACCACGCTCAGCAGCAGCGTGATCAACGCCATTGCGGTCTCCCCCGACGGTACCCTCTTCGCCGAAGGCGGAGCCGACAGAATGGTGCGCCTCCGCAATACAAAAACCTTCGCCGTCACACAGGAGCTGCGGGTCCATGACAGTCCCATCATGGCGCTCGCATTTCATCCCACGCTTCACATTCTCGCCACGGCTTCTGATGATCTCACCATCAAGCTGTGGAACCTCGCTGACGGCAAACTCCTTGAAGAATTGAGTGGTCCCGTCGGTCCGCCGCGTCAGCTCGCCTTCAGTCTCAAAGGTCGTCGCCTCGCATGTCTCTCGGGCGATCGCTCCATGCGCATCTGGAATCTGGACGCCATCCCAGATTCAAAAACGTCGGACTGACCATGACTTCAGATGGGAGGCTCTAAAAAGCATCCGATGACAAATAAAATCCCCCAAGCCGTGCGTCGTTTGTCAAACTGACCACGGATGCCGCCCACCGAAGCCACCCTCACCCGACTCCATTCCGACTACGCCGTCAGTGCGTATCGCTTCGCGTGGTCGGTGACGAAGGATGAATCGCTGGCGCAGGAAGTGGTGCAGGAGTTGTTTCTCAAGCTCGCTCGGGATTCCGCAGTCATCTCCCAGGCGCAGTCGGAGCGCGCCGTCATCTTCACCCTGACGCGCAATCTCGCACTCGATGCCCTGCGCCGTCGTTCCACCCGGGAGGACGCATTACAGCGCTTCGCAGACGAATCACCCGGCTGGTTTTTACCCGCAGATGACACCGAGGAAACCCGCGCTCAAATCACCGTCGCACTCGCTGCGCTCCCCGAGGAGCAGCGCAGCGTCATCCACCTGCATGTGTGGGAGGAGCTCAGCTTTCGCGAGATCGGTGAACTGCTCGGCCTCCCCACCCAGACCGTCGCCAGCCGCTACCGCTACGGCTTGGAAAAACTGCGAACCCAAAAACACACGCTCGTATGAAAGCCGATCCCGAACAAACCCTGCGCCAAATGCGCTGGCGCGATCCGCCAACCGCGTTTCTTGAGCGTGTTCTTGAAGAGGCGCTCGAAGCATCGCGACAGCGTCCTGGAGTGCTCCAGCCCTCTGGAGCTTTTCGCGAACCGGAGGACACTCGAAGGCACCGCAAGACCAGCACCCTCCAGCACCCAACCGCGCCAGCTCGAAAGTCGCATGTTCTGGCATGGCTCGCCTTCATCCCACGCCCGCTCCGCCTGCCACTCGCCGCCTGCTGGCTGCTGGCCTTCTTCTTCCGCATCACCACGCCCGAGGCCATCCCGCAATCCACGCTCAACAACTACGCCAAGCTGCCGCCAATAACTCCCGCGCAGCTTCTCGCCAACCTCAAACAAATCGAACAGCTCGCCGATGAACTCCTCCACCCCCGGCACCAAGGCCCCATCCCGCCTCTATAGCGTGCTTATGGCTCGCTGGCTGGCCCGCCTCGTGTGGAATCGCCGCACGGGCTGGACCCTCGTCTGCCTCATCTCGCTGCTCACGCTCTACTACCAGTGGGAAAACAGGCGAAGCGCACGCGAGTTGAAAGCCGCCCATCAACGAATGGTCGAGCGCATTGGGACCGACGACTGGATCGCATTCGCGACACCGGGCGTGCCAGATGAGCAAAACTTTTTTTCACTGCCCGTCGCCGAACAGTGGCTGCATCGCGATGGAAAGCGTATTCGCTACATCATTCCGAAAAACGTTTTTTTGCCGCCTGGCTTTGTGAAGCCGGAGATCATCGAAAACGGCTCGGACAAAACTTCCCGCATCGATTTCAGCACCTGGGCTGAGGGCCGTGATTTGAAAGGAGAAAAGCCCGCCATCGTCATGCATCGTGAACTCGGTGATGGCAACGGATTGCTGCCCCAGCTCGCCGCAGGTCTTTCAAGGCCGTTCTCTGCATGGAAACCAGCTCAACGCGAGGAATTCGCCTCCGCAGGGGCCAATCCTTATGCAGCGATCCAGCCAAATGTGGGCAATGTGAATGACACGATGCGGGATCTTGGTCTTCATCTGCGCGTGGCAGCAGCAGCGGGAGATGTGGAGAAGACACGCAGCACCGCGCTCATCCTGCTGCGGTTGTTTCCAGAGGCCGCAACTTCTTATCACTGGATGATCGGCTCGCTGGTCAGCATTGCCGCACACGGTCTCGCCTTTGAGGCGATCCAGGACGCGCTCAGCCAGCCGGCGTGGGACGAGCAAGGCTTGCGAATGCTGCAGTTGCAGCTGGGCAAGATCAACGATCTTGAAGTCATGGAGCGCGGCATGAGCATGGAAATCCTCACCGGCTTTGGCGCGGGCATCCTCATTCGCGAAAGCTGCCGCAAAGGTGGCCCTGCCACCGAAGAGCTTCTTCTTGTAAACGAGGATGACACCTTTGGCACTCGCGCAACTCGACTTGCATACGTTTACGGACCCACCGGCTGGCATGACGCAAACATCGCCTTCTTTGCGGAGACCTATCTCGACATGCTCGGGCCGAAGGGTGAGACTGCATGGATGGACGGCACAGCGCGTGGCGAGGTTCTCAAAAAACGGCGCGATGAGGAATACCGCCACCTCGGCTGGAACATGCGTCGCAAGATCGGTGCGCTTACGCTGCCGAACATTGGCAATCTTTTTGATGCCGCCGCACGTGTGCTCTTCCACCGCCGCTGCCTCATCATCGCCTGCGCCTTGGAAAGGCATCGCATGCAGCATGGCTCGTTTCCTGTGTTGCTCGATGCAGTGCAGGATGACCTGAAACCCTTCACCATAAACGATCCTGCAAGACCCAAACAGATGCCCGGCTATCGTCTTGAACCCGGTGGCTACCTGCTCTGGTCCGCCGGACCGGATGCAGAGGATGACGGCGGTGCAAAAGACAAAGACTTGCTGTGGCGGATGAAACTCAACAATGAACTGCAATGAACTCCTGGTACTCAGTTCGTTTCATGCGCTGGTTGTGGTCGCTTGTGTGGAATCGCCGCACGGGCTGGACGTTCGTCTGCCTCATCTCTCTCATCACCGTTCTCTGGCAGTGGGAAAACTGGCGCAGCGCCCGTGAACTGGCGGCCGTCCATCGCCGCATGGTGGAACGGTTGGGCACGGGCGATCCGACAGCTCTGATGCCTCCCAAGGTGACCGATGAGGAGAACTACTTTGCAAATTCAGTCCTCGAAAGCTGGCTGCACGTGAAGAAGCCGGGCACGCTGAGCCTGAGATACGTTCCACCCCAAAACGCTCTGCTGCCGAAGGACTTCCTTCGCCCGGAGATCACCAAATCCCAGGATGGCGAAGGCGATAGACTCGATCTGGTCACCTGGATCAAGAACCGGGGTATCAATGCTCCTGAGCCACCCGCCACGGTGCTTGCCCGCGAACTGGGAGATGGCAATGGCCTGCTGCCAAAGCTTGCTGAAGGCCTGAACAAACCTTTCTCAGTCATCAAACCAGGCCAGCAAGAGGCACTGGAGGCCGTCGGAGACAACCCATGGCAGGCCTCTTTTCCCGACTTCCTCGGACTGAACGATTTCCAGCTTCAGCTCGGCCTCCATCTGCGCAGCGCGGCGTTGGTAGGGGATGCGGCAAAGACCGTGAGCACAGCCTTGATCATGCTTCGCATCAGCGAGGGAATGGCGCGTGGCGGCATCGTCGGGTGCCTCGTTCCACTGGCCGCCCATGGCATCACGTTTGACGCTTTGCACGAGGCCCTCAGCCATCCAGCTTGGACATTAGAGTCTCTGGGGTGCCTTCAGGTGCGACTGGGCCAGTTTGATGATTTGCAGCAGTATCAATCCGCTCATGGCCAGGAGATCCTCGGCATGTTTTTCCAGCTCGAGTATTTGAGAAAGCACCGCCACCTGCTGCAGGACATAACCAACCGATCCTTAAAGACGCCCTTCTTGGAGCGAATGATAGAGGATGCATTTTATTATGTCCTGATTAATGGCCCCATCGGCTGGCACGAAGCGAACATTGCATTTTATGCCGATTGCATGCTCGATCAGCTTGGACCACCCAGCCCCGAAGCCTGGCTCGCGTCAGGTTCCAGAGCGGAAATCGTGCAGCGTCGGAGCAAAGCGGAAAACTCCTGGCCCAACCCGCGTCGCATTCTCGGAGCCATTGCCATTCCGCAAATCGGCGATATCACGCGAGCCGCTGCCGAGAGACTCTTCCACCGCCGCTGCCTCATCATCGCCTGTGCCTTGGAGAAGCATCGCATGAAGAACGGCAGCTTTCCTGCCTCGCTCGATCTGGTGAATGACGACCTGAAGCTCTTCCATGTCACCGATCCCGCACGGCCCACACAGCCGCTGGGCTATCGCCTCGAAAGAAACGGCTACCTCCTCTGGTCCGCCGGACCCGATGCAAAAGACGACGGCGGCGCGGTTGGAAAAGACTGGCTTTGGCGGATGAAACTTGCCTCGGAACGGCGATGAACTCCTGGCGCGCTGTTTGTGTGCTTCATCGCACGCGCTGAATGACTGCCTGTCTTCTCACGCACTAATCACATGTGCACTGGCATTCCCGCCACGGGCTGCGCCGATTTGCAGTCGGGGCAGCATGCTCGTGGAAATGCGATGCGGTCGTGTATCACACGAAAGCGGTTCGCAACCTCGGGCGTCTCGCCGTGTTAGAGTCCTTCCCCGTTCAGCAGGGACACGACGTGAATAGATTCACCTGAAACGCAAAAATCTATGAACGCCAAACTCCTCGCCACCCTCCTCACCGCTGCTGCGGCATCGCTTTGCGCTCAATCCTCTGACTCGCGTCCGGGCTCCACGGCGGAGCAGATCAATCAGATGTGGAGTCGTGGCCAGGCGCAGGGTGACGGGCCGGTGAGGCTGCAAAGCTTCCCGCTGCGGCTCGATGACATCGGCTACATCATCCCGCTGGGGAACATGCAAAGCGGTCACACGACGCCGAGCGACCACCTGTATCTCGTGCCAAAGGGTGCGGTGAACCAGGGGCGTGGCGGCATGGGCGGCAGTCGTCCGCCCGGACAGGGCACCGGCGTGGACACGCGCGACTTCAGCCAGCTCTACGATGTCGTTGCTGTTGCCGACGGTTTCATCGTCATGCTGCAGTGGCGGCCGAATCCGCAGGGCGGACAGGCAAAGTATGACCCCAGTGTGTTTGACCGCGCTGTCGATTTGAAGGTCTTCATCGAACACTCGGCGCATGTGTGGAGCTACGTCGATCATCTCATCGAAGTCGATGCCGCCATCATGAAGCAGGTGCCCGGTGGCGTGCAGCCCGGCCAGCCGGTGAACGTGCGCATCCCGGTGAAAGCCGGACAGGTCATCGGCAAGGTCGGCAACCAGACCTTCGACTTCGCACTGATCGACACAAGCACGACGCGCAAAGGCTTTGTCAAACCCGGGCAGTTCCTGCAACGTGACCCGCAGAAGCCGCACGTTGTTGATCCCTTCGACTACATCGACGAACCGTTGCGCAGCGGGTTGATCAAGAAAGATGCGCGCAAGGTTCCGCCCTTCGGCGGCCGCATCGACTATGACATTGACGGCAAACTCATCGGCAACTGGTATGAGCAGGGCACTGGCGGCTTTGCCGGTCTCAATCGCCGCATCGACTACTGGGTCGGTCATCTTGCCATCGTGTATCACCACCTCGATCCGACGATCATCGTGTTCTCAATCGGCAGCTACGATGGCCGCGCCGCTCAGTTTTGGGTGAAGGGCAACGCGCCTGATCCCGCAACCATCAGCGAGCAGGCTGGCGTCGTGAAATACGAACTCATCCACGGTCAGCTTGGCAGTTCTGGCCAGACGCAGATGCGCCCCGGCGGTGATCAAGTGCAAGGCACCGTGCTGGTTCAGGTGCTGGCTGACGGAAAGCTGAAGTTCGAGGCTTTTCCTGGCATCTCAGGAGCGCAGGTGCAGGGCTTCACCGAGAAGGCCAAGCTTTTCGAGCGGTGAGAAACTCTACTCCTTCGTGATCGTCTCGTCGAGATTGAGCAGGACGCGGGCGAGCAGGGTATGCGAGTCGATCTCACCCGGTTTAGTCTGGTGGCGCTTGAGCATGTCCAGCAGGACGGTGGTTTCTTTGGCCGTCGGCTGGCGGCCGGTGCAGAGTTGGAAGCCGTAGGCGATGTGGGAGGCATCATCGCTGCCACCTTCTTTCCACATGCGTTCGCCCAGCGCCTTGGCCGCAGCCATGCTCATGGTCTCATTCAGCGTCATCAGCGCCTGCAGCGGCGTGTTGCTTTTAGAGCGGCGGATGCACGAACTTTCGCCATTCGGCACATCAAAGGTGCTTAAAAATGGATATGGCGTGCTGCGACGGCGGAAGACATAGACGCTGCGTCGGAACTGGCTCTCATCCTCATCGACCTTCCACGGGAAGGGCGCGTAGCTGGCGGGTTTCTCAAAGAGATACGCGGGAGCGGGCGGCATGACAGGGCGTCCGCCAATCGCAGGATTGAGCAGGCCGCTCGCGGCAAGCTGAATGTCGCGCACGACTTCGCCTTCCACGCGGAAGCGCGGACCACGTGCGAGCAGGCGGTTGTAGGGATCGCGCTCCAGAAGCTGGGGCGTGACGTTGCTGGACTGTTGATAAGTCTCACTGCTGGTGATGAGGCGCAGCAGATGCTTGGTGCTCCAGCCGTGCTCCATGAACTCCACGGCGAGCCAGTCGAGCAGCGCAGGATGGCTCGGTGGCGAGCCCTGCGTGCCGAAGTCCTCGGCGGTCTCCACCAGTCCGATGCCGAAGCAGGCCTGCCAAACGCGGTTCACATAAGCACGGGCCGTGGTGGGCGATTTTTTGTCCACCATCCAGCGCGCAAAGGTGAGGCGCGAGCCGTCGGCATTCTTGGGCAGCGGATTCAGCATGGCGGGCACGCCAGCGGTCACACGGTTGTCGGGTTTGAGGAAATCACCGCGCTTGAGCACGGAGGTCATGCGCGGTTCATCGCGCGGGTCCAGCGTCAGGGTGGTGGTGCCTTCGGGATGCTGCTTCCACAGCGATTCAATCTCGTCGTTCACCGGCTGCCATTCCGCCACGGTGGTGCGGAAGGCGCTGAACTCAGATTTCTTGCCATAGAGCGGATCCGCCGCCGCATTCGGCGCATCAGTCACGCTGATGCGATAGCGCCCAAGGTTCATCGTCTGCAGGTCATCGCTGTTCCAGCCGCCGTGCTTCATGCTCAGCGTCACGCTCAGCTCGCTGTCGGGTTTGAGCTCAACCGGCTTCTCCAAAACGAAGACCGCATTGCGCGGCACATTGCGCCGTCCAGGTCCGGCGTTGATCCCCCACGCGGTGTCCGCCTTGCCATCAATCGCATACGCAACAGGGCCGGTAACGCGCTTGTCCTTCGTGTCTTCCTTGTCGCGTGCGAAGGGGGCGAGCGGCGTGTTTTCCGCTTCGCCATAGTCGGCGCTGGCCTTCACAAATTTCAGCTTCGTCATCTTGCCGTCGATCTTCATCTCGGCGCTGAACTCCGTGAGTGCCGCCGTGCCCTTCTGCGAACGACCGGGGCCATAAGCAGGCAAATTGGGGTCGTTCATCAATTCCAGGCGAAAGGCGCTGATCGTGCGTGGCGCACTCTTCTGTAGTGCAACCGTCCCGGTTGCAGTCTGCAAGCCAGCGGCTTGCTCTACAGCTTTCACCGCAAACTTCACATCACTCTTCGTCGGCGCATACCCTTGCGCGAGGATGCTGCCGTCCGGCTGCCGCAGCGCCTTTTCACCCCCGGACGGATCATCTTCAAAAGCCAGCGTGTGCCACTCCGGCTGCGCGGCTTTCACACCCGCCACCCACACCTTTATCCGCTCCTGCCAGTCAGGATGATCATGCTTCAGCTTTGCCTCCAGCTCAGCGATTTGTGTCAGCACCTGCGCACGCTGCATCTGATCGCTGGCGGTATACACCACACGCCAGGGTTCGTTGTCATTGTTGAGGTAGGCAAACATGCGGTAGTACTCCTCCTGCGAGATGGGGTCGTACTTGTGGTTGTGGCACTGCGTGCAGCCGATGGTGAGACCGAGGATGCTTTTGCCGATGGTGTCCATGCGGTCAAACATCGACTCCATGCGAAACTGCTCGGGATCCACGCCGCCTTCCTCGTTGACCATCGTGTTGCGCAGGAATCCGGTGGCCACGATCTGATCCTGCGTGGCCTTGGGCAGCTCATCGCCGGCCAGCTGCTGAATGATGAACTGGTCATACGGCAGGTCGCGGTTGTAAGCGCTGATGACCCAGTCGCGGTAGAACCAGATGAAGCGCATCGGATCCTTTTCATAGCCGTTGCTGTCCGCGTAATGCGCCGCATCCAGCCAGTGCCTCGCCCAGCGCTCGCCGTAGTGCTGGCTGGCCAGCAGCGCGGATGTCACACGCTGGATGCTGGTGGCGGGATCCTTGCGATACGCAGCGGTGAAAGTGCGGATCTCCAGCGGCGTCGGTGGCAAGCCGGTGATATCCAGATGCAGGCGGCGCAGCAGCGTTTCAGGAGCTGCTGGGGGCGAAGGCTGCAACCCTTCCTTGGTGAGACGCTCGCGGATGATGGCATCGATGGGATGCTTCGCTGTCGCAGGCACTGGAGGCCGCACGGGCGGCTTGAAGGCCCAGTGGTCGGTCTTCCGCTCAAGGCTCACACTCGCGCTGTCAGGCCAGACGGCACCCTCATCGATCCACTCCTTGAGCCTGGCGATTTCATCAACGCTCAGCGGGTCACCTTTGCGCGGCATGCGCATTTTGGGGTTCGTACCCAGCACGGCGTGCAGCAGCCGGCTGTCGTCCGCTTTGCCGGGAATGATCGCGACACCAAAGTCGCCGCCCTTGAGCGCACTGGGCTTGTGATCCAGCCGGAAGGCCGCCTCCTGCTTGTGCCCTCCGTGGCACTTGTAGCAGTGCTCGCTGAAGATGGGCTGGATGTCCCGAACGAAATCGACCGCCGCCGAAGCAGGCGCGGTGAGTAGCAGCAGGAGAAGGGCAGGGGGGCTTTTCACAAGATAAATACGCCGGTCCTGCATGCGAAATCAGCGCCTGCCGCATGGAGAATGCTGTCGGGCGGGAGCTGTGCCACGCACTCAGTGGACTTTGGCATCGGTCGCCGCAGGCTTTGGTTGGGTGGCAGCGGTGACGGCAGCTTTCGTGCTGTCTGCCTTGCCCAAGGGGATGGCAATGGTGGGTGTTTTCTCGCTGCTCACGGCAGTTGAGATTTCCACGCTGGGGATGGATTTCTGAATGATGGGCCAGACAAAAAATCCAATCACGGTGAGAGCGGCGAGATTCAACACCACGGCGATCATGACACGGCTGCCGGATGATTTTTTCGGGGCGGCTGCTGGCGGAGGGGGGGCGGCGGCAGCGGCGATGGCGGGCGCGGATTTGGGCAGGACGGGCTTCGGCTGCGGCGCACCGGGAGGCGCCGACGCTGGCGCACCGGATTGCACTGGCATCGCTGCTCCGGGTGCAACTGCAGCCACCAGCGGCATGGTCTGGGTGCCCGGTGCCATGACGGGTGCCTGCTGCGGCAGGTAGGCGTAGCCGGTGTGCATGCTGAGCATCAGCACATCCAGCGCCTGCGCCACGGAGTGCGGGCGCTGCTGCGGTGCCAGATTCAGCAGCCACGCCAGCCAGTCGCGCAGCGGTGGGTCCAGATCTGGCCGCATGTGGCTCAGCACATGGCCCGCGTTGAAGGCCTGCCAGTCCCTCAGGATCTCCTCCACCCTCGTGCCTTGAGCTGGTGCGGTGTTCGTGGCGATGCAGAACAAGCTGCCCGCCGCCGTGAAAAGATCGCTCTGCGTCGTTGGCGCGCCGCCCGCATGCAGCTCCGGTGCCCGAAACCATAGCGTCTCCGGCGGCTGCGTCCGTCGGGCCAGCGAGAGGCCCCAGTCCTGCACCTGAAGAAACAAACCGCCGCCGGGATGGTCGGTGATGATGAGATTGCTCGGCTTCGGGTCGCCATGCGGCTGGCGCAAGTGCTCCCCCACCAGCAGGGCGTGCATGAGCTGCACTGCCAGCGCGCGCAGATCCGCAGGCGAGGGTTGGTGCTCCGCGGCAAAGTTCCGGCCGTTCATTCCCGGCATGAATTCAGACACCAGGGCAAACTCCTCCTCCGTGGGCAGCAGCGTGATCAGGCCCGCGATGTGCGGATGCCGCATCTGCATGAGTGAAGGTGCCAGCAGCTGAAGGCGCTCACGATCCAGCGGATGGGCAGTCTCGTGCTCCTCCATCAGGGCTTTGATCAGCACCTTGCGTCCCGTCATCGTTTCCACTCCACGATACACCTTGGCCGAGGGCCCGGCGGCGATGATCTTTTCGGGCTGAAAGTGGTCGGCGTACATTTTAGCGACGATTTCTACCAGCATCGCAAAAATTCGGGGGCCAACGCAAGACAAGATTGGCGTACTTGCACCTCGCCGCATCTGCCCCAAAGTCGCCCCATGATGAAACTCGGACTCATAGGCTGCGGAAAAATGGGCGGCGCGCTGCTGCGCGGCGTGGAGCAGGCGCTTGGCAAATCCAGCCTCAATGTGGCGCTCAGCGATGTGATGCCCGAGGCCGTGAACTCCCTGCGGAAATGCCTCACCTGCAAAACCATCACCGGCACTCCGGCGGAAGTGGCCGCAGCCTCAGACGTGATCATCCTCGCCGTGAAACCCGGAGACATGCAGGCCCTGTGTGAGGCGCTCGCTCTGGTCAAAGGCTCGCGCCTCTACCTCAGCATTGCCGCCGGGGTCTCCCTGGCCAATCTCGAAACCTGGCTCGGCGGCAAGCAGCGCGTCATCCGCAGCATGCCCAACACACCGGCCCTGGTCGGCATCGGCGCTGCCGCCTTTTCACGTGGCAGCAAGGCGACCGCCAAAGACGCCGCGCTCGCAGAGAAGATCCTCGGAGCCGTCGGCACGGCCGACGAAGTCGCCGAAAAACTGCTCGATGCCGTCACCGGCCTCTCCGGCAGCGGCCCCGCCTATGTTTACACCGTCATCGAAGCCCTCGCCGATGGCGGCGTCCTCATGGGTCTTCCACGCGCAGCCGCCCTGCGCCTCGCCGCCCAGACCGTCGCCGGAGCAGCAGAAATGGTCCTCACCAGCGGCAAACACCCCGCGGCCTTGCGCGATGAAGTCACCAGCCCCGGTGGCACCACCATCGCCGGTCTCGAAAAACTCGAGCAGCACGGCCTCCGCAACGCCATGATCCAAGCCGTTCGCGCCGCCACGGAAAAGAGCAAAGCCCTGGGAGAAAAGTAGTCCTCTCGCTCCGCGAGAGGTACACAGCGCTTCCGCATGCCACGGAATCAGCAAAATACGCGAACGCTCTATTCTTGCGGTGGCGCACAGCTCATCTCGCGGAGCGAGATGGCTACTGTACGGCCGCCACGCCAAAATCAAAACGTCGGCTTGAAGTAGCCCAGATACGCCAGCGCTGCACCCACAATAGCGGCGATGAGCACGACCAGCGGCGTGGCGATCACACGGCGTTTGGCCAGCACCGGCAGGAAGCCCAGCACCAGCCACAGGCCGATCTTGATCCAGGCCCACACCGGCATCGTGCCCATGATGCCCAGCTTCGCCAGCATGCCGAAACCGGAGACAATGCTGATGAGGAGACCGATGCCGTGCCACATCATGGCTTTCTTGGCACCTTCACTGGAGAGCATTCCGCCAATGCCGATGAAAACGAGGATCAGGCCGATGAGATGCAGGTAATGATAGAACGGGAGAGACATGGCGGAGTCTGTGGCCCAAAGAAACGCCTCACACAAGTCCCGTAATGCTCAGAAATTAAAGTTGCCTTGTAGCTGTGCAACAAGGGCATGGTCCGGACACCTGTCTCACAGGAGCACGGCAACTGTGTGCCGCCACACTAGCCTTGATATATAAAGGGTCCCATCCAGGTGCTTGGTTCCCCTCTGATTTTCCGTGCATTCAGTGTGTTCCGTAGGCACCTCCTCTGATCCTTGACCTGTAGGCACAAAAAAGGCGGTCCGCTGGGTGCGGACCGCCTCGAATTCGATGCTTTTTGGAGGATTTAGCCTGCCTCAGCCGCCGTGGTCTTGGCCTCAGCCAGTTTCGCGGCGCGTTCGGCGAGTTCGATATGGAACTGCTCCGGCGTCGGAGCCTCACCCGTGGTGCGGGTGCGGGCGAACCAGTCGGCGAAGATTTCACCGTCCTTGCGCTCCGCCTTGAAGGCTTCCAGGAAGGCGCGCACCTTGCCAGGAACTTCTTCACCGAGGACCGTCTTGTACTCCAGGCCGGCGAGGCGGTTGCCGCGGATGCTGCCACCCACAAACATCGCGTACTTGTTCGGCGAGCGACCCACAAAGCCGAAGTCGGCGTTGTAAGGGCGGCCACAGCCGTTCGGGCAGCCAGTCATGCGGAAGAGGATCGGCTCGTCTTCGAGACCCAGTTCGCGCAGGTATTCGTCGATCTTGTCCATGAATCCGGGCAGGACGCGCTCGGATTCGCTCAGCGCCAGGCCGCAGGTCGGCAGGGCCACACAGGCGTGGGCCACCTTGCGGGCGCGGGTCATGCCGTCGGAGTGAACAACGCCGTGCTTGGCCAGAATGGCATCGACGGCGTCCTTCTGCTCAGGCGCGACGTCGGCAATGATCATATTCGTATTCGGCGTGACGATGAGCGGCAGGTCGAGCGACTTGCACAGCTCCACAAAAGCGCTGCGGTAGTGCGGGCCGTCTTCACGGTCCACGATGCGGCCCATGCTCACATGGACGGCGCAGTAGAGCTTGCCATCTCCCTGCTCATGCCAGCCGAGTTTGTCCTCGACGCTGTCAAAGCTGAGCTCCTTCGGCGGGAAAGTCTCAATGCCAGGCAGGCGGCTCACCACTTCGGCGCGGAAGCCGTCCAAGCCCATCGTCTGCACGGTGTATTTCATGCGGGCGTTTTTACGCTCGGTCCGGTTGCCGTGGTCACGCTGCGTGGTGACGATGGCTTCGATGGCATCCACCACATTCGCGCGCTTCGCATAAAGCAGCGGCTGACCGAGGAAGGGGCGGGTGCTGAGCTGGCCATGGCTCATGCCAAAGCCGCCACCGACGGTGATGGTGTAGCCTTCGACCGCACCGTCCACCACGTGCGGCACAAGGCCGACGTCCTGGGAGAAGATATCCGCGTCGTTGCAGGGCTGGATGGCCACGCCGATCTTGAATTTGCGCGGCAGATAGACCTTGCCGTAGATCGGGTCGTCACCTTCCGGGGCCTTCGTCGCCTCACGCACAGCGGGGTTGACCTCCGGATCCTGAATCCATTCAGGCTCAATCTTCTCACCATCCAGCCAGATGTCGGCATACGCCTGGCTGCGCCACAGGAAGCGCTGGCTGATTTCTTCCGTAAGTGTCTGAGTATCAGCATGCACCGCGTCCTTGATCGGAGCCGCCGGGCCCATGGTGTTGCGCACCACGTCACCGCAGGCACCCATGGTGCTGAGGCCGCTGTGGCAGACATTGGAGATGACTTCCTTCAGGCCGCCTTTGAGCACGCCGTGGAGCTGAATGCCCTGACGGTTGGTCAGGCGCATGTTGCCGAAGGCCTTTTCGCAAAGGTCATCATGGATCAGCCATTGCTTCGCGGAAATACGGCCCCCGGGCATCTTGCTGCGGATCATGAAGCTCCAGGCTTTCTCGAGCTTGGCCTTGGTGCGTTCAGCACGGACATCGCGGTCATCCTGCTGGTAGGAGCCGTGGTGTTTGAGCAGGATGTTGGAGTCCTCCGGGATGTTCGGGGTGCTGGTATCTGCGAACAGCTCGGCTAGGTGGCCACGAAGGCCGTCTGAGGCGAGTTTGATGTCTTCGACGGAGGCTTTGCTCATAAAGTATGGTTTGGGGGGCTAGCAGTGTCGGCTAGGATGGCTTGAATGCAAGTGCTTGAGGCAGGGGCGACATTCTGGAAATCATGGAACGGGAGGCGTGACAAAACGGCATGAAAGGGATTACATTCTTTTTGGAATGGGCAGACATCCTACACGCACTCTTCCAGTGACAGCCGCAATGCTGCTGCTGCTGGGCGGCTGTGTCAAAAAAAGCGAGTACGATGCCCTGCAGATCGAGAACCAGACTCTGCAGACGCGCGTCGATGAGACCAACCATCTCCTGGTTCAATCACAAGCGGATTTGTCCACGCTGCAGGTACAGATGCAGCAATTTGCGTCGGTACAGGCACAGCTGGAGAAGACCCAGCTGGAGCTCACGCAGTCACAGACTGAGTTCAAGGCCTTGAAATCCCAGTTTGATCAGTTCCGCACCCAGCGCCGCAGCGCCATGGTGGGAAAGAAGTTTCCCATGCTGAATCTGGAGGATGGCAAAGTGCTGCGCGACGCGGAGATCACCGCGGTCAGTGCCGAGGATCTCTCGATCCGCCATGCCGACGGTGTCGTCAAAGTCGCCTTGGCGAAAACCACGCCCGATCTGCGCTGGGAGGCCTGCTACGACCCGCTGGAAGCCCTGGAAAAGTCGCGGGAGAATCTGCTGGTCCAAGCCCGGGAGATGCAGGCCCGGCAGGCCCGCGAGCAAGCCAGTCCACCCCAGACTCCTGCCCCGGCAGCAGCCATGCCGGCCCGCAACGTGGTGGAGGTGCTGCGCACCCAGCTTGCCTCACAGCGGCAGGCCTTGAACACGGAGTATCAGGCGCTCGCCTCCAAGAACCCCGCCGCCCTTCGCGGCGGGGAGTGGAATTCCGCTCAGCCGGAGGCCAGCCCGCTGCTCAACACCCTTTCCGGCAGCCGCGCCGTGCTGGGCATCAGCCGCCTGCAATCCCACCGCAACTCCATTCTGGCCACGCTGCAACAGCTGCGTGAGCTCGACCCCGCCGCTCGCTGAATGAACGGAATCCTTTAAATAATCTAGGCAAACCGCCCGTTTGATCGTTCCATGTCGCTTTCAATCATGAAATTCCGCCTCCTCTTCGCCCTTGTACTGACCGCCACCACCGCTTCGGCGGTTGATTTCAAAACACAGATCGCCCCGATCTTCCGCCTCAAATGCTTCGCCTGTCACAGCACCACGAAGAAGGTCAAAGGCAAGCTCGCGCTCGATGATGCCGAACTTCCCAAGCAAATCGGTCCCGGTAAAAACATCATCCCGGGCGAAGCTGCCAAGAGCACCATGTGGGTCAACTGCACCCTGGACAAGGATGACTCGGATGTCATGCCCCCTGAAGGCAAGAACAGGCTGACCGATGAGGAAGTCGAGATCTTCAAAGCCTGGATCAACGAAGGCGCCAGCCTCACCGGCGGTGGTGCAGCGCCCGCACCAGCACCTGCTGCAGCCATGCTCCCCGCTGCGGCTGGCGGCGTCCAGAAATGGACCAGCAGTGACGGCAAGGTCATCGAAGCACAGTTCATGGGCTTGGAAGGCGATGGCGTGCTGCTTAAAATTCAAGCCACTGGCGTCACGCATATCGTGCCGCTTGCACGCCTCTCACCAGAGAGCCAGGAACAGGCAAAGACGGCCACGAAGTAATTCCTTCCACCCATTCTCCACACCATCCGCCACCGGTTTGATCCGGTGGCGGTTTTTTTTAGCGCAGATCAAACATCGTCTCCGCCACCCGCTGGCCATTGATCTGCAACTCCACTCGGTGCCTGCCTGCGTAGTGTTTGCGTGTGGTGAAATCCCGCACGACCTGCGATTTCACGAGCTCGATTTCAGCATGCGCCGGCAGGTCGATCTCCGTCCACTTGAAGACCTTCTCCGCACTGCCCCCGCTGGCTTTGACGTAATGCACCACGTAGTCGATCGCGAGACGCTGCGAACGGCTCGAGGTGGAAGCGAGCGCCGCAGTCAAAGTGAGTCGCTGTCCAAGATCCAGACGTGAAGGTGACGCATCCAGCTTCGCCCTGACCTCCGCCTTCCGGCCAAACCCAAAGAGCTTCAGCGCACCCGGATGCCCGCGCTTGATCAACGTCCGGCAGGCATGCTTGGCGATCCATCGCAGGTGCTCGCGTTCGAGATCCCAGGCTTCGAGCCGCTGCAAAACATAGTCGTGATGATCCTTCGTGATGTCATTGAGATGATTCGCCACCGAGCGGCGCACGAACAGAGACGCATCATCCTTCAGTGCCTCCAGAATCTTCGCCGTGGGTTCCGGGTCACGCACCAGTGTCTGCAAACGCATGCCCCAGGGCAGTCGCGGACGCGAACCCTCGCTCGCCAGTCGTCGCACCTTCTCATCTGGGTCAGCGGACCATCCTAGCATCGTCTGCAACGCCCGTTTTTGATCCGCCACGATGAACGGCCGCACCGCAAACTCCGCCGAGCCAAAGACCGTGAAAAATCGCAGCGCCTCCATCGAAAAATCAAAGTCATCCAGACCGAAGGTCGCCACGAAATCGCCAAGGAAAATCGTCACAAACTCATGCCCGATGCGCGGCGCGAGCTTTTGCAGGACGCGAACTTTTTGCTGATACGTCCCCGGCAGCGCGGCATCCGCGGCCAGCGCACACTGATGCACTCGCTGCATGAGGCTGCGGCCTTCCAGTCCATCCAGCACGGACTGCATGAAGTCATTGGTACGAAACTTGGGCGCGATGCTGGCGAGATCCTTGGCGATGGCCCGATGGCGGGCGGCATCAAACCATTCCTTGAGCTGTGGCGGAGGGGAAGGTTCAGGAGGCATGATCAGCGGCGCAGCATGTGGGGCAGATTGGTTGGTTGCACGTTGGCGGCTTCTCGCCCAAATCGCAAGGATGCCTGCAACTTCCCGCCGCCTCCACGCCTTCACCGAATCCGTCATTCGCGGAATGACGCGCCTCTCCAATCAGCACGGCGCGATCAATCTTTCCCAGGGCTTTCCCGACTTCAATCCACCTGAGGAACTCCTCGCCGCGCTGGAGCGCGCTACCCGCGGCCCCTTCCATCAGTATGCGGTGACCTGGGGCGCCCCGCGCTTCCGCCAGGCGCTCGCCAAAAAGATTACCCATTTCTCCGGCACCTCCGTCGATCCCGATCAAAACCTCGTTGTCACCTGCGGCAGCACCGAGGCCATGATGTGCGCCATGATGACCTGCTGCGAGCCCGGGGACAAAGTCATCGTCTTCTCACCCTTCTACGAAAACTACGCCGCAGACGCCATCCTCTCCGGTGCCGAGCCCATCTACGTCCCCCTGCGTCCGCCACAGTTCGGCTTTGATCCCGATGAACTCGCCCGCGCCTTTGCGCAGGGTGCCAAGGCCATCATCGTCTGCAATCCCTCCAATCCCACCGGCAAGGTCTTCACCCGTGCCGAGCTGCAGATGATCCTCGATCTCGCCGAAAAGCACGATGCCTTCGTCATCACCGACGAGCCCTACGAGCACATCGTCTATGCCCCGCACGAACACGTCTACATGCACTCCCTTCCCGGCGCTGTGGAGCGCGTGATCGTGTGCAATTCACTCTCCAAAACCTACTCCATCACCGGCTGGCGCCTCGGCTACGTGCAGGCCGCCCCGCACATCATCGCGCAGGCGCGCAAAGTGCATGACTTCCTCACCGTCGGTGCCGCCGCGCCACTTCAAGAGGCCGCCGTCGCCGGACTCGAACTCCCGGACAGCTACTACCATGGCCTGCGCGATCTCTACACCGAGAAGCGAGACATCTTCCTCAATCACCTCCGCGCCACCGGCCTCCCGTTCACCGAACCCCACGGCGCGTACTACGTCCTCATGGACATCTCATCCCTCGGCTTCGCCACCGACACCGAAGCCGCCGAATGGTTCGTGCGCGAAGTCGGCGTTGCCGGCGTCCCTGGCTCCAGCTTCTTCCGCGAACCCGAACACCGCTTCATCCGCTTTCACTACGCGAAGCAGGTGGAGACGCTGAACGCGGCTGGGGAGAAGTTATTGAGAGTGAGGCAGGGAAGGTAACTTTAACGAGTGTTAGTTCTACTTTGGTAAGTCATAGGGAGGTCTTTCCTGCGGCATCACATCTTACGCCGTGGAATGTCCTTGGCTGGTTGCCGTTGTCTTGCGTCATCCCACTCCGCTTTACACCAGTCCCAACGGGACTGCGTATCATAGCGAAGGGTTGCCGAGCCTCAGCGAGGCTACCCTGGTACTGGATGTCAATCACCGGGAAGCAAACCCAGTGCCTTCGCTACGCACTACGCCCACCAGCAGCGTTTGCAAGAAGCTCCGCCGCGTTCAGAGCGTACCGCCAGCGCCCAAACCCCGATAACTTACCAAAGTAGAATTAAGCCACTTGGAGTTTAGCTTTGGAACCGAGTTTTTCACGTATAATCGTTCGGATTGCCTGGAGGTCTGATGCTGTAGTTGCTGCCTTCGGGATGAAGTGCGCCCAACGAGTGGAGACATAGAGCAAGATAAACTCCTTCGTCTCGATTGCCTTGTGGAACGCATCCCATTTGAGTGTCGTATCAAACAAGCTTCCCTTAATAGTGTAACCGGCGGAAGTGATTGTATAAGTCTGGACGCCGCTGATTGAGGGATTACGGCGACGCATGCTTGAGATGTTAAGACACTGTATCAAAGGCTTGAAGACGAGCATAAACAGCAAGCCACCCACCGGGATGGCCCAAGTGGGCAATCCATAAGCGCCCGGAGCGAAAATATCCTGACCGAGACAAAGCATGACGATAACGAGCAGTAACGGAACGCCGACGAAAAAGCCCCATGCAATGTAGGTGCTCAATAAACGGTTCACGATCGCACGGGTCGCGCGATAGTGGGTCCAAAAGCTGATAGTGGAAGAAAAGGTTATTGGCTGCGGTTCCATGAGACGTGTCTAGAGGCCTAAAATGCCCGTTTGGGAACGTTTGTCACTTTTCTGTTGGAGCTCTCGCTGAGTCCAGAAACAACTCGTGAACAAGGATTGGGCGAAGATCGCTACAAGTTCGCCGCATACGCCTGCAACTCCCGATACTCCGCCAAAATCCTCTTCACCGCCGCCACCGTCGCCTGCACCTGCGCGTCCATCGGCGCCAGCGCCGGCGTCTCAAACACGATCTCCAGCGCATGCGGCCGCTGTTCCGGCGGCGCGCTGAGGATGCCGAGGTAGCCTTCCTTGATGATGCCACGTGAAGCGGGAAAGCCGTCAATGATGGGCGCTTCATTGCGTGGCAAGAAATCACTCGATGCTTGGAGCGCGGGTTCCAGCAGATGCTCGCTAAGCAATGCGCCTCTGACAAAGCCATAGCAGCCGTCGGAGGTGTCATCGGAATGCAGCGAGATGATGCCGTCATAGCTTTCGCAGCGCAGCTCCCCTTCCAGATAGACGACTTCGGGCTCGGTGGAGCCGCGCCAGAACTCGCGGTTCAAATCGAGGCCGCTATGACTGTGACGTGTGCCAAGCGTTCGGCCCGTGGGATTGCAGATCGGAAAGAAATGCAGCTCGTAGTCATGCAGTTCCTCCGGCCTCTCCTCAGCCCAGGCAATGAGCTCATGGGTGGCAAGCGTGCCCGCCTCCTCATCCCCATGAATGCCCGCAAAGATGCCGATCTTGATGCCATGACCCGTTTTCACGGGCCTGCTGACACTCTTCGCGATGAGGCCGCCTTGTTCTCTGGAATCCATTTCAATCATCAGTCATGAGGCCGCACATGACGGCCTGTGATCTGCCAATGGGATGGGACTGCCCTGGTTTCAAGCGCTGACTTGTTCTGCCTCTGCTGCTGTCGGGTCTTCGAGTGAAAAGATTTTGAAAAGCCCGCTCTCGGCTGCGTTTCCTTCCTCCTGTTTTTTACCCATCCATGAGACTCCTCTCGCTTCCCCTCCTCCTCGCCGCGCTGGCATGCACAGCCCGCGCTGAACTGAAACTTCCCGCCATCATTGGCGACAACATGGTGCTGCAGCAGAAGCAGACCAATCCCCTCTGGGGCTGGGATGCTCCGGGCACCGAAGTGACGGTGAAATTCTGGGATCAAACCAAGACCGCCAAGGCCGGTGCCGATGGCAAATGGACGGTGAAGCTCGATCCCGTGCCTGCGAATGCGACCCCCGCAACGCTGGTCATCAAGGGCAGCACCACGAAGGAATTGAAAAACGTGCTCGTCGGCGAGGTGTGGATCTGCTCCGGCCAGTCCAACATGCAGATGTCAGTGAATAGCAGCTGGGACGCCGATCTGGAGATCGCCACCGCGAAATATCCCAACATCCGCCTCATCACCGTGCCAAACGTGGGCACGCAGGAGCCTCAGCAGGACTTCAAGGGCGAGTGGAAAGAGTGCTCGCCAGCCACAGTGGGCGGCTTCACCGCCGTCGGCTATTTCTATGGCCGAGTGCTTCACAAAATGCTCGATGTGCCCGTGGGCCTGATCAACAACGCCTGGGGCGGCAGCGCCTGCGAGGCCTGGGTAAACCGTGGTGAACTCGAAAAAGACCCGCGCTTCAAGCTGCTGATGGAAAACACCAAGAAGAACGAGGCCTACCTCGCTTCCCCAGCAGCCAAGACCAAATACGACTCCGATCTCGCCAACTGGCAGAAGCAGGCGGATGAAGCGAAAAAAGCAGGCAAGCCCTTCACCGTCCGCGCACCTTCGGCACCGACCAACTGGCTCAGCGGCAATGCCCGTCCTGCCAACATCTACAACGGTGCCTTGCTCCCCACCATCGGCTACGGCATCAAAGGCGCCATCTGGTATCAGGGCGAAAGCAATGCCGGCCGTGCCTACGAGTACGCCAGCCTCTTCCCCTTCATGATCCAGAACTGGCGCAATGAATGGAAGCAGGGAGATTTCCCCTTCTACTGGGTGCAGCTCGCCGACTTCATGGCCGAAAAAACCGACGCCGAACAGGCCACCGCCAGCTCCTGGGCCGAACTGCGCGAGAGCCAGACGAAAACGGAAGCCACCATCAAAAACGGCGGCCAGGCCGTCATCATCGACATCGGTGAAGCCAACGACATCCACCCGAAAAACAAGCGCGACGTGGCCGAGCGCCTCGCCCGCTGGGCTCTGGTCAAGGACTACGGCATGAAGCTCCCCTATCGCAGCCCCGAGTTCAAATCCGCCGAGTTCACAGGAAACAAGGCCCTCGTCACGCTCGACACCTTCGGCAGCAGCCTGCGCACCGTCGACATCAGCGAAGTGAAGGGCTTTGTGGTCTGCGGTGAAGACAAAAAATGGGCCTGGGCCGAGGCTAAAATCACCGGCAAGGACAAGCTCGAAGTCAGCGCCAAGGGCGTCGCCAAACCCGTGGCCGTCCGCTATGCCTGGTCCGACAATCCTGTGTGCAATCTCTACAGCACCGATGGTCTGCCCGTGACACCCTTCCGCAGCGACGACTTCGAAATGCTCACCAAGCCAAAGCAGTAATAGGCACGCTTGCCCACCGTGAGGTAGGGCGGCTTGTCCTCAAGCCGCCGCCGAGTGGCTCCACGCTCGCTTTCCGGAAGTCAGTTTAGGAGAGCGCTATCACATGAATCACGGAGTCCCTCGGCCCAGCGGCCGGGGGATTCTCATTTTCGGACGGCTTTCCATGCGGCTCGGAATGGCCAGGCGATCAAACCAAAGACAGCTCCGACCAATCCGGCAATCCAGCGCGCAGGCGGCAGCAACAGGCGGAGCGCAGGGCGCAGCACGACTCTGACAGCGGTATTTTTCTCGTAGGCGACATGCAGCAGTATGATGCCGATGATGCCCGCGAATTTGACCGCTTTTGCGATGTGGTAATGTCCACCCGCCTCGCCGACGAAACTGAAACCACCGAGCGCGACAACCTGTTTGACACTTTGGTCCCAGAAGAGCTCCAGTCCAAGCAGCATGCCCACAAAGCCCACAAGAAGAAACGCGGTATGCTCCAGCCACGGCTGTCGTTCGAGCAGCTTGATGCAGTAACCCGCCACCAGACGCAGCGTGATGATGCCCAGCGTCACGCCGACATAAACAAGCACCTTGCTGTCACGTGCGAAGGCCACGGCGGCCACAACGTTGTCAAAGCTCAGGCTCAGGTCAAGAAAAGCGATCATCGCGATCGTTTTGGCGAAGCTCTGTGGGATTGCTTTCTTCTCACCTGTTTCATCCGTATCAGCCTCCTCTTGGTCTGCAAAATGAGAGCACATCAGCCACACGAGGTAGAGCGATCCCAGCAGCATCAGCCAGTGGTTGCCCATGATGATGCTGGCGGTGAGCAGGGCCACGATGCGAAAGCCATAGGCCCCGATGTAGCCGATGTTCATCGCCTTCTTGCGCTCCTTTTCTTCGAGATGGGAGGCCATCGCGGCAATCGCCAGCGCATTGTCCACCGAGAGCAGCCCCTCGATCACGATCAAGGCCAGCACTACGGGGATGCCGTCTTTGACAGTGGTCCAGAGATCAGTGGCGGCGAGAAATTCGAAAATCATCAGCCCGTATGATGGAGGACGCCTTCCGGCTTTCCAGTACCATTTGGCGGCAAACAAAAAACACCCCGTTTCGGAATGCGAAACGGGGTGGTCAAAGCAATGTACTCAAGAGCTTTAGCTCGTTCTGGAAGCGCCGGCCCTCCAGAACGACCAAAGGTCCGGATGTTACGAGTAGGAGGACTCCACCCGGTGTGCCACGTCCCTGTAGCCGTAGTCGGCGTTGTAGATTTCCTTGAGCGCATCCAGGCTTCCCGCCTTGTCGCCCATTTTTTCCAGCACGTTGGCCAGTTCGTAGAGCACTTCCTTTTTGGTGGCGTCCATGATCAGCAGCTCTTTGGAGGCTTCCATGAACGAAGTCTTGGCCAGATCGTTCATGTTCTTCTTCTCAAAGCAGCGTCCCAGCATGAGGATCGCCTTGATGCGCAGGTTGGGGCTCGACTTCGCCTGCTGCAGCTCGGGGAGCGCCTCTCCATACATGCCGGCGCTGAAGTAGGCCTGGCCCAGTTCAAAGCGCAGCGTTTTGTCGGTCGGGTTGCGGTCCACCCGCGTCTTGGCTTCGCTGATGACGACACTGGCGCGCTGGCGGCGGATTTCGGCCAGCTGGGCACGTTTGTCATCGATGTCGGGCGCATCGGGATTGGTTTCGATTTCGCGCTCGTATTCCTCGATCTTCTGTTCCTGCACCTTGTCACGCAGAATCTCCACCTTGCGTTGGAGCGCCACGTCACCAGCGTTCAGAGTGAGGGCGTAATCGTAGAACATCAGCGCGGTATCCAGCTGGCCGAGACGTTCATAGAGATCCGACATGCGTTTGACGATGACGATGTCCCCCTGGTTGGCGTTGTACTGTTCGATGGTTTCCGCGAGGAACTGCTCCATCTGCTCCTGCGTCATTCCCTGGCGGCTGAGCATTTCCAGCTTCGCGGCCTCGCCGGAATCCTTCATCGCATCCTTGAAATTGGCGGAGCCCCAGCCCTGATTTTTGATGGAGCTTTGCGCGGCGGCGTTCTTTTCCCCCTGCATGGCCTCCATGTCACGGGGATTGACCACAACAATGAGGCGGTACACTTCGGCGGCCAGTTCAGGCTGCTTATGCGCCATGTAATGCTGCGCCAGCTTGTGCATGTGCTTCGTGTTCTCAGGATGCCCGGCGCGGATCGTCTCCAGCGCAAAGGCTGCCAGATCCGGGAAACCCATCTTCATCGCGATGTCATAGAGCTGCTCATTCGCGTTGAGGTTGAAGGGGTCCTTGCGGAACACGTTTTCTTCCATGTCGGCGATGGCCTCGGCTGGCTCTTTTTTGGAGCTGGGCTTGAAGCCGCCCAGGCCAAAACTGAACTTCTTGCCGCCGGCACCGCCGGTGGCTTCCCCTTCAGCGCTGCGCAGCAGCTTGCGGCCGTCCATGAATCCGACGTTGGCCGTCACAATGGGCAGCACCTGGTCGATCACGTACTCCCAGTTTTTCCGCTCGGCGGAAATGAGGGCTTTTTTCCAAAGGGCTTGGTACTTGGGGTCGAGTTCGGCTTCCTGAACGATCATAATGCTGGGGGTTCTTGACGTGTTAGAATGAAAAGGCGGGCGGCGGTTGTTTTTTCCCGCCGCCAAACCATGCGGAAATGCCACGCAGTTCGGCTCCCGTTCCTTCGGTCAGACCTTTCATGCTGAATCCGTGCTCAAAGAGCACCATCCAGACGAAGGTGGCGACGAGGAAAGCAAGGGTCCAGAGGACTTTGGAGAGAATGCGCATGCCGGATTTTAACCTACTCTATGAAGAAAAGGGGGGAATCGTCCAGCACGGAGTTGCACAGATGAAAAATGGCAGGCGTCTTCATTCTTTCTCAAACAGCAGCCGCAGACTGTTCAGACACACCACCACTGTGCTGCCCTCATGCGTCAAAACACCCAGGGTGAGCGGGACGATGCCGAACAGCGACGCCACCGCCATGACCACCACACTGCCCAGGGAAATGATCAGGTTCTGCTGAATGATGCGCCGCGCCCGCTGGCTGATGCGCCGTGCCGAGAGCAGTTTTTCGATCTTGTCCTGCATCAGCACCACGTCGCTCTGCTCCAGCGCCGCATCGCTGCCACGTGCGCCCATGGCCACGGAAACGTAGGCGGCGGCCAGGCTCGGCGCGTCGTTCACGCCATCGCCGATCATCGCCACCTTGTGGCCCGCCAGCGTCAGTTCGCGGATGGCGGCCACCTTGTCCTCCGGGTGCAATCCGGCGCGCACTTCGGAAATGCCGAGTTTCTCTCCCACCTCGATCGCCGCCGCACGGCGGTCACCGGTCAGCATGATCGTGCGCACGCCTTCAGCGGCCAGTTTTTCCAGCACGCCCCGGCTGCCGGCCCGGATTTCATCCTTGAGCAGCACCCGTCCCACGATCTGCTCATGCAGCACCCAGACCTCGCTGAAACCCAGCGGCGCGTCCGGAACACCCGCCAGTACCTCCCCCAGGGCGCTGTCTTTGACGAGCTCACGCCGCCCCACGTAGCTCAGCCCCCCCTCCGTGCGCCCACGCAGCCCCTGGCCGGTGATCGACTGAAACTCCGCCAGTTTTTCCACCACGATGCCCTGCGCCTGCGCAAATTGCGTGATCGATCGTGCGATGGGATGGTTCGAATTCGCCTCCAGGCTCGCGGCGATGCGCAGCACATCCTGCTCCCGGCCTGCTGGGAAGCTTTCGATCTTCGTCACCTTCAGTTCGCCTTCCGTGAGCGTCCCCGTCTTGTCCATGGCGATGACATCCACCTCCGCGAGCTTTTCAATCGCAGCCCCGCCACGAAACAGCACCCCACGCCGCGCACCCCAGGCGATCGCCGCCAAAATGGCCGAGGGGATCGACAGCACCAGCGCGCAGGGACTCATCACCACCAGCAGCGTCATGGCCCGGTAAAAGGATGACTTTGAAGCGGCAGTATTTTCCAGCGGCGGAATGCCAAAACCCAGCCACCACACGAAAAACATCACGGCCACCACACCGAGCGTGAGGATCGTGTATCGCGTGCCAAAGCGATCCGTGAACCTCTGGCTTGGCGCGCGGAGATGCTGCGCGGTCTCGATCATCGTGATGATTTTCGCCAGCGCACTCTGCGTGGCCAGGCGGTCCACGCGCACCTGCACCAGCCCCCATTGGTTCAAGGTGCCGCCGTAGATGGGCGCCCCCGTTTCCTTGGCGATTGGCACCGCCTCGCCGGTCAGCGTCGATTCATCCGCCGCCGTGGATCCCTCAATCACCGTGCCATCCACGGCAAAAAGCTCATCCGGCTTCACCACGATCACATCCCCCACCTTCAGCGTCTGCACACCACGGTCTGCAGTCGTCCCATCGGGCAGCAGTACATGCGCAAATTTAGGGGCGGCCTTGGTCAGCGCATTGATCTCCCGGTGCGTCCGGAACATCACAAAATGCTCCAGCGCCCCCGAGGTCGAAAACAGGAACAGCAGCAGCGCACCTTCCTCCCATGCGCCGATCGACACCGCCCCCGTGGCCACGGCCAGCATCAGGAAATGCACGTCCAGACGCCCCTCGCGCAGGTTTTCCCAGGTGTCCTTCGCCGCGTCCCAGCCTCCGGAAATCAGCGAGATGGCAAACAAGCTTTTCGGCAGCCAGGCAGGTGTCGAGAAAAAGCGCTCGGTGATGTAGCCGGCTACCAGCGTCACGGCACACAGTCCCGCCTGCATCGCCAGCATGCGCCACTCATCCTCACTTTCCTTCTCCATCTCATCCGGTTCCGGCCAGGCAAAGTCACGCCACTTCCAGAACTTCGGTGCCGTCAGGCAGGAAGGTTTTTCCAGTACCAATGCACCGTCCTCCTTTTGTTTCACCTCCAGCATGGCGTTGCCCGGCGGCACCTGGCCGTTCTGCTTCAGCCACTTGGCATCCACCGCTCGCAGCACCTCGGAGAGCTTTGCCTGCAGCAGTTCGCCGTCCACCTGCCCCAGAGTCGCCATCTCGACCCGCTTGGACTCTGGATTCAGCCGGATCGATTCAATAGCCGGCTCCTCCATCAGGAAATCCGCCAGCGCTGTCATCCAGGTGGATGAATCGGGAGATGCGGGGGTGGAATCTGGCATGCGTGTGAAAGGACAGCATTACGAACAAGCATGCCGCGTGACAACCTGTACTTCTTCGCACATCTTCTGCACATGATTCGCAGTCTCATCGCAGGATCGCTGCGTGTGTTTTCCGGTTCCGTCGCCCGCTGGCAGGGCTGTGCGCCAGAGCTGGCCCAGCGTGTCTACTTTGCCAATCACACCAGCAATCTCGACGGGCCCGTGCTCTGGGCCTCGCTGCCGGCACCCGTGCGTGCGCTCACGCGCATGGTCGGTGCCAAAGACTACTGGACGGTGGGCCGCGTGCGCCCCTTCCTGGCCTGCCATGTGTTCAACGCCGTTCTCATCGAGCGCAAAAAGCCCACGCCCGAGGCCAATCCGCTTGTCGAAATGGTGAATGCCATGGGAGATCGCCACTCGCTCATCCTCTTTCCCGAAGGCGGCCGCCAGACCTCTCCCGAACCGCTGCCCTTCAAGCCCGGCCTCTACCATCTCGCCAAAAAGCGGTCGGATGTTCAGCTCGTCCCCGTGTGGATGGAAAACCTCAACCGCATCCTCCCCAAAGGCGAAGTCCTCCCCGTGCCCGTGCTTGGCAGTGTCACCTTTGGTGAGCCGATCCGTCTCGAAGAGAACGAAACAAAATTGGATTTCCTCGTGCGCGCCCGTGAGGCGGTGCTGAAACTGCGGCAGCACTGACTGCCTCAGTCGCTTGATTTTGCGCGCAGTTCTTCAGCTGAGGAATTCAATGCCGGCAGCAAGCCGTAGCCTTCAGTGGCGAGAAACACGGCGATCTTCTGACGATGCTCTGGATGCAGTGAAATGCCGGCGCTGGGGTGGGCGTCACCGTTCTGAGAATACCACTTGGAGAATCGGGCAAATCCGTAGCGTTCATAGTAGCCTATCGAAGCTTCGACCGCATGGATTTGGACGACGACAGGAGGTCCTTTAAACCTCGCGAGTCGTGATAATAGGAGCACACGCCCAATGCCCTTTTTCTGAAACTCGGAATGGATCAAGCCATAGAATAACGTCCCCTGGTTGCCGTTTAACGATGTGCCTCCACAGGCGACGATACGACCATGGTCCTCAATGACCAGCATGGAGTCGTCGTCCCTCTTCAGCACCTCTTCAAACTCATGCTCCACTTCGCCAGGAAAGCGCCCCGGCGCGTTCATGCGGTAAATCTCAAGGCATGCCTGGGTGTCTTCCAATTTCCAAAGGCGGACTTCATACCCACGCGGCAGCGGCTTCTCCGTCAGCTTTTTGACGTCGATGTTTGGCAGGATGAGGGGAGGAACCAACCGAAGTTTCTTCAGGAAATTGAACAGCCTGCCCTTGGTTCGTGCCGCACGTCCCTGTTGCAAAAAGCCTTGCTGCAACCATCGGCCCAAGGGTTTCTTGAGAAACACCGAGTAGATGATTGCCCCGTAGATGACAGATATGAAGGGCACTCAGTTAAGGCCTGATGTCGTTGTTATTTCACTCTTCATGTCATTTCAGGCACGTTCAGCCTTCCTGAGCAGACACCTCATCTTTCGCCACTCCGCCCCGCTTCACACCAGCCCTGAAGGGGCTGTGGATCAAAGTGAAGGGTTGCCGAGCCTCAGCGAGGCTACCCTGGTACAAGGCATCAAATCTGGAAAGCAAACCCAGCGCTCCTCCACACCCCACGCGCACCAGCAGCGTCTGCAAAGAGCTCCGCCGCGCATTGGCACCATGATAAGGCAGCGCGCCTAAACCAACGATCAATGTTCTTAACTGAGTGCCATTCATGACAGATTTTGTGTCCAAGTCGTGCATGGCCCACGGAGACAACAACGCAGCCCGTTACTTCAGCTCCTTGATCCGCACATTTCGATACCACACACGCAGCGCCTCATCCTGAAAAGCGATGTGCCCCACGTTCGGACGATCCGCCATTTTGATGTCGTCAAGATTAGCATCGATGACCTGCTCCCCATTAAAGACCACCTTCACACTCCGGCCTTTCACCGTAATCGTGTACCGGTTCCACTCCCCAGCAGGCTTCACCATGTTCTTGGAAGGGCCCGTGCCACCCACAATACCGCCGCAGTCATGATGCCCCGGTTTTTCGAGACCATAGGTGTCCAAAATCTGCACCTCAAATCCCGTCTTCACCGGCTCCTTCATATCTCCCACGCGCATGAACACCCCGCTGTTGCCCTTGGCATTGATCTTGAATTCCAGGTCCAGCACGAAGTCGCCGTACAGCTTCTCCGTGGCAATGTAGGCGTCATACCGCTGCCAGCCTTTCTCCCCCTCACGCGGATGCAGCGAGACACTGCCGTCAGCCTCCACGACCCAGTTCCCCGTGGTTTTCCACACCGTGAGGTCCTTGCCATTGAAGAGCGGTTCGAAACCCGCCGCGTCAGCCGCAGGGTGAAGATCTTCAGCGTGGGCTGAGGCAGCGAGACAAAGGCAGGCAAAGAGGGAGGCAAGTTTCATGGTGGTCAGCTTCAAACGGTCCGTCTCAGCCGGATAAATCCCCGTTTGACATTCGGGCAACTATTTGGAACATATCATCGTATCCTGATACGTTGATCCGTTCCTTTTCAACTTAACCTGAACCCACGACCCACACCTCATGTCCGACTTTAAAGTAAAAGACATCGCCCTCGCCGACTTCGGTCGCAAAGAACTCGACATCGCCGAGAGCGAAATGCCCGGCCTCATGGCCACCCGCGAGAAATACGGCCCCAAGAAGCCCCTCGCTGGCGTCCGCATCACCGGCTCCCTGCACATGACCATCCAGACCGGCGTGCTCATCGAGACCCTCAAGGAACTCGGTGCCGATGTCCGCTGGGCTTCCTGCAACATCTTCTCCACTCAGGACCACGCCGCTGCTGGCATCGCCGCCACGGGCACCCCTGTCTTTGCCTGGAAGGGCGAGACTCTCGAAGAATACTGGTGGTGCACCTGGAAGGCCATCATCTTCCCAGGAGACAAAGGCCCTGAGCTCATCGTCGACGACGGTGGCGACGTCACCCTCCTCATCCACAAAGGCTATGAGATGGAAAACGGCGACAAGTGGGTCGATTCCCCCTCCGACAACCACGAAGTGAAGGTCATCAAGGACCTCCTCAAGGACATCGCCAAGAACCAGCCCGGCATTTTCCACACGATCGTCAAGGACCTGAAGGGCGTCTCCGAAGAGACCACCACCGGCGTCCATCGCCTCTATGAAATGGCCAAGGCAGGCAAGCTGCTCTTCCCAGCCATCAACGTGAACGACAGCGTCACCAAGTCCAAGTTCGACAACCTCTACGGCTGCCGCGAATCCCTCCTCGACGGCATCAAGCGTGCCACCGACGTCATGATCGCCGGCAAAGTCGGCGTCGTCTGCGGCTACGGCGACGTGGGCAAAGGCTGCGCAGCTGCTCTTCGCGGCATGGGCGCCCAGGTCATTGTCACCGAAATCGATCCCGTCTGCGCCCTCCAGGCAGCCATGGAAGGCCATCGCGTCATGCCGATCGAAGACACCCTCGGCTACGGCGACATCTACGTCACCACCACCGGCAACAAGGACATCATCACCCTCGCCCACATGGAGAAGATGAAGGACCAGGCCATCGTCTGCAACATCGGTCACTTCGACAACGAGATCCAGGTCGACAAGCTCAACGCCCGCACGGACGTCAAGCGCCTCAACATCAAGCCTCAGGTGGACAAGTACACCTTCCCGGCTGGCAACAGCATCTTCATGCTGGCGGAAGGCCGCCTCGTGAACCTCGGCTGCGCCACCGGCCATCCAAGCTTCGTGATGAGCAACAGCTTCACCAACCAGACCCTCGCTCAGATCGAACTCTGGGAAACCAAGGACACCCGCGCCATCGGCGTCACCGTCCTTCCGAAGAAGCTCGACGAAGAAGTCGCCCGCCTCCACCTCGCCAAGATCGGTGTGAAGCTCACGACCCTCACCAAGGACCAGGCCGACTACATCGGCGTCCCCGTCGAAGGCCCTTACAAGACCGATCACTACCGCTACTAAAGTAGCCCAGTTGCGCCGCAACGGGCGCATCACCAATCACAACCCCAAAACCACGAGGGCGGCCAGCAATGGCCGCTCTTTTTTTGTCATCACGCTTGGAATTCCACCCTGCGTGCCCGTGACATGGCGCAGGCAATAGGAGGCGGAGCCAGTCAGCTCCGACGCAAATGCCTCCGTGCCTGTGTGACGACAGACGGCAACACAGGTCTTTTCAATCAGCCGCCGGGCCGTGGGAGTTCCACCGCCCAGTCATGGATCAGCCGTGGGTCTTGCGGCCCGTAGGCAGTGGCTTGGGCTTTTCCTTCTTGGGCTTTTTGACTTCCTTTTTGTGAGCGTTGTTGCCTTTGGCCATAATGGTGCGCGTGTTGTTGGGTGCGTCGGGAGAGATACGACAGGTCACATTTTCCGCAAGCGACGGGATCAAGCTTTGTATGACACAAGTCTAAAGATTACGCATCTGGCATCTCCAGACGATTGATAGGATGCTCTGACCTCATCCGTTGCCAACCAATCCCTACGGATCCCAGTCTGAATCGATTCCTCCGCACATTCAGTCCTGAAGCTTTGACGATCACTTGCGTTTGATATTAGATGGAGGAAAATTATCAAGCATAGTTCCTAAACGCGTGAAGTTGAGCCAACAAAAAATATCTACTGATGCTAGTTTGATGAGGGGGTGGCATGCTTATGTGATTCTAGGTGCCACCTTGTTTCTGACCTGCCTCGTCACCTACAGTGCCAACCACTTGAGTCACGCCAGAGAACAGAGCAGGTTCGACCATGCCGTCGAACAGACTCATGACGACATCGAACAGCGGATGAGACAGTACATCACCCTGCTGGAAGGCCTGCGCGGACTGGTGAACGCCAAAGTGTCCATGCAGCGGGAGCAGTTTCATGCATACGTCGGGACCTTGCGGCTTTCACACAACTATCCAGGTCTCCAGGGACTGGGCTTTGGCGTGCGCGTGCCCCCTGAAAAGAAGGCTGAACTTATCCAAGTGGCGCAGGGTCGTGGTGAAGCATCTTTTCACATCTGGCCGGACTCCCAGCAGCGCAAAGTGTGCTCAGTGATTCACCTGGCTCCGATGGACAGTTGGAACAGTGCCATGATCGGCTTTGACATGCTGTCCGAACCAGTGAGGCGCGCAGCCATTGATCGCGCGATCGAATCCGGCGAGCCTGCGGTGTCCGGCAGGGTGGCGCGGATGCCGGAAATCCAGGCTGAGGAACAACGCTTTGTGATTTATTGCCCGGTGTATATGACCCGGGACATCCCGGGCACACGGGAAGCCCGGCAGGCACAGGCGCTGGGCTGTGTTTTTTGCCCCTTCAACACCGACGTCTTCTTCAAAGCGTTTCCAAGCCGCCAGAACGACTCCAGGATTACTATTCGAATCTATGACACCAACGGGTTGAATGACCCTGCGGAGTTAAACGACAGCCACCTGCTTTATGATGGAGGCCACGAATACTCTGGCAATCAGTCGCAGCCCGAATTCACGACCCTTCGTCCTCTGTTCATCGCCGACAGCATTTGGAGCCTCGAGATTTCCACCCGCCCGCAATTTGCGGTGGATGCCACGACGAATTTGGCGCCTTTCACTCTGGTCGGCGGCGTAGCGATGAGTTTTTTGCTCTTTGGCATCACCCTGACCCAGTCCAGATCCCGCGCCGCCGCAGACCTCTTCGCCGCCGAACTTCAGGCGCATGAGGCAGAGTTCAGGGCCGCTTTTTATTCCGACGGCGTGGGCAATGCGCAGGTGGATTCTGCCACAGGGAGGTATTTGCGCGTGAATCAGCGATTCTGCGAAATCACCGGCTACTCCGAAAAGGAGTTGGTGCAGATGGCCTTCACGGATCTGGTCCACCCCGAAGATCTTGCGAGTGACCAGGTGGCTCACCAGCGCCTGATCGGCGGTGAAATCAAAGACCTCAGCCGTGAGAAACGTTATGTGCGCAAGGATGGTCGCATCGTGTGGGTCAACATCAACGCTGCTCTCATCGATATTCCTGACGGCCAGCCGCTGCGAACTCTGGTGGTCATTCAAGACATCACCGAGCGCAGACATGCGGAGCAGGCATTGGTGGAAAGCGAAGAGCTCTTCCGCAAAGTCTTCGAAGAGGGGCCGGTCGGGATTGCAATGGCCAGCCTGGACAACGGCAGAGTCACGGCTGCCAACAGCGCACTGTGCGCCATGCTGGGATACACTGAGGAGGAAATGCAGAGCCTGACGTTTCGCGATGTCACGCATCCAGACGACCTTGCGGTGGACGAGCAGGCTGTCCGGCAGCTCAGCGCGGGGCAAATTCAACGCCATCATACGGAGAAGCGCTATCTAAGGAAAAATGGCGAGGTGATCTGGGGGGTGCGGGCTTTGACGCGAGTGCGCAGTGCCGGCAGTGAGATCTACTATGCCTTGGCCATGATCCAGGATGTCACCGAACGCAAGCTGGGAGAGGCGGCGCTCAAGGAGAGCGAGGAGAAATTCAGCAAGCTGTTCCGCAACAGTCCCGATGCCATTCTTCTCACCACCCTGGATGGCCGTATCCTGGATGCCAATGCCGGGTTTACCCGCCTGACTGGCTTCACCACGGATGAGGCGATCGACCACACCACAGTGGATATCCATTTCTGGGCCGAGCTGGCGGATCGCGAGCGCTTTATCACCACATTGAGGACGCATCGGCGTGTGCTGGACTTGGAGGCAACGATTTGCACCCAGACTGGAGAGAAGCGAGAGTGCCTTGTTTCGGGCGAGCTGATGGAGCTTCGCGGACAAACGGTGATCGTGGGTTCCGTGCGCGACATCACGGAACGCAAGCGCACTGAGGCCGCGTTGCAAGACCGGGAGGAGCGCTTCCGGACCATGGCAAACTCCATTCCCCAGCTCGCCTGGATCGCTCAGGCAGACGGCCACATTTCTTGGTATAACCAACGCTGGTATGAATACACTGGAACCACCCCGGAACAGATGGAGGGCTGGGGTTGGCAGGAGGTTCATGACCCTGAGGTGCTTCCAAAAGTCATGGAGGAGTGGAAAGCTGTGCTGGCTGCAGAGCAGCCGTTTGAAATGGAGTTCCCGCTTCGCGGGGCTGACGGGCGGTTTCGCAGCTTCCTGACCCGTGTGCAGCCCTTGAAGGATGCCTCCGGCAGACTCATCCAGTGGTTTGGCACCAACACGGACGTGGACGCGATGAAACAGGCGGAGGCAGAAATTCATCAGTTGAATGCCGAACTGGAGCAGCGGGTGGTTGCACGAACGACCGATCTCGAAGCTGCCAACCGCGAGCTGCGCGAGAGCCGGGCGGAGCTCGAAAGCCTCTTTGAATCTTTGCCTGGCTTGTACCTGGTCCTCACCCCGGACTTCAAAATCGTGGCTGCGAGTGACGCCTATTTGACGGCCACGATGACCACCCGTGAAGGTATCGTGGATCGTGGACTTTTTGAGGTTTTCCCGGACAACCCGGATGATCCGCAAGCCGATGGCGTGTCCAATCTGCGGGCTTCCCTCAATCGTGTGCTGGCAAACGGTGAGGCCGACACCATGGCCATTCAAAAATACGATGTGAGGGGGCCGGATGGCGCGTTTGAGGAGCGCTATTGGAGTCCGATCAACTCTCCCCTGATCGGAGCGGACCGGAAGATCCAGTACATCATCCATCGGGTGGAGGAAGTGACGGAGTTCGTGCTCAGGCGGTCACAGACCAGCAGCGATGCCGAGCTCAGCGCCCGCATGGAACAGATGGAGGCGGAGATCTTCTCCAGTTCACAGAAGGTGCAGGCGGTCAACATTCAGCTTGAGGCCGCCAACAAGGAGCTGGAATCCTTCTCCTATTCGGTCTCCCACGATCTGCGGGCCCCGCTGCGGGCCATGGATGGTTTTTCCCGGGCGGTGCTGGAAGACTATGGCTCCCAGCTTCCGCCCGATGGCTTGCGCTATTTGCAGGTCATCCGCACCAGCGCGCAGCGCATGGGCAATCTGATTGACGACCTCCTGAGTTTCTCGCGCCTGAGCCGGGCGGCGATGTCTAAACGGACCATCGATGTCCGGCGGCTCGTGCAGGACGCCATGGAGGAGCTGCAGAGTCAGAGCGAGGGGCGTCAGATCGATCTGCGCATCGGCGATCTGCCCACGTGCGAGGGAGATCCCACCCTGCTTAAACAGGTGTGGATCAACCTTCTCTCCAATGCCTTTAAATACACGCAGAAACGCGAATCCGCCGTGATCGAGATCGGCTGCAATCCAGACGGCGGGCGCAACGTTTACCACGTTCGTGACAACGGCACCGGCTTTGACATGCGCTACGCCCACAAGCTCTTCGGCGTGTTCCAACGCCTGCATCGTGCGGAGGACTACGACGGCACCGGCGTCGGCCTCGCCATTGTGCAGCGCATCATTCATCGCCATGGTGGCAGGGTCTGGGCGGAGGCTGCTGTGGACCAAGGTGCCACTTTCTATTTCACCCTTGAAGGAGACAACCCACCATGACCGAAACACACATCATCGAAATCCTGCTGGTCGAGGACAGCTTGGAGGATCTGGAGCTGACACAACGCGCTCTGCGCAACGCCAACTTGGGCAATCACATCCAGATTGCCCGGGATGGAGCTGAAGCGCTGGACTTCATCTTCTGCGAAGGGCCTCACGCTGAGCGCAAAATTGAGGACACACCCAAGCTGATCCTGCTCGACCTGAAACTGCCCAAGGTCGACGGGCTGGAGGTGCTGGAGCGCATCAAAAGCGATCCGCGCACCAAGCACATTCCCGTCGTCGTCCTTACCTCCTCCAAGGAGCAGGTCGATGTCATCAAAAGCTATCAACTGGGGGTCAACAGCTACATCGTCAAGCCGGTGAACTTTGAGAGCTTCACCGCTGCCGTGCAGGAGCTGGGCATGTACTGGCTGCTGATCAATCAACCACCCCAGCTGGACAAATAGCATGAGTCAACCATTGCGAGTTCTGCTGGCGGAGGACAATCTCAGCGATGCCGAGCTCGTGCTGCGTGCCCTGCGCCAGGCGGGTTTCGATCCCGACTGGCACCGCGTGGAGACGGAGAAGGACTTTCTCGAGCAGCTCAAGCCCGACCTCGACATCATCCTCTCGGACTACGACATGCCGACGTTCAACGGGCCGCATGCACTGGAGCTGCTGCAGCACAGCGGCATGGACATTCCGTTCATCATCATCTCCGGTACCATTGGCGAGGATGTCGCCGTGGAAATGATGCGGCTGGGGGCCACCGACTACCTGCTCAAAGACCGCCTCATCAGGCTCGGCATCTCGGTCAGGCAGGCCATGGAGCAGGGTCACTTGCGCAGAGAGCGCGTCAAAGCCACCGAGGCGCTGAAGCAAAGCGAGCTGGAGCTGCGGGAACTGACCACTGAATTAAAAATCGAACGGGCGCATCTGACGGCCGCTCAGACAGTCGCTAAAATGGGCAGCTGGGACACCGATCTCTCCACGCTCGATGTGGTCTGGTCTGCCGAGACCTACCGCATCTTTGAAATCACACCCGAGCAGTATCAGCCGACACACCAGAATTTTTTGGAGCTCGTGCATCCTGAAGACCGTGCGGCGGTGGACCTGGCTTTTAACCAGTCGCTTGATCAGCAGACCGTGAACTCACTGGAACACCGGCTGCTGATGTCCGATGGCCGGATCAAGTTCGTCGAAGAGCACTGGCAGGTCTTTCATGATGAGCAGGGCAGGGCCCAGCGCGCTCTCGGCACCTGCCGGGACATCACCGAACGCAAACAGGCGGAGGCAGAGTTGCGCTGGAAAACCGCCTTTCTCGAAGCCCAGGTCTGCGCCTCCATTGACGGCATCATCGTGGTGGACCAGCAAGGCCGGAGGATTCTGCAAAACCAGCGGTTCGCCGAAATATTCCAAATTCCCCCGCACATCACAGACGACAAGGACGACAGCGGCCAGCTGCAGTGGGTCGCATCCAAAGTCGCCGACCCCGAGTCGTTTGTCTCGCGCGTTCAGCATCTCTATGCCCACCCCCATGAAATAGGTCGCGATGAGATTGACCTCAAAGACGGCACCGTGCTGGACCGCTTCTCTTCTCCCGTCGTGGGCAATGACGGCCAGCACTACGGCAGAATCTGGGCGTTTCGTGACATCACCGAGCGCAAACTGGCCGAGGAGGCACTGCGGGAGAGCGAGGAACGCTTCCGCCAGATCGCTGAAACCATTCAGGAAGTCTTCTGGATCACGGACACTGCCAAGCATCAGGTGCTCTACATCAGCCCTGCCTATGAGCATATCTGGGGCCGCTCTTGCGCCAGCCTGCAAAGCTCACCGCAAAACTGGGTCGAGTCGATTCATCAGGATGACCGGGAGCGTGTGCAGCAAGCAGTCGCCACGCAGCAGATAGCTGGCACCTATGACGAAGAATACCGCATCATCCGGCCGGACGAATCGCTGCGGTGGATCCGTGACCGAGCCTTTCCTCTGTGCGATGCCCAGGGGGTGATTTACCGCGTGGTCGGTGTGGCGCAGGACATCACCGAACGCAAACGCTCCAGAGATCAGCTGCGTGAGCAGGCCTCATTGCTCGACAAGGCCCGTGACGCCATCATGGTCCGCCATCTGCAGCATGGCATCACTTACTGGAATAAAAGCGCCGAACTGCTCTACGGCTGGACCGCTGAAGAGGTCAGAGGTCGTCAGACCGATGATCTTCTGTATCGTGATCTGGCCGCCTACGAGCAGGCCATCGCGGCCGTGCTCAGTCATGGCGAATGGAACGGTGAGATTCAGCAGGTCACCCAATCCGGCGCTGTCTTTTAATCGAAGCACGCTGGACGCTGGTACGGGATGACGCAGGCCGTCCGCAGGGTGTGCTCGCCATCAACAGCGACATCACTGAGAAAAAGAAAATGGAGCAGCAGTTCCTTCGTGCGCAGCGCATGGAAAGCATCGGCACACTGGCCGGCGGCATCGCCCACGATCTCAACAACGTGCTGGCTCCCATCCTCATGTCGATTGATCTGCTGCGGATGACCAGCCGTGATGCGCGTGCCCTGGCGGTGCTTTCCACCATCGAGACCAGTGCCAAACGGGGGGCGGACATGGTGAAGCAGATCCTGTCTTTCGCGCGAGGCGTGGAAGGCGAGCGCATGGTCATCAATATCCGGCACATCATTCAGGACATGCAGCATCTCGTGCATGACACCTTCCCGAAGGAAATTGTTTTTCGGGCCGAACTGGACCGGGAGCTGCCATTTTTTTCCGGCGATCACACCCAGGTGCATCAGGTGCTGTTGAACCTCTGCGTCAACGCCCGCGATGCCATGCCCAAGGGCGGCACGCTGACCGTCACCGCCACCACTCTGCTGGTGGACGACAGCTACGCCGGCATGACTCCAGGCTCCATGTCTGGGCGATACCTCAAGATCAAAGTGACGGACACCGGCACCGGCATCCCGCCGGAAGTCTTGGACAAGATTTTTGATCCGTTCTTCACCACCAAGGAGCACGGCAAGGGCACGGGGCTGGGGCTCTCCACGGTTCTCTCCATCATCAAAAGCCACGGCGGCTTCCTCAATGTCTACAGTGAGCCTGGCAATGGCACCACCTTCAGCATCTGTTTTCCTGCCATGGATGCTCCGGAAGGTGCGACTGCGAGAGTTCAGGAAGACACGCATCCACGTGGCAACGACGAACTGATCCTCATCGTGGATGATGAAGCCGCAGTGCGCACCATCACCCAGCAGACGCTGGAGACCTACGGCTACCGTGTGATGGTCGCGGCGGATGGCACGGAGGCGGTCGCTCTCTACTCAATGCATCGCACGGGCATTGCTGCCGTCGTGACGGATATGATGATGCCCGTCATGGGCGGCCAGGCCACCATCCAGGTGCTCCAACGCCTCAACCCTGCCGTCAAAGTCATCGCCGCCAGCGGACTCAGCAACGACGGCAGTTCAGCGCGCGCCACAGCCATGGGGGTGAAGCACTTTTTGCCCAAGCCCTTCACCGCCCAGACCATTCTGACAGCGCTAAGGCAGGTTCTCAGCGAACGCTCCTAGAGCCTCGCCTCAAGCCTCGTTAGTTTTCCTGCCACCCAGACCCCATACCTGCGCATAATGATGCGCGAGGCGCAGCTTCTGTGCGGCTTTCACGGAAATGACGAAGGGATACAGCGCCGGCTCACCGAGGCTGTAGGAGATCTCGTTGAGCACCGTGGAGAGGCACATCCAGCGCTGCAGCCAGGCCAGAAATTCACCATCCTCAGCAGGAGATGAAGCCAGCATGGCCGGGAGCACTCCCGATTCCACCGGCAGAATGACGAGCGGCAGCGCGATGAACTGCACCTGAATGCCTAGGTCTTCACAAGTCTCCAGCCCTTCGAGAATCTGCAAATAATGGGCCCACGTCTCCGCCCAGTCTTCCCACGGATGCGAAGACGCATAGGCGGTGATGTAGTTCTGCCCCCAGTCCGCAGGAGCACCGTTTTGATAATAGGCACCGAGCGCCGCTGCGTAGTCGATCCATTCATCCCCGAAACGTTCGCGAAACGCGAGCCGCAGCGGATCATCCCACAGCAGCTCCGACAAATTCCGCTGCCACAGGTAGTGCGCACTTTCATGGCGGAAATGCCCGAGCAAGGTGCGGCTGCTTTCACCGAGCTGCTGGCGGTTGAACTGCCGGTAGCTGTCATCCGCCTCCTCTAGGTTCACCGTGATCACGCCATTGAGATGGCCCGTGGTCACCGTCGGATTGGACAGTGTGCTGACAATGTCAAAGGCCAGCCCGTTCTTGGGATCATCCTTTTTCGTCGGCAGGCTGATCCCCAGCCGCAGCAGCGTGTAGATCAGCCGCCGTTTCGCCATCTCCATGCGCGCCCAGAGCATGCGGTTCCGGTCCGCGCTCAGATCGGGGATCGTACGGTTCATCCGGCAGGCCACGCAAAGCACGGCGGTGGCACTCGCGGGCAGCAGCCAGTTGCACACATTGTGTTTCACGCCGTTCTGGCAGCGTTTCATCGTGCTGTCAGCTTTGACGCGCTGCATCGCACCCCGTTGCGGATCATATCCCACATCACTGCTGCACTTCAAACAGCGTGAGCTGCCGAAGAAAAGCACATTGCCGCACTCACAGGTAAATCGTTGCATGAAATGGATGTCTCCTCGCCGAGAATCCAGCACTTGTCATGCGATGTTCACACAGATGCTTGTCCCTTCAATGGCATACGCACATCCTTCGCCTTCGGATTCATCGCGGTGATGCTGTTGAGGAAGCTGATCGTGACATTGTCACCGTCAAACTGGCAGGTCACCGTGTCGCTGTGCGGTGTCTCGTAGTAGCGCCACTGCATGACCAGCGTGTTGTCATCCGTCCACGCCGCACTCGCAGCGATCTTCGAGGGCGCAGGTTGTTTCGGCTTGCCGCCTGAGATGAGACGCGGCGGCGTGCCGGGAAAGGCCGCTTCGCAGCGCTTCCACGATTCGAGACCGCAGGTGACCGTGTGATAGTCGGCGGTAAAAACGCAGGCATTGCCATCGAAGACGAATGCAGCGGTGGTGAGGCCAAGGCCGTTGGCCTCGAGTTTGAATTTTCTGCTTGTGGCTGCAGGCGAAGTTTTGCTGCCCTGCTGCGGCGCAAGTATCAGCGTCTTGAGCCGGCTCAAATCCGCCGCTTGCGGTTCTTTGGCATCCATCGCAGGCAGCAGATGCTTCCACACCAGATCCAGCTGCCCCTGCATGTTTTTGTTTTCGCTCGTCATCACGATCACCGCATCCTGCTCAGGCAGCACAATCGTGAATTGACCAAAGGCGCCATCGCCACGGAATGCCGTGCCCTGGCAGCGCCAGAACTGGTACCCATAGCCCTGCAGCCAGTCGTTCTGCGCCTTGGGCCTGTCCTTCTTGTCTTCGCCCGGTTGCTGAATGTGGAAACGTGTCGCCTCTTCCACCCACGCAGCGGGCAGCAGCTGCTTGCCATTCCATTGGCCTTTCTGCAGCAGGAACTGGCCAAATTTCGCCAGCCCCTCCGTCTGAATGCTCAGTCCCCAGCCACCCGTGTTGATCCCATGCGGACACGTCTCCCACTTCATGTCCTTGATCCCCAGCGGTGCAAACAAACGCGGCGTGAGGTAGTCCAGCACCGTCTGATGCGTCACCCGCTGCACGATGGCCGAGCACATGTACGTGGCGACACTATTGTACATGAACTGCGTCCCCGGCTTGTGCGCAAAGTTCTGCGCCAGAAAGGTCCGCGCCCAGTTCTCCTCCTTCACCACCGTGCCCGTCGGCTCCTTCTCATTGCCCGTGGACATCGTCAGCAGATCCTTCACCCGCATCGCCGCCAGGTTCTCGCTGATCGTCGCAGGCAGGTCATCCGCAAAAAACGAAACCACCTTGTCCTCCACACTCAGTTTCCCTTCGGCAACAGCAAACCCCACCGCCGTGGAGGTGAAGCTCTTGCTCATCGAGTACATCGTATGCACAAACTCCGGCCCATACGGCTTCCACCACCCTTCCGCGATCACCTTGCCATGCCGCAGCATCATGAAACTGTGCAGTTCGATTTTCTCACGCTCAATGGCATCAATGAAATCAAGAATGCCCTTGGCAGAAACACCCTGCGCCTCCGGCGTGCTGCGCGCCAGTTGCAAGGCCGTCTCCTCCGCAAAAACTCGCGGAATCCACAGGCTGAACGGCGCAAGGCTGGCGGTGCGAAGAAAGGAGCGGCGTGAGGGGGGCATAAAATGAGATTACAATGAGTCAGCCATGAAAGGCACTCAATAATGGCAGAGCCTCGCTGTTTTTCTGCACTCATGGGCACTGTCCACTGAACGTGAAACCTTCTCGGCAAGCGGCTGCAGTCCTTCGCCATTCCGCTCCGCTGCACACCAGTCCCAACGGGACTGCGCATCATAGCGAAGGGATGCCGAGCCTCGGCGAGGCTTCCCTGGAAAATGCCGCCAACCACCCTGGAAGCAAACCCAGCACATCTCAGCACCCCGCGCCTGCCAGCAGCGTTTGCAATGAGCTCCGCCACACACCAGCGCCATGACCAGACAACGCCCCAAAACCCACGATCACCCCCTTGGCTGCGTGCCATTCACGTCATGCAGCCCCTCCAAGCACGAGATCAAAACCCCGTGTTCGGAAACCAGCGGCTGAAGTAGTTCTCATCCAGCCGTGTCAGCGGAATCGTCAGCGGCTGCGGCACGCCATTCTTCGCCCATCTCTCCAGTTCATCGCGATGCCCCAGCTTGCCCAGCACATCAAAAACATTCCCCGGCGAGCCCTCCGGCCAGCCCTTCATCACCTGCGGATCCCAGATGGCCACGCCCGGATCCCCCGCGGCAAGATACCCAGCCGCCTGCTTGCACAGCTCCTTCGGCTTGCCCGTTTTCCACGCGATCACCATCGGGTACGCCTTCGTCTTCGTTCCCTTCGTGATGCGCCGGTAGTACTCCATGTCAATCTTCCCCGGCGTCTTCTCAAACGAGGTGTGGTAGGCAAACCACGTCGTCGCCAGATCATCCACGAGTCCCTGCTGAATCCACTTCGGCAGATCCAGCCCCCACCGCTGATTGTCTGCCTCCTTCGCAAACGTCCCCAGCGAAATCTTGTAGCGCTCCTTGCGCCCCTGCTTGGCAGCCGTTTCATCCAGCAGCGCACGCACCTCCTTCATGAAGTCAGTCATGATCGCCGCACGCGTCGCATGGATGCGCGGATCATCATCCTCCACAGCCTTCGCATCAGCGTTGTGCATCGCCTTGAACCTCTCGCAAAACGCATCCTCCCACAGCATCAGCGGCATGCCTCGGTTAAACAGAAAGCCCACGCCCTCCGGCTGCAGCTCCAGCGTCTCACGGAAAACCTCAATCAAATGCCGCCTCACCTCCGGCACCGCATAGCTCATGAAAAACGTCGGCGTGCCATCACGGTCCATGCAGCGCCACTCGGGGTGCGCGTAGAAAAACTTGCTGTTAAACGTCTCCTCATACGGCATCGATCCCACCCAGCCCGCAGGCCGCAGCATCACGTGAAACTCCGCCCCCTGCGCCTTCGCCGCATCCCGCGCCACCTTCAGCGGATGGACACCTTTCTTGAACAGCGTCTCCAGCGACTTGGTGTAGATGGCATACGTCCCATTGGGAAAATCCACCGTGCCTTCACCGGCATAGGTGCCGACTTTGCTCGGATAGCACACCAGATCCGCGCCCGTCACCTGAAACCACCACTTGCCAATGTCCGTCTCTTCATAGCCGCGAAATTCCTCCGCCAGTTCCTCCGCCGTCGTCGGCTTGAACGGCCAGATCCAGCTATGCCCGTCAAACGTGGCAATGGAAGTCCGCTGCTGCGATTTGGCTCGGCTCGCCTTCACCTCGGCATCCGTCAGCGGCACCACCTTCACATAGCAAACCGTCGCCGGCAGTCCCGGCATCGGCGCAATCTCAACCGACTGCCCGCTCAGATTCGCCACGGTAAGATAGCACTCCTGAATCACTGCGCGGCGGTTCTTCAGCAGCGCAAGATTGTTCGCCATCCGCTTGAAGACCGGCTCATCGCTCAGCTTCGCCTTGATGCCATTGCCACCAATGTTAAATCCACCCGAAGTGGTCGCCAGACCGACATGCACCGCATGCCAGCCACGCTCCGCCAGCGCCAGTTTGACCACCGGCGGGTTGGTCCCGCTGTAGATCGACAGCGCCGTGCCTTGCATGTCCACCGTGGAGAAGGGGATCATCTTCCACTTTCCCTTCTGCCGCTTCCCGGTGATCAGCGCCGAAGCCGGTTCCATCTTGGACAAGTCCGTGAGAACCACGGCCTTCGCAGCCTGTGAGAAACGGCGGGAGTCATTGGAAAAATACTCCACCACCGGAGTGGCGGCGGTTTCGGCCTGAGCAACTCCGAGGACGATAACGAGGAAGACGATGAGCCAGTTCATGCGGCACAAAACGAGTCTGGCGGACTCATGCTTGCCTGATAAACCGGACGCAGCCTGTTATTGCAGCACTTCCGCCTTCACCCCGCTCATCGGGTACTGCGTCACCGCATCCCACGCCAGCTCTTGCAGCAGCGCATTGAGTTCCGCCGCCTGGGGCGCACCTTCCAAAGCCGCCGGTACCGGCAGACCAACGGGGCTGCGCTGGTAGATGGCCCCGAAGTGGCAGTAGCTTACCAGGGCAGACAGCGCCGGCATCGGGTGGCCAAGGTCATCCTTGAACAAATCCGCCTGCTTCGTAAGGCCCGGCGCTTTGCCTTCGATGACACACTCGCGCAGCGCAAACACCGCATCACCCACAGGCACGATGCAGACCGCCTCCTTGCCCGCCGCAGTGTTGAGTGCCGTCACCTGCGCTTCCAGCTGCTTGAGCCATTGGTCGCGTTGCAGCTCCTGCAGCTTTCGCAGGCTCTCCACCGTGGCGTCGTTGCGCATGGCGTTGTGAAACTCCCCCGTCAGGTTGCCATCTCGCGCTGGCCATGACGCCTGCACCAGCACACGCAGCTTCGGGTTTTTCTCCAGACCCAGCTTGGTGAAGTGGTCGATGCCTTCATCCGGCAGCAGCATGTGCGGCGAGACCGTGAGCACATCCACGCTGCCCTCACGCAGCACCATTTTCGCCAGGTTTTTCTCATCCGGCACCTCCCAGTGCTGCAGCGTGCGCGAGCCACCGATCATCTGCCGTCCGGCGTCCTGATAGCCGATGCCCGCCGCCTCCGTCATCTTCGGCAGCATCGTCGCCGTGAAAATCATGAAGCTGTGTGCACACACAAACACCCGCGGCCCGGGCGGCAGTCCCAAAGCCGCAGGCGTCGTGAATTCGCCAGGCTTGCTGGTATTCGCCCCCTTCGATTTGGATTTCGCGGCCAGCAGCGCCTTCAGCTCCGGGTGCGCCTCCAGATACTTCAGTGCCTCATCCACCGAGAGCGTGCCATTCTTGTCCACATCCGCGTCAGGGTACAACTTCAGCGCCTGCGCCAGCCGTGCCTCAAGCCCGCTTTTTTTGGCAGCAGTCGTGACGACTTGCCCGGCCAGCCACGTCGCCCCAGTAATGAAGGCAATGACAAGCAGGATGCGGATCGAGGATTTCATGGCGGTTAAGACGTGCCAGCCCGCCACTTATATCAGCGGCTCATTGGAAGACAAAAGCCGTCTCTCAATTTTTGCCCTCTGAAAACCCTTTGCTTCACAGCAGCCCTTGCCATTCTGCGCGCTTCATCCCGCATGCACCCGGACATCTCCCCCATCGCCGCTGATCTCGGCATCGCGCCTGAGCACCTCATTCTGCACGGCCGCCACATGGCCAAGGTCAGTCTCAAGGCCCTGCACAATAAACCACAGCGTGGCAGGCTGATCCTCGTCTCCGCCATCACGCCGACCCCGGCGGGAGAGGGCAAAACGACGGTCTCCATCGGCCTCTCGCAGGGTTTGAAAAAGATCGGACAAAGCGTCGCTCTGGCGCTGCGCCAGCCTTCGATGGGTCCGGTGTTTGGCCGCAAAGGCGGTGCCACGGGCGGCGGCAAAAGCACCGTGCTGCCCGCGCATTCGATCAATCTGCACTTCACCGGCGACTTCCACGCCATCACCTGCGCGCACAACCTGCTCTCCGCCGTGATCGACAATCAGCTCTTCCTCGGCGAAGCGCGGCTGTCCCCGGAGCGCGTGCTGTGGAAACGTGTCATGGACATGAACGACCGTGCGCTGCGCAGTGTGCGCACCTCCGTTGGCAAGCCGACAGAGCGCGCCTCGGGCTTCGACATCACCGCAGCCTCCGAAATCATGGCCATCATGTGCCTCGCGGAGTCGCTGCCGGATTTACGCCATCGTCTCGAACGCATCGTCGTCGGCTTCACCGAGGAAGGTGACCCGGTCTATGCCAAGGAGTTTCGCGTCATCGGTGCCATGATCGCCCTGCTGCGCGAGGCCCTCCCGCCCAATCTCGTGCAGAGCGTCGAAGGCGTGCCCGCCTTCCTGCACGGCGGCCCCTTTGCCAACATCGCCCATGGCTGCAATTCCGTGCTCGCCACCCGGATGGCTCTCGCCCATGCCGACTACGCAGTCACCGAAGCCGGATTCGCCTTCGATCTCGGCGGGGAAAAATTCATGCACATCAAGTGCCGGCAAAGCGGCCTCGCGCCAGCGGCCATCGTCATCGTCGCCACTGTGCGTGCGCTTAAAATGCACGGCGGCGTCCCACTGGACCAGCTCACCCAGACCGACACCGCCGCTCTCAGCCGTGGCTTGGAAAATCTCGCCGCACATCTGGACAGTGCCGCGCAGTTTCAGCGCCCGGTCATCGTGGCGGTCAATCAGTTCACCAACGATTCCGCAGACGAGCTCGCCTTGGTCCATGAGTTCTGCAAGTCACGCGGCGTTCCCAGCGCCACCGCCAATGTCTTCGGGGCAGGGGGCGCTGGCGCGGTCGAACTCGCCGAAAAAGTGCTCGCGGCAATGGCGCCGGTGGTCCCGCCGCTACCCTTCCTCTATCAGCCTGACGACAGCGTCGAATCCAAGCTCACCGCCATCGCCACCAAGATCTACGGCGCCGATGGTGTGCACCTCACCGAGGAAGCGCGGGCCAAGCTGGCGCTCTTTGCCCGCAGCGGCTTCGACAAACTGCCTCTCTGCATGGCCAAGACGCAGGACTCCCTTTCCGACGACGCGAAAAAACGCGGACGCCCGCGCGGCTTCACCATCACCGTGCGCGATTTCGAAATCGCCAACGGCGCGGGTTTCCTCGTCGCCCTCACCGGAACCATGATGCGCATGCCAGCGCTGCCAAAAGTGCCCGCTGCCGAGCGCATCCATGTCACAGATGACGGTATTATGAGCGGCATCTAGCGATGTCTTGCCGTCTTGGGGCGCACGCTCTAGCTTTGTACTGCGCATGATTTTGGCCCGCACGTTTATCATTGGTTTTCCGTTGCTCGTTGCAGCGGTGGCTGCGTGGGCGGTGCATGAGTCCAGACAGAGCCGCATAGATCGTACCGGCGGTGTGGTGGTGATGCTGTCGCAGAATGAGCCGGTGCTGAATCCCTTTCTTCCGGCGACCGAAGTTGAGCAGGAAATCTCGGATCTGGTGCATGAACCGCTGATCCGGCTGGGGGCAGATGGCACACTGCAGTCTGGACTGGCGGAGTTTTGGCGCTGGACGCAGGACGTGACCTGCTGGTTTGCGGATGAAGCTGCCGCCAAGCATGCGCAGGAGCTGCTTCATGCCCAGATCGGTCAAAACAACCGCTGGACCGAGTGGCATCTCGATTCAGTGCGAGTCATGGAAAATCGCCTGCTGATGAGTTTCAACGAGCCCAACGCCGAAGGCGTCCGCCAGGCCTTCGAAATCGTCGCTGGGCTGAATCTCAAGCCCGTCGTATACTGGCGCATTGAAAGCCACAAACCGCTGCGCCAGTCCTGGGACCGGTTCATGGCAGGGTCCAAGCTGGCGGTGCAAATTCAGCGCGTCTGGTTCGATGGGGCAAACGCCTGTGAGATCGTGGTGGCGGGAGATTCACAGCGCCTGCTCGAAGACCTGCATCGCTTCTTGGACATCAGCAGGGACGAACCGGCCTCCATCAACCCGATGGCTGAAGTCGGTGCCTTGAGCGAGCCGGTACTCGATCTCGACATCCGCCCCGGCATGCACTGGCATGATGGTACGCCTGCGACGGCGGCAGATGCCAAAGCAACACTCGAATTTCTGCGGGGCAACGACTGGCCGCTGCCGAATCGTGAGGCGCTCAGCAACATCCAGACCATGGAGTCGCAGAACAAGGGCGCCCGCCTGCATGTGTCCTTTCGCCGACGCCAGGGCACGGCACTCTGCGTGTTTGTGAATCTGCCCATGCTGCCCGCTAAGTGGCTGCGCGCTCATCCCGCAGCTCAGGAGTCTGATTTTGTACACCATGCACCGCCTGGGGCTGGAACCCACCGCATCGTCTCACGAGACCCCCGTTCGCTGCTGCTGGCACCCTATAAGAAGGACAAGGAGATGCCGGGTTTCCTGTTTAATTTCGCCGCCTCGCCGTTGATGACCCAGATTGGCATGCGCACCCATGCCGTGGATCTCGTTTGGCCTGCGGCGGATCGCACCCAGCTGGAGCGGCTGCGCTTCACTCCCCCACGGCAGCGCCTGGTCGTGCTCTGGAACACCCGCCATGACGTTTTGAAGCACGAGCGCTGCCGTGAAGCTCTGACTCTGGCCACGGACAAAGATGAACTCATCCACGCACTGCCGGGGCGTCTCGGGCACGCGGATGCCAGCCTCTTCGCTCCTGATCTGTGGTTCAGCACCCTCGCGAAGAGCCAGCCGTTTCAGTTGGAGCAGGCGCGGAAAATCCTCACCGAGGCCGGATGGCCGCGTGATGACAAAGGGATTGCGCGCAGTCCGGAGCGTTCGTTTCAATTCACTCTGCTCGTTCCCGGCGGCGATGCGCTGCACACTCGCACCGCGGAGCTGCTCGTGGCGCAGTGGCGCAAGCTTGGAGCCGAGGTGAAGATCGAACTGGCCACTGACTCGCAGGCTCTTGCGCAGCGTCTGCATGAGCACCGGTTTGACGCCGTGCTGCTGGACCAGCGCTTCGAAGTTTCATGGGACCAGCTGCCCTGGTGGCATTCTTCGCAGGCCAAAACGGGCGGCAGCAATTTCTGCGGCATTTCTGATCCGCAGACCGATCTTATTCTTGAAGCGCTGGCTGCAGAGTATGATCCCGAGCAGGTGCCCAGACGCGTGCGCGAGCTGGAGTCCCGCCTCCTCCCCCAGCATCCCATGCTCACCTTGTTCACCACGCATGACGAAGCCGCAGCCATGCCGACCTTGCATGAAAAGCGATCCGCTCGGGGTCCGGTTTCCAACTGGACGCTGCACACCCTCACGGGTCCGCCGAAACTCACACCGACCGCCCCCCTTTTCCAACTTCAACTGCGTACTCAGGAATGACGAGCCTGCAGCCCTTCTCATTGCCTCCACGGTGGCTCTCATTGCGCCTGCTGCTCGGCGGCATCATCGCCGCCGGGGTGCTGTTGTTCTCCCGGCATCACGCTTGGAAGGTGACGGCACCCGGGCCGGACTTCTGGCTGCGTTGTGGCTCCAGCCTGATCGTGCTCGTCATTGGGCTGCTGCTCGCGCTATGCCTCGGAGTCATCGTAGGACTGCGCGCCCGTCAGATGGGCCCTCGAATGGAGCGCTTTATCGCCCTGCTGGGTCGTGCGCTCGCCTGTGTGCCGGTGGTGGTCCTGGTGTGGGGCTTCATTGGCGGCTGGATTGGCCGGCTGGGCTGGGCCGTTGAATCGCTCATGCCGGCGCAGTTCCCAAACAGCCAGGACTCCTGGCGGGTGCTCCTCGCGCATACGCTTTGGGAGTTTCTAGCCCCGGCGCTTGTTCTCGCCCTCTCGCTGTGTGGCGAAATGATTCACGCGGTCATCGTGGATGGCAGGTCGGTTTCAGATCTCGATTTCTCCCTGCGCGCACGCGGAGTGCCCCAAGCATCGCGGCTTTGGCTCCATCATCTCCGTCAGTTGCTGCCACTCCTGCGCGTGCGCCTGCAGTCGCTGTGCCTCATTGCGCCGGTCTGCCTCATCATCATCGAAGACGCGCTGCATTTCATGGGCTGGGGAGATTGGATGGCACAAAGCCTCCGCGCCGGTGACGCCCCCGGCATCGCCCTCGGATTCGCCAGCGGCGGAGCCATGCTGGCCCTCCTGTGCACATGTCTGCAACTGCTGCCGGGCAGGCTAAAATCCGCCCCTGGCTTTGTGGCCACGCTGGCATGGCAGCCGTGGCTGTTCTGGGCGCTTGGAGCATTGGCGCTCCTTCCCGCGACATTCATAACATGGATCATTCTCTGGATGGCTGTCCTCGTCTCGGGCTGCGCTGGCTGGCATCAGGCCTGGAACCACATCGAGGCATCGCTGCCCATCGCTGCCGCCCGGGTGTGCGGTGCCACGGATTCCATGATCTGGCGCGCTCACATCTCATCCGTCCTCTACCGTCTGGTAACAGCCTGGCTTTGCACCGCATTGGCGCAGACTCTGCTCGCCATGGCCGCAGCCTGTGCCTTGCTGCCCCGGCTGATCGAAGCCTTGAGCGGACCCTTCGCCAAAGTTTACCGCCCGATGGTGATTTCCTCGACACAGGACGCCGCGCAGACGCTGGCAGATCCCACCGCACTGTTGCAATCCGGCGGCATCATCGCGCTTGCCGCCTTGTGTTTGCTCCAACTCAGCCGCATCGTACAACCTCGACTTTCCTGAGCCCATGTCCGCCGAAGCCACTTCCCCCCAAGACATCCCGCTGCTCTGCATCCGCGATTTGCAGATCGAGTTCAGCCGCCACGACGGCGATCCCGTGAAAGCTGTCAAAGGCATCAGCCTCGAACTCAAGCGCGGCGAGTCCATCGCCCTCGTCGGTGAAAGCGGCAGCGGCAAAAGCGCCACCGCCCTCTCCTTCGCCCGCCTGCTCCCCGAGCCACCCGCCAAAATCACCGCACGGCAGATGTCGCTCAACGGCCACGAAATCCTCGAAATGAAAGAGCACGAGCTGCGCGCCATCCGTGGCAAGGAGATCGCCTACATCTTTCAGGAGCCCACCACCTCACTCAATCCCGTCCTCACCATCCGCACCCAGATCGCCGAAGCCCTCGCCCTCCATCGCCCCGATGTCCCCAAGGCCGGACGCGACGACGAAATCGTCAAGTGGCTCGACAAAGTCGGCATCGTCGATTCCCGCAAGCGCCTCCACGCCTACGCCCACGAGCTCAGCGGCGGCATGCAGCAGCGCGTCATGATCGCCATGGCCCTCTGCACCCAGCCCAAGCTCCTCATCGCCGACGAGCCCACCACCGCGCTCGACGTCACCATTCAAAAACAGATCATGGACCTCCTCGCCCAGCTCCGCCGGGATCTCGACATGTCCATCATCCTCATCACCCACAATCTCGGCATCATCCGCAGCGTCGTGGACCGCGTCGCCGTCATGTTCCGTGGCGAGATCGTTGAAACCGGCCTAGTCGATGAAGTCCTCCGCAATCCCCAGCACCCCTACACCAAGGCCCTCCTCGCCTGCGTCCCACGCATGGGGCCCAAGCAGCCCCGCTTGAAGGCCATCGACTACGCCGTGCTGGACGCATAATCGCCATTCGCTTGTTAAACTGGCTGGTGCTCAGGAAAGTGGCAGGTCTTCATTGCTTTGGGTCATCTGTTTTGTGGGTTGAGCACTCTGCACTGGGAGCGCCGACATTTTGTCGGCTCTGGACGTGCGTCCCTGATGCATCAGAATAACTGGAGGAACACTTGTGAATGCAGCATTCGATCTCGCTCCGAGCAGACCGCTCGAAAAGCCGCCAACCCCAAAGGGGTTACGCACCATAGCGAAGGGTTGCCGAGCCTCGGCGAGGCTACCCTGGTACAGGACACAGCCGCATGGGAAGCAAATCCAGAGCCCCCTTTGCACACCGCGTCCACCAGCAGCGCCTGAACGCCCCTCCGCCGCGATCAAACGCCCATTCGCAGCCACTAATTCCGAAAGAGCCCTGTTGCACCTCGCCACCCGCCCATGCTAGCCTCCGGGCATGAAAGCTTGGCTCATCCTCCTCGCGGTGGCATCGCCACTCAGCGCGCAGGTGGTTCTGCCGGCCACCGGCAAGAAATTTGACACCCGCACCATCAATGGCAGCGGTGGCAACACCGGAGTCAGCGTTAACAACACCGCCCAGCCCGCGCCACCGACCAAGACCAAGCTGACCTCCTACTTCCGGCTCGGGGATCCACGGCAGTGGAAGAGCACCGATGGCAGGTCACTGCTCGGCACCATCATCATCTTTGAAGAGTCCGTCATCGAATTTGACGCCGCCAATCCCGCCGCCGCCCGCGAAGCCGTGAACAAAGCTCCGCCTCCCAAAATGCCCGACAAACCCACCCTCATCCGCGAGGGCAAAATCCGCCTGCTGGTGAGCCAAAAACCCGTCGAGGTCCCCCTGGATCGTCTGAGCGACGAGGACCGCAAGTACGTCGAGGATCTGAACGCCAGGCTCCCCAAGTGATCTAAGTCAAAGTCAGCATCCATCCCAACCAAGCCTGCAGCCATGAACCCAGCACACTCCGTCATTCTCCTCCTCACTGCAGTCCTTTTCACAGGCTGCGCCGTCCTTGAGGACAAATCTCCCCCCAAAACCGAGCGTGAAATGGAGGAAGAGGCCCGCCTCACCCACACAGTTCCCGACAACATCCGCGACCCCCGCCCCGAAATGCCCCCCGTCGGCCCCCTCTCCATGCCCATGCGCTGATCGGTGACCCAAGGAGAATTGGCATCCTGCCAGGCCACGCTGCCTAAAACACAGGATCGACACCTCAAAAATCAACAATCCTTGTTCATCAATCCTCAATCGCGCATAGCCACGACGCCCTTGCACAGATTGCATTGACGGTTGCCGAGCGATCGCAGCGCAGATGGACAGAGTTCCATCCCTTGGCCCCGTGCACGTAATGGAGTGATGTCACCCCTGTGTGCGGGCCTCAATAGAAACGCCTCCCCATTTGCAAAGCGGCCGCTTTCCCCCATCTTGGCCGCCCTTTATGCCCGAACTCGACAAGACCTACACACCCGCGGAAGTCGAAGCCCGCTGGTATCAGCGCTGGCTGGACGACAAATGCTTTGAAGCCGACCCCGCTCGCGTGAGCGAGACCCGCCCGGCCTACTCCATCGTCATCCCCCCGCCCAACGTCACCGGCATCCTCACGCTCGGCCACGTCCTGAACAACACCATCCAGGACATCCTCGCTCGTCGCGCCCGCATGCTCGGGAAAGAAGTCCTCTGGCTCCCCGGCACCGACCACGCCGGCATCGCCACCCAAAACGTCGTCGAAAAGACCCTCAAAAAACAGGGCGTCATCAAGCATCGCGACGACCTCGGCCGCGAAGCCCTCGTCGCCAAAATCTGGGAATGGAAGGAAAAGCACGGCGGCATCATCATCGATCAGCTCAAGAAACTCGGCGCCTCCTGCGACTGGAGCCGCGAGCGCTTCACCTTCGATCCCGACTACAACGCCTGCGTCATGCGCGTGTTCGTGGACCTCTACAAAAAAGGCCAGATCTACCGTGGCAAACGCATGGTCAACTGGTGCCCCTCCTCCCTCACCGCGCTCAGCGATGAAGAGGTCGTCATGAAGCCGCAGAACGCCATCATGTATCACTTCAAAGTCGAAGTGGTCGAAGAACCCGGCACCTGGCTCACCATCGCCACCACCCGCCCCGAAGTCATCCCTGGCGACACCGCCATCGCCGTGAACCCGAAGGACGAGCGCTACACCCACCTCATCGGCAAGCACGTCCGCCGTCCGCTCCCCGTCGAAAATCAGGAACTCCTCCCCATCATCGGTGATGAGCACGTCGATTTCACCTTCGGCACCGGCGTCCTCAAAGTCACCCCCGCCCACGACAAGGCCGACTTCGAAATCGGCCAGCGCCACAGCCTGCCCGTCATCGACGTCATGCACCCGAACGGCGTGCTCAATGACCTCGCCGGCAAAGACCTCGCCGGCATGGAGCGCTTCGCCGCCCGTAAACGCGCCGCCGAACTCCTCACCGAAATCGGCAGCCTCGTCAAAGAAGAGCCCTATCAAAACAACCTCGGCTACTCCGAGCGCGCCGACGTCCCCATCGAGTCACGCCTCAGCGAACAGTGGTTCCTCAAATACCCCAGCGTCAAAGCATCCCAGGACGTCGTCGCCAATGGCGAGATGAAATTCCACCCCGACCGCTGGGCCAAAACCTACGACCATTGGATGACCGGCATCCAAGACTGGTGCATCAGCCGCCAGGTCTGGTGGGGCCACCGCATTCCAGTGTGGAGCAAGGTCTTGTCCGGCCAAGAACTTCAAGCTATACAGCCAAAATACACAAGCATTCGGTGTGATGAGAACGACGAAGTGATCGGTTCCACTGCATCGTTCTCGATGCTAGAAGGGCATGAGTCATTTCTAAGTCCAAAACCAACTGCTGACGAAGACTTGGTGTTCCTAACGGTGGCTACTGATTCAGAACAAGAGGCGGCAAAGCTAAAGGAACTCGGCTTCACCCAAGACCCCGACGTCCTCGACACCTGGTTCTCCTCCTGGCTCTGGCCCTTCGCCACCATGGGCTGGCCGGAAAAGACTTCCACGCTCAAAGCCTTCTACCCCACCACCGATCTCGTCACCGGTCCGGATATCATCTTCTTCTGGGTCGCCCGCATGATCATGGCCGGCTTCGAGTGGATGGGCGAGCTCCCCTTCAAGAACGTCTATTTCACCGGCATCATCCGCGACAAACAAGGTCGCAAAATGTCCAAGTCCCTCGGCAATTCCCCCGACCCTCTGGAGCTCATCGCCAGCTTCAGCGCCGACGCCCTGCGCTTCGGCATCATGCGCAGCGCCCCTCTGGGCCAGGACATCGCCTTCGACGAAAAGAACGTCGAGCTCGGCCGCAACTTCTGCACCAAGCTCTGGAACGCCGCGCGCTTCCGCCAGATGCAAGGTGGCGAAACTGAAACCGAGATCAGCGCCGCGCTCCTCAGCAGCGACGACAAGTGGATCCTCCTCCGCCTTAACACCGCCATCGCCGAAGTCACCGCCGCCCTCGAAGACTACCGCTTCAGCGACGCCACCGCCACCCTCTACCGCTTCTTCTGGAGCGAGTACTGCGACTGGTACATCGAGGCCAGCAAAGCCGTGCTCCAAGGCACCGACGACAAGCGCAAGGCCAACACGCTCGCCGTCATCGACTTCGTCCTCAGCAACACGCTGCGCCTCTTCCATCCCTTCATGCCCTTCATCACCGAAGAGCTCTGGCACGGCATGGCCTTCAACGCCGACCTCCCCGCAGACCAGGGCGGCAACAGCATCATGTTCGCCAAATGGCCCAAGCCGCTCGATGCCGATGAACTCGCCTACTTCGGCATACTCCCCGAAGACGAAAAGACCGCCAACGACAAATACGAAGCCGTCAACTTGGGCCGCAACCTCAAGAGCACCTTCAACATCAACAAGCGCGTCCGCTTCGTCCTCAAGCCCGCTCAGGAACTCCCCGCCCACGAGATCGAAGTCCTCCGCATCCTCCTCAATGCCGAGCCCCTCGATGTCGATGCCGCCTTCGCTCCCACCCAAGGCACCCCCAGCGCCCTCACCCCGCTAGGCACCCTCTTCCTCCCCCTCGATGGCCTCATCGACGTCGAAGCCGAGCGCGCCCGCATCGGCAAAGAAGTCGCCAAAGTCGAATCCGAACTCGAAAAAGTCACCGCCAAGCTCGCCGACGAAAAGTTCACCTCCAAGGTCCCGCAAAAAGTGCTCGACGAGCACCAGCAGCGCAAAACCGACTGGCAGGAGAAACTCGCCAAGCTCAAAGAAATGATGTCCGCCCTGCAGTAGCCATCTCGTACAGTAGCCATCTCGCTCCGCGAGATGAGCCCAGCGCGCCCCCACCCGCCCATCCCCCACGATCCTCCCCCAACCAAAGCTGGCACCCGTATTCGTGCCGGGATCGTGACACCGCGTAGCGCCCCTGACGCATCCCGCCCCCGCCGTCTGGGCTGCTCTCTCATCAAGCGCGTAGCGCTGACATAACCGTAGCCGTGGGTGCCAACCCACGGTTCGTGCGGCAGCACGCGCGCGGACATTCGTGGAACCGCGTAGCGGTGACACAACCCGCCGCAACGCCTCCGCGATGACCTTCCTCGGGCGACCTCTGAGTACGTAGTTCGGGCTTCAGCCCGTTCTGGTGAGCCTGCCACCCAGAGCCGCCCCTTGCACCACCAGCCCCCGTCCTCTGCATTCACAGGTTAAATTTTAGGCTTGTCGCCGGGCACCGGGCATGACCATGCTCCACTAAATCCCCATTTAACCCGAACCCAACACACTCATGCTCAAGCTCCTGAAACTATCCTTCCTCCCAAAGTCTCCCGACTACGGCCTGCTCATCCTCCGTGTCGCCCTCGGTTTTTCCATGCTGATGCTGCATGGTCGCGGCAAGCTTTTGAACTTCTCCACCATGGCGGAGAAATTTGCCATTTTGCCAGGGATTCCCGGCAATGTGAATCTCGGTCTGGCCATCTTTGCGGAGGTCGTCTGCTCTGCCTTGCTGATCGCCGGCCTGTTCACTCGTTTCGCGGCGCTGATGCTGGCCATCACCATGGGAACCGCCTTTTTCTTTTTCCACAAGTCAGCGTTGGTTGATGTGGCTGCCAGTGGAATCAAATCAGGCGAACTCGCCATGGTCTATCTCATCGCCTACGTGACCCTCCTCTTCACCGGCGCAGGCAAATACTCCGTGGATCGCGAATAAACCCGTTTCCACCCACCCAGGCCCGGCAGCCCACGCTGCCGGGCCTTTTTGTTTTTCGAATCATAGGAGATCACAGTCCTTTCCGAACAGCGGCGAGTTTCATGCATGCCCGCAGATGGGTGTGGCGACAGCCCGCGTGTCCTTCGAAGCACGTAGGGCCAATACCACGATCAATTGAAAACAGGTCTGTCCCCGGATCGAATCAGCCGCTCTAACTGGGATCATTTCACCTGCGGAGCCGCTCTCCTGTCTTGAAGGCCAACGGCCTTCCGTATCATAGAAGGGATGCCGCGTGTCCTCCGAAGCTCAGCTTGCCCTTCGTAGCTTTAGCGAAGAATGGGCAGAGCGAAGGAGGAAGCCTCGGCGAGGCTTCCCTGGTACTGGCCGACACCCTCCGGGCAGCAAACCCAGCGCGCCCTTCGCACGCCGCGTCCGCCAGCAGCGCCTGCCCGCCATTCCGCCGCACGCAGGCAGTGCTCCCGCAAGCCCCCATGTCTGCTCTCGATGCCTCCACCCAGTTCATGGGG